>NZ_MSGO01000095.1 GCF_001929375.1 Actinomyces oris | reverse complement strand
CACCGACCACCACACAAGGAACACCCACCACCGCCGGCCATGTGAACCCGTCGATCCAGCGCGTGGGGGTGTAGAAGACATGGAGGAAGACTGATATTGCAAGTAGGAAGTAAGCCATGCCGCGTGGGTGGTTTCTGGCGAGGAGCATTGCGGCGATTCCGGATGGGATGGATGGGGCGATGATGCCTACGGGGTCCGGAATGGCCAGGGAGATCCAGCACAGGATGAGGCTGGTGGTGGCGCCGATGGCGGGGTAGCGCGAGGCGAGGGGGATGGATGCGGCTGCGGCGATGTTGACTGCGAGCACGCTCGGGGTCATGGCTCCTCCCAGGAGGGGCCAGATGCAGGCCAGGAAGAGTGCGATCGCCGCGTGGAGCAGGTGGGTGCGTCGCGTGGGGTGCCATGTGAAGGATGTCTGAGTGTCGAAGGCGGGGAAGGGCATGCTGACCGGTCTCGTTTCGAAGGGAGGTGGCGAGTGGGCTCTGAGGTGGGGGTTACCGCGTTGTGGAATGCCGACGAGCCCTGGTCGGGGATTCGGCGCCTGTTGTGGGGTGGAGGGGGATGG
>NZ_MSGO01000094.1 GCF_001929375.1 Actinomyces oris | reverse complement strand
GCCGCGGAGTCTTCATCACACAGCGCAGCAAGTCGTCGTGATCGGTCCAGTCGAGACCTGCGTCTTGTGTCATCTTTACCACCGCCGCGCACTTTCCAGCGTCATGCACCAGCATCAGGTAACGCATGCCCATGAGGCCACTGTCGTCTACGAGGATATTTTTCACCCAGTGATGAAGCGAACGAAAACGCTCTTTCGTCAGAGTGGTTCTGCTTGACGGTTGCCCCCTGACGAACGCGGTGTAGTCCTCCTCTGATCCCGCCCACAGGTACTCGAGACACCTAAGTGAGCACGCAGTTCGAAAAAGCTCACGATATCCAGGCCCACCCGCCTCTGGGGATGGTGCTACATCATTCTTGAGTAGATGGAGCTCGGGGAATTCCCAAGCCCAGGTTGGTACTCCGCAATGCATCCAAGTTGCCTTGTCACGGAAGGTGTCATCGTGCGCTGAATCCAACTGAACCATGAGAGAAGGATAACGGAGTACCCCGGCTTCCCGAATCTATAATGATGAGTGTGAGGT
>NZ_MSGO01000093.1 GCF_001929375.1 Actinomyces oris | reverse complement strand
CGGTGGCGGTGTGCTGGTAGCGGTGGGTCACCGTCTGGTTGGGGTAGGGGGCTCCGGGGTCGGTGGTGGTTGTGGTGGTGCCGTCTCCCCAGTTCCAGGTGTAGGACACGGGGGTGAACTCCACCTCGATCGCAGTGCCCAGGATGGTGGTGGTCTGGTAGCGCACGGCGGGGTTGGTGTAGACGATGAAGGCCATGGAGATCACGACCTTGGGTCCCGGGGGCTGGCGCGTGATACCCGAGCCCTGAGCAATCAACGTCGCAGCCTGACGAGTGGTGATCGTGACCGTGCGGGGGTCGGTGCCGGTGGGTTGGTCGGGTTGGGTGGGGCGGTGGAGGTTGGCCAGGTTGCACTTGTACTTATCCAGCCCGTACGCGTCCTTCTCGGGCGAGCACTCCCGGTGAGACTGCTCCTCCCACATCGACGGATCCGAGGCCGTCACAGATGGATGCTCCTGAGACGGAGGACCACCAGAATCCGATGGGCCTTCTTGGGTGATGGTCTCGCTTTTTTCTCCACGGACAGTCGGGATGTTGTCCTGGTTCTCGACATTGTAACTTCCTTTTGTTTCGGAAGGTAACGCCAGGGAGTTGCTTCCATTGGCTGCTAGAAAGGTTGAGGCTAAGGCGATAGTTAAAACAATGGCGCAGCGACTCATTTTTGTTCAACCCTTACTCCGCCAATTAACCAACGACCATCGATGTAGCGTATGGCAAAGTCTAGTGTCTCATTTTCAATCGGGCTTGCTGTCTCGGCGGCAGCCCCGCCTCCTGGGTGGGATGTAATCGTTTGGCGACTCACGGTAACTTCAACCCTATTGAAGTCGTATCCTTCAAGTTTCTCGTAATACCTGATGTTCGTAATCTCTTGTTCCCACTTGTCGTTCCACCCCCCCTGCGTTATGGAGACTCGTCGCATTGTCGACTGCTGAGCGGCAGAATTTGCATTGGTCTTCGCTCATCTTTGCTAGCCTCGATCTTTCATCG
>NZ_MSGO01000092.1 GCF_001929375.1 Actinomyces oris | reverse complement strand
CAACGATGAAAACTCGAGGCCAGGAGAGCCGCATTGCCTCATCCAGCACCGCACCACCGCCAGATGTTCCTCGCCCGCACCCCCTCCAGAGCTCGTCGCCTCGCCCTGGGAATGTGCCTCGCAGCCAGCCTGGCGCTGAGCGCCTGCGGCCCCGCCCACAAGGGGCAGCTGAGCGTCGAGCCCGCCGGCGCCTCCGCCGAGGCCAGCGCCTCCGACTCAGAACCATCCGAGACACCTCGCCCGACGCCGTCGAAGACGCCGTCCGCCACCCCCTCTGCGGCCGCCACATGGTCTCCACCGTCAGTCACCTTCACCAACGAAGACACCTCCATCTGGTCCCGAAACGACAACCTGGCCAACACCAGTAAGAACTCCGATACTGTCCACATCGAGGGATACCAGTTCACCAACGGGCAGGTCTGTCAGGGGTACATCAGCCAATACGTCTCGGAAGAGTATTTCACGCCCCACCCCATCGACGGGCTGCAGTCGATGACTGACGTATCGCTTAAGACTGACGACTACACAGCCTATCAGACCACCGGCACCCCTTCCCCTGTCGAAGCAGTGCGCGACGACAACGGAACGATTCCCGGTTACGAGGTGGGATTCAGCGGTAACGTCAACTTCTCTAACGCCCCGAATACACCTGTCGTGGGATATCGTTTTAGCAGGACCGTCGGAAAAGAGGGATACGTCCTGAATGTTGGACTTGTGTGCCAAACGGATACACCGGCCTCTTTAGAGCAGTGGCACACAATTCTCGCCGGTATCCGAGTCCAGGGAATCGACGCCGGAGCCATGTAATCGGCCGGCGCGGCCCGCAGAAGAGCGGGACGGCTGGTGCGGTCCTGCACTCGGCTTTGCACTCACTGGCCGGTGGGGCCGGGACGCACGCGCTCAGCGCCGCGTCCCGGCCCCACCGGCTCAGTTGATTCTGCAGTCACGTCACCCGAGCCGGGCCCGAAGAGCCTTCAGCCTGTTCAGGGTGGAGCTGCTTCCGAGGATCTCCATGGACTCGAACAAGGGCGGAGAGACCTGTCGCCCGGTCACCGCGACACGCAACGGGCCGTAGGCCAGACGCGGTTTGATCCCCTCGCCGTCGGGCATGCCCCGCCCCTCGACGATAGCAGTCTTGAGGGCCTCCTCCAGACGGTCCTTGTCCCACTGCTCA
>NZ_MSGO01000091.1 GCF_001929375.1 Actinomyces oris | reverse complement strand
TGTGTAGCAGCTCCCATCATCGGGGGACCTCGACCCCTACCCAAGCAACGACGCACCCACCCCACCTATGAACTCAATAGGCTCCAGCTACCACACCCTCAAACGCGAAGAGCCCGTAAAGCCCACAGAAACTCCTACGCAAGTCGAGTTATGACTAGCCAAGACTGGGCCTCCTGGATAGGAGCAGTAGGAACCGCCGGTGCAACGCTTATCGCCACAATCACTTTGGCCCTGGAAGCATGGTGGAGGCGCAGCGGCAAGAGAAGAGAACAGGCGGCACGCATCACTGCCTGGGTTCTGACGAACCAGAAATCAGATCAGAAGACTGAAGACATTATACGCATTAGCAACCAGTCCTTTTCTCCTGCGTATCGCTGTGTTGCAACCTTCGTCATCAACGAGCAGAACGGGCAACATTATCCAGACGACTATAGAAGAAAACTAACCACACTCCTTCCAGGCGAATGGCAGCTCGCCGCACCCAAAGGATGGCGCGGGATGAGCGCCCGCCCCGGCGTGGAGATCGCCTTCACTGACGCACACGGAGTACACTTGTTACGCAACGCCGTGGGGCAGTTACACGAGAGCCCGATAGATGCGATCAAGCACTACGAAATAAAACTACCCTATTCTTCCGATCAACTGACCCCAGCAACCACATAAACCCACCTGGACGCATCTCTGCGCCAGGCAAGTCGACACAGCGCGAAAGCCACTTCGTCCGCAACAAGCACGATCTACTGGTGGACGTGAGAGCGATCCCAGCGCGGCACCGGGGAATGTGTCACTGGCGTGCCGTACGATGACGGTGACAACTCAGGCGAACATGGAAGGGAGTCCATCTGTGGCAGGTCACGGTGCACACATCACAGCCATGGTGCGCAGTCACGCCTCCGGTGACGAGGACGCCTTCTACTCCGTCGCCCTGCAGGTCGCCGCTCGAGAAGCCCGCCAGGGGCACCACCGACTCGCCTCTGACATCAAGAAGGCTGTCGACTCCTCTCGTCAACGAGCACGCTCATCCCTTGCTACGGTAGCCACACTTCCGCGCCCCGAGGGAGACATCGCCGGTCTGGTTGAGATCTCTCAGCCACAGGTACGGCTGCGCGATCTCGTCATCTCGCCCGAGCTCGGCGAGCAGATCACGCAGGTCATCCAGGAACAGCGGCAGCGGTCCGTTCTGATCGAGCACGGCTTCACCCCGATGCATCGTCTGCTTCTCGAGGGCCCACCCGGTACAGGCAAGACCATGACTGCCTCTGTCATCGCCTCTGAGCTCTCACTTCCGATGTACACCGTGCGTCTAGACAGCCTGCTCAGCAAGTTCATGGGTGAGACCGCCTCCAAGCTGCGGACAGTGTTTGACGAAGTCGCCACCCACCGCGCGGTCTACCTCTTCGACGAGTTCGACGCCCTGGGCGGAGACAGAAGCGGCAACGACGTCGGCGAAGCGCGACGCATCCTCAACTCATTCCTGGTGTTCCTGGAGGAAGCGAGCCCGGAGTCAATCGTGGTTGCGGCCACCAACCATCGCTCCATCCTGGATCGCGCACTCTTCCGTCGCTTCGACGCCGTCCTCACCTACTCGCTGCCGAGTGGCAGACAAGCCCAGGCGGTCATCCGCAAGCGCCTGGGGTCACTTGCCAAGGGCGTCGCGTTCACCGGGCTGTCCTCACGCACAGAGGGACTCAGTCATGCGGATATCGTCAAGGCAGCCGAGTCAGCCGCTAAGGCTGCGCTCATGAGAGGGGACGCTGTGGTGACACGAGCAGATCTTGAGCTGGCACTTGCCGCGCGCCGCTCCGCCAGCCTGGGGTAGGCCATGTCCGAGTCACCCCGCCTCGATCACCTCAACGTCAATGGCTATGTTGAGTCCAAGCCACGGACCGCACGCGGCATGGGAACGACGGCTATCAGGCCTGTAGATAGCAAGACTCACGGCAAGCGTCTCATCGAAGAGATTGATGCCGTATTTACGAAAGAACAGGAAGCCCGAGACTCCCAGGATCTTGATCCGGTACTACAAGCCAATGGGACGTACCTAACCCTTGAGGGCGTCAACGCCGACTTCGAACTGAAACTTGACTCTCTGACACAGTTGACGCGGAAGGGTAAGACATCAAGGAAACCGAAGTGGCTTCTTCTATCGGTTCACCCTGCTACAGAGGATTCTCCTGAACGAGCCAATATATGGGTTGCCGACGATTTCCGACACCAGTTTTTCAAGCTGTTTGAGGACTATCTCACCACCAGTGACGAAAAAAATCAACCTAAAAACAATGCGTTGATTGCCAATATTTCTCACATTCGGGAAACTTATCTCAATGACCTATGGACATCAGAAGGCAATCCTCCTTACGGAGGAGCGATCTGGTGGGAGCTGTGGCTTGACCAGCGCCGAGAGCGCCCCGGCCTGCTCGAGCGCATTATAAAGTCATTTAGTCTCGAGATCTCTGATCGACAGTTACGAATTGGAGACTCGCTGATCGTGCACATCCGAGCCACACGACAACAACTTGAGACACTTGTTGTAACAGACCTGCCTTTCACTGAGATTCGCACACCCTCATTCATTGACACTATCGAGGACCTCTCCGACAGTGAGCGATTCGAATATGTTCTTGATTTCTCCACAAGGGTTATTCCAGCGGAAGTGGGGGCTCCAGTTGTGTGCCACCTCGACTCCGGAGTCTTCCGAGCGCACACCCTCCTCAAGGGATCCTTGGCAAGCAGCGACCAGCACTCGATCTTCACAGCTTCAACCGGTCATGATCGTCACGGCCATGGCACATCAATGGCAGGAATTGCGCTCTACGGTGAGCACCTGGATGATCTTCTTCTAGGAACAAAAACAATCAGATTAAAGCATCGCCTAGAGTCTGTAGAAATCTTCCCCACTCCTGCAGGAGCTCAGCAGCGTGACTATGCCAGCGCCACCATTCATGCGATTTCCATTCCGGAGGCTGGGTCCTCTCGTCGACGTACCTTCTGCATGCCTGTCAGCACAAAGTCTGACACCAACCCCGGCCGGCCGACACTCTGGTCGGCAACGGTAGACGCCCTCGCCGTAGGCACAGACATTCAAGTTCACAGTGACGGATTTTCTCTCATCTCGAAACCAGACCCCGATGCAAAACGTCTCATTATCGTCTCTGCGGCGAACGTGGACGCGAACTCCTACACGATCAATCACCTAGACAACTCAGACATGTCCCCAATCCGAAATCCCGGACAGTCATGGAATGCACTAACGGTTGGTGCTTTTACTCAACTCGATCAGGTTCCGAGCGACCCGAGCTTTCATAGTTACTCTCTAGTAGCACCCGCCGGAGAACTCTCCCCCCACAGCCGGACTTCTTTACTATTCGGCGACAAACCATGGCCCATCAAGCCAGAGATATGCCTGGAGGGAGGCAACGTTCTTTTGGACAGGCAGAGTTTTGCAGAACCCAAGCACCCTCTTCTTTCTCTCAGGTCCACCGGTATCAGGAACGATGTGGACCTGACATCGGCCAATGCGACGAGCGCCGCTACTGCGCAGGCCGCACGGCTAGCAGCACTCACCATGAGCCGTTACCCCTCCTACTGGCCGGAGACCGTACGGGCTCTTCTGGTTCATGAGGCCAGGTGGACTGAGCGGATGCGCACACATTTGGATGCATGCGAGACCAAGAGCGGCCGAGCTCGCCTCTTGCGTCGCTACGGGTGGGGAGTACCGACGGAGGAAACGGTCCTCACGTCATCTCACCGTGCGGTCACCATGGTAGTTCAGGACGAGTTCCACCCTTTCGATGAGACATATGCGATGCGGGAGCTTCGGCTTCACTCCCTGCCCTGGCCTCGCGACGTCCTTCAGTCACTTGGCGAAGCCGACGTGCGCCTACGCATCACGCTGTCCTACTTCATCGAGCCCTCCGCCACGCGGCGCGGCTGGAAGGGGAAGTACACGTATGCCTCTTACGGCCTCCGCTTCGACCTCAAAGCCCCGACCGACATCAACGTGAAGCGTTTCCTCGCGCGAGTGAATCGACAGGCTCAGGAAGAGGAGGACGAGGACTACTCGTCCACAGATAGCCACTCGAATCACTGGCTACTCGGCACGCGGGCACGACACTACGGTTCACTCCACCAGGACGAGTGGCAGGGCACCGGCGCCGAGCTTGCAGCATGCGACCATATCGCCGTCTACCCCGTCGGTGGCTGGTGGAAGAACAACAATCGACGTGACCGCCGTGACTTACCCGTCCGGTACGCACTCCTGGTCTCGCTGAGCACCTCCACACAGGGAGCCGATCTCTACACTCCGATCGCGACACAGCTCAGCGTCCCCGTCACCCCCGTACCCATCGAGGTATGACAGGCTTACGCAGGTCCAAGCCCCGACAATCAACCAAGCCCGGATCACTACCAACTGGCGACTCATCGTCACCGATGAAGGCGGCACTCCTGTCGTCGCCTGCGTCATCGAGATCGTCGACTACCACTAGACCACCGAAGCACCTGAAAGGAAGGCAGGCATGGCCACGTACACCGCACACCCCGACTACGTCGTGCCTACCGGGGACTTCATCGAGGAGTGGATGGAAGAGGAGGGCATCAATGCCGCTGAGCTTGCCCGCCGACTCGATGTGAGTCGAAAGCACGTCAGCGAGCTGCTCCGAGGCAAGGCCCCACTCAGCCACGACATGGCGCTCAGGCTGGAGAACACCACCGGTGTCCCTGCCCGCATCTGGGACCTCCATGAGACCGAATACCAGGCGACTCTGGCCCGCCAGGCTGCGGAACGAAGCTGCACCCTAGGAGACTTCCCCGCCTACGATCGTGACAAGCTGGAAGCAGCCCTTCCCGCGCTCCGCTCCCTCACAGTCGAGGATCCTGTGCAGGCCATTCAGAGAGCCCAGGCTCTTCTGCGCAACTGCGGAGTGGCACTCACACTGGTTCCAGCGATGCCGGGGCTCGGCACCCATGGTGCCACCCGCTGGATCCAATACGCCTGGGGGCACAGCCTCAAGCGAAAGGTGACGATCACGAGCCTGGCTGCGTAGGTTCCAGCTCGCCTCAGACCGCCAGGTCCTCCATCTCCTCGAGCTCCTTGCCCTTGGTCTCGGGTACCCGCAAGAAGACGAAGATGAGGGACAGCAGCGCAAAGACGGCGTAGAAGCCGTAGGCGAAGGTCAGGCTGATGCTGGCGAAGGTCGGGAAGGTGGTGGAGATGAAGAAGTTCGCCACCCACTGGGCCGCAGCCGCCACCGCCAGCGCCCCAGCACGGATCCGGTTGGGGAACATCTCGCCCAGCAGCACCCACACGAGCGGCCCCCAGGTCGCCCCGAAAGCCACGACGAACAGGTTCGCCGCCACCAGCGCGATCGGCGACCACGGCGCCTCCAGGGTCACCTCATCACCACTGACGTTGGCGAAGGAGAAGGCCAGCGCCATGAGCCCCAGCGAGATCGTCATGAAGAACGAGCCGGCCAGCAGCATGGGCCGGCGGCCCACCTTGTCCACCAGGAGGATCGCCAGGATCGTCACCGCGATGTTGGTGACCGACGTGATGACTGTGATGTTCAGGGCGTCGGACTCCTGGAAGCCCACAGTGCGCCACAGCGTCGTCGAGTAGTAGAAGATGACGTTGATGCCCACGAACTGCTGGAAGACGGACAGCAGGATACCTACCCACACGATCGGCTTGAGCCCCAGCGCTGAGCCGCGCAGGTCGGACAGGGACTCGCGCTTCTCGGAGTCGATGGTGGAGCGGATCTCCTCGATCTTGAGGTTGACGTTGATGATTCCGGTGAAGTCGTAGAGCACCTGGGAGGCCTTGTCGTAGTCGCCGCGCGCCACCAGGAAGCGTGGGGACTCCGGCAGCCGGAAGGCGAAGAGCCCGTAGACGAGGGCCGGCACCCCCTCGGCGATGAACATCCACCGCCAGGCCTCCATGCCCAGCCACAGCTCCTTGGCGGCCCCGCCGGCCTGACCGGAGAACCAGGCGTCGGCCAGCAGGGAGGAGAAGATGCCGACGACGATGGCCAGCTGCTGGAGGGAGCCCAGACGGCCGCGCACGCTCGCCGGAGAGACCTCGGCGATGTAGGCCGGGGCGATGACGGAGGCCGCCCCCACTCCTAGGCCGCCCACCACGCGCCACACGATGAAGTCGATGACGCCGAAGGCCAGCCCCGAGCCGAGTGCGGAAACCAGGAACATGACAGCGGCGATGAGCATGACCGGCACCCGCCCCATCCGGTTGGAGACCGGCCCGGCGAACCAGGCGCCGACCGTGCAGCCGATGAGCGCCGAGGAGACGGAGAAGCCCTTGAGTGCGTCGCTGAGAGCGAACTGGTCAGAGAGGGCGTCGACGGCGCCATTGATGACGGCCGTGTCAAAGCCGAAGAGGAACCCGCCCAGGGCGGCGGCCACGCAGATGCCGATGATGCGAGCGTTGATGCGGCTGACGGTCGAGCCGGCCTCCTCCGAGGTCGAGGCGGGTGAGGAGGTGGCCGGCGGCAGGGAGGAAGAGGACGGTGACGACTGAGAGGACTCTGCCATGGTGTGTTTCCTGACGTCGGAAGAGTCGCGTACGGCACCCACTTCGTGCCGCGCGGCATAGCGGACTCCCTCAGACTACGACCGTGCCCGCCATCACAATAGCCGTTTCGTCCCAGTCCTGTCCCTGGCCGTGACCGGAGTGCTGGCGGGCTGTCGCAGCCCGACGGCGATATGGGAGCACGCCACCGGCGCCGTGCTGACCCCGGAGCGGGTGGCCGGCAAGTCCAACCAGAGGTCCCGGCCTTGCCCCAGCTGGCTTCAACTCCCGTCGACTTCCGCCGTCGACATCGGCAGGAAGGGACTGCTGTCTTTTTCCCGAGAGAGCCCGATCCCGTGAAGACGAGGAACGGCAAAGCATCACAATGGATACAGATACCGCTTCCAGGCCTCAGCCACTTAGTTGACTGAGATAATAGTTCCATGAGCCCAACGGTTCGGGTGGGCGAGACCCCCACCCTTGTCAGCAGACTCGTCGACCAGCTCACACAGCGGTTGGCGGAGGACGGCGCACCCGAACGCCTCGTCGTCGGGCTCGTGGGGGCTCCCGGTTCGGGCAAATCAACGCTTGCCGAGCAGCTGGGGGCCAGGCTCAAAGCAGCCGGAGTCTTCGCCGGCCTCGTCCCCATGGACGGCTTCCACCTGTCCAACGCCGTCCTCGACCAGCTGGACCGCCATCACCGCAAAGGCGCACCCGACACCTTCGACGTCGAGGGATACCTGGCGACCCTGGATCGGGTGAGAGCCGACGGCGCCCACCAGGTCTTCGTCCCGGTCTATCGGCGGGACCTCCACGAGTCCGTGTCGGCCGGGGGCGTCGTCTCCGGGACCGGCGTCGTCGTCACCGAGGGCAACTACCTTGCGCTCGAGACACGCGGCTGGGGCGCGGTGCGCGAGCGGATCGACCTGCTCATCCACATCGACGTGCCCGAGGAGGTGCTCGTGGTGCGGCTCATCAACCGGCACGAGGACTTCGGCAGGAACGCCCTCGACGCCGGCCACTGGGTGCGCACGGTGGACCTGCCCAACGCTCGCCTCATCGCCACGAGCGTCCACCGCTGCGACGAGGTGTGGCGTGAGCCCGAGGACGAGCCTGACTCCGACGACGTCGACACTGACGACGAGCTCGAATAGCGCCTCGGGTCTCGGGACCTGAGGCGTGTCCGTACGGTGGACTGAGACGGCGATGTATCACTCCTCGGACTATCGTCGCCGCGCGTATCCCCGCTGACGCTCCACCGATGATCCGAGGCATCCCATGACACCCCCTCCTGACACTGGCGCTGACACAGATGCGGCCTCCGAGAAGAGGCAGGACCGCAGCGCCCGCATCGCGGTGACGGTCTTCCCACTCATCATGTTCGGCGCTTTCCTCGCCGCCTTCTTCTCGCCCTCCACCTTCGTGCCGCTGGCCGGTTACATGACGCCCTTGCTGGCCATCACGATGCTGGGGATGGGGATGACCCTGTCCATCCCGGACTTCACGATGATCGCCCGTCACCCGAAGCCGGTCATTCTGGGCGTGCTCAGCCAGTACGCGGTTATGCCGCTGGTGGGCTGGAGCGTGGCGAACCTGCTGCCCCTGTCCCCCGAGCTCAAGGTGGGCATCATCCTCATCGGCTGCGTGCCCGGTGGGACGACGTCGAACGTGGTCAGCTACCTGGCCAAGGGCAACACAGCGCTTTCGGTGTCGATGACGGCCTTCTCCACGATGCTCGCCCCCATCATCACCCCGCTGCTGACCCTGTGGCTGGCCGGCACCTACATGCAGGTACCGGCCGGGTCGATGGCGCTGTCGATTGTGCAGATCGTGCTGCTGCCGGTGGGGGCGGGTCTGGCCTGCAACGTCTTCTTCCACCGGCAGGTGGCGCGGATCCAGCCGGCGATGCCGTGGGTCTCAGTCGTGGCGATCGCCGCGGTGGTGGCGGCCGTGGCCTCCAAGAGCCGGCCCCTCATCGCCACTGCGGGGCCGCTCATGTTCGCCGCGATCGCCGTGGAGAATGCGACCGGTTACGCCCTGGGCTACGCCGTGGCGCGAGCCTTCGGGGTCTCACGGGCCGACCGGCGCACGATCGGTATCGAGGTGGGCCTGCAGAACGCGGGGCTCGGTTCGACGCTCGCCCTGCAGTACCTGAGCGCGGCGGTGGCCGCACCCTGCGCGGTGGCGACCTTCTGGCACACGATCACCGGTTCCCTGCTGGCCATGTACTGGCGCCTGCGCGGGTTCCCGGCCGGCGAGGATCCGCACGCCACCGTGCGCGAGCTGCGCCATCGCGCCGAGGAGTCCTCGGCTGCGAGATGAGCGCCAGCCGTTAGGCGGACAGCTGCGCGATCCGCCCCGGAGTGAGCGCCACGGCGCCGGCAACATCGCGCACGCTGTGTCCTTGCGCCAGCATGGCGTGCACTGACTCCTCGGTCGCGCTTCGCAAGGCCGCCTCGGCGGAGCGGAGCGCCATCCGGTCGTTACCGACCTTGAGGGCCCGCACGATGTACTCCGGCAGACCATCATCCGGAAGAAGACGGACGTCGATGACGGCCCCCTCTGGCAGGTCCGCCGCAAGGATGATGGCATCGACAATCTCAGCACGCACCGCTGCAAGAGTAGGGGCCCAGGTATGCGCTACGGGTTCCTGAACGCACTGCGCCAGCCAGTTGTCCGCCTCGCGACTCACCGTCACGTCATACGTCGTCATCGTCTTGTCCACCCTTTCCCGAGGACCGGCGCAAGGTCGCGATCGATCGCAGCCAGCGTTCCCACCGGCACCTCTCCAGCATGTTGAGGAACAACGGTGAAGGCCCGAACCCCCTTGGCCGACACCACCTCGTACCGTCGATGCGAACCACGTTGACGAGTCATGACGCCTCCCAGCGCCTCAATCCGTCGGTTGAGCTCTCGCACCTTCACTACAGCAGTATATCCGCTAAACAACTCATGTGTACAGCGGTTATACGCCCTGCAATTTACGATGACGGAGCAGATATCAACAGATGCTCGCTCATGCAGCACGACATCAAGACCAAGAGGAGTCACGCCCTCTTGGCTTCGACGGCGGACATGGACAGATGGCCGACGGCGACCGGCTCAGTCCAGCCATCGGGTCACGGTGCGTACCGACATCACCGCCCGGCGCACAACCAGCTCGTGGCAGATGCGGCAGGCAGATCACTCGTGGGTACGGCGCCAGTGCTCGATGAGGTCCACCGTCCCGGCGCTGCAGCGGTTCTCAAGCTCCGAGATTCCTCCTTGGCGGTATGGATCGACCCACTTCGACACCCGTGGCACGAGCGATACCGGCTTCAGCCGCTACATGAGCGATGGGGCGACCAGCCTAGACACGCATCGCGAGCCGGTAACGGCCCTGAGGCGTCAAAGGAGCGTTACAGTGGGTCATGGCAGCGAGGCTTTCTCCTGTCGGAAGGATGATTCAGCACCACCCATCCTGACAGCCCAGGTCTCGCTGCCCCCAACACCCCATGACTACAACCTCATGACCCTCAACAGCTAGCCTATCTAGGACGACAACAGCCTGGGCAAGGCGTTACAACTGCAGAAATAGGCGCACTTCTCAGTATTCATCAGTCCCAAGAATGTCAGCCTCGAGCCTATCCGCAATACTAACAATTCCCTCGATCGAATCTGTTATCTCATTTGCATCAATGTTTTGAAGAGGTATTGACGTAGTCACATATGCCATATCATCAATCATGGTGACACCCCCCAAAAGAGTGTCACCCAATCGTTGTGCAGCATAGATCACCTCGGGTGCATCAAGTTTACCGATCGGGGAACTCATCCTGCACCATTCAGTCCGAGAATCATTGAAGGCATGCTCAACAAGAACAATCTGACTCCTCAGGTCAGATACATTGAACACCAACTTCAGTATGCTCTCACTCAACATTTCATACTTGTAAGTGCGATCTATGAATCGCACGAGATCGCTCCAGGTAGCCACAACAACACCTCCCTCGCCGCACATCACCCCTATTCATTAGCCCTGCTTGCTGTCACAATGGGGGCAGCGGTAATTTTGAGCACCCGACACAATATAGAACGTGCCGCCACAGTTTCCACACACGCGACGGACATTTACATTTCCGTGGGGGCTTACATCAGCAGTGTAAGTGAACATCGTGACCTCCATGATGTCTCAATCCAAGCCCACAACTTTAAATCAAGCTGCGCGACTCATTGGTAGTGTCAACCTCGACGTTGACGCTATCAATCTAATGCAGACCCGCGTCGAATTTTAGTAGTATTTTTGCTGCTTGAAGAAGGGGTGATAGTCGACTATAATATCTTACTATCATAATCGATAACGATTCTCATCGTACTTAAATCCGCCAGTCTCATCCCTTCAGCATCTGCCCTAATACAAGAGCATCTCCACAGTCCTCCGTAGCCCACTGACGCGAACCCAACTAAGCACGCCACTAACTCCCATGCTTCATCCAATGCACACCGAACGCACCGGGGAACCCACGTTTCGTATCACGAGGCATTCACTCCGCCTAGCCTCGATCTTTCATCGTCTGGTTGAGTGGGGTTGGGTGGCGTCGTTGCCGGTGTCGTGGGGCTGATTATGCCGGTCGGGTGTGACGGTCTGCCGCGTGTCGGGCCGCGGTGGTCGGGCCTTTCCGGGGGCCAGGGGGGGTGTTCCTTCAGGATCGTGGCGGACAGGAGATGGGTTCGG
>NZ_MSGO01000090.1:1001-1173 GCF_001929375.1 Actinomyces oris | reverse complement strand
TGTCGGCTCGAGGAGCTCGATGGGACGGTCGTTCAGACCGTCCTCGCGGAGTACGGGCTGGACACGGTGACACCGGCTGTCGATTACATCCCGCACGAGCGTCTCATACCGGTGCTTCGCGCCGCCGATACGCGGACTCTGCTCAGCCTGGCAAATTTTCTCAGGCGCCCCA
>NZ_MSGO01000090.1:438-968 GCF_001929375.1 Actinomyces oris | reverse complement strand
AAATTTTCTCAGGCGCCCCAGGACACTCCTGCTCGACGAAGAACTCCCTTTCCGCGGGCAAGGACTCCGTCTGTTCTTCTCCCATCTCAGCCGGTCACACGAGTTCGTCGAGTCAGTCAGCGCAGTCCTCGAGGATCTCAGCATCGAGGTCCTTATCGCACACCAGGACATTCGCCCCAGTCGCGATTGGCTGGCATTTCTCGCTAACGGTCTCGACCAGTGCGACGGCCTGGTCGCCTTTGTCGAAACGGGATTTCGTGAGAGCGAGTGGTGCGATCAAGAGGTCGGTTGGGCACTCGGCCGACACCGTCCCATCCTGTCATTTCGCGAGCAGACCGTTCCATATGGCCTTGCTGGAAGGGTCCAAGGACTAGCGTTCGAGAATGATGCCCCCTCAACTGTCGCCGAGAAGATCATCTCGTGGGCAGGAACTGAAGAGCTCCTGAGACACAGACTGCTCGAGAGCCTCGTACAGACGCTCGAGAACAGCCCAAACTTCGACACCACACGAGAAGTTGTCAAGATGCTCC
>NZ_MSGO01000090.1:231-359 GCF_001929375.1 Actinomyces oris | reverse complement strand
CCGAGAAGTGCCTGCCACGGCTCTCTCCACCGATCTCGCAGATCGGCTCTCAACGGCGGCGACGTCCAACCCGCAGGTCGAGAAGGCCGTCGTTCCCCGCCATACCGGAAGGCGTTACCCAACCGTCC
>NZ_MSGO01000090.1:0-217 GCF_001929375.1 Actinomyces oris | reverse complement strand
AAGGCGTTACCCAACCGTCCTGTTCTCCACGTGGCTGGCTGAGTTTACCGGACACACGACACCCGATTCCTGAGTTAGGAACGCACACCCAGTGCCTCCTGCCTAAAGTCAAGGTTGGTGATGCCCGGCTCTGGCTCCCCCATGGCGGCTCTGGCACGTCCGAGACGGGCCGCGAGTCCATCCATGGCGGCCCGGATGCCAGCCTTCTGTGCCGTGA
>NZ_MSGO01000089.1 GCF_001929375.1 Actinomyces oris | reverse complement strand
AAGGCTGAGGCCAGCGTGAGCGCCAGTGCCAGCGCGTCGGCGGCTATTGCCCGGGCCGAGAAGGGCATCGCTGACGCTAACGCCTCGGCGACCGCCTCCCGCGAAGCGGCCCTGACTCCCGAGCTGCGCGCCAAGCGCGACGCGGCCCTGGCCGAACCCGCACCAGCCAAGCCCTCCCAGATGAACGAGGAGAGCGCCGAAGGCGCAGCAGCCAGCGTCGGCTACTTCCTCGACCTCTACCGCTACGCCTTCATGACCGGCAACACCACCGAGTTCGCCGCCATGAGCGACGACCGCTGCAAATTCTGCAAGTCCACCATCGACGACGCCAACGACATTCACAGCAAAGGAGGATGGGCCGACAAATGGGATCAGGAAATTGTCGGCATGACTTACTACGAGAAACTAGAAGGCTACGAATACAACAGGGTCAAGGTCATCGTCAACTACGGAGCAATGGCCTCCTACTACGGAGACGGACAAAATCCAACCACATCCGACCCCTCCGAGGGGAAAGTACTGAATGTCGCGGTTCGATACAGCAATAAACGCTGGATGATAGGCACTGTCGAGGTGGAACACAAGTGAACACAAGGTCACAAGTTATCATAAACACCGTTGCATCGATTTTAATTGTGGTCTCACCCACCTCTATAGCGGACCACGACAACCAGCCTCCACCACAAACAGAAGTCGACTCCAGAAACATCCCCAATGGAAGTGAATTCTACGGCGAAGCAACTGAGCAAGTCACAGAAGGAGGATCTTCGGATTCTAGTGGTCCTCCGTCTCAGGAGCATCCGGCTGTGACGGCCTCGGATCCGTCGATGTGGGAGGAGCAGTCTCACCGGGAGTGCTCGCCTGAGAAGGACGCGTACGGGCTGGATAAGTACAAGTGCAACCTGGCCAACCTCCACCGCCCCACCCAACCCGACCAACCCACCAGCACCGGCGGTGGGCCTCGTACGGTCACGATCACCACTCGTCAGGCTGCGACGTTGATCGCTCAGGGGTCGGGTATCACGCGTCAGCCCCCGGGCCCGAAGGTCGTGATCTCCATGGCCTTCATCGTCTACACCAACCCCGCCGTGCGCTACCAGACCACCACCATCCTGGGCACTGCGATCGAGGTTGAGTTCACCCCCGTGTCCTACACCTGGAGCTGGGGAGACGGCACCACCACAACCACCACCGACCCCGGAGCCCCCTACCCCAACCAGACAGTCACCCACCACTACCAGCACACCGCCA
>NZ_MSGO01000088.1 GCF_001929375.1 Actinomyces oris | reverse complement strand
CAGGCGCATCCGGGCCTGTCCCCACTCAGCCGACGCGAGGCCCTCAAGCGCCTGTGAGACCGGGGCGACGGCCTCCGACTGGGCATGCGACAGGGCAAACTGACAGTGCCGCGCAGTCCTCTGGCCGCTCCTCGCTGCCGTCTGGGCACGTACTGGGCTTGCTGCCTCGACGCCGCGGCTCGCGCCACCGGCTCCCCCACGTGGGCCCCTCGCCCTGGGACCGCCCTGCGACGTCAGGTGGGGATCTGTCTGCCCCCTCCCCTCACCATCGAGGCATGTGCGTGGGCTGCCGCCGCACCGACGTCGTTCTGGGCCTGATCGGGGACGTACTTCCCCGACGAGGACGGCGCTTTCCTCCAGATGACTGGGGCACGACCTCAGTCATCTGGAGGACAAGTAAGTTCCGGGCGCCAAACGCAGTCCCCGATCCAGTCAGGCGGCCTCACTCCGCGACCGTCAAAGCCGACCAGGACCAGCACAGTCCCATGAAGCCAGGGGGCCGACGACGCCGCAGACCCCGCGCCTCCTCCACGGGCGCAATCGGCCACGTCCCGGCCGGCTACTCCACGAGCCTCGGGCGGTACTGGCCGGGGGGTTGTGCGTACTGCACGAACCCCCGCACCCCGCGGAGTACACCCAGCCCTCCCCCAGCAGCTCCCGCTCCTCGTGCATTGCGTCAGGGTGAGGCCGGGACCCCAGTGGTGACCGCGCCTGAGCACGAACAAACCCCCGGCAGCACTTCAGCTACCGAGGGTTCGAGTAAGCCCACAATGGCGGAGAGGGAGGGATTCGAACCCCCGGTGCGCCAGGCGCACAGCGGTTTTCAAGACCGCCACATTCGGCCGCTCTGTCACCTCTCCAGGCCGCACCCACCGGGCGCGACAGGCACAGACCCTACCATCCCGGTGGGCCCGCGGTCACCGCGAGCCCACCGGTCCGAGCCCACCGGTCGCCGACGGCGCGGTCGTGCCTTATGCCTCGAGGTCGTGGGTTAAGGCTACGACCGCGAGGACTAACCTACGACCGCGAGGCCCCGGCTGCCTTCCGGCCGCCCCGCTGCCCGGCCCCGGCCCGCTTCCGCGCCAGCCCCTAGGACCTGCCGAAGAACCCGCGCCGGTGCGTCTTGCTGGCGCGCGCCGGCAGCAGAGAGTTCGGCTCGTCGAGCCTCCCCTCGGCCAGGGCCTGCCCGATCGCCGGCCACACCGGCAGGCGCGCCATGAGGGTGGCCTGCAGGGCGTGGTAGATGTCCGGGTGCCCGGCCCAGGTGCGGGTCGAGGGCCGGTTGTCACGGTCGAGCTCATGGGTCCACACGCCGGGCGCCTCGATGAGGAACTCCTCGGCGTAGTCGATCCAGGCCCGGTAGCAGTGCTCATAGTGCTCGACGTCGATCTCCCCGCGACCGTCATCGAGCAGCGCCTGGCGGATGGCGGCCGAGGCCGAGATGCCCTCGCAGACCACCCAGTGCATGCGCTCGTGCACCACGGGCTTGCCGTCGAAGTCCGTGGTGTAGACGAAGCCCGGGGCGCCGTCGATGCGCCAGCCGTCGGTGCGGGCCTGCTCGAAGATGTGCTCGGCGGCATCCAGCATCCAGTCCGGCGCGCTCATGGAGCGGTTGATGAGCGCCCCGCGCAGCTGCACGGTCAGGCGCGCCCACTCCAGCCCGTGGCCCGGCGTGACGCCGTAGGGCCGGAAGGGGTGGGCCGGCTCGTCGCGGTTGTAGTCCAGGCGCGGCTCCCAGGAGGTGGAGTAGTGCTCGGGCAGGCGCCAGCCGTGCTCGCGGGCCTGGACGTTGACGGCGAAGTCGACGATCTTCAGGGCCCGCTCCAGCCAGCGCACCTCGCCGGTGACGTCCGCGGTGGCCAGGTAGGCCTCCACTATGTGCATGGCGGCGTTGATGCCGCGGTAGTCCTCGGGGTCGGTGAAGTCGGCGGCGTAGGACTCCACCGGCATCTGCTGGTCCTCGTCCCACCAGTAGCGGTCCTGGACCTCCATGGCGTCGCGCAGCAGCTCATGGGCGCCGGGCCGGTCGGCGGCCGTCGCGGTGGCGGCGGCCAGGAGCACGAAGGCGTGCTGGTAGCACTCCTTGCGGGCGTCGCGGTCGACCGGGACGCCCCGCCCCTCGGCGTCGGGCTCAGCGCCGATCGCCGAGTACCAGCCGCCGTTGACCGGGTCGCGCAGGGGGCCGCCCAGGGCGCGCACGCCGTGGTCGGCGTAGCGGCGGCAGCCGGGGATCCCCATGAGCGCCCCCAGGGAGAAGGCGAAGGTCATGCGGCCGGTGATCCACAGCTCGACGGGATGGGCGGGGTCCACCTCACCGTCCTGACCGATCCACCCGAATCCAGTGGGCACCTGCGCGGCGCGCGCGTAGTGCAGCAGCGCATGCGTCTCGTAAGCCAGCCAACGCTTGTGCTCGGGGGCGCCGAACCATCCCAGTCCCATGAGTCCTCCTTGAATCGCTGGGGATCCAAGGCTATCGACCCGCCTGACGCGGATCAATGCTCCAAACCGCTCGTGAACGACTCACTCCCGTACGACGCGCCCGGCCCAAGGCCGCCCACCCCGCCCGGGGCCGGCTACTTCTGCTTGGGCCAGGCCGACTCGGCCTGCTTGAGCGCCTCCTCAGGAGTCACCGTCCCAGTCGCCCACCGGCTCAGCCCGACCCACAGGGCGCTGCTGCCCACACCCACCGGCATCGAGTCCGAGGCATCCATCTCCACGGTCGTCTGGCGCGACTGGAGCAGCCTGGTGGCACGCCGGCCGACGTCGCTGGGCGCCAGGTCCGGGTCGACGCTCTGGTTGGCGGTCGCCACCCCGCCCAGCGCCATCCGCGTGCGGGCCCACTCCTGGGAGGTCAGGTACTCCATGACCGCGCTGACCGCGTCCGAGCGGGTGAAGGCCACGAGGTAGTCGGTGCCCACCAGCACCGAGTCCGATCCGCGGTCCGCCGCAGGTGTGACGAAGGCCGAGACCTTCGTTCCCGCCGTTCCGGCCGTACCCGTCGCACTCGCCGTACTCGCCGCGTCCTTCGCCGACGCCGTCGCCCCGGCCGTCCCGTCGGCGGCGGTGGCGCTCGCGGTCGGGCGGGGGGCCTGGACCGTCACCGGGTTGGCGCCGTCGGCGTCGGTGATGACGGTGCCCTCGGGGAAGCGGCTCTCGAAGGAGGAGGAGGCGTGCAGCATGAGGCAGCTGCCCTTGACCAGGTCGGCCCCGGCCTGCACGGGGGTGCGGGAGATGACCGAGCCGCGCCCACCGGCGACGCGCCCGTTGTCCAGGACCAGGGAGTTGACGGCGCCGAGGGCCTCCACGGCGCTCGGGGAGTCGACGGGCGACCGGTGCGAGGCCCAGGTCTCGTAGGCGCCGGACCCCTGGGTGGCCAGCAGGGCGTCCTCGAGCCAGTCGGTGAGCACCCAGCCGGTCGACTCCCCGTCGGCGGCGCCCACGCACCAGGGCGTCACGGAGCCGTCGGGGTGGTCGGAGCGGACCTTGCTGGTGAGGGCCTCCAGGTCGGCCCACGTGCCGGGCACCTCGTAGCCGGCCTTCTTGAAGGCGTCCGGCGAGTACCACACGAGGGACTTCAGCGAGACCATGAGCGGGGCGCCGTAGGGCACGGAGGCGTGGATGCCGACCTGGATCCAGTGCCGGTCCCAGCCGGCCTCCACGTTGCTGTTGACCTTGTTGGGCAGCGGGTGGACGACGCCGGTGTCGACGAGCTCGGCCACCATGGCGGGCTGAGGCACGATGGCCAGGTCGGGCAGGTTCTCGGGGTTGTCCTGGCTCGACGGCGAGGCCCCCGAGCTGGTGGACAGGTTCGCGCCCGAGCCGTTGAGCAGCTGGGAGCGCAGCTCGGTGGTGCCGGTGTGCTCGACGTTGATGCCCGTGCAGCTCTCGAACTCGGCCACGGAGGCCTCGAAGCGCTCGGCCTCGGTGCCGGTCAGGCTGCTGGAGATGGTGACGGTGGCGCCCTTGTGACCCTGGTAGGCCTGGTAGGCGGCGCAGCCGGTGGCCGACGCCGACCCGGCCCCACCGGCGGAGCAGGCGGCGGTGGCGGCGGCCGCCAGGGTCAGGGTGCTGGCCGCGGCCAGGAGGCGTCCGCCCTGGCACAGCCGACGGCTCGCGTGCCCTCGGCCGGGGACGCTCGCCCCACCGGACGGGCCGGCGGCGCGGGCGGCGTGCTCCTCAGGGATGGAGCCGGGCTGGGAGACAGGGAGGGGGGACTGTCGCATCACGGGTGCCTTACTCGTTCGATGAGGGCGTCCAGGACGGCCGCGCAGCCGTCCCG
>NZ_MSGO01000087.1 GCF_001929375.1 Actinomyces oris | reverse complement strand
TCGGGGTGGACACCCAGCTCGTCGGCGATCCTGCGGATCGCGCCCTTGGCCCGCGCCGGGTCAGCCAACGCGTCCAACGCCCGTCCTCGCGGCCCGCTACCGCAGCTCATCGGGGTACTTCTTCTGTCCCATGACAGTGATCCTTCCGTGTCATCACTGCCTCCATCAAACCCGGGGCGATTCACGTGGTTCCGGGCCGGTCCAAGAAGGTCTTCAAGACCTGGCTCGCCGCTCGGGGTGAGTCCTGGCGTGGGCGGGTTGAGGTGGTAGCCACGGGGCGGGTTCACCGGGTTCAAGAGCGCTGCAGGCGAGGAGCTCCCACAGGCCCGGGCGGTGATGGAGCCCTCTCATGTCGTGTCCCTGGCTGCCGGCAAGCTCGACCAGTGCCGCCGCCGGATCCAACGAGTGATCGCGGGCCGCGGCCCACGGCCACGGCCTGGCCTCCTTCATCCGCGACCCTGCTGCGGCGACCTCCTCATACCTCAGCAACGTCACCGCAGGCCAGTTAGCCTGGGACCTGTTCGACTTCGCTCTGACCTTCATCCCAGGTTCAGTTTTCGGAGCCGGCGCACACACCATCGCCCGCACTACCGCCAGGGACATGGCCGCCAGCCGCAGCGCCCTGAGACAAGGAGGCAAGAAAGCAGCTAAAGCCACCGAACAAGCAGCAGCCAGAACCGAAGCCCAACGCGTCGCAGAATCACAAGCAGCACACACCAAAGCCACAGAAGCCGCGAGAAAAGTGCATCAGCAGCGACGATATAGGACGAAAACCGTATCGTCAGAGCATCCCGCTGAATCTGAACATGCACTAAGTGGATGGAGTGAGGAACGGAGACCATCAGGCTTCCAAAAGCCGAATGTCAGTGAAGTATTGAGAGTCACAGATGAAATGGGATACCCTCGCACTCCACACCCCTACGATCAGGGCACCCCCGGACTTTATCACGCATCACACACAGAAAGACAAAAAGCACTTACTGCCAAATGGCCCCACCTGGGGGTATCTAAACCAATTTGCGAAGACTGTAACGGATGGTTTCGCAGCCTTGCTCAATACCAAGGAAGAGATTGTTACGTCACAGACCCGAATGGCGTGTGGAGATTTAGGTCAGATGGAACTATCGCTGCTCCAGACGGACGAATTTTTAACCCAAATGAGACAGTTCCTTCCACATACTTTTAACTAGAACAAAACCAAGCTGACACTTGGAGAAACAATGATCGACGCAAAAACACTTGCAGCCGAGATAAAAATTGCCGCAACAGAAGTAGGTGCCAACAGTAAAGGAATTCTATCTATAGGACGACGCATGAGGATCTATGCTGCAATGATCGATACTCAAGATGCAGAACGCTCTTACCGACTTCGCATTTCTTTACAGGAGAAGTGTGTGCGCCACGTCCAGCATCTATGGACCGCATCATTCCCCAATAATCCCTCATTAGAGGATATGCTAACATTGGCTCACCAGGTCGTGGAACGACAAGTTAGTGCCGATCGAGCGGAAATAGAAGCACACCGCTTCTTCCAAAATTTAGACAGAGCCGCCACAAATCCTGCAAACCATCGCGCCATCATGGTCGCCGATGCGGCTAGACAACTCATCGCATCAACTTGCTATCGAGACCCGTACGCCGACATTGATGAAACTATAGAGGATGACGACGAGCTTCTGCCAGATTCCTTGGACTGTAGTTATGCGTGTGCGTGTGCGGTCGCGGGAGGCATGAATTGGAGACCTGCCGATGAGGTTGACGTTGAGGCTCGTCGGGCTTTCTGGATGTGGTACCTTAACGACGCTATTCCATCAGTTCTCAATAGTTAAGTAAGCTCTGCAAGACAGGTTGCCCTACAACAGACGGAGGGTGTTGGAGGCGAATCAGTCTACTCTGGAGTGCGTGGTGTTTCT
>NZ_MSGO01000086.1 GCF_001929375.1 Actinomyces oris | reverse complement strand
TCGGGCATCTCCTGACCGCCATGTCAATGGCCTGGCACACCAGGGAGGTGTGCATGTGGTCGGCCATCGCATAACCCACGACCTTCTTAGTACAGCAGTCCAGAACGGTCGCTAGATAGATAAACCCGGCCCACGTCCTGATATAGGAGGGGGCACCTCCCGCTTGCGGGGGAATGTCCCCGCACCACTTACGTCCAGGTTCGTCAGCGGTGAAGTCTCGCCTGAGCAGGTCCGGGCCGCTCGTCCAGGT
This sequence comes from Actinomyces oris, assembly GCF_001929375.1. Lineage (GTDB taxonomy): Bacteria > Actinomycetota > Actinomycetes > Actinomycetales > Actinomycetaceae > Actinomyces > Actinomyces oris_B. The sequence goes on along the minus strand of NZ_MSGO01000086.1, from coordinate 2,524 downwards.
CCTCGGCCGGTATGGTGGTTCGGACTTTTGCCCGTGGCTGTGCGGCTTGCAGCCCCAGGTCCCTCATGATGGACCGGATCGTGGAACCGCCGGTCCGGACCCCACGCCGCTCCAGGACCACCTGGATACGCCGGTACCCGTAGGTGGCATCGGAGTGCTCAAACACGTCCTTAATCATCATGGCCAGTTCCTCCCTCCTGATGGCCGTCTGTGACTGTGGTCGGTCGCGCCAGGAGTAGTACCCTGATTTCGACACTCCCGACCACCGGCACATTGAGGAGATGGGATAATGGCCTTCTTCGCGGTTGATGAGCTCATAGCGCTCGGTCACGGTCGTTCCTTGGCGAAGTCGGGTGGCCCGGGGACCGTGGTCCCCGGGCTCCCACAGAACCGTACGTGACAGTCTCCCGTCATACGGCTCTTGTCGTTCTGGTGTCACCACACGGGGCCAGGCTCGGTAACCCAGGCCCAGTGTGCGAAGTAGCTTGGCGCTTTCTTGACGCCTGTGTACCACTTCCGCATGGTTGTGGCCCAGCTGGCCCGCAGTCTGCGGTACTTTCCCCTGAGCCACCGGACCAGGTAGGAGTTGATTCTCCTGAGCAGGGGGTAGAGCGCTGACGGATGGAAGGCTCCGTAGTAGCGCATCCAGCCTCGCACCACCGGGTTGACGTGTGCTGCCAGATCACTGACCGTCGCTGTCACCCATCGGTGCAGACGCCAGGAGCGTACTGTGGCGCTCATCCGTTTCAAGGCCGCCTTGGACACTGCCGGGGAGAAACTCCGGAACAGTCCATGTCGCCCCTTTGACGGTACGCTCACCGAACTCATACCCCAGGAACGTGAACTCGGTGTGCTCCCATGAGCCAGTCCGGTTCGCGTCCTTGCAGTACACGATCCGGGTCTTGCGCGGGTGCAGCCTCAGCCCCACCTGCCTCATGCGCTCCGCCACCGCGGCCAGCACCGCCCGGGCCTGTTCCAGGCTCTTGCAGCAGATCACCACATCGTCGGCGTAACGCTCGAAGACAACCCCCGCAAAATTCCGGGCAAGCCATGCATCGAGCGCGTAGTGCATGAACAGATTAGCCACAACCGGCGAGACCGCCGACCCCTGAGGAGTACCCCTCCATCGCTCAGTAAGCGTCCCATCGCCCTGCTGCGCAGGCGCCTTGAGCCAGCGCCGCACGTAGAGCATCACCCACGGCAGGTCGCACACCGTCTCCACCGCACGACACACCAGGTCCCACGGCACGGTGTCGAAGAACGCCTGGATATCCATGTCGATGACCCAGCTGCTCTCCCAGCACCGCCTCCTGCACGCCGCGACCGCGTCGATCGCGCCGCGTCCGGGACGGTAACCGTACGAGCCCTGGTGGAACACCGGCTCGGCCCTGCGCTCCAGCACCAAGGCCACCACCGTCTGCGCCAGACGGTCAGCGACTGTCGGCACACCCAGCACCCTGATGCCTCCATCAGGCTTGGGGATCCGAACCTGACGCACCAAAGGCGGGAAGTAGCTGCCCGAGGACATCCGGCTTGCAGATCTTGTACAGGTTCGCCTGTAGATCCCTCTCGAAGTCCTCGACAGCCGCCCCGTCGACCCCGGGCGCGCCCTTGTTGCTCCTGACCCCCTCTCCCAAGCCTCCACTACCAGAGCCTTGGGAATATCGAACGCCTTACCCGCCGTCTTCGACGGCCCTTGGCGCCACCCCTACCAATGACACTGACCCGCTCATCCCAATTCCTCCCACAGACCCCGGTTGACCAGCACGAACACATCACGAACGACCCGACCCCTTCGCTCCGCCCCCATTACAGAAGCATCATCACTACTACGAGTCGGTCCGCCGGCGCCCCACCCGCACCCAGCAGGCACGACCACAAGGCGCCTTCTCCTGTTTCACGCAGACGCAGCAGACCGGGCTCACGCCGCCTTCACGCCGGGCACCGCCTGACCAGCAACACGGACACACCGCCAGACTCATCCCAGGGCACCTTCAAACCCCAGTTCTGATGCCATCCAAGCATTTCGACGCTTCCACAGCGGTTCACTCGCGTTCGTCTTCCCGGCCCCCACCTGACATCCGCCCACGGACGCCCTTTTCCTTGAACGCTCACCACGACGGTCTTCAGCCAACGCAGCACAAGGCGGTTTGAAGCCATCATCCGCACAACGACTTCGAGGGGCCACAACCCTCATCATCTACGCAACACCATCCAGAAGCTACAGAACTACATCCACAGCTCCCTTCCGTTCAGGACACACGAAGGCAGCTGCTTTTTTCAAGAACTCATTCTCCCCACGCAGCTCACGAACCTCTGCTCTCAGTTTCGCGATCTCAGCCGACTCAGAGGCCTTCTTGCGGTCCAGGTCGGTGGCGTGCTCCTTCTTGTATCTTGCGACCCAGTTACCCACCGTCTGGGCCACAAGACCGTACGAGGCGGCTACCGAGGCGATCGTGCGGTCCTTCTCGATCACCTCACGCACCACCTGGGCCTTGAACTCCTCTGAGTATTTCGCTGCTGG
>NZ_MSGO01000085.1 GCF_001929375.1 Actinomyces oris | reverse complement strand
GAGAAACACCACGCACTCCACTTCCCGATCCGCCTTGGTGGTGGGGGTGTTTGGTCCGACGGCGCAGAGGTGAAGGTGGGGTGGTGGGCCGTCTAGAGTTCGGTGGCTTTGTTGAGGATGGTGGCTTCGTCTTTGCCAATGTTGCCGCCATGGTGGGGTGTCCAGGTGCCGTTGTTGCAGGTGAAGGTCAGCCAGAGGTCGTCGCTGGAGGGCTCCTTTCTTGCCTCGTCGTTGAGCTGGAGTGTGGTCAGTCCTGCGGCTTGGCAGTCGGCGACGGCGTGGATGACGGGTGCTGCTGCCTCGGGGGTGAGGCCTTTGCGCTCGTCGGTGGCCAGGCCGGTGATGGATAGGGTGGTGCTGGCGAGGTCGATGGTGCCGGTGGGGCTGGCCTGTCTGGCGGCGGTGATGACCTGCTCGAAGGAGACGGTGGTGGGGAACTGCCCGTGCTGGTTGCTGGTGGAGGTCACCTTCCAGCCGTTCATGGTGAAGGTCTTGGAGGAGCGAGGAGCGCTCGGTTGTAGGAAGGTAGTGGGGAGTGCGGTCACTCGCCCGTAGTCGATATGGGTGTTCTCGATGGTTTTAGCTTCACCCGCAGCGGCCAGGTCGCGTCTGACGATTGAGCGGTCTGGGGGACGGGAGCCGCTGGCCAGGATGCTGACGCTGGTGCCGTGCAGTGTCCAGGACAGGGTGATGGTGAGGTTGATGTGGGTGTCGGAGTTGTCTTTGCCGAAGGTGGCATCGCGGGTGGAGGCCAGCAGGTTGGCCACAGCATCGGGGCTGGTGTCGTCCTTGAGACGCACGTCCAGGTAAGCGCTGGGACCGCCGTTGTCGGCTGAGGCCACGGTGATCTCAGCGGAGATGACATCAGGGCTGTTGGAGAGGTGCTTGGTGGCTGTGCTGGCGATGCGCCGGATTTTGTATCCTTCCGGTCCGCTGTCGGGGTTGAGGGTGATGCTGACCAGGTACATCAACCCGACAACCGCCAGCACCGCCACCACCAGCACGACCCGGACGGTCCACCAGCCAGTCGACCTGCCGGACAGCCTTGCTCGCCAGCTGGTAGAGGCTTCGCTGCTCGAGTCGGTGGTTGGGGCTTCTTCTGCCTCGGTGTCTTCTCTGTGTTCAGGTGTGGTCTGCTCGTCGGGCATCGGCTGCTCCCTTACTGACTCATTGGAGGTATTCTTCCCGATCCGTTGTGGTGGTGGGGGGGCGGTCCGACGGCGCAGAGGCGAAGAACGAACGGTGGGTTGGTTAGAGTTCGGCGGCTTTGTTGAGGATTTCGGTGTCGCTGGGGCTGGGGGAGTCGAACTGCGACGCCCAGGTTCCGTTCTTGCACACGAAGGTTATCCAGTGGTCGTCGCTGGAGGGTTCCTTCTTGGCTCCGTCGTTGAGCTTGAGTGTGGTGAGTCCGGCGGCTTGGCAGTTGTTGACGGTGTGGACGATGGGTGCTGCTGCGTCGGGGGTGAGGCCTTTGTTCTCGTCGGTGGCCAGGCCGGTGACGGACAGGGTGGTGCCGTCGAGGTCGATGGTGCCGGTGGGGCTGGCCTGCCCGGCGGCGGTGATGATCTGGTCAAAGGGTGGGTTGCTGAACTGTCCGTCGGTTTTGGGGGTGGAGGTGACCTTCCAGCCGTTCATGGTGAAGGTCTTGGAGGAGTCCGGGACGCTGGGTTGCGTCAGACTGGTGGGGAGTGCGGTGACTTCTCCGTAGTCGATCGTCAGCTCCGTGTAGGCGTCGATGCTGCCGGTGAAGACCTTCGCTTCTCCGACGGGGGTGAGTGCGCGCTTGACGTCGGTCCGGATTGCCTCAGGGTCTCGTTGACAGGAGACATCGACGTCGATGGTGCTGCCCTTGACGGTCCAGGACACCGAGATGATGAAATCGCCTGAGTAGTCGGGCTCCTCCTGGAGTGTTTTCTGCCGGGTTGAGGCCAGTAGGTTGGCGGCCGCCTCCACGCTGGTGCCGTCCTTGAGGTGGGCGTCGACTGTCACGGAACTTCCGTTGATGTTGGCTTCTGCTCCTGTTGCCTCTGCTGAGGTGACCGAGGGATCGCTTGAGAGGTGCTTGGAGGCTGTGCTGGCAACGCGCCGGACTTGGAAGCCATCCGGGCCAATGTCGGGGTTCAGGTTGACGTAGAGTAAGCAACCGTAACCACCGATGATCAACACAAGTACGACCAGCACGAAACAGACAGCCCACCACCCTAACGACCTGCCCGACGACGGTTTCCTCCGGCTGGCAGAGGCTTCGTTGCTCGAGTCGGCAGTCGGGGCTTCTTCCGATTGGGCTCCTCCTTGTTCAGGTGTGGTCTGCTCGTCGGGCATCGGCTACTCCCTTACTGGCTGAATGGACGTATTCTCTCAAATCAGCTATTCCTGCGGATCGAGTCGGTTCGGTCAGGTGGGCGCAGGGCATGCGGGTGACGGGCGGTCTACAGTTCGGCGGCTTTGTTGAGGATGGCGGCTTCTTGCTGGCCTTTTACGCCGTCGTCCTTGGGTGTCCAGGTTCTGCCCTGGCATACGAGAGTTCGCCAGGGGCCGTGGCGGCCGGTTGTGGTGTTGAGGTTGAGCTGGGTCAGTCCTGCGGCGTGACAGTCGGACAAGGCGTGCACCACGGGTGCTGCCGCCTCGGGAGCCAAGCCGCCGTCGTCGGTGGCCAGGCCGGTGACGGACATGGAGCCCGGGTCGGCCTCGAACGTGATGGAGCCGGTAGCGCTGGTCTGAGTGGCCGCAGCGATGATCTGCTCCATGGGTGGGGCGGCGAACTGTCCTGTCTCGTTGCTGGTGGAGGTGACATGCCAGCCGTTCATGGTGAAGGATTTCCATGTGCGTGAACCGGAGGGGCTGGTCAGTGAGGCCGGGGGAGAACCGACTTCGCCGTAATCGATCCCTAGGAGGGAGGACCCGCCTTGCCTGATGGTCTTGGCTTCCCCGACTGGGGTCAGATCGCGTGTGGTGGTGGAGATGATGTCGATGGTGGAGCGGCTGGTATCGAAGTCTGCTGCGATGCTGGTGCCGGCCAGGGTCCATGACATGGACACGGTCAGCGTGATCTTTCGGGTGCCGTCCTTGGTGTGAAGAGCGGCCTCGTGGGTCGAGGCCAGGAGGTCGGCGGCTTCCTGAACGCTGGTGCCGGCCTTGAGGCTGATGCTTACGTGAGCGGAGATGTCCGACGGCGTGGCTGCCTCGGATGAGGCGGAGGGTGCTGAGGTGACAAGTGGGCTGTGACCGAGGTGGTCGGCGGCTTCCTGGGCGACTTGGCGGGCATACGCACGATCCGCTGGCCCGGCTTGGGGGTGCAGGCTGGCGTCGATGCGAACGAACAGCATCCAGATACCCGCCATGCTCACGATCACCAAGACAATCAGCACCAGGCATCCTCTGAAAAGACGATTCGGCGATCGCTGAGGAGACGCCCTGTCGGGTTCAGGAACAGCATGGGCGTGACTGCCGGCCTGGTCGGAGTCGATCGACTCATCCACTATGCACCTCCCTTCTGCTTGTCCGACGTATTCTTCCTGATCCGCCTTGGTGGCGGGGGCGTTTGGTCTGACGGCGCAGAGGTGAAGGTGGGGTTGGTGGGGTGTCTAGAGTTCGGCGGCTTTGTTGAGGATGGCGGCTTCGTCTTGGCCGGTGCTGCCGTCGTCGTTGGGTGTCCAGGTGCCGTTGTTGCAGGTGAAGGTCAGCCAGTAGTCGTTGTCGGTTGAGAGGCCTTTCTGCAGCTTGCCGTTGAGTTGGAGTGTGGTCAGTTTCGCGGCTTGGCAGTCGGCGACGGCGTGGATGACGGGTGCTGCTGCCTCAGGGGTGAGACCTTTGCGCTCGTCGGTGACTAGGCCAGTGATGGACAGGGTCCCGTTGCTGAGCTCGATGGTGCCGGTGGGGCTGGCCTGCCTGGTGGCGGTGATGAGGTCGGTGATAGGTGGGTTGGAGTAGGAGTCGTTTTGGGCGGGGTAGTAGGTGACGTTCCAGTTGTGGAGGGTGAATGTTCTGTAGAAGTCGAGGCCGGTTGGCTCTGTGATAGACGCGGGAACGGCGTCGACTGTTCCATAGTCGGCGTGGATGGAGTCGTCAGGTTCGCCTCGGGTGACGGACTTGGCCTTGCCCACGAGGGTCAGCTCTCGTTGGGTGGTGGCGCGGATGCTGTCGGGGCTGTCGTCGCAGCTGAAGTTGACTGAGATGTCTGTGCCGTTGAGACGCCAGGACAGGGTGACGCTGAGTGGTACCTGGCTGCTGTCTGCCTTGCGGTGGATGGAGGCCAGGAGCTCGGCGGCCTGGTCCACGCTGGTTTCATCCTTGAGGCGGGCCTTGACCTGTGCGATGGGGCCGTAGCCGGAGGCGGCGTAAGCGTAGGAGACCTTGGCGGATATCACCTCGGGGCTTGATGAGAGGTGATGGGCTGCTGAGCGGGCCACGGTCCTGGCTTGCAGGCCGCTGATACCGATATCTGGGTCCAGGCTGGCTGCAACCCAGTAGAGGAACCCACCGACCACCACCAGCACCACAGCCAGCATCACATACCCCTTTTTAAGGAGGTCGCGAAATCGTTTATCGTCGGGGATGATGGAAATCGCATTACTTCGAGATGATTTACTCTGGTCGTCCTCAATGAAAATATTGCTAGAGGCAAGCGAAAATGTACCTTCACTCTGAGGGATTGAAGTCGAGTCGTTTGAATCCAGCTCTTCAGTTGCTTTGTTGTGCAAGATGTGCCTCCAAGAAATGTTGGGGTGCTCCAGCATTTGTCGGAACTGTAGACAACTAGTTTGTCATTAACGGGTGGCGTGCTTCAGATGTCAACTGACCTTCTGGTGGATCTATTTTCTGGAGTGGTTGCGTGTCCCTATCTATGAGAAAGCAGAAGGGTTTTGTGTTGCTGACTTACTGGATTCCGATGGAGTTATGGTCGATATGAGTAGACTGCTGGTTGCGCAATATTTGACTGATGCCTTCCAGGGAGGTAGTGCCTTTATCGGTGTAGGATGAATGTCCGGTGGATTCCGTTAAATCGCCAGTTGCATGTGTGTCTAAGGAAGTGAAATCGGAATCTGGGTGGGACGTTGGACTTCCTCCATATCGCCCTGACATTGCCACGACGTCGTCCCCTGTCGCGACTGCACTCATATGATCCGGTAGCATTCCCAGATCAGATGCGTCAACAGAAGTGACTCCAGGTGAGCCCCATACGACTACGTCGTCTGGGGCATTCGACTCACGCAAGGCGTATCCTGTGGCGGTTGAGCCGTATGAGTGGCCTGCTGCAACAAGGTGAGGGTCGCCGTGGTGAGTTTCCTGTAGGCCATCGTAAAAGCTTGCCAAGTCGGGACCGGCGCTCTGTGCTTCCTTGGAGCTAAGGACCGATGAGTCGGTGCCACGCAATGTCTCTGACCAGTTAGGGGCGTCATACCCCAGCCAGGTCACGGCCGCTGCGGTTTCTTGCCCTTTATCTCCTGGCTTCCATGCGAGCTCGGACTTGTCAAGAATATTCTCGGAGTTCCTGACGGGGCTTCCCGTAGATCCGTCTTTGCCAAACAGTCCAGGGGTGGCTTGTGTTGTCATGCCGGGCGTGAAGACCATGACGTGATCTGCGTTATCTATGTCTCCCGACCCTACGGCTGCGCGGAAATGGTCCCCTGATGAATTATCAAGAACCAGGAGGGTGCGTCCAGCTTCTCTGCTTTCCTTACTATTAAGTGATGCAGATATGTTGTTAAGTTCGTCCCGTTTCCTCAGAAGTGCCTCGTATTCTGGATTTGGAGTCTCTGTGTAGTACCCACCCCCTCCGCCAGGCGGGGAGTACCAGATCTTATTGCTCTTGGGTTCGAAATCTGCTATCTGCTGATCCATCTCCTTCTGCATGTATGCTAGCCAAGCCATGTTAGCCTCGTGGCGGACTGATGAGGGGATTCCATTGACGTTTCCGATCCAAGAAGGATGTTTATTAATGATGTGCTGTTGCAGTTCGGGACTCAGTGATGTCCACCAGTCGTTCACCTGGCTGGGCGTCCAGTTCGGGTTCGGCGGCTTGTCTCCATGGTTGACCACTTCGGGGCTCGGACTGTTTGCCGTGTCGTCTAGGGCGGCAATCGCATCGTAGGCCGATGAGATGAATGTGATCGTGTCACCTGCTTGTTCAACAAGTCGGTCACGCTCTCGCTCATAACCCCAGATCAGTTGGCTAACATCGCGACTGCGAGCCTCACTGTCGGTGCTGCCCGTCTCGAATGGTGTTATTGCTCCAGTTTCGGATATCTCTAAATCA
>NZ_MSGO01000084.1 GCF_001929375.1 Actinomyces oris | reverse complement strand
TCCCAAGGAAGTACAGCTAGTAGGCTGGGCGTGTTTCGTCAGCCCGTTATCCAACGAAGGACTGATCGTTCACCCTATGGCAACAAACAGCTCTCCGTCACAAGAGCCGACGCAGGATACGTCGGCCGAGAATCCCGCGTCCTCCCAGAGCTCCGACTCCCACCAGGCGGCTCAAGGACCCGACTCGGAGAAGAGGCCCACCCGAGAGATTCTCAGCAGCAGTGGCCTGCTGAGCCGGCTCAAGAGCGCCCGTACGGCGCTGGACCGGGGGATCGACTGGGCGGAGAAGCGCAGGCAGGCAGACCGCGACTACCAGCTGCACTGGGAGTCGGCCCTGGAGGAGGCGACAGAGATCAGGCCTGCCTCTCCCCCGGTGTCCACCACCCATGTGCGCGTGGCCCCCTCGGTATCCTTCCCGGAGACGGTCACGACCCGTTCCTCAGTCATGGACTCTCTGCCCTTCTGGCTGGTGCGGGGTGGCATGGGTGCCTGGCTGGGACTCGGCATCATCATTGTCATCGGTCTTGTCTTCTACGCCACCTCACAGGTGGTCCCGGTCTTCATCGGTCTGTTCATGGCACTGGTGTTCACCTCGATCCTCCAACCGATGGTCAACCTCTTCGCCAGGATCATGCCCCGCTACCCGGCGACCTTCCTGGCACTGCTCACCACCATCGGTGTAATCGCCGGACTGGTCACGTACGTGGTCACCTCGGTCACCAGCCAGTGGAACTCCTTGGCATCCCAGTTCGGTGATGGTCTCAACACGATCATGGACTTCCTGGAGAACGGGCCGTTGCACCTGACGCAGCAGCAGATCTATCACCAGCTCCAGCTCTGGCTGCGCCAGGGGCAGCACTATCTGCAGTCCAATGCCCCGTCCTTGGCCTCCGAGGTGCTCTCCAACGCCAGTGCGGTCGTCGATGTGCTCACCGTCCTGGCCCTGGCGCTGTTCGTCACGATCTTCTTCCTCGCCTCCGGGGGCAAGATGTGGCGCTGGTTCCTCAACGAGCTGCCTGCCACGATGCGGGAGTCGACCCACCGGGCAGCGGGCGCCGGCTGGTACACCTTCGCCGGGTACGCCCGCGGCACTGTGCTGGTGGCGCTCACCGACGCCATCATGGCCGGGATATTCCTACAGCTGGTGGGGATCCCGTTGGCGGCCCCCCTGGCGGTGCTCGTGTTCATCGGCGCCTTCATCCCGATCATTGGCGCTCCTCTGGCGATGCTTGTGGCCATGGTGGTGGCTCTGGCCTCCGGCGGTTTCGTCACCATGATCGTTGTCGGCGTGGGAGTGGCCGGGATCGGCCAGATCGAGGGGCACATCCTCCAGCCCCTCATCATGGGTCGTCAGGTCTCTCTGCACCCTGTGGTGGTGATCATCGGTGTCGCCCTGGGGACCTACTCCGCCGGCCTGCTCGGCGCGATCGTCGCGGTCCCGCTGATCAGTGTGCTCTGGTCCGTCTACTCCGAGCTGCATACCAAGGACGCCCCGGTCACGGGCGAGCTGCCCGCCTACTCCTCCCGCAAGGAGTGAGGGGCGCCACCGTCAGCACCAGTCCCGGCTACCGGTGCCGGGGACACCGGGAAGGACCTGGAGACGATCCGCCATGAGTGCGACGACGCCGTCGCCCTTCTCCACGGTGCCGCGCACGATGAGGGCGACGGCGCGTCTGCCGACGCTGCGGTAGCGGCGCCACATGCCGGCTCGGCAGGCGACGTTGAGCAGACCGGTCTCATCCTCCAGGTTGAGGAAGATCATGCCGGAAGCGGTGTGGGGGCGCTGCCGGTGGGTGACGACGCCGGCGACCCTTACCCGGCTCCCATTCTCCTGATCCGCCAGGTCGGCTGCGCTGAGCACGCCGTCGGCGGTCAGCGAGGGGCGCAGCAGCCTCAGGGGCGAGCCCTGCGTGGACACTCCGGTCAGGCTCAGGTCGGCGGCCTGACGCTCGTGGTCGGTCATGGTCGGCAAGGTCGGGGCCTGGGCACCGACAGCGGTTCTCGGAAGCGTGGGCTGGTACCACGCGCCCAGCCCCTGGCGGGAGGCGTCACGACGTCGGCCGTGCTCCTCGGAGAGGACCCCGGCAGCCCACAGGGCCTGACGACGCTCCATCCCCAGACTGTCCAGGGCTCCTGAGACGGCCAGTGACTCAAGGCGGGAGCGGCTCAGACTCACGCGTCGCGCAAGATCGGCCAGGTCCCGGTAGGGGCCGTGAGCACGGCGCTCGGTGACGATGGTCTGCGCGGCCCGCTCCCCCAGCCCCTTGATCGGGGCCAGGCCCAGACGCACCGCGAGGTCGTCGTGGACGTCCAGGGCGGATGGGGCGGCAGGATGGGGTCTCAGCGGCTCCCACTGGTCTGACCGGTCTGCATCCTGGTGGTCCTCCCGCTGCTCGACGGTGGCCTGCGCCAGTGAGCGGTTGACGTCTGCGGGCAGGACGCGCACACCGTGGCGGCGAGCGTCGGCGACCAGGGACTGCGGGGACCAGAAGCCCATGGGCTGGGCGGCCAGGACCCCGGCATAGAAGTCCTCGGGTTTGCGCGCCTTGAGCCAGGCCGAGGCGTAGACCAGGTAGGCGAAGGAGAAGGCGTGGGACTCGGGGAAGCCGAACTCGGCGAACGACCTCAGCTTGCTGTAGATCGTCTCCGCGGTGGGCGCATCGATGCCCCGGGACCTCATTCCGGCTATGAGCTTGTCGTGGAGGGCTTCCATGCGCTCGATGGATCGTTTGGCCCCCATGGCCTGACGCAGGGTGTCGGCCTCGGCGGGGCTGAACCCCGCGGCGTCGACGGCGATCTGCATGAGCTGCTCCTGGAAGAGCGGCACTCCCAGGGTCTTGGTCAGGGCGGGCTTGAGGGAGTCATGCAGGTAGGTGACCTCCTCGCGCTTCAGGCGGCGGCGGATGTAGGGGTTGACGGCGTCGCCCTGGATGGGGCCGGGGCGGATGAGGGCGACCTCGACGACGATGTCGTAGAAGGTCTGGGGGCGGAGTCGGGGCAAGGTGGCCATCTGGGCGCGTGACTCGACCTGGAAGACCCCGACCGTGTCCGCGGCCGTGAGCAGCCGGTAGACGGCCGGATCCTCCTCGGGCAGGGTGTGCAGCCCCCAGGGGCGGCCGGACTGGGAGGTGCGCAGCTCCCCTTCCGTCACGGTCTCGGGAACGGTCTGTCCCCGCTGTGCCAGTGTGGTGAAGGCCAGTCGCAGGGCGGTGAGCGCCCCCAGGCCCAGGAGGTCGAACTTGACCAGGCCGGCCTCGGCGCAGTCGTCCTTGTCCCACTGGAGGACCGAGCGGTTGTCCATGGCGGCCCAGCGCACCGGGCAGACCTCGGTGACAGGGCGTCCGCACAGGACCATCCCTCCGGGGTGGACTCCCAGGTGGCGGGGCAGTCGCAGCAGCTTCTCCGCGATGTCGAGGACTGGCTCGGGGACCTCGTCGCTCTGTCCGGTCAGTCCTCCGGGACGCACCGAGGTCCACCGCTCCATCTGCTTGGCCCAGGCGTCCTGCACGCCTGCGGGGTGACCGAGGGCTCGGGCGGCGTCGCGGACAGCGGATCGGGGGCGGTAGGAGATGACGTTGGCGACCTGGGCGGCACGTTCTCTGCCGTATCGGGAGTAGACGTGTTGGATGACCTCCTCGCGGCGGCAGGCCTCAATATCGAGGTCGATGTCCGGGTAGCCGGCTCGCCCTGGGGACAGGAAGCGCTCGAAGAGCATCCGGTGCCTGACGGCGTCGACGGCTGTGATGCCCAGGGCGTAGCAGACTGCGGAGTTGGCCGCCGATCCCCTCCCCTGGCACAGGATTCCCGACTGTGCGCAGAACTCGACAATGGCGTGCACGATGAGGAAGTAGCCGGGGAATCCCAGGGACTCGATGACCTCGAGCTCGTGGTTGAGCACATCCCAGGCCCGAGGGTTCTCCTGCGGGGTGCCGTAGCGGCGGGTGGCGCCTTGACGGGTGAGCTCGCGCAACCAGCTGGCAGGTGTGTGTCCCTCCGGGACATCGGCGTCGGGAAGGCCCGGAGCGATGAGGGACAGGTCGAAGGCGAGGTCTGCGGCGAGCTCGGCGGCCAGATCGACGGCGTCGGGACTGCGTCGGTGGAGCAGTGCCATGTCCTGGGCTCCTCGCAGCCAGCGGCCGATGGCGGGCAGATGGCCACGGGCGCCTTCCAGGTCGGTGACCAGGCGGGTTGAGGTGAGCACGTCGGCGAGACGGGCGTCGGTGGGGCGGGCGCAGCGCACTGCACCGGTGGCCACGAGAGGCAGCCGGTGGTCGTGAGCCAGCCGGGTCAGGGTGTCAGTGAGGGCGGCGTCGGTGGGGCCGCCATTGAGGGTGAGCTCAACGGCCAGGCCGATTGCGGCATCCCCGTCAACCTGTGGGCGACCGGTGGTCGTGGGGCCGGTACTGGGGGGACGGCCTCGATCAGGCGCGGCGAAGAGCTCGGTCAGGTGTCCCAGGCAGGCATCTGCCGCCTTCAGGTCCCAGGCGCCGGGGCGATGAGGATCGCCCAGAGCCCGACGCAGGGGGCCGTTGGCGGTACCGGTGAGGACAAGGCAGGTCCCCGCCGTTCCCTTGGTCTGGCCGGTGGGGTCGGAGCGGAGAGCCGAGGCTAGCGTGGTCAGGTCGTGGGCTGGTTCTTGACGTCGCCCTGCGTTCAGGTTGTGCTGAGAAATGGCGGACACCAGGCGGCGGTAGCCGACGGGGTTGCGAGCCAGGACGGGCAGGTGGGAGCCGTCGGCCAGGGTGAGCTCGGTGCCGTGGATGGTGGGCAGGCCATGAGCACGACCCGCCTGGGCGTGCTTAACGATGCCGGGGACGCCGTCGTGATCGGTCAGGGCGAGGGCCTCCAGACCGAGCTCGACGGCGACCGAGGCCAGGTCGTCGGGCTCATTGGCCCCGTCGAGAAAGGAGTAGGCGGAGTGGGCGTGGAGCTCGGCATAGCGGTGTCGACTGGTCATGTCTGTCCGTGGCACCTGATGGTTCAGAAGGGTGGGGCTTGGTCGATGAGGGGTACCAGTCCGAGGGTGTGGGTGGCTTTGGGGTAGGGGGTGGTCTCAAAGGCTCCGGGTTTCTGGCCGGGTTGGGGGCCGCGGGTGACGAGGCGGGTGGTATCGCTGGGGCCGGACTCGGTGCTGGTGTTGGTGTTGTTGAGGGCGGTGTTGAGGCGGTTGAGGATGTCGGGGCTGATCTGCTGGCTCAGGTCGGCCGGTACGACGGTGCCGGGGACGTAGCGCTGGTGGGGGCCGACCTTGTGGGGCAGGCGGTCGATGGTGCCGTCTGGGTGGCGCTGGTAGACGGTTTTGTCGGGGGTGTGCCAGGACAGGGTCCCGGTGGTGTTGTCTCTGGTGAGGGCCCATCCGGGGGTGTGCTTGAGGCGGTGGTGGGCCTGGCACAGGACCACGAGGTTGTTCAGGCTGGTGGTTCCGCCTTGGCTCCAGGCGGTGAGGTGGTCGATGTCGCCGCGGGAGGCGGGGGTCTGGCAGGTGGGGAAGACGCAGGCCCGGTCGCGGGCGCGTACCAGGTCGGCCAGGCCGGCCGGGGGACGGTACCTGGTGCGGCCCACGTCCAGGACGGTGCCGCCCACGGGGTCGGTCACCAGGCGCCTCCAGGTCCCGCCTGTGGCCAGGGCCCAGGCGGTCAGGGTCGGCACCGCCACGCTGCGCGCCCCGATGGAGACTTCAGCGACCCCGGCCGCAGCGGACAACGAGGCGGCGGGCTGAACGGTGGGCTGGGGAGTGGGAGCGGCGGAGAACGACGCGGTGGGCTGGGGAGTGGGAGCGGCCGGGTCGGGTTCAGGCAGACTTTCCCCGCTGGAACCGGGCAGAGTCCTCCCGCTGG
>NZ_MSGO01000083.1 GCF_001929375.1 Actinomyces oris | reverse complement strand
ACGATGAAAGATCGAGGCTAAGCTGCTGTCGCTGTATTCTGTAACTTTCGTAGTGGTTTATAAAAGTCTCCATTTCTTCCTTTGAGTTGAACTCCCACGTATCCCCGGATTTCACGTCAAAACCGGCTTCGGCGGACAAGTCGGCACCAAGGCCGCTGCCATTAACCTCACCGTTTGTGCCGACTCCGACCTCGCCGCCAAGAGTGGCGCCGTCTGTAGCTACTACACTATAGCGCGTTTTAACTTCACCTGTTTTAGGGTCTACATATTTTTCTTCTTGCTCCGCAAGCGCGAAAGAATTTCCAAACTTAATGAATCCGATTTTCACATGTCCGCAACTGTGTGTTGTTTTTGTTGATGTCGTGCATGAGTCTGGTTCCTTGCTGTCGCTTTTCGCCTTCGCTGGTTGGCGCACTGAGACGTTGCTCGCTTGGCCCGCGCGCCGGTGACCTGCGCGGTCACCGGGTTGGTTCCGGAACCTTCCGCGCTGTATCCGCTGGTCAGTGACCGTGTGGTGCTGACGGCCTGCTTCGCCCCTGAGCCCGGGGTTGCAACTGCCGGCTGAACGGCGCCTGCTGAGATACCGACGAAGAGTGTGAGGACGACTGTCCTTGCCAGCCGGGGAAACTGGGAACGGCAGCGCACGGAGTGCGTCCTTTCGATGAGGCGACAGGTGCAGAGCGGTGTCGTCGGGGTCGATACCGTTATCTGACTGAGACTCTACGGGCAGACATGCGCCAGCGCCAACGTTTGTCGAGAGCGGTCTGTGTCAGGTGGGGGCATGACGTCTTCGGAACGAAGCCCCTGCTCTGAAGCCCAGAACTCAGGCTGAGACGAGGCGGGTGGAGACCTTGGCCTTCTTGCTCATCCCCGCAGGCACCTTGAAGGGAGCCGGCTTGACGCCCTTCTTCTGACCCGGGCTCTTGGCCTGGGGGCGCCTGGTGACGCACTTTCCGTTGATCTCGAAACCGACCTGGCCGCCGCTCAGGCACGCACCGTCCTCGAGGTCGATCTTCGCGGTCGAGGTTGCAGTGAGTCGTTGGTTGGTGCCAGTGACGGCGGACTTCGTGCGAACGGACACGGTGACGGTGCCGCGTGCTGTGTCTACGGAGTACGCGGTGAGCGTGGCCCCGTCCAGCGAGGCATAGCGTTCCGCTGCTCGCTTGGCTCCTGGACCGGCGAAGGAGCCGAGGCCCCGGCCGGCATTGCTCCAGAGACCGTCCTCGCTGGTGGCGTCCACGGCGTTCCCGTAGGTCGACTCAATGGAATCGGCCCAGGCCCGTGCTGCCGCCAAAGCAGCTGCATCGGCCGCATTACTGGCATCCCGACGGTGCAGGATGGCGTCTCCAAGGCCAGTCATGAGCCCCAGCGCCACGAGTGCGACGAGTGCGGCGGCAACGCTGAGGTAGGGCAGGATACTGCCGCGTTCCGTGCTTGCCGGTCCGGATGGATGCCGGGTGGTGATACGCCGAAGATGAGACATGGTGGTACTCAGCTGTTCTTGATGGGGATGTCGGTGAGGCGGTAGGCGGTGTCTGGGGTTGAGTATTTGCCTTTGGGGTGGTCGAGGGTGGTGGTGTCGCCGCCGGGGTCGGGCCAGACGACGCAGATGGTGGTGGTGCCGGTCTTGAGGTTGTCCAGGAGGCATAGCTCGGTCAGGGGGAGGTGCTGCTTGGCGTCGGCGTCGATGTAGTCGGCGGGGAAGATGCGTTCGCCATTGCTGATGAGGGTCAGGCCGTCGCTGGCGAGGATGGTGGACAGGGCGCCGCTCTCGGAGCGTTGGTTGCTCAGGGCGGTTTCGGGGTCGTCGAGCAGGGGGCGCAGTGGTGCGCCGGTGGAGCCGTCCTTGACGGTGCAGGTGACAGTGCCCAGCAGGTAGCCGCCAGCGCGGGTGACGTGGTCCAGAGTGACGGTGACCTCCCCACTGGTGTCGAGGCCCTTGGTGGTGAGGGTGACGCCCTCAGGGCCTTTGGCGACGGGGCCTTGTGGGTCGGGCAGCTTACCGCTGCCAGTGGTGGGGGTGGGGGTGGTGTTGTTCTTGGGGGTGGTGCCGCCGGTGGGGGTCAGGGTGATCTCGACTCGTCGGTTGGCGGCTCGGGCCTGGTCGGTGGTGTCGTTGATCTTGGGTTGGGTCTCGCCCTTGCCCGAGACGGTGGTCTTCCACTTGTCGAGGCTGGTGAGCTGTTCGAGCCTGGTTTTGACGGCGTTGGCTCGTTTCTCGGACAGGGTCTGGTTGTAGGCGTCGTCCTGGATGTCGTCGGTGTGGCCCACGATGGTGAGTGTGCCGCCGTCGGGGTGCTGAGCCAGCTGGCCGGCGACGGTTTTGAGCTGGGTGTCGGCTCCGGGGGTCAGGTTGGCGGAGTCGGAGTCGAAGGTGACGTCTGATGCGAGGGTGACGGTGATGTCCTTGCTGCCGGCGTGGGTGCTGGTGGAGTCGTCCAGGGCGCGGGTGTAGCGCTCGATGATGACGGGGTCGGCGAGCTCGGGGACGGCGTGGGAGGACTGTTCGAGCGCAGCCTGGGCGATGGACAGGTCGATCTTGGCTTTTTTGGCGTCGCCAGCGTCCAGGACGGAGACGGTGGTGAAGCCGGCCATGGGGACCATGACGGTGACGGTGTCGGTGTCGACCTTGCCGAAGGACAGGTAGGAGGTCATGTCCTCGCCGGGGGCCAGCTCGAGGAACGTTCCGCTGCCGTTGATGGCGCTCCATACGCGCCCGGTGGCGGTGTCGAGGAGCTTGACCAGGGAGGCTCCGGTGCCGGGGCGGAAGATTGAGGGCACGCCCAGGTAGTTGGAGACGTTGAGCTTGTTGCCGCTGTCGTCTTTGTAGGAGCTGGCTTGGACGGCGTCGATGGAGGCGTCGTCGGATGCGCGGGTGAGCTTCACGGCGATGTACGAGGTCGTCTTGTCCTGGCGGATGACGGGGGAGACCTCCACGCTCACCTTGTGGCCCATGACGTGGCCGTCGAGCTTCTGCCACTGGGTGCTACCGGCCTGAGCCGGAGCGCTCGCTGAGGCTGTGGCTGATCCTCCGGCGGTGGAGCCCGATGGGGATGCCGGCCCTCCATTGTCCTTCGATGTCCCCGGCAGGTCACACCCGGCCAGCACCGGCAACCCGAGTCCCGCCAGAGCCGAGAGAGCCACGAAAGACCGACGAGACGCCGCCCTCGAAGGAACACCGAATGAACGGGAGAACACAGAGAACACAACAACTCCTTAATGACATGCAAGAACTTCCTCACCAGAGCAATTGAGCTCTGGTGAGGAAATTCATCGCCTTGACTGAGGCGTGGATGAAGTCACCTTCAAACAACTGTCAGAGGCCTGCAATGGCCTCAGCGATCTTCGCGGTGATGGCCTTACCGATCTTTCCGCCGCCCGATCCTACCGCGCCGACGACGACACCAATGATCGCTGCGACGACAAGCGCGATGCCGGCATACTCGACCATTGTCTGACCTCGCTCGCTATCGCGAAGGTCGATCCAGACCTGCTGGAGACGGACCTGCAGACGGAGCAGTGCGTTGTTGTTCATGATGACCTCCATGGTTGGTTGGTGCCGTTGTGCCGGCACCTCGTGTCTGTGACGATCTCTAAGGTAGGGGGCCGCGTGCCCCAACGGGTAGGGGCGGGCGCCCTGTCCTGCGGCCTACTGGTGGGGAGGCGGTGGCGACAACCAGACGGCGATCGCCTCGGCGCGACTGTGGACCTGAATCTTGGGGTAGGCGCTGTTGAGATAATTTTTGACGGTCCTTTCCGACAAAAATAGTCGCTGGGCGATCCGGCTGTTGGACATACCGGTTGCAGCAAGATCCAGGATCTCGGCCTCCCTGTCTGAGACCTGAGCGCGCAGAGGGTTGTCGGTGAAGTCCTGGGTGGGAGGACTAAGCATCACGTCTGCCGCTTCCCTGCCAAGAACGAGTCCGCCGCTACGGCAGGTCTCAATGGCGCCGGCCACCTCATTGATGCCCAACTGACCGTGAACCAAGTAGCCCCGCGCGCCGGCGTCAAGTGCCTGGCGGATACTGCTGGGGTCTCGATTCGAGGTGAGCATGATGACCGATGCGTCGCGGGCGAGTTCGGGAAGGATGTCAAGTCCGCTGCGCCCGGGAGGCATGGAGATGTCCAGGAGGATGATGTCGGGAGAATGTGTGTGGTGCGCCTCGAGTGCGGAAAATGCGTCGTCCGCTTCGATGACTTCGTCCACGTCATCGATTCGATGGAGGACTGATTGAAGCCCGAGTCGAACAATGGCGTTGTCGTCAACGACCATCACCTTCATGTGCTCTTCTCCTTGTGAGTGACAAGTGAATCAATGGGGACATGAAAAGAGATGCGTGTTCCTCCGTCGAACTCCGAGTGTGGGTCGATGGAAATGTGCCCGCCGAGAGATGTGGCCCGTTCTTTCAGGCCGGTGAGTCCGTAGTGTCCTTCCTGGTTGAGGTTGCCCAGGCTATTGTCGAACCCTATGCCGTCGTCGTATATGTCGAGATAAAAATGTGTGCTATCATAGAAAAAGTCGGCGTTGACCGACGTGGCTTGAGCGTGTTTCTCGATATTGGTGAGTATCTCGCCCACAATGCGCTGAAGCTGCCACATCGTCTCGGTTGAGCACGGCAATGGAGGTTGTGATTCAGTTCTGTTGGTGGAGATCGTGATGCCGGTGCGTGCGCTCCACCGGTTGACTTCCTCTCTAAGTGCACCAATGGTGTCTTCGTCGCCACCGGAACGCAGGCCGTCAAGAACGAGCCGCGCTTCCCTGCTTGCCTCGTCAGCGGACTCAAAGATCAGGCGGCTGAGCTGAGCGTCGGGGTGATGCTCGGAGGCGAGAGAACCGTCCAAGGTTTCGGCAAGCATACGAATACCATGAACGCTTTTCGCAAGCGAATCGTGCAGATCCCGAGCGATGGTGAGTCGCTCGGCTAAGGCACGTTCTTCCGCTCGGGCGAAAGCGGCTTCGGCAGAGAGGCGACTGACTTCTGTGAACTGGCTGTTCAAGCGATTCCCAACGAGGACACTGAAAATAATTCCCGCAACCATGGCGGCTGCAACAACAGTAGGAAGGGACGTGTCGTGAAGCTTGAGGAGTGCGAGTGCTAGAGTGACGCCAACGCTCCACAGCGATGCCCAGAACGCTTGACTTATGAGTCCGATGAGTACGGAGGATGCGATGATGTAAGCGAGAGACAGGGAGAGGCCGCCAGAGAAGATGGCGGGGAGTGTTGTGACAACAATGCAGGTGATGAGCAGGTCGGAACATAAATAGATCCAGCTGCCGACTATGAGATGAGAGTGTTTCCGAAATGTTTGCAGAGTTATCCAGTTAATGGTGAGCCCCAACAAGGGGACTGCCACAGCTCCTTTGTCGGCGTTGGATGCCATGATCCCAAGTTCGCAAGCTAGGACGAGTCCGAGTCGGACGTCACATATTAGGCCAACCGCGGTGAAGAGCGCGTGACGGTGAATAGGGCCTGCGGGTAGGCGAGAGTCTTTTATGTCAAGTGACTGCATTTCATCCGCCAAACAGTTTGGTGAACGTCTCCCAGTTGGCGAATATCATCCCTCCGAGCATGAGAATCATGGTGCCTGGAACCATGGTGGTGGTGGCAACGAGTGCCACCTTGGGCTGTGCCTTAGCGGCGGCGCGGCGAACCTGCTGCGCTCGTTCTCGCCGAATCTCTTTGACGATTGAGGCTAGTGCGTCACCGATCGGGGTTCCCAGCTCCTCGGACTGAAGGAGTGCCGTCACGAAATTATCGATGTTATCGGAGCGGCAGCGCTCCTTAGTTGCGGTGAAGGCATCGCGTCGTGACACGCCGAGCCGCATCTCGTGAAGTGTCTTCTGCATCTCCTCGGCCACGGGGCCTTCGAAGTGACTGCAAACGCGTTCGAGTGAGCTACGGAATGACATGCCTGAACGTACCGTAATGGCGAGAATGTCAAGGAAGTCTGGAATGTCGCGATCGATCGAGGCCTGCCGCTTCCGAACTGCCTGAAACAACCAAAGGTACATCCATCCTGAGAATATTACACCAAAAAGTATTCCGTATACTGGGTGTCCTAGCAAGGTAAAGATAACCAGTAGGAGGATGCTCAGTGAAATAAAGCCAGCCTCCCTTTGGATGAAAAGATCGAGCGTGAGCCCTTCTGGGTTTCCTGCATTTTTCAGTCGGCGGTCAAGTGATTTGAGGCGGATGGGGCCGTAGAGTCTGCGAAGGAGCTTCTGAGTTCTGATTCCGAGGGCGTCGATGAGTTTAACAAAGCTGCCTTCGCTTGTCGGCGTGTGATCATCCTCACTGTGAATTCCGTACTGATTGGTGCCGTCGTC
The DNA here is from genome assembly GCF_001929375.1 of Actinomyces oris. GTDB lineage: Bacteria > Actinomycetota > Actinomycetes > Actinomycetales > Actinomycetaceae > Actinomyces > Actinomyces oris_B. Next base: position 14,071 of record NZ_MSGO01000083.1, on the reverse strand, counting down.
TCTGATGAGGTGGATTCCGTAGGCTCCAAGAAGGACAAACAGTGTCGTGGTGATGCCGAATGTAATTGCTGTCACGCTACACCTCCACTCGGGAAACGAGTCTCATAAGCAGTGCGCCGATTCCGAAGCAGAAGAGAGCCGCAGCGAGGACGATCCGGCCACCGAAGGATGATGCCATGTCGTCCAGTACGCCAGGCTTCATCATGTTCATGAGTACAATGGCAGTGAGTCCGATGAGGGGGACGAGGTAGGCGCTGAATGTCGAGCCAATAATGGCGGTCCGAACCTCGCGGTGCAGTTGCTTGCGATCCTCGAGCGCGAGGGCGATGTCGTGCAGGGCGCTGGCAAGCGCACCTCCGGCTGTGGACTGGATGATGATGGTGCGCACGAGGACATTGAGTTCACGTGAGGGCATCCGCTCGGAAAGGTCGTTGAGGGCACTGTCCAATGACCATCCGAGTGCGAGCTGAGAGGTGGTTCGTTTCAGTTCCACGCCGGCCGGCTCGGACATCTCCTGGGCGGCCAGGACCAGTGCGCGCTCAACCGACATGCCTGCCGAAGTTCCGTTGGACAGAATTCGGGATACCTCAGGGAGCTGGGCGATGAACCGTTCCACCCGTTGGTCTCTGCGTCGGCGGAGCCATCGGAAGAACAGAGCTAGGATGAGAACGGCGAAGATCGCTCCTGCAATGTGTCCAACGAGAAGGCGTGCGATGAGGAAAGTGCCGACGGTTGCGCCCGTGAGGGTCAACTCGGTTAGCGCGACATCCCAGCTCAACCCGGCGCTGGAGAGCCGCCGACGTAGCGGCTTGCTGAAAGGGAGTCTGCGAAGGAGGGTGAGAAGAACGCTTCCAGCGCTTCCTCGCTGAGTGATGTCTGCGGCACCGACGCCCTGCGCGAGCTCGGCGGTACGCCCTGCATTGGTGGACAAGGTGATGAGCGCAGTACTTCCAATGATGAGGGTGGCGGCTCCACTGATGTAGATGAGAAGGACATTGTTCATGATGCCATCTCCCCCACGAGGAGTCCTGGTGGGAGCTGCAGGCCGTGCTGCTGAATCCTGTCCGCCATAGCTTGAGAAATGCCGTGGAACTCGAAGTGTTCTTGATCGCGTTGGGCGGTATGAACGTAACGCATCATAAGTGAGGTCGTATAGTTCTCGCGGTGTCGGGAGGTCACTGCCTCAATGGTGCTGACCCGTCTCACGCCGGTGGAGTCACGCTCCAGCTGGATAATGACGTCGATGGCGCCATTGATTTGATCTCTGACGGTTTCGACTGGGAGCGTGACATCGGACATGGAGGACAGCGTCTCCAGGCGACTCAGTGCGTCGGTGGCGGAGTTGGCGTGCACGGTGGTCAGCGAGCCCTCGTGACCGGTGTTCATGGCCTGGAGCATGTCGAGCGTCTCGCCGCCACGGACCTCGCCAACAATGATGCGGTCGGGGCGCATACGCAGTGAGTTCCTCACGAGATCACGAATCGTTACCTGGCCTGCTCCCTCGGTATTGGCCGGACGTGCCTCCAAGCGAACAACGTGGGGCTGCTGCAGGGATAGCTCGGCCGCATCCTCAATGGTGATGATTCGCTCTCGATCGGAGATCATCCCGGACAGTGCGTTGAGGAAGGTGGTCTTGCCGGAACCGGTTCCGCCGGAGACGAGAATATTGAACCGGGCGGCCACCAGGGCGCCCAAGAGGTCGGCGGCTTGCTGGGGCAGGCTGTTGCGAGCGACGAGATCAGGAAGGCGGAAGGGCTGAGGGAAACGTCGAATGGTGATTGTCGGTCCATCGAGCGCCAGAGGTGGGATGATGACGTTGACACGTTCTCCTCCGGGCAGGCGCGCGTCGACCATGGGGCTGGACTCGTCCACGCGGCGGTTGACCGAGGAGACGATGCGGTCAATGAGCTGGTACAGCTCGGCCTCAGAGGTGAAGCGGGTGGGCACCCGCTCGATTCGTCCGGACCGCTCGATGAAGACGTCCTCCGTGCCGTTGACCATGATCTCGGTGACGGAATGATCTGCGATGAGGGGTTCGAGCACTCCCAACCCAACGGCATCGTCGATCACACGCTTGATGAGCCAGGCCCGCTCGCGCGGAGACATGACCGGGCCCTCAATGGACAGGAGTCGTGAGAGTACCCGCTCCAGGCGGGCGCGCTGCTGGGCCAGCTCCAGTCCGGCGACCTCTTCAAGGTCGATCTCATTAAGCAGGCGGGTCCGGTAGAGCGCCACCAGGTCCTCTCTGCTGCCGGTGCTCTGTCGTTTGCCTCCCTTGGGCTGGGCAACTCGGTCTCGTAGTGCCATCTCAGCCCTCGGGGAAGTAGGCCGTACGAGTCACGGTGAGGTGCTCACTGGTGATGGCTGGGATACCGATCGGTACCCGGGCGGTGACCTGGACACAGTGCCCGGAACCGCAACCATCCGACACGGACTCCAGGCGCACCCAGTCGGGCAGAGCCTCATGGGCGGCCTGCTCGGGGGACCGCCCTAGCATGGCTGCGCGAGCGCCGTCTCGAGCGGCGGCGCTGACGGAGGTCACCGTGGAGACGGCGAGAAAGCCTTGAACGAGGAACATGGTGACCAGGACCAGAATCGGCACGAAGCCGATGAGCTCAATATCGAGGACACCTCGCTCCTCATGACGCAGGCGCCTGATGAGACGCTTCGGGGATGAGGTGAGACGGGCGGGGCGGAAAGCTGCGGCTGTGGACGTAGTACTCATTACTTCTCCCAGACGATTCCGGCGCTTGCGGAGGTATTCATATCGACAACGGAGAGGACCGGAAGCGTGACGGTGACCCTGTCCGCGCCAGAACGTGTCACCTTGGTACGTGCGGCGTAGCTGTTGGGCAGGCGGCTGGTGACTTCCTGCTGCACCTGACCGGGGCTCTTCCCGATGCCATAGGCGTGGGCCGCCTCATTGGCGGCATGAGTGGCGTACATGTAGGAGATTCCAAGGCTGAGTGCCTGGATGCACATCAGAATGAAGGCTGTGGCCAGCGCGAAGACCACCGGGAACTCCACCGTGATCTGGCCCCGTTGCGAGCGGCGGCGCTTGCGGCCTCGCCGCGCGGCCTTGGTTGAGCCGGCCGCCGCACTCTGATCGGAAGCGCTGGCATGGCCTGGCATCGTTTCGGCCGTGATGGCTCCGGCGATGGACTGTGCGGCTTTAGCCATGGCGGGAACCCTCGACGTCAGCAGCGTGTTGGAGTTGACGGCCATCTCGATCTGCGCCGTCAGATCGGGAATGCTTGCGGCCAGTGCCACTCCCGTCATCTTCACCGCGGTGGCCGGCTGGATCTCGCGTTGCCGGTTGGTCAGGTTGACCACCAGTCCGAAGGGGCGTCCACGGGCGATATCGAGGCGGTCGAGCGCGTCGCTCAGCCTGCGCACCGAGCGCAGGGCCGGTGCATCGGGGGTCGTGACAATGAGGGCTCGGTCGGCGGAGTCGAGCCCCATGGCCAGGATGTCGTCAAGCCGGTTGCCGCAGTCCAGGACCACGTGGTCGAACTGGTAGCGCAGCATGGTGAGGATCTGACGCGTGGCCGACTCCGTCAGCATCTCACCGGTCTCGCCCTGTTCTGGGGCGGGTAGGAGGGCGATCCCGCCGGGGAGGGGGTACATGACCTCGGAGATCTCTCGAGCGCTGACCTCGGCAGCGATGTCGGCCAGGTCGGTGATGGAACGACGCACCGAGATCCCGGTCATGGCGGCGAGGTCACCACCGCGGACATCGAGATCCACCAGGCAGGTGCGAGCTCCCTGAGCGAGCTGCGCGGCAGCCATGAGTGCGACCGTCGAGGTGCCCACGCCGCCCTTGGCACCGACGACGGCGGTGATCGTGCCTTGACGGCGAGCGGTGATCTCCTCCCGGCTCGAGGCCTCGCTGCGAACCGCGCGCGACCACGCCAGGACCGGGAGCAGACGGTTCGTGATCTCCTCGAGCGACAAGGGCAGCGCCAGCACGGTCCGTGCTCCGGCGTCCATCGCCGCCACAACGCTTTCGGAGGTACGAGCCCGGCTCAGCAGAACAACGGGAATGAGTGGGTAGGTGCGGGAGAGCTCTTGAACAGTGGGCAGGGCGATGCGCCCCTCCAGCGCCTCATCGACCAGAATGCACGATGTGACCTCCGGTTCCAGAAGCTCTCTGAGCTTCTCAGGCGAGGCGACAGTACGGACCTCACCAAGCCCCTCTGCCTCGGCCATCGCCGCCAGTACCTGCTGACGGGTCTCCTCATGATCGGTGACTAGGTACTGCATCAGTTCGCTCCTTGTGCAGGTGCTCCGGGATTGGCGGAGTACTCGGGGTTCTGGGCGCTCCCCTGGTCGCCGTCGCGGCGCAGAAGGAGACGCACCTTCTTCGAGAAGCTCTCGGCGTAGGCGAGCTTGAGCGACTGCTCAGGCGTGAGTGAGAAGGTCACCGGGACACTGTCCTTCTCCTCGGAGAAGTTCCCGTTCTCGTCCTTGTCCTGCACCTTCGTGGTCACACCGACCTCGGTGATGAGCGCGTTCTGGATGATGATCTGAGCCTTCTGCGCCTTGGTGTTGGGATCCTCCACCGTGGAGACGACGTCGACTCGGGAGCCCGGAGTGACTTTGCCGGCGACGCCGGTCTCGGCGTCGATCATGATCGACACCTCGCGATACCCCTCCGCCAGCTGCGGAGGGTCCTGAAGCATACTGGTCTGCAGCACCGCGCCCTTGTTCAAGGTGGCGGCAGCCACCTTGCCCTTGATGTCATTGACGTCATGGATGGCGTCGTCGGGAACCCACCGCTTGGGAACCTGTTCGGTCACCACGTCGGCCGCAGTGACCTCCTTGAGCTCGGTCACCTGCTGGGACAGCTTGAGAACGGTCGTCATCGGGCCGACCTGAGAGGAGATCGACTGGACGTAGCTGAACATGGCTACGAAGGTGACCACTGCTCCGAGGACCGTGACGAGGATGAGCAGGACGCCTCGCCGTTGACGCGGATTCATCTGGACTCCTTGACTGGGTGGGGGGCGGAAGTGCGGGGCGCCTGCACAGGTATGTTGGGCCACGTGCCGCACAGGAGGCAGCCCTGTGGGACGGCCATCTGACCGCAGTAGGGGCAGTAGGTCTGGGCGAGGGGTGCCAGCGCCTGCGAGACAAGAGGGCCGGGGTCGGTGATGAGCACGGTCATCTCCGCCCAGGACTTGGCCGGCCAGGTGTGGGACATGGAGAGCAGGGGTTCCCGGTGAAGCCCCAGGGAGGCCAGGGTGCCCGTGACTCGGTTCTGCTCGTCGTCCGCGGCCCAGATCGCCAGACTTCCCTGAGGCGGCTTGTCCCAGACCACGTTCTTGACCTTGGTGACACGGCCTTGCGTCTCACCCAGGTCCAAGGTGAAACGAGAGCCCGGCAGCATCGACTGCAGGTGCTGCCCGATCGTTGGCGAAGGGCTGGTGAGCTTGCTGACCGAGCTGAGAGCCACTCTGGTGCGTAATGCCGGCCGTAATGCGTCGACCACTGTCTGTGCCTGACCGTAGGCCCGAGAGTGAAGCTGCAGCAGGCAGTAGCCCAGGGCACGGAAGCGGGTCTCTGGTTCATTCACTACCAGGATGCCGAGGTCCTTGCGTTTGAGGATCCCCCGGACCATACGGGCGGCGTGCTCATCCTCCCCGGTGCGGCACAGCAGTAGGACCGGACCTTGACCTAGCTGCTGCAGGACTGCAGCAGCCTGACCCATATCCCAGTCCTTGGTCGCGTCCGGGTGGGACCGGGATCCGGTGAGCACAAGCATGAGAGGCCTTACGTTGTCCGACCCTGCAAGGGGCGGAGTCGATGGGTGGGGCAGTCGGGCGAGGGGCGGCAGAGTTCTAGGGACTGGTCGTCGCCACACCAAAGGTTACAAAGCGGTAACGCGCTATGACGGTATCACGAGGCGGCGCCTGTCGCTTTGTGGAGTTCTCCCCACGAGGTGTGATGACCCTCCTGGTGTCAAATGATGGCCAGCGGCCACGTGAGCAGGGCCCCGGCGATGAGATAGGGGCCGTAGGCCATGGGATCCTTGCGTGATGCCCGGCGGGTGATGAGCAGGAACAATGCGGCGACCCCGCCCAGGAAAACTCCGACGCACAGTCCGAAGACGAGCATCCAGGGGTCGAGCCATCCCAGCCAGAGACCGATCACCGCACCGAGCTTGACGTCTCCCAGTCCCAGGCCGGTGCGGAGGTATGCCAGGGCCAGGCTGATGCCGCCCACCGTCAGCGCGCAGAGCGCTGCGGTGAGAGCGGTATGGGCTCTGTCGGGATCCAGGACGACGGCGACCACACCGCATACGGCCAGCCAGGCGGTCGTGGCGCCCAGCATGCGGTTGGGGAGGAGGTGCGCCACGGCGTCGACGCTTCCGGCGCATCCGAGCAGCGCGTACACGGGGATGGCAGTGAACGTCGAGGCGGTGGCGCCTATTCGATTGCCCCACCAGGCGCAGGTGAGGCACAGGGCCAGTGCCAGCAGTCCCTGGGGTACTGCGTTGAGGAGGCCGGGATGCTTCAGTGTCGGGTACTCGGGTGAAGCGGGAGGTCCTAAGGCTCCTGAGGGCGGCTTGGTGGTATCTCCTGCGGCGGTCGTGGTGCCATCCGCAGTGTCGTCTGAAGCGACCGCCGCGGAGCGCGCGCCGGCGTCAGACTCGTCCTCGTCGTTGAAGGGCTCTCGTACGTAGCGCCGCGTCCACGCGGAGACCGGACCGGCGATGAGTGCCGCAGCGCCGAGTGCCGCGGCGCCGAGTAGCCAGGGTTGGAGGGACATGGAGGAGCCTTTCAGTGAGTCGAGCCGAGCACGTTGTTCTGGACGCCCGCTGAACCGGGATTGGACCGTGGGGGCGGCTCGGTAGGAGCTGCCGCTAGGACGCTCCCCCTGTGGATCCCCAGGCGAGAGGCGTCTCCTTGCCGCATCTCGACGACGGCCCTCGCAAGCGGCCGCGGCATTCCCATCCGGTTCGGCGGCATCGTCGTCACCGCGACGACCCTCCCTCGGCGTCCCACGTAGACGACGTCGATCGTGTGGCGCATGCGGAAGCAGTGCACCCAGTTGCAGCGGGTGATCCACAGGGCGCCGTCGATCGAGTCGGTGCCCAGCAGGCCGATGTTGCGCTCGCGCCGGGTACGCGCGGTCCACAGCGTCAGCCCGGTGTCTCGCCCGTCCACGGTGAGGCGGGGGAGGACGTCGACCGGAACGGTGGACCAGGTGGGTGTCGTCGTACTCATGCTTCATGATGGTAGAAGGGGCGACTTGAGCAGCGTCAGGGGCGTTCGCCCCATCGTCGAGGGGAGAAACAGGCGGTATGGTTTGTAGGTGGCGTGTCCAGTACCACGCCCTCACCTCGCCGTTCGCCCTGGCGCCCTCCTGCGGCGAACGGGTAGCCTGGCCGACGGTGCCCGCAGACGGGTCACCGCATCTCCATTCCGTTCCCAGCGACGTCGGTTTCGCCCAGGCCTCACACCTGCTCGGTTCAAGCGCGACGTCGTGACGTGGGTCTGCCGCGGCGGGAACCGACGGGCCCCTGACTGCGGGGCTCCGGACGTCGACATCGGGCTCGTCCTGATCCCGGCGGGCCGGCCCTCTCCGCGGTGGCGTGCGCCGTCGAGCCACCAATGGGGGAGCGGCCCGGCACGCAGGCAGCAGCCAGATACAGACTCACGTCCCCATGGAGAATCAGTAGTGCCTACCATTCAGCAGCTGGTCCGCAAGGGCCGCTCGACGAAGCGCTCCGCGTCCAAGACGCCGGCGCTCAAGGCCAGTCCGCAGCGCCGTGGCGTGTGCACCCGTGTGTACACCACGACCCCCAAGAAGCCGAACTCCGCCCTCCGTAAGGTCGCCCGTGTGCGCCTGTCCACCGGTATCGAGGTCACGGCCTACATCCCCGGTGAGGGCCACAACCTCCAGGAGCACTCCATCGTGCTCGTGCGCGGTGGTCGTGTGAAGGACCTTCCCGGTGTCCGCTACCACATCGTGCGCGGTGCCCTCGACACCCAGGGTGTCAAGGGCCGCCAGCAGGCACGTTCCAAGTACGGTGCCAAGAAGGAGAAGAAGTAATGCCTCGTAAGGGTCCCGCACCCAAGCGCCCGCTCGTCGTCGACCCCGTCTACGGCTCGCCGGTCGTCACCCAGCTCGTCAACCGCGTCCTGCTGGACGGCAAGAAGTCCACCGCCGAGCGGATCGTCTACGGCGCCCTCGAGGGCGTGCGCTCCAAGACGGACCAGGACCCGGTCTCGGTCCTCAAGCGCGCTCTGGACAACATCCGCCCCGCCCTGGAGGTCCGCTCCCGTCGCGTCGGTGGCGCCACCTACCAGGTGCCCGTCGAGGTCCGCCCCGGCCGCGCCACCACCCTGGCGCTGCGCTGGCTCGTGGACTTCTCCCGCCAGCGCCGCGAGAACACCATGACCGAGCGTCTCATGAACGAGATTCTCGACGCCTCCAACGGCCTGGGCGCCGCGGTCAAGCGCCGCGAGGACATGCACCGCATGGCCGAGTCCAACAAGGCCTTCGCCCACTACCGCTGGTAGTGCCGGAATCAGCTCCGTACCCCACACGAACGAAGGACACCACCAGTGGCACTTGACGTGCTGACAGACCTCACCAAGGTCCGCAACATCGGCATCATGGCCCACATCGATGCCGGTAAGACCACCGTGACAGAGCGCATCCTGTTCTACACGGGCATCAACTACAAGCTCGGCGAGACGCACGACGGCGCCTCGACGATGGACTGGATGGAGCAGGAGCAGGAGCGCGGTATCACCATCACCTCCGCGGCCACCACCTGCTTCTGGAAGAACAACCAGATCAACATCATCGACACCCCCGGACACGTGGACTTCACGGTCGAGGTCGAGCGCTCCCTGCGCGTGCTCGACGGCGCCGTCGCGGTCTTCGACGGCAAGGAGGGTGTGGAGCCGCAGTCGGAGACGGTGTGGCGCCAGGCGGACAAGTACAATGTCCCGCGCATCTGCTACATCAACAAGATGGACAAGCTGGGTGCGGACTTCGACTTCTCCGTCCAGACCATTCGTGACCGCCTCCACGCCACCCCGATCGTCCTCAACTTCCCGATCGGCGCTGAGAACGACTTCTCCGGCCTCGTCGACGTCCTGGAGATGCGGGCCATCCGCTTCCCCGAGAAGGACGCCGACGGCAAGGAGACCCGCGGCTCGGTCGTCGAGTACGAGGAGATCCCCTCCGAGCTGGTCGCCAAGGCCGAGGAGCTGCGCGCCCAGATGGTCGAGACGGTCGCCGAGTCCGACGACGCTCTCATGGAGAAGTACCTCGAGGGCGAGGAGCTCAGCATCGCCGAGCTCAAGTCCGGCATCCGCAAGCTCACCGTGGCCGGCGAGGCCTTCCCGGTCCTGGCCGGATCCGCCTTCAAGAACAAGGGCATCCAGCCCGTGCTCGACGCCGTCCTGGACTACCTGCCCTCCCCGCTCGACGTCCCCGACGTCGAGGGTCACGCCGTGGGTAACGAGGAGGAGGTGCTCACCCGTCCGGCCGACGAGAAGGCTCCCTTCTCCGCCCTGGCCTTCAAGGTGGCCACCCACCCCTTCTACGGCAAGCTCGTCTACGTGCGCGTCTACTCCGGCAAGGTCTCCCAGGGCGAGATGGTCCTCAACGCCACCAAGGGCAAGAAGGAGCGCATCGGGAAGCTCTTCCAGATGCACTCCAACAAGGAGAACCCGGTGGAGGAGGCCCACGCGGGCCACATCTACGCCTTCATCGGCCTCAAGGACGTCACCACCGGTGACACCCTGTGCGCCCAGGGCTCCCCGATCGTCCTGGAGTCCATGACCTTCCCGGACCCGGTCATCCACGTGGCCATCGAGCCCAAGACCAAGGGCGACCAGGAGAAGCTGGGTGTGGCCATCCAGAAGCTCTCCGAGGAGGACCCCACCTTCACCGTCTCCCTCGACGAGGAGACCGGCCAGACCGTCATCGGCGGTATGGGCGAGCTCCACCTGGACGTGTTCGTGGACCGCATGCGCCGCGAGTTCAAGGTTGAGGCCAACGTGGGCGCCCCGCAGGTCGCCTACCGCGAGACCATCCGTAAGAAGGTGGACAAGGTCGAGTACACCCACAAGAAGCAGACGGGTGGCTCCGGCCAGTTCGCCAAGGTGCAGATGAGCTTCGAGCCCCTCGTGGCCGACGAGGCCGCCGACGGCGAGAAGGCGCACTACGAGTTCGCCAACGCCGTCACCGGTGGTCGCGTGCCCCGCGAGTACATCCCCAGCGTGGACGCCGGGGTCCAGGACGCCATGCTCACCGGTGTCCTGGCCGGCTACCCGATGGTGGACATCAAGGCGACCCTCATCGACGGCGCCTACCACGAGGTCGACTCCTCCGAGATGGCCTTCAAGATCGCCGGCTCCATGGCGTTCAAGGAAGGTGCCAAGAAGGCCTCGCCGGTCCTCCTCGAGCCCGTCATGGCCGTCGAGGTCCGTACTCCCGAGGAGTACATGGGTGACGTCATCGGTGACCTCAACTCCCGTCGCGGCATGATCGCCTCGATGGAGGACGCCGTCGGTGTCAAGGTCATCCGCGCCAACGTGCCCCTGTCGGAGATGTTCGGTTACGTCGGCGACCTGCGCTCCAAGACGCAGGGACGTGCCGTGTACTCCATGACCTTCGACTCGTACGCCGAGGTTCCCAAGAACGTCGCCGACGAGATCATCGCCAAGGTCAAGGGCGCCTGACGCCCTGCTGCCGGGGTCCGCACCGGCTGCACGCAACTGTGGCGGGCCCCGGCCCGGCGGCGCCCCTCGGGCGCCGACCGGGACCCAGTTCAGTAAGATTTCCAACATCCACCAGTAGAGACTCTCGACGCCCGGGCGGCTAGCATGTGTGCTAGTCGAATCCCGACGAAGAGAACTACCCGAGTCCCAGGAGGACACCAGTGGCCAAGGCCAAGTTCGAGCGGACCAAGCCGCACGTCAACATCGGAACGATCGGTCACGTCGACCACGGTAAGACGACGCTGACCGCTGCGATCTCCAAGGTTCTGCACGACGAGTACCCCGAGCTGAACCCCTTCACCCCCTTCGACGAGATCGACAAGGCTCCTGAGGAGCGTCAGCGCGGTATCACCATCAACATCGCGCACGTCGAGTACGAGACCGACAAGCGTCACTACGCGCACGTCGACGCCCCCGGGCACGCCGACTACATCAAGAACATGATCACCGGTGCCGCCCAGATGGATGGCGCGATCCTCGTGGTCGCCGCCACTGACGGCCCGATGGCTCAGACCCGCGAGCACGTCCTGCTCGCCCGCCAGGTGGGTGTCCCCGCCCTCCTCGTGGCCCTCAACAAGTCCGACATGGTGGAGGACGAGGAGCTCCTTGAGCTCGTCGAGATGGAGGTGCGCGAGCTGCTGTCCTCCCAGGACTATGACGGCGACGAGGCTCCCGTCATCCGCGTCTCCGCTCTCAAGGCCCTCGAGGGCGACGCCGAGTGGGCCGGCAAGATCAAGGAGCTCATGGACGCGGTGGACGAGTACATCCCCACCCCCGAGCGTGACATGGACAAGCCCTTCCTCATGCCCATCGAGGACGTCTTCACCATCACCGGCCGCGGCACCGTCGTCACCGGTCGTGTGGAGCGCGGCAAGCTCCCGATCAACTCCGAGGTCGAGATCATCGGTATCCGCGAGGCCCAGAAGACCACGGTCACCGGTATCGAGATGTTCCACAAGCAGATGGACGAGGCCTGGGCCGGCGAGAACTGCGGTCTGCTCCTGCGCGGCACCCGTCGCGAGGACGTCGAGCGCGGTCAGGTCATCTGCAAGCCCGGCTCCATCACTCCGCACACCGAGTTCGAGGGCCACGTCTACATCCTCACCAAGGATGAGGGCGGCCGCCACAACCCCTTCTACTCGAACTACCGTCCGCAGTTCTACTTCCGTACCACGGACGTCACCGGTGTCATCACCCTCCCCGAGGGCACCGAGATGGTCATGCCCGGCGACACCACCGAGATGACCGTCGAGCTCATCCAGCCCATCGCCATGGAGGAGGGCCTCGGCTTCGCCATCCGTGAGGGTGGCCGCACCGTCGGCTCCGGCCGCGTCACCAAGGTCATCAAGTGACCCACTGACGCTCCGCGCCTCCGCGTAGCACCAGACCTCCCCGGTCAGAGCAGCTGCTCCGACCGGGGAGGTCTTTTCTGTGCTCCATCATGAGCAATGGCGCGGCCTACCGTGAACATGAATAGAAATGTGAATGACACTATTTCCCAGGTTTTGTGATGTCGGCGTAATGATTGGTGTCGCAATGCCATAACGGACGATTTCAGATCCGTCACCGATCCGGTATTGCCCGATTGCGTCAACTAAGTTATCCACTGTTGCCAGGCACCTGGATGTTGACGCCTATTCGCGGGCGTGCCCAGTGCCGTTGAGCTCTCATGAACTGGAGTGTTATTTGCTGCGTCGTCGTGCCATCCCGCCTCGCCTGCGCAAGCTCGTTGTCGGTGCTGCGGCACTCACCTGCGTGGCAGCGGCGGTTGTGAGCACTGAGCAGCCCTCTGCCGGCGCGGCCCCGAGGGGGCTTCCAGCCGATGCGCTTCCGGCGGTCTTCGCCCAGGGCGGTACCAGCTGGTACCGGGACACCATCCAGTGGCTCCAGTGGGCGGACTATGACAGCAACTTCGCCGGCCAGAACAAGCCGAATGTTCCCGTGCTTGACTACGGGCAGCGCAGGACGTTCACCAACTACCGTGACATGGGGGAGGCCGGCTATCTGGTCACCACCTGCAACCTGTCCAATCTCAAGCACATTGGCCACCAGAAGGGATTTCCTGACGATCTTGCTCGCGGCCCGCTGGTCGCTACTATTCCGGGTACCTGGGCCGGCGACATCCTCGACAACCTCTACAACATCGGGGGTGCCGGGGGCTGGAGCGACGGCGGCTCGGAGTGGCACAGTGGTCTGAAGTACCCGGACAACTACGTCAACCGTAACCAGATGGTCATCGGGCTGGCCAACGGCTACGCCTACAACGGGGACAAGACCTGGGACGGCAGGGACAAGAACGACCGCCGGGCCGACCGCACTCCCACGGGCGGATACTCGCGCATCAGCTTCGACGTCTCCTGCTCGGCGGCCCTCAAGGCCCTCGACGGCAGCTCCACGCCGGTAGGCCTCAACGGTCTGGTCTTCGCCGACGCCGAGGCCTCCAACCCCTCCGGCACCAATGACCCCTTCGACGGCGAGTGGATCCAGGCCCAGGTCCCCAGTAACCAGCGAGTCACCTGGCGCCTCCTCGATGGTGGCCGCTCCAGCAACTGCATGGACACTCGTGGAGGCAGCGGGCGTCCGGCCACGACCCGCGCGACCCTGTCCAACGGGAACCGCACCCTGCGGCTGGACAACACGGCGCTGGAGTGCGTCTACCAGAACGGCGGAGGCTACTCCAAGCCCAACGGTATCGGCGGCCCCGCGGTCTCCATGTTCATGGAAGGCGCCACCAGCGCGACCATCACCATGCAGGGGTCGGGCTACTCCGCCGTCGCCCTCGGACTGGTCCTGGCCACTGACTTCGGTGACGCGCCGGTCTCCTACGGAAGCGCGTCTGCTCTCCTCCAGCCCAGGTGGGACGGCGGTGAGGTCACGAACCGCAACGGCCATGACCTGTTCGGCGGCCGCCTCATCAACACCACCCGCATGTACGCCTCCGGGCCCTACCTAGGGGACGCCATCGACGCCGAGTCCCAGCAGCGTTTCAGCGACGGGGCCGACGGCGATGACAACGACGGCTGGTACGGCAACGACGAGGACGGTGTCACCATCCCCGCCGCGGGCATTGAAACCGCTCCGGGCCAGAACGTCACCCTCAACGCCCGTTGCAACGGAGGGGGAGCGGTCGCCGGCTGGATCGACTGGAACCACAACGGCGTCTTCGATCCCGCCGAGAAGAGCGCCCAGGTGACGTGTGACGGCAGGTCGAATGCCACGTTGCGATGGACCGTGCCCGAGGACGTCGTGCGCAGCATCGACGGGGAGTCCGGCTCCCGCCCCCACACCTACATGCGGGTGCGGACGGCTAGGGCCTGTTATGTAAG
>NZ_MSGO01000082.1 GCF_001929375.1 Actinomyces oris | reverse complement strand
CAGCACTACGCCCCACTCCTGGCAGTCCTCACACACAACCCGTAGAGAACTCCTCCGTCAAGGCCGGATAGGTACCGGCCTGCGCCACGGCCACGACATTGAGGCGCGGATCCTCCGGACGAAGCAGCCTCTCCATCCACAGGTCGCGCGCCGCAGTGAGTCCCTGCGCGAGCCATCGCGCATTGACGAACTCCATGGCGTGAGTGCCCCCGGGGTAGACGTGCAGCTCAGCATCACCGCCGTCGCGCCACACCCTGGAGGCGAAGGCGACATCCTCGTCCCGGAAGACCTCGGCGGAGGCCACCGAGATGAACAGCGGCGGCAGCCCGCCCAGCCACGTGGCGCGGGCGGGGGCCTCGTAGGGGGTGACCAGATCCGTGCCGCGCCGCTCCCCCAGCGCAGCGTCCCAGGCGACGTTGTTGTACGCCGTCGGCCAGGTGCCGTCGTCCGGGTACTGACGCGCCGAGACCGAGCCCTGCCAGTGCGGCATGCCGGTGCGGTCATCCAGCATGGGGTAGTCCAGCAGCCCGCCGAGAACGGCCGGGCCCCGTCTGTCCCGCGCCATGAGCAGCGTGCCGGCGCTCAACCCTCCACCGGCGCTCGGCCCGACGACGATGACGCGCCCTGGATCGGCTCCGAGCTCCTCGGCATGCTCGACCGCCCAGCACAGCGTGGCGTAGCAGTCCTCGACGCCGGCGGGCGCCGGATGCTCCGGGGCCAGACGGTACTCAGGACTGACGATGACGCCCCCATGCCTCCGCAGCCACGGGACAACGGTCAGCAGACCGTCGAAACGGCACCCCATCACCAGCCCTCCCCCGTGCAGCGAGAGGAACAGAGGACCGGGGCGGCCCGCGCAGGCGCCCTGGACGGACCGCGCCACTGTGGCGGGGAGCGTCGTGCCGTCCTGGCGAAGAATCTTGACGTCCTCCAGGTCGATGTCAGGATGCCTGAGCAGGAAACCCGCTCGGACCTCATCAGCCGGTGCGCGCCAGCTCGGGATTTTCTGCACCGTCATGGTCTGGAAGACGCCGAGCGGCTCGATGCGTTCAAGCAGGGCGGCAGTAGCACTGTCGTAGGGAGGACGGGCGGGGAACGCCTCATGCGTGTGGGGCATGCCGTAACTGTTACACTGTGAGCGCTGTAGCGGCAACCCACTCACAATCAGTCACTGATCTGCGGTACCGGGGCCCGCCGCCGCCAGCCGGCCGACGTCGACTCCCGCCCTCAGCGCGACAAACCCCGGAGTCTCGAGATCACACGGGTAAGTACGATTCGACATTCACCAGCGTAAATGAACCAGAAGTCGGACAATGGGGCCATGCAGATATCCCGCGGCGTCATGGCCGGCCTCACTACCACCCCGATGACTCAGTCATCCACGGCAATTTCCGAGATTAAGAACTACATTCTCACCAAGGGACTGCATCCTGGTGATGCGTTGCCGACGGAGTCCCAGCTGTGCGCCGACCTGGGAGTATCCCGCTCCTCCGTCCGCGAGGCCGTCCGCACCCTCGTCGCCCTCGACATCGTCGAAGTACGCCACGGACACGGCATGTTCGTCGGCCAGGTCTCCATGCGCCCCATGGTCGAGTCCCTCGTCTTCAAAGGCCTCCTCAACCCCGGAGACGACCACCGCGGACTACGCGACATCGTCGAAGTACGCCTCACCCTCGACAACGCCCTCGCCGAACCCGTCACCCACGCCTGGCACAACCGCCAAGACCCCGAGCTCGACACCCTCGTCGACAAGATCGAGCACCTCGCCTCACAAGGCAAGCTCTACACCGACCAGGACCGCCGCTTCCACACCCGCCTGCTCGAACCCCTCGACAACCACCTCTACCTCCACCTCACCGAAGCCTTCTGGGCCATCCACACCCTCACCGTCCCCCTCCTGGACGCCCCCAAGCTCGAAGACCTCACCAGCACCGCCAAAGCCCACCGAGCCATGCTCCACGCAGCCCGCACCGGCAACATCCCCGCCTACCACCAAGCCATCACCCAGCACTACGCCCCACTCCT
>NZ_MSGO01000081.1 GCF_001929375.1 Actinomyces oris | reverse complement strand
GTGGTGGCCTGCTCGGTGAGGGATGCTAAGGCTGAGGCCAGCGTGAGTGCCAGTGCCAGCGCGTCGGCGGCTATTGCTCGGGCTGAGAAGGGCATCGCTGACGCCAACGCAAGTGCGACCGCCTCCCGTGAAGCGGCTCTGACTCCTGAGCTGCGCGCCAAGCGCGATGCGGCCCTGGCCGAGCCCGCCCCGGCCAAGCCCTCCCAGATGAACGAGGAAACTCCCGAAGGGGCTGCTTCCAGTGTCGGCTACTTCCTCGAGCTCTACCGCTACGCCTTCATGACCGGCAACACCACCGAGCTGGCAAAGATGAGCGAAGATCGGTGCGTCTTCTGCAAATCAGTTATCGATGACGCAGTTGAGCTTCACAAAAGTGGCGGCTGGGCTAACAAGTGGGATCAGGATGTCACGAATATTCGCTACTATGAGAAGCTCGAAGGGTATAACTACAACCTTGTTCACGTCTATATTAACTACGGTCAAATGACGTGGTGTTACCCAGGGAAAAGCCCTGAGACCGCCGATCCGGTCGAGGGGCAAGAGCTCAAGTTCGGTGTTCGATATGTCAACGGTCGATGGATGATCGGCGAAGGGGAGGTTATTTCCAAATGACAAGATTGATTGTGTTGACAGTGATTTCTGCTTTCACTTTTCTTCCTGCTGCTGCCGCCACAAGTGATCCTCAATATCCACCCCCTACTGTGGGTGGTAGAAACAATGGAGATAGGTCAGAAGTTACCGGGGAAGCATCACAAGAAGTCCCTTTGCCTGATTCAAACTCTGGTGGTCCTCCGTCTCAGGAGCATCCGGCTGTGACGGCGTCGGATCCGTCGATGTGGGAGGAGCAACCCCACTGGGACTGCAATCCAAAACCGAGCAAAGGACCGGATGACGCCTTGGGATGCTTGTTCGGGCAGCGAGGGACCAGGCCTCAAGACGACACAACTGACGCCGGCGGCAGGAGCGAGCCTCGTACGGTCACGATCACCACTCGTCAGGCTGCGACGTTGATTGCTCAGGGGTCGGGTATCACGCGCCAGCCCCCGGGCCCGAAGGTCGTGATCTCCATGGCCTTCATCGTCTACACCAACCCCGCCGTGCGCTACCAGACCACCACCATCCTGGGCACTGCGATCGAGGTGGAGTTCACCCCCGTCTCCTACACCTGGAACTGGGGAGACGGCACCACCACAACCACCACCGACCCCGGAGCGCCCTACCCCAACCAGACGGTGACCCACCGCTACCAGCACACCGCCACCGGCGTGACCACCTCTTTGACCACGACCTGGACCACCAGATACCGCCCCCAAGGAGACCCCACCTGGCGGCCCATCGAGGGCACCATCAC
>NZ_MSGO01000080.1 GCF_001929375.1 Actinomyces oris | reverse complement strand
GGGCGCCCCGGCGCCTCTGCGGCCAGCTCACGAGCAAGCCCGGAGATGTCACCGGTCGTAGACAGTGGAGCGGTGGCCGACATCGAGTGCCAGGATCACACAGCGCTCGTCTTGGATGTCGATGATCACCCGGTAATCCCCGACCCGGAGCCGGAACATCCCCGTGAGCGGCCCCGCCATCGGCTTCAGGAAGTCCCGCGGATCGTCAGACCCCTGGATCTCCTGCAGTTTGTCGACCACACGCTTCCTGACGCTGTGGTCAAGTCGCTTCAGCGCCTTCTCGGCGCGAGGAGTGAGCTCAACGCTCCAGTCCGCCACCTACCCCTCCTTCCCCGTTGCGGGCGCTCAGGCGCTGACCGCACTCAGGCGCGAGACGGCCGGGCCGTGGCCGCCGGCGGCGACCTCGGTGAACATCTGCCGCTCGGCGTACTCGCCCTTCTTGCCGATATTGAAGGAGCGCACCGGACGGAAGTAGCCCATGACACGCGTCCACACCTCGCACTCGACCGGCTCGGCCTCGGGATGGAGCTCGGCGCACTTGTCGCAGGTGAGGTGCTCACCGGCCAGGTACCCGTGGACCGGGCAGATGGAGAAGGTCGGCGTGACGGTGATGTAGGGCGTGCGGAAGGCGGTCAGGGAGCGGCGCACGAGCTCCTTGCAGGCGGTGGCCGAGGAGATGCGCTCATTCATGTACAGGTGCAGGACGGTGCCGCCGGTGTACTTGGTCTGAAGCTCCTCCTGCATCTCCTGGGCCTCGAAGGGGTCATCGGTGTGGCCCACGGGGATCTGGGAGGAGTTCGTGTAGTAGGGGTTGGTCTCCGTACCGGCCTGGAGGATGCCGGGGTAGCGCTTGCGGTCCTCCTTGGCGAAGCGGTAGGTGGTGCCCTCGGCCGGGGTGGCCTCGAGGTTGTAGAGGTGGCCGGTGGCCTCCTGGAACTCGACCATCTTGTCGCGCACGTGGTCCAGGAGGCGCACGCACATGGCGTGGCCGCGCGGGTCGGTCAGGTCATAGGCGTCATGAGTGAAGTTGCGGACCATCTCGTTCATGCCGTTGACGCCCAGGGTGGAGAAGTGGTTGTCCAGGGTGCCCAGGTACCGCTTGGTGAAGGGGAACAGACCGGCGTCGATGTGATGCTGAATGACGGTGCGCTTGAGCTCGAGGGTGTCGCGGCCGATCTCGAGGAGCTCGTCGAGCCGGGCGGTCAGGGCGGCCTCGTCGTCGGCGTAGAGGTAGCCGAGCCGGGCCATGTTGATGGTGACGACGCCGACCGAGCCGGTCTGCTCGGCCGAGCCGAACAGGCCGTTGCCGCGCTTGAGCAGCTCGCGCAGGTCGAGCTGGAGGCGGCAGCACATGGAGCGGATCATGCCGGGGTCGAGCTCGGAGTTGATGAAGTTCTGGAAGTAGGGCAGGCCGTACTTCGCGGTCATGGTGAACAGCAGCTCGGTGTTGGGGGCGTCCCAGTCGAAGTCGCGGGTGATGTTGTAGGTGGGGATGGGGAAGGTGAAGACGCGGCCCTCGGCGTCGCCCTCGGTCATGACCTCCATGAAGGCGCGGTTGATGAGGTCCATCTCCGCCTGGAGGTCGCCGTAGGTGAAGTCGCAGACGTCGTCGCCGATGAGGGGGTGCTCGTCGGCCAGGTCCGCGGGGCAGGTCCAGTCGAAGGTGAGGTTGGTGAAGGGCGTCTGGGTGCCCCAGCGCGAGGGGACGTTGAGGTTGAAGATGAGCTCCTGCATGCACTGCTTGATCTGCTCGTAGGTCATGTCGTCCAGGCGGACGAAGGGCGCCATGTAGGTGTCGAAGGAGGAGAAGGCCTGGGCGCCGGCCCACTCGTTCTGGAGCGTGCCCAGGAAGTTGACGATCTGCCCGACGGCCGAGGAGAAGTGCTTGGCGGGGCCGGCGGCGATGGCGCCGGGGACGCCGTTGAAGCCCTGCTGGAGGAGGTCCTTGAGGGACCAGCCGGCGCAGTAGCCGGCGAACATGTCCAGGTCGTGGATGTGGAGGTCCGCGTTGCGGTGGGCCTGGCCGGCGGCGGCCGGGTAGACCTGGCTGAGCCAGTAGTTGGCGACGACCTTGCCGGAGGTGTTGAGCATCATCCCGCCCAGCGAGTAGCCCTGATTGGCGTTGGCGTTGACGCGCCAGTCGGAGCGGTCCAGGTACTCGGTGATGGTGGCGATGGCGTCCACGGTGGGGCGCTCACCGCGGGCGACGGCCGAGTCGGCCGAGCCAGGGGCCACGAGGCGCGGGTCGGTGGCGGGGGTGGTGGTTGAGGCGGAGGTGGCGACCGGAGTCGAGGCCGGGCCATCGAGGGGGCTCGGGGCAGCAGTGTCAGCGGGGGCGGGGTGGTTCTCGAGCACGGGTCTCTCCGATGGTCCTTCTCGTTCCTGTTCACGGCCCCGCCAAGCATGGATGGGGCCGGTTCTTCCGGGTGCCGTCAACAGCTGCACGCTGCCTGCCGGGGGCGGGGCGGTCGGCGGCACCGGTGCCGACCATACTCCCAAATCACACCGATGAGACACATCATCTTGTGTCTAAATTGTATCTCGACCACAACATCTTGCGATGGAGGCGAGGACTTTCGTCCCGATAGACGATGCTATCTCGCGCGATCTCGCGGATGCCGTCGAAGCTGGAACGAGAGCCGGCAGGACCGCCCGGAGAGGACATATGAGGCCCAGATCACTCCCGCCCGGCGTGTTGGGACGAGGTCGGGAGCGGGCTCCTCATCCCTACGCGCGATCGCTCTCCACACGCTCCATGCGCCCCGGCATCGTTGCGACCGGCCGCCTGCCATCCCCGACAAAGAGGTATCACCGGAGCTGCGGAAGACCCTTTCGAGGGGCTCTGTGTCCAAATCTGTGACAAAGAGGCCCGAACAACTTTCGCTGAGCAACAGAAACCGCGGAATCATGCGGTTTTACCTGGCGCGCTCAGTGCCCGTCGCCGCCTTTGTCACAGATTTGGACACTCCCCAGCACTCCATGGCCCTCTGCACGTCCGGAACGACCTGATGCGCGTAGACGTCCTTCCTTGTGAAGCGCAGCGGCAGGAAGCCACGGGCGACAAGCCGGCGGTCGCGCCATCGATCGAGGCCGAACTGGTACTCGTCGCAGTGGTAGGTGTAGCCGTCGAGCTCCACGACCACCCACCCGTCGATCACCAGGTCTACCTCGCCGACTCCCTCGATCTCCACCCCGTCCTCGAAGCTCAGTCCTGCAGCCTCAAGGTCCATTCGCGCCAGCGTCTCCAACGGGGAACGAGCCCGGTCACTGGCGCGATCGAGCCGTGCGAGCGCCCGAGCCGAACCGGGGCCGCGAAGCAGGCCGCGAACCTGCTTGGCAGTGACGCGCTCATCGTGAAGTGCTGCGTCAAGAGCGATGAGCGGAGAGTCGTCCTGGACGTGGCAGCGCAGGAAACGAGCCAGTGCCTCAGGAAGCGGCTGAACCGGGTAAGAGGTTGGTGATGACCGGCCTTGATTCCGATCCACATGGAGAACTTCACGGCCCACCGCCGTGATTCCCCCGCTGCACGGCACGACGAGATGAACCTGCTCAGCCCCTTGAGCCACGGGCAACCCGTAGTGGCGCATAGCGGCCTGGCAGGTGAGGAGCCCTCCATGAATGCGTGCCAGCACAACGGCGCGCTCGGCACCTGGGATACCGACGACCCCATGCTCATGGGCAATGAGCTCACCGTCCCTCACGAGCGAGGCGATGTGACGGCGCTGGGTACGAGTCGGCTCCAGGTCCCGCATGCGCACCGCTCCGTAGCAGCCGCGCACAGCGGCGAGCAGCTCAGCGTCCACAGTATTCACGAGAGTCATTGCCGCCCGCCTGAGGAGTGGGCGCAACCCGGCCGCCGGCCCCCTGTGGACAACTGGCGCATCCGTCAGCCTGTGGCCTCCAGGACCCACCGAAGTGTCACCGATGTCCTGACACAGAACTGTCACCCATGTCCAGAGACACAACACCCAGAGACATCACGCCCCGGTAGCCCGAGCATGGTGTCCAAATCTGCAGCAAAGGAGTTTGCAGCCCGATCGGTCCGCCGACAGAACCGCGGAATCATGCGGTTCTCTCTCGCGCATTCTGGTCTGACAGAAGCCTTTGCTGCAGATTTGGACACTCCCCACCGTTCCAAGGCCCTTGCACGTCTGGAACCGCATGGGAGATCGCATTCGCCGGCGTCCCCGTTGCCCGCACTCACCCAGATCAGGACGGGACGCCCCACCGACCCCCTTCTCTCGGACCGTCATTGTTCTGTCGGGCTGGCCCGACAACGACCGACCAGGTGGCTGGATCGTGTGGGCGATCACGCTCCGACAGCCTGGTCCCATGAGCGCCAGCACCTCTCCCTTCCACCGTTCCCGCCCTCCGTCGCAGCAGGTCAGACCCACATCTCTCATCCGGTCACGCGGCCTCCTGCCCCGCGGGGCCTGCGCGGTCCTGGCGGCCTGCCTGGCCCTGGCGGTCTTCGTCGTCGGATCGCACGCGCCGAAGGCCGACACCTCCTCCATCACGGGCGACAAGGACCTGGCCAAGCAGGTCATCGGCCTTCTGCCTGATGACTACCGGGCCCGCGGCATCCACGTCTCCGTCATCACCGCCGAGGGTGCCCGCCACGCCGGCATCGCCGCCGCCTCCGGCCAGCAGTACACGTCCACCACCCCCATGGAGATCGGCTCGATCACCAAGACCTTCAGCGGCCGGCTCCTGGCTGACGCCATCTCGCGCGGCGAGGTCAAGGCGAGCGACCCGCTGTCCACCTACCTGCCCGAGCTTGCCGGCACCCCGGCGGGCGAGGCCACCCTGGGGGAGGTCGCCTCGCACCGCTCAGGCATCCCGGGCGCCCCCTCTCAGGACCTGACCTGGTTCGTGCTGCGAGGCCACATCCTGGGGCTCAGCCCCTTCACCGACAGCACCGACCAGCTCATCGAGAAGACCCGCACCACCAAGATGGGCAAACGCGGCGAGTTCGTCTACTCCAACCTGGGCATCTCGCTACTGGGCGAGGACCTCAGGCACGCCGCCGGGGCCGAATCCTGGGAGTCCTACGTCTCGGAGCGGCTCCTCACGCCCCTGGACATGGAGCACACGAGTCTCATCGTCGGCCAGTCGGAGATTCCCGACGGCGCCGTCCGCGGGGGCCGGGCCAATGGGCGTCGCGGCCAGTCGCTCAGCGGCCCGGGCTCCAACCCGGCCGGCGCCGGGGTGTGGAGCACCCCGGAGGACATGACCCTCTACGCCCAGGCGGTCCTGACCGGCGCCGTCCCCGGTGGGGTCGACCCCAGGAGGTGCGGTGGCCCGCGGAGGTCTTGGCCGGTTTCCAGCTGCCGGGTGAGAAGGTCGGTTACACCTGGTACACCGACGTCGTCGACGGGCACACGATCATCAGCCACGGCGGCACCACGATGGAGTGCATGACGCGCCTGGCCATCGACAAGGAGTCGGGCGAGGCCGTCATGGTCTACACCGGCCAGAGCACGGACGGTACCGCCGCCGCGTTCGCCGCGATGCTCCTGACCGATGGGCAGAAGGTTTTGACGGCGTGTCTGCCGGTGCCGGCCGAGATGCTGCTCCGGGGCATGATTCTTGGCATCTTCATCGTCCTGGCGCTGGTTATGGGCCTGTACACGGCTGCCCGCGCGGTGAGCGCGCCCAGCCGTATGGCGGTGGTCTGGCGCGTGTCCGCGCTCCTGGCCTGCCTGGCGGCGGCCGTGGCCTCCGGGCCCTGGGCGCACGTGCCCGCCTGGATCCTGGCGGTGGTGTCGCTGTCCGGCCTGTACGGGATCGTCCGGGGCGTGACGCTGTGGCCGGATCTGCTCGCCCTGCCGCGTCACCGACGCCTGGCTCGGCCGGACGCAGGTGGTGCTGACTGTCGTCTTCGTCGCCGTCCGCCTGGTCGTCGTCTGGCCCAGGGCCTGAGCCGGCCGCGCCTGGCGTCGCCTTCGCTCCCCACGCCGCGTCTTGGGGCCCTGACCCCGCCGACGTCGGGCGGAAGGAGTGAAGGCGACGCCGGCTCTTCGACGCTCACCACTGATTCAGGTCCTGAAAACTGTCACCATGAGTGATCGTCGTTTCTCCGCGCTGGCGCCGAGGCGGGCGCGGCCGGCGCTCGGAGTACTGGGCCGGCAACGACGGGGGCTGGCGCACGAGTCTCTTTCCGGGGTTTTCCACAGGGTGGTGTTGGGGTCTGGTGCGGGGGTGTTGGGGCGGGTAGTGTCAATACACCGCTTGGACGGGCAGTGTTTCCTGGCCGGGTGGGGTATGGAGTTGTTTCGGTGGCGAGGAGGCTTCCGCGATGAGTGCGTCCCTACGATCCCCCAAGCCTGCGGGTGCCCGGGAGCCGGTGTCCGGCTCTGGCCAGGTCGCCGTGTCGGAGCGGCGCCCCATCGCGATCAGACGTCGCGGTAGGCGGGAACTCAATGCTCCCAGCGAGCCCGGGGAGCAGGTGGTTGCGAGGGGAGGGTCGGAGCGGCCGAGCGGCCGGTCAGCCACTCCGGAGTCGGGCGTGGCTGCGCGCGACCGTCAAGCTGGGCTGGGCCTTGATGGCGCTGGCGGGCACATGGGGCAGTCTGCGCTGGCGGTACGGTCGGAGCGGTTGAGTGCGTTGGTGCTGCCGGGGCGCAGGTCTCGGCCCGGGGCTCGGTCCGGTTGTCGTCCTGGGTGCCGGAGGGGTGCGGCTGGGGTGGTGGCGGTGTGTGTGCTGGCGCTGGGGGTGGTGGCCTGCTCGGTGAGGGATGCCAAGGCTGAGGCCAGCGTGAG
>NZ_MSGO01000079.1:169-13147 GCF_001929375.1 Actinomyces oris | reverse complement strand
CGCGGCATCGCCCTGGGATTTGCGCAACCTGGCCAACTACACCATCCGCAGCCTCATCCACACCGGACGCCTCAAAGACCACCTGACAACAACCACCTAAACCAGCCGATAAGCCCCACCTACCACACCCTCAAACACGAAGAGCCACTAAAAATGCGCTTTGAAACTGAGGGATGAGCCGAGATACGCACCATCGCCCTGTACACGACTGACACCATGCGGATTGGGAGTACGCCTACCTCACCACTCAGATCGCGGGCGCGGAGCGGCTCAAGCCCGGGCGCTTTCGGCTCCTGCTCGTGGGCGACGGGTTGGAGCAGATCTTCTTCAATGCCCGGGAGGACGACTACATGGCGCTCATGGAGGCGACCAGCGCCTGGCAGAACTCCTGGGGGGACTCCCTCACCTCAAGCAGGCAACCGCCCAGTTTCACCGGGCCCCGAGGGGGCGCCTGAGGAGCCGCACATGTCCAAATCTGCGGCAAAGGAGTCGAGGTTCAGTTCTCCCGCTGAAAGAAATCGCGAGATCATGCGGATCTCTTCCAACGAGACGAGCCCGGCCAGGGCCTTTGCTGCAGATTTGGACACGACTGTCTGATTCTAGCCAGAAACGAACGAGGTCTCGGTCCTGTCCAGTGCTCAGGAGGTCTCCGAACTGAAACGACTATCACTCAAGAGCACCGATTCTGGCCGCGCACCACTTAACATCTCTCCCGCGCGTGAACGCACGCAAGGCCGACTCAGCCCCAGGATGTCTTGCCTCAGTGGGGTCCCTGGACTCGCGTCGCTGACGGCTCCACGATAGAGAGGTGTACTCCGAGACGGTCCTCAGTGAGCAGCGCACGCTCTGGCGATCGGTGGGCGGCGCCGCCGCCATCATTCCCGCTGACGGATGTGTCGACCTCATTGTCCGCAGCGACCAGGTGCTCCTGTGCGGCCCGCAGACCCGTATCATCCGCGCACCTGCCGACGACCTTCACCCCACTGTCGGGTTGCGGCTGGAGGCGGGCACTGCTCGCAAGGTCCTGCCCGTCGCACCCAACGAGCTGAGGGACCGAGTAGTGGAGCTGCGCACCGCGTTGGGATCGGAGGCGGCTGTCCTGTACGACCTGATGATGCGAGCGAGCAACGATTCCCACCCCGACCTCGTGCTCTCTGAGCTGCTTGTCGACCAGGCGGAGCCGTGGGTGACGACGACGCGCCATCTCGCCCGGACCGGAGCGTCAGCCCGAGATGCCGCCCGGGCCCTGGACTGGTCGGAGCGCACGCTGCGCAGACGAATGCTGGAGACCTTCGGCTACGGGTACACCACTCTGGTACGCATCGAGCGTGCATCCCGAGCACGCTCGCTTCTCCAGCGGGGATTTTCACTGGCCGATGTGTCAGTGACTACGGGTTATGCGGATCAGCCACATATGACTCGTGAGTTCACGAGCCTGGTCGGGCTGACGCCGGCTCAGTTCTCCAAGGCCGCGAAGAGGTCAACGCTGTTGCCATCGGGGTCGAGCACCGTGGCGTAGCGCTGCTCCCAGGGGGCGTCCCACGGCTTGGTGCGGCCCTCGTATCCTGCTCCGGTGAGCCTGGCGTAGGTGTCGTCCACGGCACTCACCGTCCCCTGATCGAAGGCCAGCGCGATGCGGTGACCTCCCGAGGGAGACTCATAACCAGGGTCAAGGCTGCGAATGAGATCGATGGTGTCCCACGCCAGAACGGTGCCGTCCTCGAGCCTGGTATCGACATGCGGCTCGTCGCTGCCTTCAGGGACGGGCGCTCCAAGCAGACGGTAGAAGGCGAGAGAGGCGGACATATCGCGAGTCACGATGCCGATGAATCCAAGTCGTAGTGCCATAGCGGCACCGTATGCCGCCTACGCCACCACGTCTTGAACAGAACGGCCATCACCCACGCCTCGGCGGGGCCCCTCCGAGCATCATCAGTCCGCATCCACTCAATCTGCGGCACCTCAGCTCACCGAATGCGAGCGAGCATCACGCCGCCGAAACAAGTACCCGCCGCGGCAGACTCGGGCGGGACTTCAGCGCCGTCGCTCAGGCTAATGAGTATCCTGGAACATCTCAGCCAAGATCGTCTCAAGCACCACTATACGAGTCGTCGCCGCAGCCCAGACGAGGCGATCATCAACGCTGCCGTACTCATGCGCGATAATATTGCGCATACCTATGATCCGATGAATATCTGGAATTTGGTCAGCCGCCTGCGGATCCGCACGCCGCACCCGATTCAGTGCCTCCCCGAGGATCTCGATCTGCCGTTCGACAGCGGAGCTCAACATCAGATCCGACAGATAGTCCTCTTCACTCACACCCTGCGTGAATCGTCACAGGGCCCGCACCACCTGGAGAGCATCCCAGATGTGAGCATAGGACTCAGGCCGCATAGACATCCGCAGCACCCCTCAGCACCGAGGACTTGAAGTAAGGATTCTTGACCGACTCTGCTACGACCAGGTCAATCTTTCTGCCGAAGATCCTGGTCAGCTCGTCCTGAAGCCCAAAGAAATCCGCAAATCGATCCTCCCGGCCTGTCTGGAAGTCGACAAGAAAGTCGATGTCGCTGGTATGGGGATCAAAATGATCGGCAAGCACTGATCCGAAGACACGCAATCGCGCAACACCGAACCGAGCGCATGCCTCCGACAGTGCCTTGGTATCGATCGCCACTTTCACCGCCACAGAACCATTCTCTCAGAACCGCGGAACGATGACCAGAGAACCAACCACGTCGGCCGCCAAGGCGGTAGGCGGCCCGGCCACCTTTGCCTCGCCTACCGAAAAGACCTACCTCACGGCGCGCAGGTAGCGGTCGCGGCCGGTGAGGTCCTGGCCGGTCTCGGCCTGTTTGAACCCGGCCCCGAGCGCGGCCGCGCGCAGCAGCGCCCCCTGCTCGTGGTCGTGCTCCATGACGAGCACCCCGCCGGTGCGCAGCAGCGCGACCGAGCGCACCAGGACATCAACCGGAATCTCCAGCCCGTCGGGGCCCCCGCCGTAGAGCGCCACCGTGGGCTCGTGCTGCTCCGTCTCGGTGTCCTCCACGGCGCCAGCCGGAACGTAGGGCGGGTTGGAGACAACGACGTCGACCTGCCCGTTGAGGTCGTGAAGGACCAGCGGGTCGGTGGCGTCGGCGTGGATCACCTCGACGCGACCGGGCACCAGTCGCTCACAGTTCTCGCGGGCCAGGGACGCGGCGGTCTCGCTGATCTCGACGGCGACCACCCGGGCTCCCGGCACCTCCTTGGCGACGCAGGCCGCGATCGCGCCCGAGCCGGTGCACAGGTCGGCGGTCAGGACCACTCCCCCGCCGCCGTCCATCACCTCGCGGGCCGCCTCAATGGCGGCCCCGGCCACCACCTCGGTCTCCGGGCGCACGATGAACACGCCAGGACGGCTGATGAGCTCGGCACCCCGCAGCCACATACGGCCGATGATGTGCTGGAGGGGCTCACGGCACTCGCGGCGCAGCACCAGCGCGTCATAGGCGGCCGGGAAGTCCCCGTCGGCGCCGTCGGCCAGCAGCAGAGCCCGCCCCAGCAGGTGCTCGGCCAGGATTCGGGCATCGACCTGAGGGCTGGTCACGCCGGCGGCAGCCAGCCGACCGGCCGCCTGGCGCACCAGCGCCCTCAGCCCGTAGCGGTCCACCGCGCCCGCCGGCGCGCCACCACACAACTCAGGAACCACTGCCCTCACCCACCTGGGATAATCGTTCAGCCTCGTCCATGGCGATGGCCGAGGCGATCACCGGGCCGAGATCACCGTCAAGAACGGCGTCAAGGTTGTAGGCCTTGAAGCCGGTACGGTGGTCGGCGATCCGGTTCTCAGGGAAATTGTAGGTGCGGATGCGCTCGGAGCGGTCCACAGTGCGCACCTGACTGCGACGGGCCTGCGCCGCCTCGGCAGCGGCCGCCGCCGCGCGCTCGGCCAGGAGCCGGGCCCGCAGGACCCGCATGGCCGCCTCCTTGTTCTGCAGCTGGGACTTCTCGTTCTGCATGGACACGACGATCCCCGTGGGCAGGTGCGTGATGCGCACGGCCGAGTCCGTGGTGTTGACGCTCTGGCCGCCCGGCCCCGAGGAGCGGAAGACGTCGATACGTAGGTCGGCGGCGTCGATCTGGAGCTCACCGGGGTCGTCGGCCTCCGGCATGACCAGGACGCCGGCCGCGGAGGTGTGGATGCGCCCCTGGGACTCGGTGACCGGGATGCGCTGGACGCGGTGGACGCCGCCCTCGTACTTCAGGTGCGCCCACACTCCGTCCTGGGGCTCCACGGGTCCTCGGGCCTTGACGGCCAGACGCACGTCCTTGTAACCGCCCAGGTCGGAGTCGGTGGCGTCCAGGACCTCCACGGCCCACCCCTGCCGCTCGGCGTAACGGGAGTACATGCGGGCCAGGTCGGAGGCGAACAGCGCCGACTCCTCACCGCCCTCACCGGCCTTGACCTCGATGATGACGTCGCGGGCGTCGTCGGGATCCCGGGGTACGAGGACCTCGCGCAGGTGCTCGCCTGCGGCGGCCTCGGCGGCCTCCAGGGCCGGCACCTCCGCGGCGAAGTCCTCATCCTCCGCGGCCAGCTCGCGGGCGTCGGCCAGGTCGGCACTGGCCGACTGCCAAGCCCGGTAGGCGGCCACGACCCTGCCCAGCTCGGCGTAGCGGCGCCCCAGCCGACGCATGGCACCGGGGTCAGCGGCCGCGGGCCCGGCCATCTCGGCCTCGATATCCGCGTACTCGGCCAGGAGCGGCTCTGCGGCGGAGAAGTCCTCACTCATGGACTCGGGTTCCTTCACTGGCTAGGAGTCGTGCTGACGGGCACCAGCGGCACTCGTGCGATATGCAAACGACGCCGACGGCGGCTCTGGGAGCCGGCCGCCGACGTCGTGAGACGCGGCTACTTGGTGCGCTTGCCGTACCGGGCCTCGAAGCGGGCAACGCGGCCACCGGTGTCGAGGATCTTCTGCTTGCCGGTGTAGAACGGGTGGCAGGCCGAGCACACGTCCACGCGGATCTCACCGGAGGTGACGGTGGAGCGGGTCTCGAAGGTGTTGCCACAGGTGCACGTGACCGTGGTGGCCACGTAGTCGGGGTGGATGCCCTGCTTCATAGGTTTCTCCTTAAGCGTCAGAGGGTCCCGGGTCCCACGCGGGAGCGGGGGTGAACCGGAGGCCAGCAGCAGATTTTGCCACTGTCTCACGCGCCGTCGCAACGGCTGGGCCGCGTGAGACCGGGCACCTGGCCGGTTGGGCGTTACTCGTCCTCGCCGTCGGCCAGGGAGGTGCCGGCCGGAGTGGTCTTGGACAGCACCATGAGGAACTCGGCGTTGGACTGGGTGTCCTTGAGCTTGGAGAGCACCAGCTCGATGGCCTGCTGCTGCTCCAGGCCCGCGAAGAGGCGGCGCAGGCGCCACA
The DNA here is from genome assembly GCF_001929375.1 of Actinomyces oris. Classification (GTDB taxonomy): domain Bacteria; phylum Actinomycetota; class Actinomycetes; order Actinomycetales; family Actinomycetaceae; genus Actinomyces; species Actinomyces oris_B. The sequence continues at coordinate 7,733 of NZ_MSGO01000079.1, read as the reverse complement.
TGATCTTGAGCTGGGCGGGGTCGATGAGCAGCTCCTCGCGGCGGGTGCCGGAGGCCGCCACGTCCACGGCCGGGAAGATGCGCTTGTCGGCGAGCTGGCGCGACAGCCGCAGCTCCATGTTTCCGGTCCCCTTGAACTCCTCGAAGATGACCTCATCCATCTTGGAGCCGGTCTCCACCAGGGCCGTGGCCAGGATGGTCAGGCTGCCGCCGTTCTCCACGTTGCGGGCCGCCCCGAAGAAGCGCTTGGGCGGGTAGAGGGCGGAGGCGTCCACACCACCGGAGAGGATCCGGCCGCTGGCCGGGGCCGCCAGGTTGTAGGCGCGTCCGAGCCGGGTGATGGAGTCCAGCAGCACGACGACGTCCTGGCCCAGCTCCACGAGGCGCTTGGCGCGCTCGATGGCCAGCTCGGCCACGATCGTGTGGTCGGAGGCGGGGCGGTCGAAGGTGGAGGCGATGACCTCGCCCTTGACCGTGCGCTGCATGTCGGTGACCTCCTCGGGGCGCTCGTCGACGAGCACGACCATGAGGTGGGCCTCGGGGTTGTTGACGCTGATGGCGTTGGCGATCTGCTGCAGGACGATCGTCTTACCCGCCTTGGGCGGGGAGACGATGAGCCCGCGCTGCCCCTTGCCGATGGGCGAGACCAGGTCGATGATCCGCGGGGTGACGGCCTTGGGCGTGGTCTCCAGGCGCAGCTGCTCCTGGGGGTAGAGGGGGGTGAGCTTGGCGAACTCAGGGCGGCGCTTGGAGCGCTCGGCGTCCATGCCGTTGACGGTCTCGACGCTGACCATGGGGTTGTACTTGACCCGGCCGACCCGGTTCTGACGGCGGTTGTTGCGCCCGCCCTGGTGGGGCGTGGAGGACTCTCCGCCCTCACGGACCCAGCCGGTCACGGCGTCGCCGGCGCGCAGCCCGTTGTCCTTGATGAGCTGGTTGGAGACGTAGACGTCCTTGGGGCCGGGCAGGTACCCGGAGGTGCGCAGGTAGGCGTGCTGGTTGTCGGTGACGTCCAGGATGCCGGCGACCGGCAGGAGGACCTCGTCCTCACGCGGCTGGTTGCGGTTGCCGCGCCCTGTGGAGCCGTCCCGGCCCTCACGGCCGGAGTCGCGGTCGTCGCGGTCGAAGCGGTCGCGTCCGCGCTTGCGGCCCCGACGACGGCGCCCACCGCGCTCGTCGTCGTAGCCGTCGGAGTCGTCGTTGCCGTCACGGCCCCGGCGCGAACGCTCCTGGGGCTCGACGACGGAGGTCCCGGTGGCGTCGGCCAGGTCCCGCATGAGGGCGGCCTTGGCGTCGGCGTGGTCCTCGGGCGAGTCGGTACGGGGCTCGCGCGAGGCGCGCTCCTGGTTCTCGGGGGCGCCGGCCGAAGCCTGGACGCGCCGGCGGCCGCGGCGGAACTGATCGCGCGAGGAGCGCTCACCCCGCTCCGAGCGGCCGTAGGAGTCGCGGTCGTCACCATCAGTGGTCTCGGAGCGCTCGGCGCGCTCGCGCCACCGGCTGCGTGCGGGGCGCTCCTCGTCACGGTTCGAGCCACTGTCCGCGTCGCTGCCGGAGGAGCCGGAGCGATCGGGCAGATCAAGGCCCAGGTCGAGGGCCGGCGCGGGCTGACGCTCCTCGGGGGCGCCGGAAGCCGCGGTGGCGCGACGGCGGCGGGAGCGCCCTGAGGCGGCGGCCCGGGGCTGCTCCGGAGAGTCCTCACTGGCCGATGAGGCGGAGGCGGAGGAGTCGGCGTCGTCGGTCGCCCCGGCATCGGGCGAGCTCTTCGACGCACTGTGGGAGTCGGGAGTGGACGTGGAGGAGGAGCTGCGTGCCTGACGGATGGCGGCGACGAGCTCACTCTTACGCATGCGGGAGGTGCCCTTGAGACCCATGGAGCTGGCGAGCGACTGAAGCTCGGCCAGACGCATGGTGGAAAGCGAGGGCTGGGCGCTGGAGGTCTCGGTCACGAGTGTCCTAACGGTGTGATGACGCTCCGACAAAGGAGACGTTCAACTGGGGAGACTCCCCCGGAATCATTCACGGGGGTGGGTCATGCACTGCCGGCTTCCGCTGAGACCTGAGCCTCAGGTCCGGGGCTGGTGCGGTCAGCGGCGCGGTGCGATCCGTGCGGCCGACAGCGTCATCATAGCAGCCTGTTGAAGCAGTGCCTAACAAAGCGGTGCGCAGCGTTCCACCGGCATTCCAGCTTCTTGCCGCCGCTCACTGCGTGCACCCCTCGCGCTCCCCCTCACCGCGAGGCGGAGCTCAGGAGGTCAGGACCGCCCCGCGGGTGTCGATTCCGGGGCTGAGCACGCTCCAGCCGTGGTTCTCCAGGGCGAACCGGGTCTGGTCGGCCAGGGTGGACAGGACCAGCACCGTGGGGCCCGCGCCGGAGATGACGGCCGGGTATCCCTGCTCGCGCAGGGAGTCCATGACCGCCATCGAGGCGGGCAGGACCCCGCGCCGGTACTCCTGGTGGAGCCGGTCCTCAGTGCCGGCCATGAGCAGGTCGGGGCGTCCGGCGAGCGCCAGCATGAGCACGGCGGCCCGGGAGGTGTTGAACAGGGCGTCCTCGCGCGGCACGGAGACCGGCAGGACCTGACGGGCCTCCTTGGTGGACAGACGTGTCGTCGCCGGCGGGATGAGCAGGCTCACGCCGAGGGAGGCGTCCACGGGCATGGGCGCCATACGCGGGTGCCCGCCGCGCTCGACCCAGGCGACGGTGGCGCCCCCGAACACGGCGGGAGCGACGTTGTCGGGGTGGCCCTCGAAGTCGGTGGCCAGGGCGAAGATCCGGTCGTCGCTGAGGGCCTCCGGCTCGGAGATGAGGCCGCGCGCCAGCATGAGTCCGGCCACGGCGGCGCTGGCGGACGAGCCCATGCCCCCGCCGTGGGGGATCCGGTTGACGCAGCGCATCTCGAAACCGGCCTGTGGGGCTCCGACGGCGTCCAGTCCGGCCCGCAGGGCCTGCACAACGAGGTTGTCGTCATCGGTGGGGACCGTCTCAGCGCCGACACCCTCGACGATGACGCGGGTGGTGCCGGTGATCGGCCATACCGAGACCTCGTCGTAGTAGCGGAAGGCCATGCCGAAGGAGTCGAAGCCTGGCCCCATGTTCGCCGTCGTGGCCGGGACCCGGACGGCCGCGCGCTCGTAGACGATGCGCATGTCACTCACCCTCGACCCGTTGGATGGAGACGACCTCGGCGACCCGGTCCGAGACTCGCAGCCCCTCGACCGCGGCGTCGAGGTGGAAGACGGGGGCCGGGTGGGTCACGAAGGTGACGACGGCCTGGTCCTGGCTGCCGTCGGAGGTGACGTAGGCGCTCTGGCGCACCGAGTTGATGGAGACCCCGTTCTCAGCGAAGACGGAGGCCATCGCCGCCAGGGAGCCGACGGCGTCGTCGGAGCGCAGCTGGATCTGGTACCGGGTGACGGCGGCCTCGGGGCCGAGGACCGGCAGGCTCGCGTAGGAGGACTCGCGAGGGGCCTGACCGCCATGGACCCGGTGGGCGGCGGCGGCGACGACGTCGGACAGGACCGCGGACGCCGTCGGGGCTCCCCCCGCGCCCTGACCGTAGAACATGAGGCGCCCGGCGCTCTCGGCCTCGACGAGGACGGCGTTGTAGGCGCCGTGAACGCTGGCCAGCGGGTGGTCGTTGGGCACGAGGGCGGGGTGGACCCGCACGGAGACGCCCTGTGCGTGCTCGTCGTCGCGGCGCTGGGCGATGGCGAGCAGCTTGAGCTCGCAGCCCGAGGCGTGGGCCTCACGGATGTCGTCGGCGGTGACCTTGCGGATGCCCTCGACGGAGACATCGTCGAGGCCCACCCGGGTGTGGAAGGCGAGGGAGGCGATGATGGCAGCCTTGGCGGCGGCGTCCAGGCCGTCGACGTCGGCGGTGGGGTCGGCCTCGGCGTAGCCGAGCTCCTGGGCGGTGGCCAGGGCGGTCTCGAAGGACAGGCCCTTGGTGCTCATCTCGTCGAGGATGTAGTTGGTGGTGCCGTTGACGACGCCGAGCACGCTGGTGACGCGGTCGCCGGCCATGGACTCGCGCAGCGCGTAGACGACCGGGATGGCGCCGGCGACGGCGGCCTCGTAGTAGAAGTCGGTGCCGGCGGCCGCCGCGGCGGTGTAGAGCTCGGGGCCGTGGGCCGCGATGAGGGCCTTGTTGCCGGTGATGACGCTGGCCCCGGCCTTGAATGCGGCCAGGATGAGGGTGCGGGCCGGCTCGATCCCGCCGATGAGCTCGATGACCAGGTCGTTGCCGGTGGCGACGGCGGTGGCGTCATCGGTGAGGAGGTCCCGGGGGACGGTGAAGTCACGCGGCGCGTTGACGTCGCGGACGGCGACACCTGTGATCTCAAGACGCGCACCGGAGCGGGCGGCGAAGTCGTCGGCCTGCTCGGTGAGGAGGCGAATGACCTGGCTGCCGACGGTCCCGGCACCGAGGACGCCGACGGTGAGTGTGCGCTGGGCGGGTGAGAGGTCCTGAGCCACGGAATGACCACCTTGCTGTGTGTGCTGTGTTGCGTGCCGCGCGTGGGCACTTCGACTGCGTCATGCGATGGGGCCGATCGGCGGGCGCGGTCAACCGACCGCCCACCGGCGTCGGCCATCGCTGCGGGCCAGCATAAGGGGCATCGGCCGTGGAGCGCTTGCATGTCCGCCTGTGGACACACGGCAGGTCCCGTTCGCCCCGGCTCGATGGGCCCGGGGGTGCTTCCGGCGCCGGCCTGAGGCGGCGCGCGGAGGGGAGGCGCTCAGCGACGCCAGATGATCTGCTTGAGCAGCCGAGTGATCACGCGCCCCATGCCCATGGATATCGGGGCGGCCGCGCTGTCGGAGTACTCCCAGGCCGGTGGCGGTTGCTCCAGGGAGGAGAGGAAGGAGGTCAGTGTGGACGGAGATGAGGAGGTCGTTGCGCTCATGCCTTCAGGTTAGAGAGCAGCGCAGCGCTGAGCGCCCCTCGGAAGAACGATTGGCGGGGAGGGCTCCTCCTCCCCACGGCTGAGACGGACGGAAGGGACCCTCCTGCTTTCGGCAGGCACCTCGAGCGGGGCCGGCCGCCGGTCGGCCCCTGCGCGCAGACGGCCAGTGGCCCCGCTCCGGTTGAACCGGGGCGGGGCCACTGGGTGAGCTCTGATGACAGAGCGTTCAGGCTCGAGAAGCGGTTACCCGCGTTCAGGAGGCGTTGCGGCGACGAGCCACCAGCAGGGCACCGCCGCCCAGGCCGGCGCCGGCGAGCAGCAGGAGCGCAACGGCGTTAGCACCGGTGTGCGCCAGCGGCGGGGTGCCACCGCGCGGCGTCTTCGGGGTGGAGGTGGGCGGCACCGGAGCACCCGGGGTGCTCGGCGGCTGCTGCGTGGTGGTCGGCGGGGTCGCAGGCGGGTTGGACACTGTGGGCGGGGCCTGCGTGGTCGTCGGCGGGGCCGACACCGTGGGCGGGGCCTGCGTGGTGGTCGTCGTGTTGGTCAGGGAGACCTTGACGAGCTCCTGGTCGCGGATGGTGAAGGTGTTGGTCTTCTGGCCATCGATGGTGAAGACCGGCTCACCCCAGCTGAAGCCGGAGGCGGCGGGCTGGGCCTTGGAGGTGTCCTCGGTGAGCGTGATCTTGGTGCCCACGGGGAAGGTGCCGTCGAAGGCGACCGGCTCACCGGGCTTGACCGTGACGGAGGAGGTTCCGGTGCGGCCCTCGCCGGTGGCCTTCTGGCCCTCGGGAGCCTTCCAGCTCGGGTAGGCGCTGGCAGCGGCCGGCAGCTCGTAGGCGACGTCGACGACGAAGCTGGAGCCGGCGGCCTGCGCGGCGGCCTCACCCTCGACGACCTTGGTCACGTTGAAGCCGCCGAAGCCGGGCTCCATCTGGACCGAGATGTCGAAGTACTGGACGTAGGACTGCTTCTGGGTGCTGGTCAGGTCCGTGCCGTTGAGGTTGACGGTGTTCTCGTAGGAGGTGCCCCGTGTGGCGGCGACGGCGTTGCCGTTGGCGTCCACGAAGGAGACGGGGTACTCCAGGGTGAAGTTGGTGCCGTTCTGGAACGGGCCGGTCACCTCGTAGGTCGCAGTGCGGCCGTCCTGGGAGTAGGTGGCCTTGACGTCGTAGTCACCGTACTCGGTGGTGGCGTCCTGGCCGGCGGCGTTGGTCAGCGTGATGGACTTGCCGTCAGCCGGGCGCAGGTGGAGGACGGTGCGGGTGGCATCAGCCTGGTTGAAGGCCATGCCGCCGCCGAGGGTGTCGGTGAAGACGATGCTCTGGCGGGAGCCGTCGAAGGTCTTGCCGAGCTTGTCACCAGTGGTCTGGTTGGTCCCGAAGTTCACACCCCAGGTCAGCTCCTTGTAGTTGTTGTAGAAGCTGGAGGCCCACTTGGTGAGCTCCCAGTTGCTCTCCTTGGGGCCGCCGATGCCGCCGCCTCCGGGCAGGGTGACGGTGGTGGTGACGCCGTTGACGGTGAAGTCAACGGAATGCTCCTCGGTGGCCTTGACGACGGACACCAGGGCGGAGCCGGATCCCTTGAAGTTGTGGAAGCCGGCGGCCTTGAGCTCGTCAACCTTGGAGTTGAAGGTGCAGGTGACGTCCTTGACGGTCAGGGTGCAGGTACCGACCTCGACGTTCTTGCCGCCGTACTCGACGGTCATCGGGTGGGTCTCGCTGTTCTGCAGGTTGGTGAAGTACTCACCCAGACCGATTGTGAAGGAGTCGCCGCCCTTGAGGTTGGCGTCGACGCCGCTCCAGTCGAAGCTGAGGCGGGCGAGGTCGTAGGTGTTGAGCTTCCCTTCCTGCTCAATGTTGTTGCCGTCCACCCGCGTCAGAGACAGGTTGGTGACGTTGACGCTCTTGTTCTGCTCGGCGCTCGCCTGAGGAGCGAACTGAGACATGATCGCGACAAGGAAGAGAGTGAGGATGGCGGTGGCCCCCCTCACCGCCCCTCGTGTGAGGGCCGGCCGAGAGGCGGCGCCCGTGGACATGGTGTTCATGGGTTCTCCGGATTCCTGGCATAGATGACAAGGGTCTGCCTTGTGAACCATCACCGAACGTTCCCACCGTCTGTTCAGGAGAGGGAAAGGCCGCCCCGTGATGACCAAGACCACTGTGTCACAAACCGACTGTTTGGGAATAGGGAACACTCAAAACACGCACGACGTCACAGTCTCATCACAGCTGAAACTGACGTTCCAACCAACCTGACACCATAATATTTGTAGATACTCTACAAGAAACGTGTCGCGAGACTGTGCTGGCACTGTGCGTCCCCCACGAAGAGGACCGCACTTCGGTTGTGCCGGCCCTCCACACAGGGAGCCTTCAGGCCCCCTCCTGAGGCGCGACTCCGTTCAGAGTTCTCCCAGGTCAGCACGCTTCTGGCTCAGGCGTTTGAGGTTCTCCTGAGAGGTTGACACGTCCTGCTGAGCCTGTGGGGTTCCCAGCAGGTCATCCAGCTCCTGCCAGATCTCCAGCGACTCCCGGTAGGCTTCCTCGGCCGTATCCCACTCACCACGGGCCTCGGCCACCCGACCCACATGGTTCAGAGACACCGACAGGTCACGGCGAACCTGCGGCGTCCCCAACGACTCCGCCAACCCCCGCCGG
>NZ_MSGO01000079.1:0-130 GCF_001929375.1 Actinomyces oris | reverse complement strand
GCGACTCCCGGTAGGCAGCCTCGGCCACATCCCACTCACCCCGCACCTGAGCCACCCGACCCACATTGTCCAGCGAGACCGACAGGTCACGGCGAGCCTGCGGCGTCCCCAACGACTCCTCCAACCCCCG
>NZ_MSGO01000078.1:398-24713 GCF_001929375.1 Actinomyces oris | reverse complement strand
CCCTGGGGATCTCCTGGCACACCGCCAACAACGCGATCCTGACAAGCGCTCAGGCCACGTTGTTAGACGATCCCTACCGCTTCGACGGCGTGGAGGTCCTCGGGGTCGATGATTCCCCCGCGCGCTTCGCTCCGGTGCGGGAGGTGCCCCCTGTGTGTGGCGCCACACCAGGCGGGGCGACCGGTACGTCACCGTGGTCATTTACCTGACCCCCGTACGCGACCGCAGTGGTCCGGCCCGGCTTGTGGACGTGGTCCCGGGCCGTTCCAAGAAGGCCATACAAGACCTGGCTCTCCCAGCGCGACCAGGACTGGCGTGGGCGGGTCGAGGTGGTGGCGATGGGCGGTTTCACCGGGTCCCGAGAGTGCCGCTGGCGAGGAGCTCCCACAGGCCCGGGCGGTCATGGACCCTTTTCACGTCGTGTCCCTAGCAGGAGACAAGCTCGATGAGTGCCGCCGCCGCGTCCAACGGGCGATCACGGGCCGGCGGGGCCGGGCAGGTGACCGGCTCTACCGGGCCCGGCGCACCCTGCACACCGGGGCCGGCCTGCTCACCGACGCCCAGGCCGAGTCTCGAGACCCTGTTCGCTGATGATCGCCACGCTGCGGTCCAGGCCGCCTGGGGTGTCTACCAGCGTCTCATCCAGGCCTACAGGGTCGAGGACCCGGGTCTGGGAAAGTACCTGATGCAACGGCTCATCGACTCCTTGAGGCAGGCCGTCCCAGAAGGGCTTGAGGAGATCCAGACACTGGCAAAGACCCTGACCGAAAGAGCCTCCGACATTCTGGCCTACTTCGACCGCCCCCGTACCTCCAACGGCCCCACGTCAGGCGATCAACGGACGCCTGGAGCACCTACGCGGTATCGCCCTGGGATTTGCGCAACCTGACCAACTACACCATCCGCAGCCTCATCCACACCGGACGCCTCAAAGACCACCTGAAAGCAATCACCTAAACCAGCCGATAAGCCCCACCTACCACACCCTCAAACACGAAGAGCCCGTTATGACCACCAGGCTTGCCAGATTGAATGGCCATTTTCTGTTTCTATTTTCCTAATATATTTAGGTGTTCTGTGGAACTCTAAGGATGGACCGAATGTGTACTCGTCTGACAGTGTCAGTGCTGCCTCTATGCAATCATTTGGTGTGGGCGAAGAGTGAGATTCAAGGCCTGTTACGCGTAGTACGTGACCATCAAATGCAAAATAAGCGCCCACCAAACCTACGCTCTTTTCTGAGCTCGTAATGAGGTGGCGTAAAACACTGGAAACACTGGGACTTCCGTCGTTGGCGGTGAGTTCTGGGTGGTTTTTTTCAATTGCGCTAGCCCATTTGTCGGCGTCCAACAAGGTCTTAATGCTTTCCTGCGACCCCTGTTGAGGTACTTCTACGTAAGGAGCTTTGTCTTTTACGTTTGAGTGTGTAATTATTTTGCTGGAGCGCCATGGTGTTTCTTTGTGCTTTCGGGAAGTTAAGTTGAAATTACTAATTAATCCAATCCATGAAGAGCAGTCATTCGTCATTGTGGTCCCCATTCCTTGGCTTTTCGCAACTTACTTGCACGAGGATCCTATCTCATCCAAATGTCGTTGGTCAATGACCTGATGAGACTCATCGGTAACACTGGTTGGGGGCTTGCTGAGAAAAGTTCGCGAAGTCCGTGGGGTGTGGCAGGTGTGGGGAGTGGGTTGTCGATACGTGCGTGGTGTCTTACGTCAGGCGGGGGAACTCCTCAAGGGAGAAGACCGACTCCACGGGCACGTCGAAGTATCGGGCGATGCGCAGGGCCAGGTGCAGCGAGGGGGCGTACTCCCCGCGCTCGAGGTAGCCCACCGTCTGGTAGTGGACGCCGAGGGCCTCGGCGAGCTCGCGGCGGCTCACCCGACGGTCGGCGCGCAGGACCGCGATCCGGTTGTGGACGACGTCGTCGGACATGGTCACAGACCGGACTGGGAGCGAATGGTGGACTGCACGCGCGCCAGACTACCGATGGTCTCCTTGCGGAAGCTGCGCCGCACGATGAACGAGGCCCCCGCGAAACCGAGAACCGTCCATGCCGCCAGGACCCCGATGGCGAGCGCCGGGGAGAAGGCTCGGCCCACCTCCCACGAGGGGTCACCCACCAGTGCCCAGCGGGTCAGGTGCCCCGACCAGTACGTCGGCAGTGTCAGCTGAACCGCCTGCACCCAGGAGGGGAGACGGCTCATGGGCATGAAGAAACCGCTCGTCCCGATGAGGGCGAAGATGGGCAGGTAGGAGGCCATGAAGCTGTAGACGCCGCGGACGAAGGCGCCCACGAGGAATCCCAGTGGGGCCGTCGCAACGGCTGACAGCACCATGAGCGGCAGGCAGGCCAGCACCTGGAACGTACTCAGGGGCAGCGCCTCAACGAACAGGGCTCCCCCGAGCAGAATGGCGCCCTGGAAGACGAGGGTCTGAGCGATTGAGGACATCGTCTTACCGATCGCCCACGTCAGCGGGCCGTGGGGCAGGACGCGCACCCGCAGCAGGGCTCCACCGATACGGTCGACGTAGGTCTCGCTGGCGATCTGAAAGGTGATGAAGCCGCTGATCGTGCCGATGCTGCCGGCGAGGAACATGGGGCCGAAGGTCGTGTGGGCATCGGTCGCGACCTGGGTGCTCCTGCCTGCCAGCACGATGGCGCTCACGGAGGCCAGCAATGCGACGCTCGACCCGACAATGCCTGCTCGCAGGTCCATGGCGGCCTGGCAACGGGCCGCGCGTAGAACTGCCAGAAAGGTGTGAGCGCTCATGAGCGGGACTCCTTGCTGCTGACGAGGGAGAGGTAGGTCTCCTCCAGGGTGGGGCGGGTGATGGCGAGCCCGGTGATGACGTCGAGGTCGAGCTCCTTGATGAAGCGCTCGGGGCAGTGAGTGGTGTGGACGTGGCGGGTGCCGTCCTGGACCCAGGTGATCTCAGCGCCGCGATCGAGGCGCTCGCGCAGCGCCGTGACCGTGCCGTCGGCGATGATCCGTCCCTCGTTCATGATGAGCACTCGAGAGGCCAGGTGCTCGACCTCGGCCAGGTCGTGGGTGGTCATGACGATGGTGGCGTCGTCGTCGACCCGGGCCAGGATGAGATCGTGCAGGCGCGCCTTGGAGACAGGGTCCAGTCCGGTCGTCGGTTCATCCAGGACGAGGAGCTCGGGCGCAGCCATGAGGGCGGCCGCGAAGTCAATGGTGCGTCGCTGCCCGCCGGAGAGCCTCGACAACCGGGAGTCGGCCTTCTCGCTGAGCCCGACGGCGTCGAGCACCTCGTCGACGCGGTTCACCCGGCTCGCCGCCGTCAGCTGGACTGAACGGATCCACTCCAGCTGGTCCCTCACCTTCCACTTGGCGTGGTCGGTCCAGCTCTGCTGCACCAGCCCGACCCTCGCCCAGAAGTCGGCGCCCGTTCGGCGCGGATCGGTGTCGAGCACGCGCACCCTGCCGCTGGTCGGGGTCAGAGAGCCCAGCAGGTTCTCCACGAGGGTCGTCTTGCCCACGCCGTTGGGGCCGAGCAGGCAGACGACCTCTCCGGCCTCGACCGACAGGTCGATGCCACGCAGCACCGGGGTGTCCCCGTAGGAGAACTCGAGGTTCTCCGTGGTGATGACTGGAGCCATCGCGCAAACCCTCCTGAGTAGAAGCGCAACTATATGTAGTAGATATGCTACATCATGGTGTTGGTGTTCGTCGGATCGGGAGGCGTGGCTCGCGGGGGCCCTTCACCCTCTGTCTCACTCTGCGGTCCCGTGCGGTCCCTTACCTGACGATGGGTCGTCATCGGGGTATGGTCTACGCCATGCGAGCGACCCTGCGGCCTCACGCCTGGTACCGGGCGAGCCTCCTGCTTAGTCGCCGCGGCGGGGCCTGACAGGCCGGCATCCCGACCGCGGCTGACTCGTCCTGCTCGGCCACGTCCTTGATCGTGCCCCCGGATTCCCCCAGAGCTCCTCAGTCCCTGCCGGAATCGCCGTCGGAACCACGAAGCATCTGATCCCAGGAGAAACCCGATGCGCAACGCCCGCCCCGCCCCCCAGCAGCCCTCCGGTATGCCATTCGCCAAGTACCGGCCCTTTCTCGACGTCGTCTCCATCGACCTGCCCGACCGCACCTGGCCGGACAAGCGCATCACCGCCGCCCCCCGTTGGCTGAGCACCGACCTGCGTGACGGCAACCAGTCCCTCATCGAGCCCATGGGCCCCCATGCCAAGCGCGCCATCTTCGACCTGCTCGTGACCATGGGCTTCAAGGAGATCGAGATCGGCTTCCCGGCCGCCTCGCAGACCGACTTCGACTTCGTGCGTTCCCTGGTGGATGACGGCGCGATCCCCGAGGACGTCACCATCTCGGTGCTCACCCAGTCGCGCGGTGAGCTCATCGACCGCACCCTGGACGCCTGCATCGGCATCCCGCGGGCCACCGTCCACCTCTACAACGCCCTGTCGCCCCTGTTCCGCAACGTCGTCTTCCGCATGGACCGCGACCAGATCCGCGAGCTCGCCGTCGACGGAACCCGCCAGATCATGGCCCGCGCCGAGAAGGTCCTCGACGAGGACACGATCTTCGGCTTCGAGTACTCCCCGGAGATCTTCGTGGACACCGAGCTCGACTACAGCCTCGAGGTCTGCCAGGCCGTCATGGACGTGTGGGAGCCCGAGGGGGACCGCGAGATCATCCTCAACCTGCCCGCCACCGTCGAGCGCGCCACCCCCAACGTCTACGCCGACCAGATCGAGTGGATGAGCCGCCACCTGCCCCGGCGCGAGTCCGTGTGCCTGTCCCTGCACAACCACAACGACCGCGGCTCGGGCGTGGCCGCCGCCGAGTTCGGCCTCATGGCCGGCGCCGACCGCGTCGAGGGCTGCCTGTTCGGCCACGGCGAGCGCACCGGCAACGTGGACCTGGTGACCCTGGCCCTCAACCTCTTCAGCCAGGGCGTCGACCCCATGCTCGACCTGTCCGACATCGACGAGGTCCGCCGCATCGTCGAGCGGGCCACCGGCATGGACGTGCCCCCGCGCACCCCCTACGCCGGCGAGCTCGTCTACACCTCCTTCTCCGGCTCCCACCAGGACGCCATCAAGAAGGGCTTCGCCGCGCGCGCCACGCAGGTCAGCGCCAGGAAGGCCGAGGGACTGGCCGACGCCGAGGCCGAGATCGCCGTCCCCTGGGCCATGCCCTACCTGCCCATCGACCCCCACGACGTGGGCCGCTCCTACGAGGCCGTCGTGCGCGTCAACTCCCAGTCCGGCAAGGGCGGGGTCGCCTACCTGCTGGGCACCACCCGCAAGCTCGAGCTGCCCCGCCGCCTCCAGATCGAGTTCTCCCGCATCGTCCAGCGCCACACCGACACCTACGGCGGCGAGGTCGACGGCGCCCGCCTGTGGTCGATCTTCGCCGACGAGTATCTGCCCGCTGCGGCTGCCCCCGAGGCCGAGCTCAGCCGCTGGGGCCGCTTCGAGCTGCGCGGCGCCACCCTGACCTCCACCGGTGACGACGAGGACTCCACCCTCACCATCACCCTGGTCGACGGCGGAACGGAGAAGCACCTGAGCGCCGCCGGTAACGGCCCCCTGGACGCTTTCGTCACCGCCCTGGAGAGCACGGGCCTGAGCGTGCGGATCCTCGACTACGTCGAGCACGCCCTGAGCGAGGGACGCGACGCGAAGGCCGCCAGCTACGTCGAGTGCGAGGTCGACGGCCAGGTCCTGTGGGGCGTGGGCATCGACCCCTCCATCACCACCTCCTCCTTCAAGGCCGTCATCTCCGCCCTCAATCGCGCCCTGCGCTGAGGGGGCGTGAGAGACTGCGCCCGTGACGAGCAGGCTGTACCGGGATGAGGCGATCATCCTGCGCACCTACAAGCTGGGCGAGGCCGATCGCATCATCGTGATGCTCACCCGCCACCACGGCCAGGTGCGTGCCGTGGCCAAGGGGGTGCGCCGCACCACCTCCCGTTTCGGCGCCCGCCTGGAGCCCTTCTCCATGACCGATGTCCAGCTCCACGCCGGACGCACCCTCGACGTCGTCACCCAGGCCGAGATCATCGACCCCTTCGGTCGGGTCGTGAGCGCCGACTACGCCATGTTCACCTGCGCCTCGACCATGGTGGAGACCGCCGAGCGCCTCAGTGCCGACGACGGCGACCTGGGCACCGAGGCCAGCCCCCAGCAGTACCTGCTGCTGGCCGGGGCCCTGGCTGCCATGTCCCACCGGCGCCACGCCCCCGGGCTCATCCTGGACTCCTACCTGCTGCGGGCCCTGGCCCTGGGGGGCTGGGCGCCCTCGTGCTACGACTGCGCCCTGTGCGGCGCACCCGGACCGCACCGGGCCTTTCACGTGCAGGCCGGTGGCGCGGTGTGCGAGTCCTGCCGCTCGGCCGGCGCCGTCGAGGTCGAGCCGGCCACGATGGCGCTCCTGGGTGCCCTGCTCTCCGGCGACTGGGCCGTGGCCGACGCCTCCGGCCAGCGCGAGCGCTCCCAGGCCTCCGGACTGGTCTCGGCCTACACGACCTGGTACCTGGAGCGGCGCCTGCGCTCCCTCGCACTGGTGGAAAGGGCATAACCATGACAGATGTCGCCAGAGACATGACGGTCGAGGCCGCCCCGCCCCTGCACCGGCCCGGCCTGACCCCGCCCGTGCTGCCGGCCGCCTCCCTGCCCCAGCACGTCGCCGTCGTCATGGACGGCAACGGGCGCTGGGCCAATGCCCGCGGCCTGCCCCGCACCGAGGGCCACCGGGTGGGGGAGGCCAATATGCTCGACGTCGCCGCCGGCGCCATTGAGATCGGCGTGAAAGAGCTGAGCGTCTACGCCTTCTCCACGGAGAACTGGCGGCGCTCACCCGGCGAGGTCCGCTTCATCATGGGCTTCGCCCGCAAGGTCCTGCGTGTCCAGCGCGATGTCCTCAACGCCTGGAACGTCAGGCTGCGCTGGATCGGACGCACCCCGCGCCTGTGGAAGTCCGTCCTGCGTGAGCTGCGTGAGGCCGAGCGCATCACCGCCCACAACACGGGCCTGGTCCTCAACCTGTGCATCAACTACGGCGGGCGGGCCGAGATCGCCGACGCCACCCGAGCCATCGCCGAGGACGTCGCCGCCGGCCGCCTCAAGGCCTCCTCCATCAACGAGAAGACCATCCAGCGTTACCTCTACTCACCCACCATGCGGGACGTGGACCTGTTCATCCGCACCGGCGACGAGCAGCGCACCTCCAACTTCCTCATGTGGTCCTCCTCCTACGCCGAGCTCTACTTCTCGCCCCTGGCCTGGCCGGACTTCAACCGCACCGAGCTGTGGAAGGCCTGCGAGGCCTACGCCGGGCGCGAGCGCCGCTACGGCGGGGCCGTGGACAAGGTGCTGCACGAGGAGCCCACCGGCGCTGAGGACCCGGAGGACGACGAGGCTGACGAGTCACCGCGCCACGACGGCCAGTAGGCGGCCGCCTGCGACAACCCGGCTCGGGCACCGGGCCGATCAGACCTGTTCAGTCCTGCGAGGCGTCCTGCGCCGAGCAGGTGGCGCACAGGCCGAAGAACTCCGCCGTGTGCTCCATCTGGGTGAAGCCCTGCCGGGTCGAGACCCGCTGAATCCACCCCTCCAGCTCACCGCCGGCAACCTCCACGGTGTAGCCGCAGCGGCGGCACACGATGTGGTGGTGGTGCTCCTGCTTCTCACAGGCCCGGTAGAGAATCTCGCCCTCGGCGCTGCGCACCTGGTCCACCGCTCCGGACTCCGCCAGGGTCTGCAGATTGCGGTAGACGGTGGCCAGCCCCACCTTGGTGCCCTCGGCCTCCAGCGCGGCATGGATCTGCTGGGCCGAGCGGAACTCGTCGGTGCGGGCGAGGATGTCGGCGACGGCGGCGCGCTGGCGCGTGGCGCGGGGGCGCTGCGCCGTGCTGCTTGCGCTCATGATCTGCCTCCTGAGGTGATGTGGTGCCGTCGGGAGCGGCTGACGAGCTGCAGCAGTCCGGACAGGAGGGCGACGACGGCGTAGCCCCCCACTAGGAGTACCACGATCATGGCGCCGGGAGAGGCCGCTACCAGGTAGGTGATCGTCAGACCCGACACACAGGCCACCACGCCCAGCCCCATCGCCAGGTACATGGTGCGGGCGAAGGAGTGCGAGACGAGCTGGGCGATGGCCACCGGCACGATCATGACCGCTGAGACCAGCAGGGCGCCCACCACCCGCATGGACACGGAGACCGTCAGTGCCGCCACCACCGCCACCAGCACGTTGAGGGCGCCGGTGGGCAGGCCGCAGGCGTGGGCGAACTCCTCGTCGTGGCACAGCGCGAACAGTGGGCCGCGCAGCCCCAGCCCGACCAGGAGCACCAGGGTGGCCAGGGCGATGGTGAACCAGGCGTCGGAGACCGAGACCGTGGAGATCGAGCCGAACAGGTAGGAGTTGAGGTTCGTCGTCGTCCCGCCGGCGACGCGAATGAGGATGACGCCCCCGGCGATGCCCCCGTAGAACAGGATGGCCAGGGCCACGTCTCCCCGGGTACGGCCGTTGGCGCGGATGACCTCGATCATCACGGCGCCCAGCACGCTGATGATGATCGCCCCGGGCACGGCCCAGGCGTCGTGGGGAGTGACGTTGGCGGCGGCCCCGGCCATCCAGCCCAGGGCGATGCCGGTCAGGGCGATGTGCCCGATCCCGTCGCCCAGCAGCGCCAGGCCCCGCTGGACCAGGTAGGTGCCCACCACCGGGGCTGCCAGCCCCACCAGGACCGCCACGATGAAGGCGCGCTGGATGAGGGGGCTGGCGAGCATGTCGGAGACGAACTCGATCATGGGCGGGTGCTCCTACCGGGATGAGGGCGCGTTTCAGGCAGTCGATGGTCGAGGACGGGGGCGTGGTGGGCCGGAGGGCCGCCGGCGTCCGGGTGGTGGTGATCGCCGCCGTCGCCGTCGCCGCTGTGAGCGCGGTACGGGTCGCCCTGGGATGCACCGGCCCCGCTGTCGCGAAGATGAGCCACCTCGTCGGCCGGGCCGTCGGCGACGAGCCGGCCGTCCTGCAGGAGGATCGCCCGCTGGACGACGCCGGCGAGCTCACTCATCTCGTGCAGGACCGTCACCAGGGTCAGCCCCTGCGTGCGCAGCCCCTGGAGAATCTCGGCCAGGGACTCGCGGCTGGCGCGGTCGATGCCTGCCAGGGGCTCATCGAGGATGAGCAGCTCGGGGGAGCGGACCAGGGCCCGGGCGATGAGGACGCGCTGGGCCTGCCCGCCGGAGAAGACCTGGACATGGTCCGCGGCCCGGTGGGCCAGGCCGACGGCGTCAAGCGCGGCCATGGCCCTCCGCTTGGCGCTCCGCCCCCGATCGGCCCAGGGCCGGCGCGGCCCCAGGAGCCCGGAGCGCACCACCTCCAGGGCAGTGGCCGGGACGCCGGAGCCGGCGCCGATCCGCTGAGGGACGTAGCCGACGCGCTCCCAGGGGACCCTGCGGCGGCGCGAGGCGGGGGTGCCCAGTACCTCGATGCTGCCGCCGGACAGGGGCACCAGGCCCAGAACGGCCTTGACGAGGGTGGACTTGCCCGATCCGTTGGCGCCCAGGATCGCCACGGACTCGCCGCCGCCCACGGCCAGGCTCACGTCGTCAAGGATGAGGGAGGAGCCCAGGACGACGCTGAGCTCACGGACCCTGATGGCGAGCGCGGACGACGCCGCCCGGGGTGAGCCGGACGGCGTCGTCGCGGACGCTGGTGAAGGTGGAGATGATACGGTCATGCGGTTGTGATCATGCCAATCTGAGTGGATGTCATCTGCTCGGGACCTCGAGCTCGGCGGCCCGGGCCCGAGGCTACTTGCACACCATGGCGGTCTTGAGCCGCCCCAGGTTGGTGGTCATGGCGTCGGTGTAGTCGCCCTGCTCGGGCTTGGACTCCAGGGGACTGAGAACGCTGGTCTCCGCCCCGGTCTCCGCGGCGATCGCCTTGGCGGGGGCGTCGGAGACCAGCTCCTCGGTGAAGATCGTCTTCACCCCCGTCTTCTCGACCACCGACTTGATGTTGGCCATCTCGGCGGGGCTGGGCTCGGTCTCCGGGTCGATGCCGGAGATGGAGGCCTGGGTCAAGCCGTAGCGCTCGGCCATGTAGCCGAAGGCGGCGTGGGAGGTGATGAAGGTCTTGTGCTGGCAGCTGGTCAGGCCCTGCTTGTACTGGTTGTCCAGGTTGGTCAGCGCCGTCTTGAGCTTGTCCAGGCCCGCCTTGTAGTCGTTGGCGTTGGCCGGGTCGATCTGGGCGAAGGAGGCCTCGAGGGCCTCGGCCACCTTGATCATGCGGTCCGGGTCGAGCCAGAAGTGCGGGTCGAGGTCGCCGTCGTGCCCCTCCTCGCCCTCGGCGTGGCTGTGCTCGTGGCCGTGCTCGTCGTGGCCGTGCTCGTCGTGCTCGGCCTCGCTGGCCTGTGCGGTGGCGGTGGCACTGGCCGAGGCACCGTCGGTGGCCTTCTCGCCGTGCTCGTGCTCGTGCTCAACCCCCTCGTGGTGGACGAGGTTGGCCGGCTTGCTCAGATCCACCACGGTGGGGCCGGAGCCGATCTCCTTGACGGCCTTGTCCAGGGAGGGCTGGAAGCCGGGGACGTAGGCGATGAGGTCGGCCTTGCCCAGCTCGGCGGTCTCCTTGCCGGAGAGCTCGAAGTCGTGCGGCTCGACGTTGGAGGGGGTCACGGTGGAGACCTTGACGCGCTTGCCGCCAATGGCCTCGGCCAGGTACTGGATCGGGTAGAAGGACGTGGAGACCGTCAGGGTCTTGCCCGGGGCGATCGTGTGCGGAGCCGAGGCGCTCGACGAGCTCTCGCTCTTCAGGGCGCTGCACGCGCTCATGCTGGCAGCCAGCATCAGGGTGGCTCCGAGCGCCACGATGCGGTGGAGATGACGGGAACGAGCCTGTGAAACACTCATGCGAATCATTCTCATACTCTGAAAGCCCTGCGTCAAACTCCGGGCGAGTCAGCGTGAGCGCTGCTGAGAGCCGGTTTGAACAGCAGTCAGGAGGGCCTCCCCGATGAGGTGGGGGCGAGTCCGCGGTGCGACGGGCCCCTCACCAACGCTCGGCGCCTGTCCGCCTAGACTGTTCCCACTCGTCCCCACCAACCAGGCGGGACCACGACCACTCCTGAAGGAGCATCCGTTGGCATCCACCCCTTCACGCCTCGACGCCGTCATCAACCTCGCCAAGCGGCGCGGGTTCGTCTTCCCCTGCGGCGAGATCTACGGCGGAACCCGCTCGGCCTGGGACTACGGGCCGCTGGGCGTCGAGCTCAAGGAGAACATCAAGCGCCAGTGGTGGCAGTACATGGTTCGCTCGCGCGACGACGTCGTCGGACTGGACTCCTCCGTCATCCTGCCGCGTGAGACCTGGGTCGCCTCCGGTCACGTCGGCGCCTTCACCGACCCGCTCGTGGAGTCCCTGCACACCCATAAGCGCTACCGCGCCGACCAGCTCGTCGAGGACTACGCCGCCCGCAAGGGCCTCGACCCCGAGACCGTCACCCTCGACATGGTTCCCGACCCCGTCACCGGCCAGCCGGGCTCCTGGACCGAGCCGCGCGAGTTCTCCGGCCTGCTCAAGACCTACCTGGGGCCGGTCGACGACGAGTCCGGCCTGCACTACCTGCGTCCCGAGACCGCCCAGGGCATCTTCATCAACTTCGCCAACGTCATGAGCGCGGCCCGCAAGAAGCCGCCCTTCGGCATCGGCCAGGTGGGCAAGTCCTTCCGCAACGAGATCACGCCGGGCAACTTCATCTTCCGCACCCGCGAGTTCGAGCAGATGGAGCTGGAGTTCTTCTGCGAACCGGGCACCGACGAGGAGTGGCACCAGTACTGGATCGACTACCGCAAGGCCTGGTACACCGGCCTGGGCATCAGCGAGGACAACCTGCGCCTCTACGAGCACCCCGCCGAGAAGCTCTCCCACTACTCCAAGCGCACCGTGGACCTGGAGTACCGCTTCGGCTTCGCCGGCTCGGAGTGGGGCGAGCTCGAGGGCATCGCCAACCGCACCGACTTCGACCTGTCCACCCACGCCGAGCACTCCGGCAAGGACATGTCCTACTTCGACCAGACCCGCTCCGAGCGCTGGACCCCCTACGTCATCGAGCCCTCCGCCGGCCTGACCCGCTCGCTCATGGCCTTCCTCGTGGAGGCCTACACCGAGGACGAGGCCCCCAACACCAAGGGCGGGGTGGACAAGCGCATCGTGCTCAAGCTCGATGCGCGCATCGCCCCGGTCAAGGCGGCCGTCCTGCCGCTGAGCCGCAAGGAGGAGCTGACCGGGCCGGCCAAGGAGCTGGCCGCCCGCCTGCGCCGCTCCTGGAACGTGGAGTACGACGACGCCGGCGCGGTCGGCCGTCGCTACCGCCGCCAGGACGAGGTCGGCACGCCCTTCTGCCTGACCTACGACTTCGACTCGCCCGAGGACGGGGCCGTCACCGTGCGCGAGCGCGACACGATGACCCAGGAGCGCATCCCGCTCGAGGGTGTCGAGCGCTACCTGGCCGAGCGCCTCATCGGCTGCTGAGCCGCACCGGGCAGGCCGGCGGTCTCGCTGACCCGGCCACCATCCGGATCCCGCCCCGTGTCCCTGGCTCACGTCAGGGACACGGGGCGGGCATGATGGGACGGTGAGCACCAACTCGACCTCCCCGAGCAACGAGTCCGTCCCCTCCGAGAGCCTTCCCGAGCCGCCGGCCGAGGGGGGCCGGGACAGCAGGAGCCACGGCCGTCATAGCCGCAGTGGCCACAGCCACTCCCACTCCGGGCCCCTGGACCTGGAGGCGGGGGAGGCCCGCCGGGTGCGGATCGTGCTCGGTGCCATTGTCGGCGCCCTGGTACTGGCCACCGTCGTCGGGCTGTTCGTGCTCTGGCCGGGCAAGAGCTCACTCATCGGCTCGCGCTCCTTCACCGCCGAGGGCGGCTCCGTGGGCGAGGCCACCATCACCTCCACGGACCTGTCGGGCTGTCAGGGCTCCGTGAGCGCCCTGACGGAGGTCAACGGCGTCAAACCGGAGGAGTTCGCCAAGAGCCACGTGTGCGCCCGCATCACCGAGGGGGAGGGCAAGGGCCTGATCATGCCGGTCCAGCTGGTGGGCGAGCCCCGCAAGCTCGCCCGCGCCGGCGACCGGCTCGTCGTCCTCTACTCGCCCCAGGCCATCCTGTCCGGCTCCCCCTACTCCTTCATCGACTACCAGCGCCAGCTCCCGGTCGGCGCCCTGGCGGTCGTCTACCTCGTGCTCGTCGTCGCCGTGGCCGGGCGCAAGGGCGTCCTGAGCGTCCTGGGCCTGCTGGTGGCCACCGGTGTGCTCGCCTTCTTCATGATCCCGTCGCTCCTAGCCGGCTCCCACCCGCTGGCGGTGACCCTGGTCGGATCGATGGCGATGATGCTGGCGGCCGTCTACGTGGCCCACGGCGTGTCCATCCGCACCACGACGGCTCTGCTGGGAACGGTGGCCGGCATCGTGCTGACCGTGCTGCTCGCCCTGTGGGGGACCGGTGCGGCCCACCTGACCGGCGACGTCGACGAGACCGCCCGCCTGCTGGCCTCGCGCACGCACATCGATCTGCAGACGCTGCTGACCTGCGGCATGGTCATCGCCGGGCTCGGCGTCCTCAACGACGTCACCATCACCCAGGCCTCCTCGGTGTGGGAGCTGCACGCCGCCAACCCGCTGCTGTCGCGCACGCGCCTGTTCACCGGCGGGATGAGGATCGGCCGGGACCACATCGCCTCAACCGTCTACACCCTGGCCTTCGCCTACGCCGGCACGGCGCTGCCGCTCATCCTGGCCGCCGCCCTCATGGACCGGGCCGTGCTGGACACCATGCTCTCGGGGGAGATCGCCGAGGAGATCGTGCGCACCCTCATCTCCTCCATCGGCCTGGTCCTGGCGATCCCGGCGACCACGGCGATCGCGGCGGCCCTGTGCCGCGTCACCCCGGTCCTCGACGAGTAGACGAGTAACCGATGACCGGCCTTAAGGACCGGGTGGGGCCGCTGTCTCAGCCGCCGGAGACGTCGGACTCGGCCTGGCTGAGCATCTCGCGGTGGGCCGCATCCAGGGCGGGGGAGTCCAGCCAGCCGTCGGGCAGACGGGGAGTCTTGGGGCTGCCGGCCCGCCCCCGGGGGCCCTCGACGATGTCACCGGGGTAGTTCACGACCTCGGGCAGGCGCGAGCGCATCCGCTCCAGGCCGGCGTCGAGCTCGTCCAGGCTCCGGATCCCCATGAGGTCGGCGCGCGCCGCGCCGCCGACCGGGTAGCCCTTGAGGTACCAGCCCACGTGCTTGCGCAGGTCACGCACCCCCCGGTCCTCACCCATCTCCTCAGCCAGCATGCGCCCGTGGCGGCGGATCACCTCGATGACGTCATCCAGGTCCGGGCGGGTGCGCGCCGGCGAGCCGTGCATGGCCGCCACGATATCGGCGAACAGCCAGGGGCGGCCCTGGCAGCCGCGGCCCACGACGACGCCGTCGCAACCGGTGGCCTCCATCATGCGCACCGCGTCGTCGCCCAGCCAGATGTCCCCGTTGCCGAGCACCGGCAGATCGGTGGACTCCTTGAGGCGGGCGATCTCCTCCCAGCGGGCCTGGCCCGAGTAGTGCTGGCGCGCGCTGCGGGCGTGCAGGGCCACGGCCGCGATCCCGGCGTTCTGGGCGGCCCGGGTGGCGTCGAGGAAGGTCTCGTGCTCCTCGTCGATACCCAGACGCATCTTCATGGTCACCGGCACCTGCCTCGCCCGCCCGACGGCGCGGGCGGCGGCCTCACTGGCGCGCACCGCCTCGGTGAGGATCGCCGCCAGCAGGTCGCGCTTCCACGGCAGCGCCGCCCCGCCGCCCTTGCGGGTCACCTTGGGGACCGGGCAGCCGAAGTTCAAGTCGATGTGGTCGGCCAGGTCCTCCTCCACCAGGATCCGCACCGCGGCCCCCACCGTGGCCGGGTCGACCCCGTAGAGCTGGATGGAGCGCACCCTCTCGGCCGGGTCGGTGCGCACCATCGCCAGGGTGCGCTCATTGCGCTCCACCAGGGCGCGGGTGGTGACCATCTCCGTGACGTACAGGCCCGCCGGGGCCAGCAGGGCGCCGTCGAGCGTGGGCAGCGGGCCGGGGGAGGGGGCCCTCAGCGACTCCGGCAGGGACGCCTCAGCCATCTCCCGGCACAGGCGGCGGAAGGAGGCGTTGGTGACGCCGGCCATGGGGGCGAGCTCGACGGGTGTGGGCACCACCAACGGCCCGATGCGCAGCGGCGCGGGCGCGCGGCCCGATGCGCAGGCGTCGGGGAGGCGGGGGCTGGTCTCACTCGTCGTCACCCCGACATGCTGACACACGGCGGGTGCCAGGGCCGTGACCGGCCCCGTCATGCGGCCCGGAACCGACACAGGTATAGACCACTTGTGAAGGAAGTAACAGGGGCGGATCGACATCGGCGTATGACGAACTGCTGATGGCGAGTGCTGATGCGCGTTACCTTGTGTGCTTGTGCTGATGAACGAAGAGACCGAGCCGTCGATATCACGTTCCGTCGTCGTGACCGGAGCCTCCCGGGGAATCGGGGAGGCGGTTGCGAAGGCGTTCCTGGCACAAGGCGACCGGGTGGCGGGCCTCTCCCGCTCCGGTGAGGCCCCCGACGGCGCCCTGGCCCTGGCCGCCGACGTCACCGACCCCGACGCCCTGGCCCAGGCCCTGGCCGCCGCCACCGAGGCGCACGGCCCCATCGAGGTCCTCGTGGCCTCGGCCGGCATCAACCGGGAGTCCCTGGCGGCCCGCACCTCCTCCCAGATGTGGGACGAGGTCATCTCAGCGGACCTGACCGGCACCTTCAACACCGTGCGCGCCGTGACGCCGGCCATGATGCGGGCCCGCAGGGGGTGCATCGTCCTGGTCTCCTCGGTGATCGCCGCCCGCGGAGGTGTGGGTCTGTCGGCCTACGGCGCCGCCAAGGGCGGGGTGGAGGGACTGACCCGCTCTCTGGCCCGCGAGCTCGCACCGCGCGGCATCACCGTCAACGCCGTGGCCCCCGGCGTCGTCACCACGGCGATGACCGCCTCCCTGCCCGACCACATCCGCGCCGCCTACCTCGAGCAGATCCCCCTGGGGCGCTTCGCCGACGTCACCGACATCGCCGGCCCCGTCCTCTTCCTGGCCTCACCCGCGGCCGCCTACGTCACCGGCGCGATCCTCGGCGTCGACGGCGGCCTGGGCATGGGGCGTTAGGCGCACGGCGGGGCGCGAGACGTCGTCGGGGCCGTATCCGGGCAGCGCCGCGGTGCCGTAGGGTAGAGCCGTGACAACGGATCCCATGCGCCGGCTCGTGCTCGTCCGACACTCCAAGGCCTCTCACGACGCCGTCACCGACCTGGAACGTCCTCTGACCCCCAAGGGCGCCGCCCTGGCCGGCCTGCTGGCCAAGGAGCTGCGCAAGCGCCTGGAGACCACCGATCTGCTGCTGGTCTCCCCGGCGGCCCGGGCCCGCGAGACCGCCCGCCCCATCCGCGACCGCCTCGAGCCCACCGACACCCTCGTGCGCGAGGAGATCTACAACCTGGGCCCCAACGGCATCCTCGGGGTCCTGGCCGAGGAGGGGGCGGACGCCAGGACGGTCGTCGTCGTCGGCCACGAGCCCACGATCTCCGTGCTCGCCCACATCCTCCACGACACCGACGACGACCTGGCCTCCCAGATCTCCTTCGGGGTGCCCACGGCCACCGCCGTCATCATCGACGTCCCCGGCACCTGGGCGGACCTGGAGCCCAGGAGCGCCCGCATCCGGGAGATCTTCACCGCCCGCAAGCGCGACTGAGGCCGGACCTCCCCGAAACCGCAGCCGGTCAGCCCCCGACCAGCTGCAGGACGGCACGCAGGTCACGCACGTGAATGGCCGCATCGGCCTGCTCGACGACCACCGGCTTGGCGCAGAACGCCACCCCCAGTCCCGCGGCCTCCAGCATCCCCAGGTCGTTGGCCCCGTCACCCACCGCGATGGTGCGCTCCATGGGCACCCCGTCCTGCTGGGCCCAGGAGAGCAGGCAGCGGACCTTCTCCTGACGGTCCACGATCCGCCCCAGCACCCGACCGGTGAGATGTCCACCCTCCACCTCCAGGCGATTGGCCGCCACGTGGTCGATGCCCAGCCGCTCGGCCAGAGGCACCACGACCTCCTCGAAACCACCCGAGACGACCCCCACCCGGCAGCCGCGTGCGTGCAGCGCCTCAATGAGCTCGGCCGCCCCCTTGGTGGGGCGCACCTCGGCCAGGACCTCTGCGAAGACCCCCTGGGGCACCCCGGCCAGCGTCGCTACCCGCTCGCGCAGGGAGGCAGCGAAGTCCAGCTCCCCGCGCATCGCCCGGGCCGTGACCTCGGCGACCAGCTCACGGGTCCCGGCGCGCTCGGCGATGAGCTCGATGACCTCCTGCTCGATGAGGGTGGAGTCCACGTCCATGACCAGCAGGCCGGGGCCCTCGGTCACTAAAGGGCCCCCGCTCAGCGCCCCGCTGAGGTCCGCGGAGTCGCCGGCACGGTGTCGAGAGGTGTCGCTCATGGCGCCATGCTAGTGGGCGAGCCGGCGGGCGAGCACGGCCGCGCCGTCGCCCGGAAGCTCGGGCGACGGCGCGCACCGGAAAGGCGGTAAGCCTGCGGTCAGCGGGTGACGACCTGCCCCTTGGCCACCACCGTGATGCCGGACTCGGTCACGGTGAAGCCCCGCTCACGGTCGTGCTCGGGGTCGATCCCCACCATGGCGCCCTCCTCGACCTTCACGTACTTGTCCAGGATCGCCCGGTTGACCACGGTGTTGCGGCCCACCTCGGTCCCGTCCATGATGACGGACTCACGCACCGAGGACCAGGAGTTGACGCGCACACCGGGGGACAGGACCGAGGAGATCACCTCACCGCCGGAGACGATGACGCCCGGTGAGACGATCGAGTCGACCGCGTGCCCCAGGCGCTCGTGGTGACCGTAGACGAACTTGGCCGGAGGCATCGCGGCCTGGTAGCCGGCGAACAACGGCCAGCGGTCGTTGTACAGGTTGAACACGGGAGTCACCGAGATGAGGTCCTGGTGGGCCTCGAAGAAGGCGTCCACGGTACCCACGTCGCGCCAGTAGTCGCGGTCGCGCTCGGAGGAGCCGGGAACGTCGTTGTCCTTGAAGTCGTAGACGCCGGCCGCACCCTGGTTGACGAACCAGGGCACGATGCTGCCGCCCATGTCGTGCTTGGAGGTCTCGTCGGCGGCGTCCACCGTGACGGCCTCCAGGAGCGCGTCGGCGTTCATGATGTAGTTGCCCATCGAGGCCAGGACCTCATCGGGGGAGTCCGGCAGACCGGGGGTCTCCTTGGGCTTCTCCACGAAGGCCTTGATCCTGCCGCGGTCGGCCGGGTCGGTCTCGATGACGCCGAACTGGTCCGCCAGGGACCGGGGCTGACGGATGCCCGCGACGGTGCAGGGCAGCCCGGAGGCGATGTGGTGCTCCAGCATCTGGGAGAAGTCCATGCGGTAGATGTTGTCCGCACCGGTGATGACCACGTAGTCGGGCCGCTCGTCGTCGAGCAGGTTGAGGGACTGGTAGATGGCGTCGGCGCTCCCCAGGAACCAGTGCTTGCCCACGCGCTGCTGGGCCGGCACCGGCGCGATGTAGTTGCCCAGCATGTCGGACATGCGCCACGTCTTGGAGATGTGACGGTCCAGCGAGTGGGACTTGTACTGGGTGAGCACCACGACCTTGAGGAAGCCGGAGTTGATCATGTTGGACAGGGAGAAGTCGATGAGGCGGTAGATACCGCCGAAGGGCACGGCCGGCTTGGCACGATCGACGGTCAGGGGCATGAGACGCTTACCCTCGCCACCAGCGAGGACGATTGCGAGAACACGAGGTTGAGCCATGTGGCCCACCTTACGTCGCTCGGGAGGCTCGTGGGGCCAAATGGGTCACAATCCGGGTAGATTCTGTATCGAATCGTTGCCTGAGGTGTTGTCTCAGGCTCTGATACGCCCAGCGAGCCTGCCTGGCCGAGTCCCCGGCCCTCACGCGCAACCCGCCTCCTCCGCAGCCTGCCTGACCTCAGCCGGACCTTCTCGTAGGAGTCGGTGGAAACCACCGGCGCTGAACGGTCCCGCCGGGGCCCGTATGCGTATAACGTCGGGTGTGGCGCCCGCCCCACCGCAGGCGCCCGTCCTGCGCCGAGGAAGGCGCGGTCAGTCCATCCAACAGACAGAGGAGAGGCACACCCATGAGGGTCGACCTGCTGACCAAGGAGTACCCACCCTTCATCTACGGAGGCGCCGGAGTCCACGTCAACGAGCTCGCCAAGGTCCTGCGCCCCCTGGCCGACGTGCGCGTCCACGCCTTCGGCGGCCCCCGCGAGCCCGGCACCGAGGGCGCCGACGACGGCGTCACCGGCTACCCCGAGATCGCCGAGCTCGACGGCGCCAACGCCGCCCTGCGCACCTTCGGAGTCGACCTGGAGATGACCCAGGGAACCGAGGGAACCGACCTCGTCCACTCCCACACCTGGTACGCCAACCTCGCCGGCCACCTGGCCGGCCTGCTCCACGGCGTCCCCCACGTCATCAGCGCCCACTCCCTGGAGCCCCTGCGCCCCTGGAAGGCCGAGCAGCTCGGAGGCGGCTACGCCCTGTCCTCCTGGGCGGAGAAGACCGCCTACGAGGCCGCCTCCGGGATCATCGCGGTCTCCAACGGCATGCGCGAGGACATCCTGCGCTCCTACCCGGCCGTCGAGCCCGAGCGCGTCAAGGTCGTCCACAACGGCATCGACCTCGAGGCCTGGAAGCACCCGCAGGGCCAGGAGGCCGACGCCGCGGCCACCGCCACCCTCAAGCGCCTGGGCATCGACCCCGACCGACCCACCGTCGTCTTCGTCGGACGCATCACCCGCCAGAAGGGCCTGCCCCACCTGCTGCGCGCCTGCGAGCAGCTGCCCGCGGACGTCCAGGTCATCCTGTGCGCAGGCGCCCCCGACACCCCCGAGATCAAGGCCGAGGTCGAGGGCCTCGTGGCCCGCCTGCGCGAGAAGCGCACCGGCGTGGTCTGGATCGAGGAGATGCTGCCGCGCCCCGAGCTCATCGCCGTGCTGGCCGCCTCCGACGTCTTCGTGTGCCCCTCGGTCTACGAGCCCCTGGGCATCGTCAACCTCGAGGCCATGGCCGTGGGCCTGCCGGTCGTCGGCTCGGCCACCGGCGGTATCCCCGACGTCATCGTCGACGGCGAGACCGGCCTGCTGGTGCCCATCGAGCAGGTCCAGGACGGCACCGGCACCCCCATCGACCCGGCCCGCTTCGAGGCCGACCTGGCCGAGCGCCTCACCACCCTGGTCACCGACACCGAGGCCGCCAGGACCATGGGACAGGCCGCCCGACGCCGCGTCGAGGAGCACTTCGCCTGGGAGGCCATCGCCCAGCGCACCATGGACGTCTACAACTGGGTCCTGGCCCAGGGCTGAGCGGGACGGCTCCCGCTCGCCCCCGCCACCGAGTGGCGCGTGCCCTCTACCGGGCCCACCACTCGGTGGCCGCAGCGGCGCCGTGACGCGCCACCGCCAGCAGGGGACGCAGGACGTCGGCTCGCCGCCGCGCCTGAAGGGCGGTCGTGGCCGCACCGTCGTCGTCCAGGGCCAGCTCGCACATCCCCGCCAGCCGCAAGGAGCGCTCCAACAGCTCCCGATCACGGCGCTCCAGCCACGGCGGGATGAGCCGCGGATCCACCACCGCGGTGAGCAGGTCATTGAGGGCGTCGGCCAGCTCCGGGCGCTCGCGGGCCAGGTCAAGCTCGACGAGCGCCTCAATGGCCTCCTCGGTGGCTGCGTGCACCTGGCGGCGGGCGTGCGCCGCATCCAGCGGGGGCAGCGGGCCGGCCATGGGCTCGGCGTGCCAGGTCACCGAGGTGCCGGAGTCCTCGGGCGCCAGCAGCACCCGGCCGGCCGCCCCCTCCAGCACGACGCCCTCCTCGATGTCGGGCAGGAGCCCCCAGGTGCCGGTGCCGCCGGCCGGTGAGGGCAGGACCGCGCTCACCCGGCTCAGTGGGCGGACGGAGGTGAGCCACTGCGCCAGGCCGACACGTCCTGGATCGTCAGCGGTACCGGTCGGCGTGTCCGGGCCCCCGGTGACGGTGCTGCCGATGACGTCATGGACGCCGTCGGGGCCTTCAACGAGCGACATGCCGTGGGATGAGGGCGATGGCGCCCACAGGGCCAGCACGATGCTGACAGGCGGGTTGAGGGGATCCATGGGGGCCAACCATAGTGAATGGCGGCGGGGCGGGACCCGATGGGGACTGGGCACCATGCGGATCGCGGCTCTCCTCCCGCATCTGCCCGGTGTGAACTCGGCGTCACGATAGGATCGCCTCATGACCAGTGTCCTGCACCTCGACGACGTCTCGCTGCACCGTGGCAGCCACCAGATCCTCAGGCACGTCAGCTGGACCGTGGAGGAGGGGCAGCACTGGGTACTGCTGGGATCCAACGGTGCGGGCAAGACCACGATCGCCAGGATCGCCTCGGCCAGGCTCTTCCCCTCCTCCGGCACGGTGGACGTCCTCTCCGAGCGGCTCGGGCGCGTGGACGTCTCCGAGCTCCACCCCCGTATCGGCCTGTTGTCCTCGGCCCTGGCCGCCGACGTGCAGAACGGCGAGAAGGTGCTCGGCGTGGTCCTGTCGGCCTCCTACGGGCGCATCGGACGCTGGCGCGAGGAGTACGACGACGTCGACGTCGAGCGAGCTCACGCCCTGCTGGGTGCCCTGGGGGCCGCTCACCTGGCCGACCGGTCATGGGGAACACTGTCGTCGGGGGAGCGCAAGCGCGTCGAGCTGGCTCGTGCTCTCATGCCGGACCCGGAGATGCTCATCCTCGATGAGCCCGCCTCGGGTCTGGACCTGGCAGGACGTGAACAGCTCCTGGCGGCGCTCACCGAGATCATCTCCTCGCCCGACTCACCCTCCATGGTCCTGGTGACCCACCACCTGGAGGAGATCCCGGAGGGCTTCACCCACGCACTCACGCTGCGTGAGGGGAAGGTCGTGGGCTCCGGCCCGCTTCAGGAAGTCCTCACCGCGGACACGATCAGCACGACCTTTGGCATGGAGCTGGAGGTCACCCATGACCGCGGCCGCTACGCCGCCAGGGGGCGCCCGGGCGGCCGCGGCAGGCGCGTCGCCGAGGCCAGGGGCTGACCGGTTCCGGGCGGGACGGCCGCTTGGACCTATCGTCCCACCAACCCGGTACAGGACCACATATTCACCAACCGCGTTCATCAGGAGGTTCTCATGGAATGGCTGCTCTGGGTCGGAGGGGCGCTGATCCTCATCGTCATCGAGACGCTGACAGTCGACCTCACCTTCCTCATGATCGCCGGCGGTGCGCTGGGAGGAGGGCTGACCTCCTTCCTCGGCGGGCCCGTGTGGGCGCAGGTCGTGGTCTTCGCCTGCGTCTCCACCCTGCTTCTGTTCGCCGTGCGCCCCTGGGCCAAGCGTCGCCTGGCGGCCACCACCCCGGAGATGAAGACCAACGTCGACGCCCTCATCGGTCGGTCTGCCGTCACCATTACCCCTGTTGACCGGGAAGGCGGACGGGTGCGCTTGAGCGGTGAGGAGTGGAGCGCTCGTCTGGCCCCCGCCGTCCAGGGGGGTGAGCCTCGCCTGGAGGCCGGGGTGAGTGTGACCGTGACGCAGATCGACGGGGCCGTGGCCGTGGTCACCCCGGCAACAACCTCCGCCACTGCACCCGCGTCCTGACGCCGCCCGCGGGCCCGCCAACCATTCTGACCACCCGTTCAACCCCGCAGGAGGAACCTCGTGCCCTTCGTGTCCATTGTCTTGTTTCTCGTGGCCGTGACGGTCATCATCGTCATCTTCCGTGCAGTGCGGATCGTCCAGCAGAGCACTGCAATCATTGTTGAGCGTTTCGGGCGCTTCCAAGCCGTCTATCAACCCGGTTTTCACATCGTTGTTCCGTTCATCGACCAGATCCGCACCACCTTGGATCTGCGTGAGCAGGTCGTCTCCTTCCCTCCCCGGTCGGTGATTACGTCTGACAACCTCATGGTGAGCATTGACTCGGTGGTCTACTACCAGATCACCGACCCCATGCGTGCCACCTACGAGATCGACAACTACCTCGGAGCGATCGAGCAGCTCACCGGAACCACCCTGCGTAACGTCGTCGGCTCCATGGATCTGGAGCAGACGCTGACCAGTCGGCGTCAGATCAACGACCAGCTGCGCGGCGTCCTGGACCAGACCACTGGCCGTTGGGGCATTCGCGTCAACAGCGTGGAGCTGAAGTCCATCGACCCGCCCGCCTCCATCCAGGGATCCATGGAGCAGCAGATGCGTGCCGAGCGTGACCGCCGTGCCGCGATCCTGACGGCCGAGGGTGTCAAGCAGTCCCAGATCCTCACGGCCGAGGGTGAGAAGCAGTCCGCGATCCTGCGTGCTGAGGGTCAGGCACAGTCCGCGATCCTCAAGGCTCAGGGTGAGTCGCGCGCCATCCTTCAGGTCTTCGACGCCATCCACCGCGGTAACGCCGACTCCAAGCTGCTGGCCTACCAGTACCTCCAGACCCTGCCCAAGATCGCCAACGGCTCCTCCTCCAAGATGTGGATCGTTCCGACCGAGTTCACCGCTGCCCTCGACGGCATCGCCGGTGCCCTCGGCGGCGGCAAGGGGCCTGAGCCGGAGGGCGACGACTCGAGCAGCGGCGTCGACCTGTCGGGCAGCGAGTTCGACCTGGGGATCGCCTCAGGCCTGGCCAGCACCAGTCTTCAGACCCCCGAGGAGGCCCTCGCCCAGGCCCGCGGTGAGGCCGAGTCGGCCTCCCAGGAGGCCAGCGAGGAACCCGCTTCCAAGGGGAGCGCCTCTCCGAAGGCTCCCGCGGATGAGGCCGACGGCGAGGCCACGGTCACCGTTCCGACCTCCGACGGCCCCGAGGGGCCTCACGCCGCGCACGGCAGCCACGCGATCGCCCCCGAGGAGGTCCAGCCCGGTTCCGTGCCCCCGCGCGGCGGTTACGGCATCCAGGCCCAGCCCGGCTACGGCACGCCTCCCGGCGCGCCCCAGGGGCCCTACGGCGCCTGAGCCGGCTGCCTTCACACCCCTGGGGAACCGGACGAGGGCCCGGGGACACTCGCTGCGGCGGGAGGAGTGGGCGATCCACGATGATCGACCTATTCTTCCCGCCGTACTGCTGTACTGAACCGGGAAGGCCCCAGAAGGTGACGAAGCGATGATCATTGAGCTGGCCGACGGCGCCGACGAGCGCCTGGCGGACTACACCAGGCTGACGGACGTGGCGCTG
>NZ_MSGO01000078.1:195-359 GCF_001929375.1 Actinomyces oris | reverse complement strand
GGCTGACGGACGTGGCGCTGCGCCGTCGGCTGGAGACCCAGCGGGGCCTGTACATGGCCGAGTCCTCCAAGGTCATCACGCGCGCCGTGGCCGCCGGGCACGCCCCGCGCTCCTTCCTCATGGCCCCGCGCCACCTGGAGGAGATGCGCCCGGTCATCGCCTCC
>NZ_MSGO01000078.1:0-174 GCF_001929375.1 Actinomyces oris | reverse complement strand
TGCGCCCGGTCATCGCCTCCGCGGCCGGCTGCGGGGGCAGCGACGACGGCGGTGAGGTTCCCGTGTTCGTCGCCCCCGAGGAGGTCCTGGAGTCCATCACGGGCTTCCACCTGCACCGCGGGGCGCTGGCCGCCATGAACCGGCCCGAGCTCGCCGGTGTTCCCGAGCTCCTCG
>NZ_MSGO01000077.1 GCF_001929375.1 Actinomyces oris | reverse complement strand
CCAAGGCCCAACCCAACCCCCAAAACAAATGAGGACCAGGCAAACCAAAACAAAACAAACCCCAAAACCACACACACAACATGCGCAGCCCCAGGGCCATGGCATAAAAAACATGACACACTATCGAGTTCTCAAACAACACACCCACCGAGTACTCATCACAAGACATTCTGTCTTCTGCTTCGCTCCCGGAAGCGCCTGAGAAACTTTAGCGAGCCGCTTTCTCTGAGTCAAACGAATGGCTGGTGAGCCTCGTCTCTCATTCGGCTCTCTTCAGTTCTCAGTTCCCGGCCGGTCTGAGGAAATTCATCCTCCCCGTTTCGGGCCGGAGAGAACATTACGCACCGACTACCAACCCGTCAAACTGCAGAGCGGTGACGGTGCCCACAAGGCACTGTCACCGCTCAACAACTGTGTTCGCAAGGCGAGGCTTTCCCTGGCGGGGAACCTAAACCGTGCGTCCGACGGCCAGGTTCCGCCGTCCCTTGCGCACCAGGACCACTCCCCCGGCGAGCAGGTGCTCGGGGCCGATGACCACGGTTTCGTCCGCCACCTTGACGTTGTTGATGTAGGCCCCGCCTCCGGCAATGGTCTTGCGGGCCGCGTTGCGCCCTCGTTCCAGCCCCGTGCCCACAAGCAGGTCCACGATGGTGGTCTGTCCGACGGTCACGTCACTGGAGGCGAGATCGGATGTGGCTGCCAGGATCGTCGCCTCGTCGATGTCGGCGAGCTCTCCTCGCCCCCACAGTGCGGAGGTCGCCGCCTCCGCCTGAGCGGTCGCTTCGGCTCCGTGGACCCACGTGCAGACTTCGTGCGCCAGAACCCGCTGTGCCTCGCGTGCCTTCGGGTTCTCGGCCGTCGCCGCCTCCAGGCGCTCGATCTCCTCGCGCTCCAGGAAGGTGAAGACCTTGAGGAAGCGCACGACGTCGGCGTCGTCGACCTGGAGCCAGAACTGGAAGAAGCCGTAGGGGCTGAGCATCTCGGGGTTGAGCCAGATCGCCCCGCCCTCGGACTTGCCGAACTTGGTGCCGTCGGCCTTGGTGATGAGCGGGTTGGTCATGACGTGGACCGACGCGCCCTCGACCTTGTGGATGAGGTCCATCCCGCCCACGAGGTTGCCCCACTGGTCGTTGCCGCCGACCTCCAGGGTGCAGCCGTAGCGCCGGAAGAGCTCGAGGTAGTCGTTGGCCTGAAGGACCTGGTAGCTGAACTCGGTGTAGGAGATGCCCTCCTCGCTGGCCAGGCGCCGGGCGACGATGTCCTTGGAGAGCATGGTTCCCATGCGGAAGTGCTTGCCCAGGTCCCGCAGGAAGTCGATGGCGCTCATTGCTTGGGTCCAGTCCAGGTTGTTGACGATCCGGGCCGGGTGGTCCCCACTGAAGTCGAGAAGGTTCTCGAGCTGCTCCTGCAGGCTGGCCGCCCAGCCGGCGACGACGTCCTTGGTGTTGAGGGTGCGCTCCCCCTTGGCGCGCGGGTCGCCGATGAGTCCGGTCGCCCCGCCCACCAGCGCCAAGGGGTGATGTCCGGCGAGTTGAAGATGACGCATGACCTTGACGGCTACGAGGTGTCCGTGGTGAAGGCTCGGCGCGGTGGGGTCGAACCCGCAATAGAAGGTGACGGCCCCGTCGCTGAGCGCCGTTCGCAGCGCGTCAATGTCGGTGTGCTGGGCGATGAGCCCGCGCCACTGCAGTTCGTCCAGGATGTCCGTCACTGTCCAGTCGCCTTCCGTGGGTTGTCGTGCTTACCGCACGCATGATCCCGGCGCATCACGCTCGGGTCCGGCTGATACCTCCGGCGCAGATAGTCTGCCACGCTCCGGCTCGGCTTCTGCAAGGTGACCGGACCGCTGAGCCGCGAGCCGGATACGGGGCTCCTTCACAAGTCCTCAGTCGGGCAGTCCCATATGAGGCTGTATCGGTAGTAGAAGCACCGTCGGATCCTGGCCCCGGGAAGCCTCCGGGATGCCGCTGCACGAATCTCGGCCAGGGACTCTCGTGGAGAACACGTGATCACACCGACGTCGGGCATCTCCCGGTGCAGAGCACCGACCACGCGCAGAGGCAGAACAGCCAGTGCGGACAGCGTCCAGTCCCACAGGCTCCTGTTGGCGGCCAGGCCGACGACGATGAGCCGCCCGCCGGGCGCCACCAACTCGCCCAGCCTCACCAGGGCGGGTTCCAGCGGAAGATGGTGCAGCGTGGCCACGCAGCTGACCGTCTCGAAGGTTCCGATGCGCTTGGGCAGGTCGGGATCCATGACGTCGTCGAGCAGCACCTCGACCTGCGGAGTCTGCTCGAGACGCCTTCGCGCTCGAGCAACCGCCTGCTCGTCGGTTTCAAGTCCGACGGCGCGGCGGCACACCGTTGCCAGACGTGAGAGCAGGAGCCCATCACCGCATCCGACATCGAGCACTCTGCCGCCGCGCAGTGCCGCGTCCCGCACGATGCGGCGGTGAAAGGCGACGTTGTGGTTCCAGTACTCCTCAGCCATCGTCTCAGCTTGAATCAGGCCGGTCCTGACCGCACCTGCTCACTTCTTCCGTCGGCGACCGCGTCCGGCCACGGCGGACCGGTACGTCGAGACAGTGGGCTCTCCGTCCAGCCAGAAGCGCCACGGGAAGGCTTCTCCATCTCCCCCGGGGCCGGCCACCCCGGTTCGGGGCCCGCGGCGGATGCGCCCGGCATCCGGTGCCCGCTGCGGCTCCGGCAACGTCAGGCTGATGCGTGATCCCGGCCCACCCAGCAGTGCGCCGTCGTCGGAGCGGTCCAGTCCGAGTGCGGCGCACAGCCGGGCCGGACCGCGGGCCAGGTCGCGGTCAGCGCGGGCTGCGGGGCGACGCGCCCGAGCCTGCTCGATTCCCTCCACGACCTCTCCCCCACGCAGCAGCACCGCGCGCGAGACTCCCTCCGGTCCGGTGACGATGTTGAGGCAGTGGTGCATGCCGTAGGTGAAGTAGACGTAGATGCACCCGCCGGCCTCGAACATGGAGGCGTTGCGCGCCGTGCGCCCCCGAAAGGCATGGGAGCCCGGGTCCTTCTCGCCGCGGTAGGCCTCCACCTCGGTCAGCCGGATCGCGACACGCCCCTCCGAGCCGGACACGGAGATGACGGCGCCCAGCAGCGCCGGAGCCGCCTCCAGGCTGTCGCATCCGAGCAGCGAGGAGACCTCGGCGCTCAGCTCCGTCGCCGTCTCCCTCACGCCTTCGCCTGACATCGTCCTGCCGCCCCGGATCAGTCCTGTTCCTCCTCGCTCCACTCATCATCGGTCTCACCGGGCTCGGGCCACTGGGGGCCCGCGGGGCCGTCCAGCAGGGAGCCCTCCCAGGCGAAGACTCGCAGCTCGGCACTGCGCGCGATGGCACGGGCGAGCTGCTCCACAACCCGCACCGGTGCGGTGCCGCCGTGCCCGGTGCGGGCGGCCACCGAGCCCTCGGCCGACAGGACCTCCCGCACCCCCGGGGTGAGCCGCTCGTCAATGGCGGCGAAGTCGGCGTCGGACAGGTCCCACAGCTCAATGCCCCGCTTCTCGCACTCGCGCACGCAAGCGCCGGAGATCTCGTGGGCGCTTCGGAAGGGCACGCCGTTCTTGACCAGCCACTCCGCGATGTCAGTGGCCAGGGAGAACCCCTGGGGGGCGAGCTCCGCCATGCGCTCGTAATGGAGGGTCATCGTGCTCACCATGCCGCTGACAGCGGGTAGGAGAACGGCCAGGGTATCGACGGCGTCGAAGACGGGCTCCTTGTCCTCCTGCAGGTCCCGGTTGTAGGCCAAGGGCAGGGCCTTGAGTGTGGCGAGCAACCCGGTCAGGTCACCGATGAGGCGTCCGGCCTTGCCGCGGGCGAGCTCGGCCACATCCGGGTTCTTCTTCTGCGGCATGATGGACGAGCCCGTGGAGTAGGAGTCGTCCAGGGTGACGAAGTCGAACTCCTTGGTGTTCCAGATGATGATCTCCTCGCTCAGGCGCGAGACGTCCACCGCCACCATCGCCAGGACGAAGCTCAGCTCGGCGACGACGTCGCGAGCGGCGGTGCCGTCGATGGAGTTCTCCACGGCGGCCTCGAATCCGAGATCGGCGGCCACGGCGTCGGGGTCCATGCCGAGCGTGTTGCCCGCCAGCGCACCGGAACCGTAGGGGCTCACGGCGGCGCGGGAGTCCCAGTCCTCAAGGCGCTCGACGTCGCGCATGAGCGGCCAGGCGTGGGCCAGCAGCTGGTGGGCGACGAGCACCGGCTGGGCGTGCTGCATGTGGGTGCGTCCGGGCATGATGGCGTCGGAGGCCTGGGCGGCCTGGTCGACGAGGGCGTCGACGACGTCGAGGACGAGTCCGGCCACATGGCGGGCCTGGTCGCGCAGGTACATGCGGATGAGGGTGGCGATCTGGTCGTTTCGGCTGCGCCCGGCGCGCAGACGGCCCCCCAGGTCGTCACCGGCTCGCTCAATAAGGCCGCGCTCCAGGGCGGTGTGGACGTCCTCGTCGGTGGTCTCCGGGACGAAGATGCCGGCGACGACGTCGGCCTCGAGACGGTCCAGGGCTTCGAGCATGCCGGACAGCTGGCCCGCGTCCAGCAGACCGGCCTGTGCCAGGGCGCGGGCATGGGCCCGGGAGCCGGTGATGTCGTAACGGGCCAGGCGCCAGTCGAAGTGGGTGCTCACCGACAGGGCGGCCAGCGCGTCGGCGGGTCCTCCTGAGAAGCGTCCGCCCCACAGGCTGACGCCGGCGGGGGTTGGGGGCTGCTGAGGATCTGAGGCGACGAACTGGGCAGCGGATGGCTTAGCGGGCTGGCTGGAGAACTGGCTCATGACCCCATCATGGCCCATCTGCCCACGCAGGTTCCTCAGCGATCAGTCAGGAAGGATCCTGGCACGGGTCGCAGGCGGAGCAGCCCCGTGAATCGCCCCGGGTTTTGTGGTGGCTGGTTTATCTGGTGCCGGTGGTTGCCGGTTGTGATCGTTCGTGGCGGTGGCGGTCGGGTGCCCAGGTGGCTTCGTGCTCGGCTGGGGTTCGCATACCGATGGCGGAGTGAGGGCGAACGGTGTTGAACCAGTGCACCCACTCGGCGGTGGCGACCTCGACGGCGTCGATGTCCTCCCAAGGGCCCTGGTTGCGGATCAGCTCGGCCTTGTACAAGGAGTTCAGAGCCTCGGCCAGAGCATTGTCATAGGAGTCGCCCTTCGACCCCACCGAGGCGACCGCCTCGCACTCGGCCAGGGCAGCCCCGTAGCGAATAGACCTGTACTTACGCCCCACGGTCGCAAGTGGTGCACCAGGCCCGTCAGGTCGGCCCCGGTTCGCTTTCGTTGCCAGACGGCCATCTCCAAGGCGTCCAGGGCCAGGTCGGTGCACACTGGCCGGTAGGTGGTCTGCCAGCCGATGATCCTCCGGGAGTACACGTCGGTCACGAAAGCCAC
>NZ_MSGO01000076.1 GCF_001929375.1 Actinomyces oris | reverse complement strand
GCGCCTGACCGTCGGCATCGTCTACTCCTACGCGCCCAACGCCGATGCGCCCGGTGAGACGCTGGCCGATGAGGCCGTAGACCCCTCGCAGCTGACCGCCGACGACCGCGCCTTCCTCGATGATGCGATCCGTGACTACAACACGCAGTTCGGCACCGCCTACGACACGAGCGCGCAGGGCTTCGAGGGCTACTACGAGGACATTTCCCGGCGGCTGGCGGAGAGGACCATCGACCTGGTCATCGTGGTCAATATGTTCCTCACTGGGTTCGACTCCAAGACTCTCAACACCCTGTGGGTGGACAAGTCGCTGCGCACGCACGGGCTCATCCAGGCGTTCTCGCGCACGAACCGGATCCTGAACTCAGTCAAGACCTACGGCAATGTGGTCTGCTTCCGGGACCTGCAGGAGGACACCGATGAGGCCATCGCCCTGTTCGGCAACAAGGCCGCCGGCGGGCTGGTGCTCCTCAAGCCGTACAAGGAGTACCTGGAGGAGTATCTGGAGAAGATTGCCGAACTGCGGGCCAGGTTCGAGCCGGGGCAGATGATCGCCTCGGAGGCAGACCAGAAGGAGTTCATCCGGCAGTTCGGGAAGATCCTGCGGCTACGCAACATCCTGGCAAGCTTTGACGACTTCGAAGACGACGACGTCATCGGCGAGGCCGAGTTCCAGGACTACCGCAGCGTGTACGTGGACCTGTACACCGAGATGCGGCGGGCGGCCGACGTGGGGAAGGAGGTCGTCAACGACGACCTCGTCTTCGAGATCGAGCTGGTCAAGCAGGTGGAGGTGGGAGTCGACTACGTCCTCATGCTGGTGGAGAAGCACCGCGAGGAGGCGGGCGACGGCGAGGACAAGGAGATCCCGGTGGAGATCCGCCGGGCTGTGATGTCCAGTCCCAGCCTGCACAACAAGCGGGACCTCATTGAGGAGTTCGTGCACGCGGTGTCCGCCTTTGGGGATGTGGACGAGCAGTGGCGGGCGTTCATTGAGCAGCGGCGCAGCGAGGAGCTGGCAGCGATCATCCGAGATGAGAAGCTGCGCGAAGGGCCGGCGAAGGCGCTGGTGGAGGCAGCGTTGCGGAACGGGTACGTGCCCACTGAGGGGACTGCGATCACAAGGATCCTGCCACCCACCCCCAGATTCCGCAGCTCAGCCAGCGACAGCCACGATGAGAAGAAGCGCCGCGTCCAAGCCGCCCTGGCCGCCTACGTCGAGAGGTTCCGGGGACTCAGCTCCACATCAACCGCAAACTAACAGCCAGGATGACCAATGACTTTCCCTAACTCTAGAACATATTTGGCTCACACTCGGTCTTTAAACCCCGAAAACAATGAGATCATATCAATAGAGTTTGACAGCAAAGGTGCATTGGTTACTTGGTTTCGAGCTCAGTCCTTTATAGACGCAATCAACTCACTCGATCCAACTAACGTCCCGGAACCACTTATCGCCAGAACCGCCGAAGGGTGGATAACCGGCTCTTCGTGTTTG
>NZ_MSGO01000075.1 GCF_001929375.1 Actinomyces oris | reverse complement strand
GGTCCTTGTCCCACTGCTCAGGGCTGAGCCCCTCCAGGGCGCTGATGCCCGCCTCCAGCACGTCGCCTGCCGAGGCCTTGAGCTTGGACAGTGCCTTGTCATCAACGACGAGATCGTCGTCGGACACGAAGAGGAAGCCGAGCATGTCGCGGCTCTCGCGCAGCAGCTGGATCCGCGTCTGGATGAGAGGGGCAGCCTCATTGAGGATCTCCTGCTCCCGAGCAGTGAGCTTGTCGAAGGCCTCCGCCGAGACCAGTGGCACCTGAGCGGTCTCACCGGTCGGGTCGGGGTAGGCATCGGCGAGGTAGGGCACCAGCCGGTCCCGGAAGTCGGCCTCCCCCAGCGCACGCACCTGCTCGGCATTGATGGCCTCGCACTTCTTGGGGTCGAAGCGGGCCGGGTTGGGGTTGACGTCGTGGACGTCGAAGGCCTCGATCATCTCGGCGGCGGAGAAGACGTCGCGGTCCGCGCTCAGTGACCACCCCAGGAGGGCCAGGTAGTTGAGGAGCCCCTCGGGGATCATGCCGCGGTAGCGGTGGATGAGGAGGTTGGACTGCGGGTCTCGCTTGGACAGCTTCCGATTACCCTCCCCCATGACGTAGGGCAGGTGACCGAACTCGGGAACGACCTGAGCCCGACCGATGTCCATGAGGGCCCGGTAGAGGACCACCTGCCGCGGAGTGGAGGACAGCAGGTCCTCACCGCGCAGAACATGGGTGATGCCCATCGCGGCGTCGTCAACGGGGTTGACCAGGGTGTAGAGGGGCTCACCGCCTGCGCGCACGACGACGTAGTCCGGCACGCTACCGGCCTTGAAGGTGATCGGGCCGCGGACCAGGTCGGTGAAGGTGATGTCCTCCTCCGGCATCCGCATCCGCAGGACGGGCAGGCGCCCTTCGGCGCGGAAGGCGTCCTTCTGCTCCTGGGTCAGATCGCGGTCGAAGCCGTCGTAGCCGAGCTTGGGGTCCTCGCCACGCTCACGGTGACGGGCCTCGATCTCCTCGGGGGTGGAGAAGGACTCGTACAGGTAGCCCGCGGCCAGCAGCTCGGCGGCCACCTCCTTGTACAGGTCCATGCGCTGGGACTGGCGGTAGGGCTCATGAGGGCCGCCCTTACCCACGCCCTCGTCCCAGTCCAGGCCCAACCACGTCAGGGAGTCCAGGATGGCATCGAAGGACTCCTCGGAGTCACGGGCGGCGTCGGTATCCTCGATCCGGAAGACGAAGGTGCCACCGGTATGGCGGGCGTAGGCCCAGTTGAACAGGCAGGTGCGCACCATGCCCACATGAGGGGTTCCCGTAGGTGAAGGGCAGAAACGCACGCGCAC
>NZ_MSGO01000074.1 GCF_001929375.1 Actinomyces oris | reverse complement strand
CAGACGATGAAAGATCGAGGTTAGTGGCGACTTTCGCGTCCCACGTCTCGACGGATCCATACTCCCAGTCCTCTGACAGCTCAACATGCTGGTTGATGACCTTCGCGTCCGATGGCCCGAAGAAATACCAGCACACGCCGCAGGTCGCGGTGAGGACCAGGATGATGGGGAGAAAGACCGCTACCGCCGTGGCGCCGCGTCGTCGTTTCGGGCGTGGCGCTGGTGCGGCCTGCGCCGGTGGACCGTTGAAGATCGGTTGCCCGAGCGGTGCGCCCATGGCGGGCTGAGTCATCGCCGGGTATCCGATGGGGCTCGTCTGTTGGGGGCCCGGCTGCGCCATAGGGGAGGCAGAAGGGACAGACGGCTGTGAAGGCGGCCTGTCGGCGCCGGACGGCTGCGCGATGTCCGTTGACGCCTGGGCCGCGGTTGCCGCGCCGTATCCCTGGGGTGCACTTCCATAACCGGTGGACTGCTGTGGCCGCGTCGCCACCGCCATCGTCGGCGCCATGGCGCTAGTCTGCTCTGAGGCCTGCGACTGCACCGATGGCGAAGCCTCATCCGTCTGGGGCGTCTCCCATCTGGACCGCCGTGCCAAAGCCTCCTTGACGGCAAGGTTGTCGGAGTGCGCCAGCAGGTCAAGGA
Organism: Actinomyces oris; assembly: GCF_001929375.1. Lineage (GTDB taxonomy): Bacteria > Actinomycetota > Actinomycetes > Actinomycetales > Actinomycetaceae > Actinomyces > Actinomyces oris_B. The sequence goes on along the minus strand of NZ_MSGO01000074.1, from coordinate 11,018 downwards.
CGGACTGCGGCGTCGCCGGGTTCATGGCCAGGATCGGGTGCAAGTCGGGACGGGTGGCCGCGATACGTTGAAGATCGTGAGAGGGGGCGAATCCATCTGCCGCGATGGTCGCGTCGTAGTTGCCTGAAGAAGGAGGGTGCCCCGTTGTCATACCTTCGAAGCCTACCGGAGTTTACGGTGTGAGGGAGCGAGTCGAGCCATGGGGACCTGTCGGACTCGGATACGCCGATGAGAGGCGGTCGGCACGGTCGTCGAGGTGGTTGAGGCGGCCTCGCCGAGACTCCCGCTTGCGGAGCCCCGTCTACTCGGGATTCGGGGCGCCAGGTGGTGCTGGGTCATGACTCGGGCTTGAAGCCGATGACCTTGCCGTCAAACTTGTCATAGCCGATGATGAGGTCGGGTTTCGCGATAATGAGCGTGTCTTCGCTCTCCAAATCGATTCCGCTGAACTTGATCTCCTTTCCGGTCTTGACGTTCATCAGTGCGGTTATCGTGTTGGCGTCCCCGCGATTCACAGTCATCAACTTGACGACGCGGCCATCCTGAGAACTTCTTGCCACAGACGGGCATCCGGAGGAGCTGGTGCTTGTGCCCGCCTCGGGGACACTGATGGAACTGCCTTGCTTGGGCTTGAGCTTGGTGATGCAGCTGTCACTGTTGGATTTCGCGGTCAGATTGGCGTCGCTGAAGTCCTGGTCCTTGAAGTAGGTGAGATGCTCCTCGGCCGTGGGGAGCTTTTTGTCTTCCTCGACAACAGTCTCGTGCGAAGACAGTTTTTCATGATAGCTGCCCCGTTTCTTCCCTTTGAAATCATAAACTGTCATTTTGTGCTTGGTGTCGGTTTGTGAACTTGAATCAGAGTCGGAATTATTCCCCAGTTCCAAGGTTCCCCACCCGTCTTGGAAGTACCAGGTTATGAGGTTCGTGTCGGCCCTCGACCCTCCTCCGAGGAACAGGGTCTCACCGTTATCGATGTTGATGACGACGTTGAATAGTGCAAGGTAACACTGGTCGTCTTTGACTAGGAAACTTGCGTTGAACGTGTCCAGTGATTCGAAGGAACTCCCCGTTCCGGCGATCTTGTGCGACCACTTCTGTTTTTTATTCGCCCCCCAGGCGGTGCACTTGTCGCTTTCTTTGCAGGAAATGGCGGTGTCGCCGACAATTATTGCGAGATTGCCCTGCCCCCAGGGTGCCTTTGAGACTTTTCCGGTTTTCAGGTCAATGAGGGTGGACTTGTGAACCAGTGTATTGTTTCCCCATCCCAGGAGGGCGGGGGAGTGGTCGTATGATGAACCGAAGTCATCGTCATCGATAGTGGTTTTCCATACTTCTTTCATGTTGTCGCCCAGTGGGCTGTAAGCGGTGAGGGTGTCAGACCCCTTGTCGACTATCACCAAATGGTCGCCGAATACGTAAGGATCCTCATGAGGTTCGACGTCGACGCTCCAGGCCTTGTTCGCACCGTTCGCCCAAGCACCCGACGGAGTCACGTACGTTGAGCCCAGGTAGACCTCGCTGCGCGACAGGAAGTACCAGGCGGCCACGCCGCTAACGCCCAGAACGAGGATGACCGGCAGAATGACAGCGACCACCTTGAGCAGGCGGCGCTTCTTCGGAACCTGCGCCGGCGGCGCATACATCGGCGCCCCGTAGGCCGGCGCGGTCGGCTGACCCGGCCCGTAGGCCTGCCCCGAGTCATAAGCCTGGCCCTGGCCCTCCCCGTATCCTGCCTGCATCCCACTCTGCGCCCCGGACGGCATTGCGGTCCGCTGGTCCACGGGCGGAGCCGTCGCCTGCATTGAGGCCGCCGAGTACGCCTGAGCCACTGGCGGAGCCGAGATGGGCTGCGGCGCCGAGACGGGCTGCGCCGCCTGGGAGGCCTGCGGGGGCGGACCCTGCGGGGACTGAGTCGCCATCGTCCCGTGCCCCTGGGAGGCGGGCTCTGGAAGCGAGGCCCCTTGCGGCGGCGCGCCAGGCGCAGCCAGCTGGTGACTGCCATAGTCCTGAGGAACCCGCCCATAGCCGGAGCCGGCGGGCGCCGGCTGCTGAGGCGGCGTTCCCGCTGTTCCGCCAACCGTCCCCACCGCCATCGTCGGTGCCATGGCTCCGACCTCGCCCAGGCCGGGAGACTGTGCTGGTTGTGCCGGCTGAGCGCCCCGACCGGTTTGACGCGCCAGCACCTCCCGGACGACGGCGTCGTCGGATCGCTCCAGTATCTTACGGGCCCGAGGCGGGATCGACGGGTTGGTCGCCAGGATCGAGTGCAGGTCGGGACGGGTCTCGGCGATCCGCTCGAGGTCCTGCGGTGAGGCGAACCTGCTGAGCGCCGTCGTTGCGTCGTGGTCGCCGGAAGAAGGTGAGTGCCCCGTCATCATGTCTCCCGAGCCTAACGAAATCTATGGATCGAGGTCACAGAATGGGAACATTAACCTTCGAGCGCGCCGTTGAAATGACGCGGCGGGCGAGAGCCGGTGAGTCAGTCGACGATGCCGTAAAGGCGGTCACCGGCGTCGCCCAGGCCGGGCACGATGTAGGCGTGCTCGTTGAGGCGCTCATCCACCCCGGCGGTCACCACCGTGACATTCGCGCGCTCGCCGACCGCCTCCTCCAGCGTCTTGACCCCCTCGGGCGCGGCGATGAGGCACAGCGCGGTGACGTCGCGCGCCCCGCGCTCCAGCAGGTAGTCAATGGCGGCCACGAGGGTGTGACCGGTAGCGAGCATGGGGTCGACGACGAAGCACTGGCGGCCCGAGAGGTCATCGGGCAGGCGGTTGGCGTAGGTCTCCACCTCCAGGGTGTCCTCGTTGCGCTTCATCCCCAGGAAGCCGACCTCCGCCGTGGGCAGCAGACGGGTCATGCCCTCGAGCATTCCCAGGCCCGCGCGCAGGATCGGCACCACGATCGGGTGCGGGTCGGCCAGGCGGCGGCACTGGGCCAGTGCCACGGGGGTGCGGATCTCGACCTCCTCGGTGCGCACCTCGCGGGTGGCCTCGTAGGCGAGCAGGGTGACGAGCTCATCCACCAGCTGGCGGAAGACCGCCGACGGTGTCCTCTCGTCACGCAGGACGGAGAGCTTGTGGTCGATGAGGGGGTGGTCGGCAACGTGGAGGCGCATGGGGACAGCCTAATGCCGCGGCCCGGTCCGCACCGTCGCAACGCGCGCCGCCTCGTGCGCGCTCACGGCCGGGTTATGTCGCTCTGACGGGCTGGACTCGTCGCCGGCGTTGGAGTCCCCGCCGGAGTCGCGCTGCAGTGACTGCTATGTGTCCAAATCTGCAGCAAAGGGCGTGAACGGTGCTGACGTCGTGCCCTCCTGCGGGGCTAGGTTGCTGACACCGACCGCATCGAATGGAGAACTCATGGCCAACGGCTCCGCCCCCGCCATCACTCTCAACAATGGCGTCGACATCCCGCAGATCGGCTACGGCGTCTTCCTGACCCCGCCGGAGGAGACCGGGCGGGCCGTGCTCGAGGCCTTCGAGGTCGGCTACCGCCACGTCGACACCGCTCAGGCCTACCGCAACGAGGCCGGCGTGGGCGCGGCCGTCGCCGCCAGTGGGCTGCCCCGCGAGGACGTCTTCGTGACCACCAAGGTGTGGATCTCCAACGCCGGGGACGAGCGTGCCGCCCGCTCCATCGACGGCTCCCTGCGCCGCCTGGGCACCGACTACATCGACCTGCTGCTCGTCCACCAGCCCTTCGGCGACTACTACGGCACCTACCGCGCCATGGAGAAGGCCCTGGCCGCCGGCAAGGTCCGCGCCATCGGAGTCTCCAACTTCTTCCCCGACCGGTTCGTGGACCTGGTGCAGCACGTCGAGGTGCCGCCGGCCGTCAACCAGATGGAGACCCACGTCTTCAACCAGCAGGCCGACAACCGCGCCTGGTACACCAAGTACGGCACCGCCCTGGAGTCCTGGGGGCCGCTGGCCCAGGGCCGCAACAACATCTTCACCCACCCGGTGCTCACCGCCGTCGGCGAGAAGCACGGCAAGACCACCGCCCAGGTGGCCCTGCGCTACCTCATCCAGCTGGGCATCATCGTCATCCCCAAGACGGTCCACCGTGAGCGCATGGTCACCAACCTCGATGTCACCGACTTCCAGCTCGACGGCGCCGACATGCGGGACATCGCCGCCCTCGACGAGGGGCAGGGCGTCGTCAACCACTACGACCCCGCCTTCCAGGAGCGCCTCGCCTCCTACACGGTCGAGACGGACTGACCTCCGGCCGCCTGCGGCCGCTTCCGGCCGCGCGCAGGATGCCCCCCGTCAGCGTTGGGGCGGCCCGGGAGGAGACGGGGAGACGGCGGGGAGGAGAGGCGGTGAGCCGGGGCTGGGGAAGACCGGGCAGGAGGCGCGGGAGCGCGCCTCAGAGCCGGCGGGAGAACCGGGACTCGCTCTTCTCGGAGGTGCCCACGTACTCCAGCCAGCGCTCGTAGTGGTCGAGGACGTCGTGAGCCACCTGGTCGGAGTTCCAGTCGACGACGTCGTAGCCCTGGCCGCCGCTGTGCGGGCGCACCTCGAGGCGCACCGTGAGGTCGTCGGCCTCGTGGACGGCGAAGCCGTAGGCGGGCACCGGCGTGACGACCATGCGCACCACGTAGCGGAAGGAGTCGATGGAGCTGGACTGCTCCTCACCGCTGTCGGTGGTCGGGTGGGAGGAGACCACCAGGCTGGCGCGCCCCAGGAAGGTGCGCTCGTCGTCGGGGTCCTGGGCCTCGGGACCCTCGACGAAGACCTCGGCGGAGACGTTCTCCTTGCGCAGCTCGGTGGCCACCGCCTCCAGGGCCGGCACGATGCGCCGCTCCATGGCGTTGCCGGCCTCGTCGGGGGAGACCGAGTTGAGGGTGTGCGCCAGGCGCTCGCGCCAGGGCGTCTGCTCCAGCCCCGCGGCCGACCCGTTGAAGCCCAGGGCCCGGTTGCGGTCGGCCTGGGTCAGGGCCTGGTTGTGGGTGTCCTCGGTGCTCAGGGAGCGCCACAGGGTGTACATGATGAGGATGAGGACCCCGGAGAAGGGCAGCGCCATGACGATCGTGGCCTGCTGGAGGATGGGGATGCCGCCGGCCACGAGCATCGCAATGGTGAGGATCCCGGTCAGGGCGGCCCAGAAGATCCGCAGCCAGGGGGCGGCGTCCTGACGCGCCGAGCGGATGCGGCTGGAGAGGTTGGCCATGACCAGGGCGCCGGAGTCGGCGCTGGTGACGTAGAAGAGGATCCCGATGAACAGGGCCAGGGCGATGAGGATCTTCTGGCCCGGCAGGTGCTCCAGGATCCAGTACAGCCCCTGCTCGGGCCGCCCCAGGGTGATGTCCCGGAACTCGCCGTTGCCGCGGATGACCAGGTCCAGGGCGTGGTTGCCGAAGATCGCCACCCACATGAGGATGTAGCAGAAGGGCAGCAGGAGGCTGCCGAGCACGAACTGGCGGATGGTGCGGCCGCGTGAGATACGGGCCAGGAACATGCCCACGAAGGCCGCCCAGGCGATCCACCACGCCCAGAAGAACAGGGTCCAGGCGTTGAGCCAGTCATCGGGGCGGTTGTAGGCGTAGGTCTCCAGCGTCAGCCGCGGGAAGCGGGTGAAGAAGTCGCCGATGGAGCCGATGAGGGCGTCGATGAGGAAGGCGGCGTCACCGGTGATGAGCACCCACAGGGCCAGGCCGATGGCCAGCAGCACGTTGATGGTGGACAGGACGCGCACGCCCCGGTCGACGCCGGAGACGGCCGAGACGGTGGCCATGACGACGGCCAGGGCGGTCAGTCCGATCTGGGTGGGGAAGCCCTGCGGCAGCCCGAACAGGATGTTGAGGGCCACGTTCAGCTGGACGACGCCGACCCCCAGCGAGGCCGCGATGCCGAAGACCCCGCCGACCAGGGCCGCGGCGTCGACGACGTCGCCGATGACGCCCTCGGTGTGCCGGCCCAGCAGCGGGCGCAGGGTCGAGCGCAGCGTGAGGGTGTCGCGGCGTCGGTAGGCGAAGTAGGCCATGGCCAGGCCCACCAGGGCGTACAGGCCCCAGCCCGAGATGCCGTAGTGGAACAGGGACAGGACGATCGCGTTGCGGGCGGCCTCGGTGGTCTGGGCCTCCCCGGTGGGCGGGTGCATGTACTGGTCGACCGGCTCGGCGACGGCGAAGAACAGGATCTCGGTGCCGATGCCGGCGGCGAAGAGCATGGCCGCCCAGGAGAAGGTGGAGAAGTCCGGTGTCGAGTTGTCCGGCCCCAGGCGGATGCGCCCGAACCGGGAGAAGGCCAGCGCCAGGATGAAGATGAGCGCGGCCGTGATGAGGAGGATGTAGAAGGATCCGAACCAGCGGCTCGTCCAGGTCACGGCCGTGCCGAAGGCGTCGTTGACCACCTGGGGGGCGAAGATCGCGGCCAGGGCGACGATCGTGATGATGGTGGCCGAGACGAAGAAGACCACCGGGTTGAGGGGCTGCTTGCCCGGCAGCTTGCCGAGCAGGGCGCCGGGGAGGGACCCGCCGGGGAGCCGCAGCACTGAGAAGCGGTCCGACGACGTGGCCGGCCGGGCTGAGTCCTTGGAGGGGCCGCCTGGCGCGGACTCGTTCTCATCGCTCGATTCGGGGGACCGGCTCACCGACCTGCTCCGTTCTTCATGGGGATCTTCACGGGGTCTTCGTGGGGTTTGGGGTGCTGGCCTCGGGACGCACGCGGGGCCGCCACGGTACCGGGAGCGAGGCGTCGGGGGCCGGTGGGGCGGGGCGGCTGTCCGAGCCCGGGCGTGCTGTGGGGAGCCTATAACGAGATAATGCACCCGTGACGTCTTCAGCCTCTGCGCAGCCACCGAGCCCGTCGGTCCCGGGCTCCGACGCCGGCGCGCTCGGTGGGCGGGCGGGTGTCGCCTCGGGGCGGGCCGGCGGTGCGGTCATCAGTCCGGCTGCCACTGCGACCGTCACCCCGGCCATCGACGCCGCCATGGTGCGCGCCCTGGCGCTGGCCCGCGCGGCCGGTGAGGCGGGGGAAGTACCGGTGGGCGCCGTCGTGCTCTCACCGGAGGGTGCCGTCCTGGCCGAGGCCGCCAACGCCCGTGAGGCCGAGCACGACCCGACGGCGCACGCCGAGATCCGTGCCCTGCGCGCCGCCGGCGCCGCCCTGGGCGACTCCCACCTGGACGGATGCACCCTCGTGGTCACCCTCGAGCCGTGCACCATGTGCGCCGGCGCCATCGTCCTGGCCCGGGTGGCCCGACTCGTCCTGGGGGCCTGGGAGCCGAGGACCGGGGCCTGCGGCTCGGTGCGCGACGTCGTGCGCGACACCCGCGCCAACCACCAGGTCGAGGTGCGCGCCGGCCTGCGAGCCCAGGAGTCCCAGGACCTCCTGACCGCCTTCTTCGCCGACCGCCGCTGACGGGGCCCCGCCGGCCGGGCCGGCCGGGGCCAGTGGGAACGACGTCGGCCGTGACTGATACCGCAGGACGTCGCGTTGGGGAGCGGGGCAACGTCCGTGTAACCTCGTGGGCGAGGTAGCGTGTCCGAGCGGCCGAAGGTGCAGATCTCGAAAGTCTGTGTGGTTCATAGCCACCCTGGGTTCGAATCCCAGCGCTACCGCCACCACGGGAGGGCCCGTCGAGCAGCCAGGAGCTGCGCGGCGGGCCCTTGCCGTTCCCCGCTTCGTGGTCCCGTGTCGATGGCCGGTGGCTGCTCGACGTCGTGAGACCCCGTACTGCACGAGGGTGGGGGGCCACTGGGGGAGGGGCGGGTGTACTCCACGTAGGTGGGGCTCTCGTGCAGTACGCACAACCCGCGACCAGTACGTCCCCACCCTCGTAGAGCTCGGGGCGCTTTCTTCTGGCTGAGACCTACTCATCAGCCGTCACGGAAGGGGGAGCAGTTCGTGTCGTAGCGATGCGCTACAGTGCGTATACGACCACGGTAAGGAGGCAGTCATATGTCCACCGCCCTTGTCCCGTCACGTGAAGTCGTCAAGCACTTCTCGCAGGCCGAGCTTGAGGCCCGCGAGAGGACTGTTGTCAGTGCGCTCGGGCGTCGGTTCGGCAGTGTTGATGCTGCACTCGCTCAGGAGTACACCGGTGAGTATCCGTCGGACGACCTCAAGCTGTTCTCTGAGTACCACAGCTTGATGTTCCTGCTCGGCAAGTGATCACCGGGGTGGATGAGTAGACCTTCCATTTTGCGGAGGGCCCGACTCGTACAGTGCGTGCGGTTTGCCCGGCTGCGCCTGAGTTCCAGGTCGACATCGCAGGAGAGGATCCGTGGAAGGCTGCTGTTCATCCGCAGGAGAAGGCTCCTGTCGTCCTGTCTATCGGCGGCAAGAGACTCCTCGATCTAGTCGTGTCTTACACGTGCACGATATCGGCACAGCATCCGTACATGATCATCGAGGGCTCGACGTTCGGCCTGAGACCGCATGGCGGAGGCGAGTGGCTTGCTCGTCTTGACTACCAACGCCGTCCCCTGGCGAATGTTCCTTGCTCGCACCTTCATGTTCACGCGCATCGTGACGCCTGGACCTTCATGATGTCCCGCGATGGCCGTGGCAGTGGACGAAGGGCGGTCAAGAAACGGGGAGACGCTGAGAAGACTCCCCAGATCTCTGACATCCACTTCCCCGTCGGGGGTCCGAGGCTGCGGCCCGCTCTGGAGGACTTCCTGACAATGCTGATCGAGGAGCTTGGAGTCGACCATCCTTCTTACGCGCGCCAGGAACTTGATCAGGCCCGAGCTCGCTGGAGAACGGAGCAGGCGAAAGCCATTGTCCGGTCATCGAGCGGTATCGCTGCGGATGTCCTTCGGGAGATGGGGTGGGCAGTCACTCCTCCGGAGGGCTATCGGCCGGAGAGCGATCGTGCGGAGTGGTTGGGGCGGTATTGAGTGCATCGCACGAGGGCCGGGGAAGGCTCTGAGCAGTTCACCTGGTAGTCCGCTCCGTGAGACCCCGTACTGCACGAGGGTGGGGCGCTACTGGGGGAGGGGCGGGTGTACTCCACGTAGGTGGGGCTCTCGTGCAGTACGCACAACCCTCGGCCAGTGGATCCCCACCCTCGTGGAGTAGCCGCCGCGTGCGGCCCGCAGGGGCCCTGCGCCCCGACCCGGCTGCAGGAGCGCGGTTGGTCCCTCATATATTCGACGTCGGGCCTTACTCTTGGCCCATGAGTCGCCGTCCCCACGAATCCCGAACCCTGTCCCGTTCCCGCACTCAGGTCCGCCCGCACCCCCACGCCTCCGAGATCGCGCCCCGCGCTGCCACCGAGCTCTACTCGCTCCTGTGCGACGCCATGGTCGCCGGTGACACCAAGGCGATCGACGCCCTGCTCACCGACTACTGCGTCCTGACCCACATGACCGGCTACCCCCAGCCCAAGGTCGAGTGGCTCGGCGACATCGCCAACGGTGCCATGCGCTACCACTCCCACGAGGTGATCTCCGTCCAGCCCGACACCATCGCCGGCTTCCCGGTGGTGCGTGGCCGCACCCGCACCACGGCCACCCTGTGGGGCGGGCGCGGCACCTGGAACCTCCAGATCGTCGGATACGTCGTGCCCGACGCCGACCCCGACACCGAACGCAACCCCACCGGCTTCCGCTTCAGCCGCCTGGACGCCTCCACCTGGTGAGGCGCCGCCGCCCGGCCGGTTGCCCTCCGCGCCGGTGAGCCGGCCGGGAGCAGCCCGGGGACAGTCCGGGTCGGGGCCCTCCCACGGGCCCCGGTGGTGCCAGCAGTGCCGACAGGGCCGGAAGCCCCGGTCCGCCTCGGCACTCGTCTCCGGCTGCGGCACTCGCCGCCCGCCGTCCCCGGACGACTCCGGGTGAGCCTCGCTCCCGCCTACCGACGCCGCCCGGTCCCCCTCGTGGCGGGCGCGTTCCACGGGTCCTGTGGCCAGGCGTGCTTGGGGTAGCGGCCCCGCATCTCGGCGCGCACCTGCGGGTAGCCCTGCTCCCAGAAGGAGGCCAGGTCGTCGGTGACCGCCACCGGACGGCGCGCCGGCGACAGGAGGTGCAGCAGCACCGTCACCCGGCCCTCCACGATCCGCGGCGTGGCCGCCCAGCCGAAGCACTCCTGGACCCGCACCGCCAGCACCGGCCGACCCGCCCGCCCGGCCTCGGCCGAGCCCGCCGAGCCCGCCGAGCCCGCTGCCCCGGCCGCGCCGCCGACCACCGCCGTGTAGTCCACCCGCACCTGTGAGCCTGAGGGAACCTCCAGGCGCTCGGGCGCCAGCTCGTCCAGGCGCGCCGCCTGCGGCCACGGCAGCAGCGCCCGCAGCGCCTGAGCCACATCCAGCCGCTCCAGGCTGAAACGCCGACCGCCCGAACCCGACGACGCCGATTCACCCGGCCTGCCCGGTCCGCCTGACCCTCCGGCCTGCCCGGCCAGGCTCGCCACCGCCGGTGCCAGCCACTCCTCGGCCCGCTCTGCCAGGGCCGCATCGCTCATATCCGGCCAGGGCTCACCCAGGTGCTCGTGCAGCAGGGCCAGTCGGGCGCGCAGGCCGAGCGCCTCCTCATCCCACGGCAGCACGGCCAGGCCGACATCAGTCCCGTCGGCACGCACCCGTGCGACGACGGCGTCCGCCACCTGCGCCGGACCCGGCGGCGGCCCCGGGGTGGTGGTGAGCGTGATGGCGCCCAGGCGGCGCAGGCGCTCCGTGCGCAGCCGCCCACTCTCCCAGACGGTGCGCTCCTCCTCGGCCAGCCAGGCCCCGGCCAGCTCCAGGGCCGTCTGCTCATCGAGGGGCGCGGCGGCCCGGATGAGTGCGTCGCCGCGCCCACTGGTCAGATCGACGCCGGCCACCGCCAGCCACTCGGACTCCGCCAGAGCCGAGCCCGCCGGCAGGCGCAGCCCGGTCCCGGCGACGCTCGCGTAGTGCGCCTCCTTGCCCGCCTGCGGAGCCGGCCCCCGACGTCGCGCGATCCACTGCGGCTGCGCCGTCCCGGCCACCAGCGCCACCGCCGACTCCAGGTCGTGCGCCTCGGCGCCCTCACCGCTCCCGGACCTGGGAGCATCCCCGCCGACGGCGTCGGGCCGTCCGGCAGTCTC
>NZ_MSGO01000073.1 GCF_001929375.1 Actinomyces oris | reverse complement strand
ACGATGAAAACTCGAGGCTAACGCGACGCCCTTGGTCGTCGGCAACCACTTTCTCACCTACGAGAACCAGAGCCGCACGTTGACCAGCTACACGATCACCGATGACGGGTTGAACAAGGGGTGGAGCCTCGAGGTGGGGGGAGACGGCTCAGACCCCTCCACCTCGTTCGAGTCGATGGCGTACTCGTGGGGCAACGACAAGATTGTTTACGGGCCGACGATGATCGACCTGACTTCGGGTAAGCAAGGTCCTGTACCGTGGGGCGAGGGCCAGTCGGCCATGGTCGCCGACGGGATAGCCATCAGCTGCGACGCTAAGAGCCAGTGCACGGCATGGGAGTCCCCTCAGAAGAAGAAGTGGACCATCACCGTCCCGGCCGAGGACGGGGTGAGCTTCTCGTCAATGCGAGGCCCTGTGGGTGTTGTGACGCACAAGAAGCACAAGTACGTCGCCCTCAATAATGTCATCATCGATCTTGCCGACGGTAAGACCATGGTTCTTGGCGGCGACAAAGCGAAAGCGACGACCGGCACCGACTACGCCGAGGATGGTTGGGTGGTCTACGAGAAAAATGCTCTCAACCCGGGCCCCAACGACCCATGGAGCGTCGTCGAGTACGATCTTGATGGAAAGCGATTGTCAGCTTACTTCATGGACCCTAAGAAGAACGACGAAATTCCCGTCTATCCAGAGCACAGCCTTCTGACCATCAAGCAGACCCACGCATACAACACGAAGAATGAGTCGCCGGCACCCATGACGGCGCTCCGATCCTCACTATCATCCTGCATCGAATCACTTTCCCCCAAGATCGGAGGCATGTTCACGATCCCCAATCTGGAGATCAAGAAGGAGAACGAGGCCTTCTGTGCCTCCGGCGCCAAACTCTCTCCAAAGAAGAAGGTGGTCAAACTCAAGGCACAAGCACAGGTCGACCCGAATGCCTTCCTTTATCTCATGGACGTCAAAGATGAGAAACAGATCGAATTCGCCGGGATTTTCTGGGAGAGAGGCGATTCCCTGATCGTCGTCAAGCCTGACCTCATCATCGGCTACACGCGCGACCTCGGGAAGGCCCGCGGCTTCAAGCCTGCACTGTGATCAGGTCGACCTCGCACCCGTCTCCGAACCTCAGCGGAGACATTCCACATGGTCGGGAACAGGATTCCTGAGGCTTATTCACAGGGCTAGCCGACACTGGCATCTACGCAGGTCACAGCACCTTCGACGGACGCTGTGAATAAGCCTCCCTGTCCCCGACGGCGTCGTTCAACCCCGTTCTCGCAACTCCACGCCGGCCCTGGCCAGGAGGCTCCGTACCCGCGCGGCGGAGTAGCCAGATTGAGTCGAAATCTGCTGAACCGACACTCCATTCAGATACTCACCGGCCATGATCCGGGCAACGCGATCTGAGAGCCAGTCGCTCATCTGCTCATTGGGCTCCATGTGCGGCGGGGAGTCGATATCGCCGCCGGCGTACCCCCGCTGAGTCTTACCCTGCGGCGTTGTCTCTTCATCCGACTCATTGCCCCACACGGACCACCCCGGTTGCGCGTAGCGGGCGAACATTTCCAGGTATGGACCTGGCGAGCACGACTCGATGAGGTCATACTGCTCGTCGGGCTTGCGACTGTGCTCACGCTTACGCGTCTCGATCATGTTGACCGTTGAGCGCCCCGGAGCCAGCGTTCTCATGGATCCTTTGACACCGAACAGGATCGGCTCCGTGACATTGCGGAAGTAGAAGCCGACGCCGCGACCGTCCGGCCCGCCGTCCTTACGCCGCTTCGCCCAGATGATATTCGAGACGTAGCGAAACCCCCACGCCTGCATCACCTCCAGTCCCTCCGGAAGCAAGGCGTTGGGGACCCACAGGTACAGGTGGGCATTCACTGCGGTCACGTCACCGACCGGGAGCTCCTTGATCTCCTCGAGGGACATCGTCCCGTACCTGCCCAGACGACGGTGCTCGGGGGCGACCTTGCCGGTTCGATTGGTGAACCGCCATGGAGGGTCGGCCAGAACGGTCTGGAATCCTCCTTCTACCGTAGGAAGTGGAGCGATTTCCGTAGAGGATCCCAGAGCCTTGGACACCCCCTAGATGTACCAGAGAAAGATCTGGTTTGTCACTCATGGGTCTTTTGTGTGGATGGGTATCCACGTCTTCCAGCCGGACTCCCGGCAGTTCCGCGCTGGGGGCCGGCGCAGGACTGGCGCAGATCGCGTGCCTCTGCAGACCAGCACGCAGGCCTTCCCGACCAGCACGGGTCGGCCATCGACACAAACAAGCGAGTTCCACTCCTCAGGTGCGGGGGCGCCGGCCTGGCCATCACCGGCGGCACCGCCGCGGGCGCTTCCACGCCTCAGGTGCGGGGCCGCCGGAGTAGCCGCACCGGTCCAAGCCCGATGCTCGCTGCCTGGCGAAGACTGTAGCCACCATTCCCAACCTCAGCGCGTGGTCATCGGACGCCCTCAGTTGGTGGGATACTTCTGCCTGATCCCCCATCCTGACGACGAAGAGGCCGACTGTGAGTAAAGAGACTGAGCGCAAGGCGCTTCACCAAGCGATCTGGCGGGTTGCCAACGACCTGCGCGGGAGCGTAGACGGATGGGACTTCAAGGCCTACGTCCTGGGCTTTCTTTTCTACCGGTTCATCTCTGAGAACCTCACCGAGTACATCAACGCCGGCGAGCGCGCGGCCGGGGACCCGGAGTTCGACTACCGTTTCCTGTCTCACGCCGACGCCGAGGGCGCCCGTGACGGCCTCATTGAGGAGAAGGGCTTCTTCATCGCCCCGGGCGACCTGTTCAACAACGTGTGCGAACGGGCTCCGCGCGATGAGAACCTCAACGAGACCCTGTCACGCATCTTCAAGAGCGTCGAGGCCTCGGCGACCGGCACGGGCTCGGAGTCGGATCTGCGGGGCCTGTTCGACGACGTAGACGTCAACTCCACCAAGTTGGGCCGCACGGTGGCCCAGCGCAACGACAAGCTCACGCGACTCATGCAGGCGATCGGGGACCTGGACCTGTCCTACGGGGAGTCCTCGATCGACACCTTCGGCGACGCCTACGAGTACCTCATGACGATGTATGCCTCAAACGCAGGCAAGTCGGGTGGCGAGTTCTTCACCCCGCAGGAGGTCAGCGAGGTACTGGCCCGCATCACGGTCATGGGCAAGAAGAGCGTCAACCGCGTCTACGACCCGGCCTGCGGCTCGGGCTCGCTGCTGCTGAAGTTCGCGAAGGTGCTCGGCAAGGAGAACGTGCGCGGCGGGTTCTTCGGTCAGGAGATCAACCTGACCACCTACAACCTGTGCCGGATCAACATGTTCCTGCACGACATCAACTTCGCCGACTTCAGCATCGCCCATGGGGACACGCTCACAGACCCGGCGCACTGGGACGATGAGCCCTTCGAGGCAATCGTCTCCAACCCGCCGTACTCGACCAAGTGGATCGGCAAGGACGATCCGGCTCTCATCAACGACCCACGCTTCTCCCCGGCGGGCGTGCTGGCCCCGAAGTCGAGAGCAGACCTGGCCTTCACCATGCACATGCTGTCCTGGCTGGCGGTGGATGGGACAGCGGCAATCGTCGAGTTCCCTGGCGTACTCTTCCGCGGTGCCGCTGAAGCCAAGATCCGCCAGTACCTGGTGGAGAACAACTATGTCGACGCCGTCATCCAGCTTCCGCCGGATCTGTTCTTCGGGACACAAATCGCCACGTGCATCATCGTGCTTAAGAAGTCGAAGCAGGACAACAGTGTTCTGTTCGTGGACGCCTCGAAGCAGTTCGTACGGGAGGGCAACAAGAACAAGCTCTCGGCGGAGAACCAGGAGATGATCTTGGAAACGCTCGCCAAGCGTGCCGACGTCGATCACGTGGCCGCACTGGTGAGCGCGGAGGCGATCAGGGAGAACGGGTTCAACCTGTCGGTGTCCTCCTACGTAGAGGCGGAGGACACTCGCGAGGAGGTCGACATCGTGGAGCTCAACGCCCGGATCAAGGAGATCGTGGAGCGGCAGGCAGTGCTGCGAGCCAGCATTGATGAGATCGTGGCCGACCTCGAAGGCGGTGCCCGGTGAGCCGCATCGATGACCTCATCCGCGACCTCTGCCCCGACGGTGTGGAATACAAGCCGCTTGGCGAAGTCGCCAAGTACTCACCCCGAAAAGTGTCCGCTGAAGATTTAAACTCAACCACCTTCGTAGGAGTCGATAATCTAGTCTCACAAAAGAGGGGTCGAATCGACGCAACACACAACCCCAACACTTCGACACTTACAGCCTACCGCCAGGGAAACATCCTCCTAGGCAACATTCGTCCATACCTCAAGAAAATATGGTTAGCAGACCGCACAGGAGGTTGTAGTGGAGACGTACTGGCGGTCGAAATCAACGACCAGTACTCGAAACTGCTTGAATCGCGGTTTCTGTATTACATTCTTTCAAGCGATTCTTTCTTTACGTTCAATCAACAGAATGCCAAAGGGACAAAAATGCCTCGAGGCGATAAAGAAGCGATCTTACGTTACCCAGTTCCAGTTCCACCACTGGAAGTTCAGCACGAGATCACGAGGACGCTAGACAAGTTCACGGCCCTGGAGGCGGAGCTGGAGGCGGAGCTGGAGGCGGAGCTGGAAGCTCGCCGACACCAGTATAACTACTACCTCGACGAACTTCTGAGTTTTAAGGATGACTCAAATACACTCTGGCGTCCTCTAGCTCAACTTGGCACCTTCCATCGCGGAAAACGATTCGTCAAGACCGACTACTCCGATCACGGCATCCCCTGTATTCATTATGGAGAAATTTACACTAGATACGGAATATCGACGTCATCTGCTGTGAGCAATCTTGACGAATCACTTCGCCAGAAACTTCGCTTCGCCCAACCGGGAGACGTAATTCTTGTTGACGTCGGAGAAGTGGTTGACGATGTAGGCCGCAGTGTTGCCTGGATCGGAGACGAGCCTGTTGCTATTCACGACCACAGTTACGCGTTCCGCAGCGCTTTGAACCCTACATTCGTTTCCTATGTGATGCGGACCGACTGGTTTAGACGCCAGAAGGCAAAGCACATCGCTAGAACGAAAGTGAAGACTCTTCTGCCCGATGGATTCTCAAAGATTCATATACCTGTACCACCACGCACGGAACAGGATCGGATCGTCGAGAAACTCAATCATTTTGACGCCCTCGTCAACGGCCTATCCTCTGGCCTACCTGCGGAGATCGAGGCTCGTCGCAAGCAGTACGAGTATTACCGCGACCGTCTCCTCACCTTCCCTGAAAAGAACTAACCTCATGAGCGGAAAACACATCGATCTCTTCCTTGTTGACGGAGAGTCCGGCGGTATCACGACAGCGGGCATCATAGGATGGACGGGGCAAATTCTCAACGGCCCCCGCAGCGCCCTCACTCGCCTCCTCGACCGAGAAGAGGCTCACCGCAACGGTGTCTATTTCCTCCTTGGTGACGACCCTGATGCGATCGAAAGCGTACGCTGCTATATCGGGAAAACTGAGGAGTTCTCCGCTCGATTCCTTGACCACAACCGCAAGAAGGAATGGTGGGACCGGGCCATCCTCGTCAGCAGCCTTGACGACTCCTTCAACGAAGGACACTGGGGATACCTCGAGTCCCGTCTTCTCGAAATCGCCACAACCACCAAACGCTGCACCCTGCGGGATAACGTTCAAACCCCACAACCCCGGAAGTTGTCTGAGGCTCAACAGTCAGATGCCGAGGCGTTCCTCGAGCAGATTCGTAGCATCCTCCCTGTTCTTGGAGTCAACATTCTTCGTAGCACTCACAGGCCTCCCGAACGGCAAACACCTCCACCAGATATCAACTCTCCGATTTTCACACTCACTGCCCCTAAGCGCAGAGTTACAGCTCGAGCTCGCATTGTCGGGGACGAGTTCATCATGTTGGAAGGATCCCGCGTCGTCGGCGAATGGACCAGCGCCGGGCGCACGTCAAGCACCCGCAGATCCTACGAATCCCTCTGCGCTCAACACACCAAACTCGTCGATGACGGAAGTATCGCTGTCGAGGGAACAATCGGCACTCTCACACGGGACATCCCCTTCCCCTCGCCATCCGCCGCCGGTTCTATCGCCATCGGATACTCCTGCAACGGCCGTATCGCCTGGACCTGGGAGGGCGGCACCTACAAGGACTGGGAGAACCGGGACCTCGATCCCACAGTCACAGTCGCAGCAGAATCTCTCCAACCCTGACGAAAGTGTCCTCCCATGACCATTCGTGAAGCCTCCGCCGTCGGAGTCGAACCGGTTGTCCTCACCAGCGAGAGCACCGTCGTCGGACTCTATGAGCCCGAGGAGACCGACCGCGCCGGCTACCAGTCGGAGGCCGAGCTGGAGGCGGCCTTCATCCGCCAACTACAGGCTCAGGCCTACGAGTACGTCTCCTTCGCCAGCGAGGACGAACTCGTCGCCAACCTGCGCACCCAACTCGAAGCCCTCAACGACTACAGCTTCACCAATGAGGAGTGGAAGCGCTTCTTCGCCCAGTCGATCCGCACCCGCTCAGGCGGCGGGGACGAGATCGCGGAGAAGACGCGTCGCATCCAGGAGGACCACGTCCAGACCCTCATCCGGGACAACGGCGAGTCCAAGAACATCCGGCTCATCGATAAGCAGCACATCCACAACAACCGCCTGCAGGTCACCAACCAGTACGTCGTGGATACCGGCGCCCACCACACCCGCTATGACGTCACGGTCTTCGTCAACGGTTTGCCGCTGGTGCATATCGAGCTCAAGCGCCGCGGCGTGCCCATCCGCGAGGCCTTCAACCAGATCAACCGCTACCAGCGTGACTCCTTCTGGGCGGGCGCCGGTCTGTTCGGCTACGTCCAGATCTTCGTCATCTCCAACGGCACCCAGACCAAGTACTACTCGAACACGACCCGCTTCGACCACGTCACCGAGTCCACGCGGGGCAAGCGCGAGTCCAAGGCCGCCAACTCCGACTCCTTCGAGTTCACCTCCTGGTGGTCTGACGCGGCGAACAAGCCGATCACGGACCTGGTCGACTTCACTCGGACCTTCTTCGCCAAGCACACGCTGCTGGCCCTACTGACCCGCTACTGCGTTTTCACCACCGCGCAGAAGCTGCTGGTCATGCGGCCCTACCAGATCGCCGCGACCGAGGCGATTCTCCAGCGGATCCTCACGGCGTCGGCCAACAAGCAGACCGGCACCGTGGCCGGCGGCGGCTACATCTGGCACACCACCGGCTCGGGCAAGACCCTCACCTCCTTCAAGACCGCCAAGCTGGCCGCCGGGATGGAGGGGATCGACAAGGTCATCTTCGTCGTCGACCGCAAGGACCTGGACCACCAGACCATCAAGGAGTACAACCGCTTCGCCGATGGGACGGTCTCGGCGAATCAGTCCACCAACCAGCTGAGCCGGCAGATCAACGACCCGGATACGAGCATCATCGTCACCACGATCCAGAAGCTCTCCAACTTCGTGGGGCGCAACCGCAAGCACGCCATCTACACCGGACACGTGGTCCTCATCTTCGACGAGTGCCACCGTAGCCAGTTCGGGGACATGCACACGGCCATCACCAAGGCCTTCCGCAACTACCACCTCTTCGGGTTCACGGGCACGCCGATCTTCGCGGCCAACTCCGGCTCCAGCGGGAACGTCCAGCTGCGCACCACCGAGCAGGCCTTCGGCGACCAGCTGCACACGTACACGATTGTGGACGCGATCCGGGACAAGAACGTGCTGCCGTTCCGCATCGACTACATCGACACGATCAAGATGCCCGACGCCGTACGCGACGCGGAGATCAGTGCCATCGACACCGAGCGGGCGCTGCTGGCACCCGAGCGGCTGGCCCAGGTGGTGGGCTATATCCGTGAGCACTTCGACCAGAAGACGCGGCGCAACTCCTCCTACACGCTGGGGCAGAAACGCGTGCTCGGCTTCAACTCGCTGTTCGCAACGGCGTCGATCCGGGCGGCGCGTGCCTACTACATGGAGTTCAAGCGGCAGCAGGAGGGACTGGGCCCGGACCGGCGCCTGACCGTCGGCATCG
>NZ_MSGO01000072.1 GCF_001929375.1 Actinomyces oris | reverse complement strand
CAGAAGGTGCATTAAGACGTTCCCTCGAAGCGCATGAGTGACTGCGAGGTAGTGTCAGAAAGCACCCAGCACCAGAAGGTGCATTAAGACTGGAGCCAGGAAGCTTTAGGCGAGTCTGGTTTGCTCAGGTCAGAAAGCACCCAGCACCAGAAGGTGCATTAAGACCGTTGAGTGTTCGCCAGAGCCGCTCGATGACAGCGGGTCAGAAAGCACCCAGCACCAGAAGGTGCATTAAGACTCAGGTGCTTGACTATGAAGGCCATGGAGATGGCCATGTCAGAAAGCACCCAGCACCAGAAGGTGCATTAAGACTGAGGTATTCACCCCCTCTCCTCCGAAGTTCCGGCGTCAGAAAGCACCCAACACCAGAAGGCCTATTCACGGGAATTGCCGTGCGGGGGCTGCCAACAGCGCCGGAAAACGGCCAGTCCGACCGCCAGCCCCTTGAACAGGCCCTCCGAGCCGACTCGAACCACCCCGCCACCATGGGCGCCGTCCTCCTCGACGATGACCAAGGCCTCCACCCCAGGTGGATTCGTGCCAGGTGAGCTCCCAGGATTCCAGCAAGCATCACGCAACCGAAACGCCTATACCACAGGAACCGACCAGCAGGCGCAAAGCCAGGCGGCCGCGCCAAGGAGCCCAGCCGCCCGCTCGTCACCCACTCGCGGGACACAGTCAACGCGTCGGTGGACCAACATCCATGTCCCACACCAGGAGGCTTATTCACAGCATCCGTCAAAGACGCTGTGACCTCGCAGATGCCGGCGCCGGCTAGCCCTGCGAATAAGCCTCCAGCACTGCTTCAGCAGCGACGCAGAGGCAGGACCATGAAGCCACCGAAAGAACGGTTGCCAACACCAGCCTTTAACTTATAACTTAAGTACGTGACTACGATTCAGGAGGCCCGGCGCAGCCTGGGCGTTGGGCAGAGTGAGCTCGCACAACGCCTAGGGGTTTCTGTCGTCTCCGTATCTCAGACCGAGACACGAGAAGCGCGAGGCGACATTACGTTGCGCACGCGCGCCCGCTACCTCGGCGCCCTGGGCTTGGAGGATCTCGGGATCGTGGCCCCACACATCCCCGACAACACAACTCCCCTCCCCGACCTCGACCCCGGCATCACCAGCATCACTCCGGACAGCGCTGCGGCCTCCAGCCGCTCGCGACGCCGCAGCCTCATGCTCCACCGACTGGTCGATGCCTCCACCAACTGGTCGGAGACGTCATCCTGGCGCCCACAGGTTGTCACCGGAATCGCACGCAATGAACACTCAGTTCAAGGGACGCTGCACCGGTCGGCTCTCGAACGCTGGAAGTCATGGATAGAGTCAGGCGACATCGAAACGATGCGTGAACGCATGTGCGCCGAAGACGAGGACGCCTGTCTGCTCCGAGACGTCTCCCCCATGGCGGGATTTCTCAGCACGCCCCAACGCCAGGCCGTCATCTACTGGGAGAGGAAGCACTATGCGGCGTGAGCAGCTCTACCACGCCATTCGTACAGCCTGCACAATCATCAACAGAAGCGAGGTGACCGTCCTCGGCTCACAGTCCATCCTCGCCTCCTTCTCCGAGGACGAACTGCCGGAACGCGCCACACTATCTCGCGAGATCGACATTCTTCCCATCGACGACAACCCTGAAACCGTCAAAGAACTGGCGGATCTCATTGAGGGAGTCGCTGGCGAGCTTTCTCCTTTCGAGCAACTTCACGGCTTCGCAATCGACGGCGTCGACGATTCCACTGCGATCCTCTCTTCCGGATGGAGAGACCGCCTCATAGCTGTTTCAGGACCTGCAACTTCTCTTGCCGGAAGCGCACTAAGTAACACAGGCTATTGCCTGTCACCAGAAGATCTGTGCGTCGCAAAATTGTGTGCCAACCGCGACAAGGACAGAGAATTCGTTGGCGCATTGCTGGACGCCGCAATCGTCAATCCTTACGACATCATGAACCTTCTCGAACTCCTAGACGAGCAGCACGAAGAAGCCAAGGCACGAGCACAGTCCTTTCTTCATCACTGGAAAGACAGTAAAACATCAAGGTCCAGGCCAACCGCAGGCTGCGGATGAGGTGGATCGTGTGATCGAGCTCGACTCGGAGGCGGTCGGGTTCGTCGTCTCCGAGCAGTGGACCATGATGACCGACGCCGACAGACAGCTCGAGGCCTTCCTGACCCACTTGCTGGACGGGCCAGGCGGCTCGGCGTGGGAAACGCTCCTGACGCCGAGTCCAGAGCCCAGATCCGCCCCCACCACACCAGGATGTGCCCGCAGTCACAGGCGGGAACGTCGACCTTTTGGCTTGACGTCGTCGGAAACTGGTGGCTGAAGGCACCTGAGGGGGCGTCGGTGGCGCTTGGCGTCAGGACGCCGAAAAGTGGTTAAATAGGGGAGGTGCCGTCCGGCCCCGCCGGGTGCTTGCGGAGCCGGTGGCGCTCCAGCCCCTGGAAACGGCGCAACGACGCCACTCCGAGAGGCAGGGTCAGAAAGCACCCAGCACCAGAAGGTGCATTAAGACTTTATATATGCTGGCCCATCCATGCTACTCGCAGCGTCAGAAAGCACCCAGCA
>NZ_MSGO01000071.1:1207-13235 GCF_001929375.1 Actinomyces oris | reverse complement strand
GACGATGAAAGATCGAGGCTGGTGGTGAGGAAGGAGGAGGGAAGGTGCTGTGACTCGGTACCGGGACTCATTTATCCCATGGCCCCAGCATCGAGTCCTGCCACTCGTGTCGAGAACAAGAACTGGTGCCATGTATCGGCGGAGGCGAGTTTGTCCGGGGTGCACTCGAGGAAGACTTCGAGGGTGACGCCCAGATCGCTGATCTGCCGGAAGAAACGGTATCCCGCTACGTTGTTCGTCGAGCCGTTGGAATATGTGACAGTGGCTGTGTATTCGATTTCGTATCCGGGGAGCGTTCCATTGTCGTCTCGTACGGCGTTGACGGAAGTCGGACCTGAGGTCACCGAGAAAGAGCTGTGGTTCGACATCGTCTCCTGCACCTCGGTGGAGGAGGAGAGGTTGTCTCCACCCCTTCTTCCTTCGTCGTGAATTGTTTGGTTTGCTTTGTAGAAGATAATGGCTAGACAGCCTCCTGCGTCGAAGTTGTAGGCCTGGCTGATTTCTGATGATGTCGCGACCGGTCGTTCGAGTATGTCGTCCTGCCGGTGCCACGTGCCGGTGGTGTCGTTGGAGATTGTGACGTTCGGGGCCGTCCAGGCTGTTGCGGAAGATGTTGCCGATGGTGTCGGGGTTGGTGTCGTGGACGGCGTGTCCGAGCTGGAGGGGTCGGCCGTGGTGGAGGCGCCGGCGGGCTCGACGGTCAGCTGCCCCTTGTGAGAGGGACCGCAGGCGCCGAGGGGAAGGGCTGCGATCAGGGCCAGTCCAAGAGTGAGGAGGCGAGTGCTGCAGGGGCTGTGACCTACACGGTGACGGTGTCGCAGGCGGGTGGGCATATTGCCTCCCAGGAGGGTGGGGGTGAGTAGGAACTAGATGGGAGTGTAGGGGATGCCTCTGGAGCCCCGCTCGGTTGTGAGCGTTCAGAAAGGGGTGTGATGCTGGTTGTCAGGGTCTTGTGAGGCCGTGATCGGGAGAATGAAGGGGGGAGGTGCCTGAGGCTCCGGTCAAGTCTTTTGGTGTGGTGTAGATCGGGTTAGGGGTTGAGGGTGATGGTGTTGTGGTCGGGTATGGCGTGCTGGTCGTGGTGGAGTGTGTGGGTGAGGTGTCTGAGGGAGGTCTCGGACAGGTAGCGGCGTTCGCCGTACTGCCATTCCTCGTGCTGCTCGAGCAGGACGGCACCGATCAGGCGGGTGACGGACTGCCGGTCGGGGAAGACTTGCACGACGTCGGCGCGGCGCTTGATCTCGCGGCCCAGACGCTCAATGGGGTTGTTGGACCAGATCTTGGGCCAGTGCTCCCTGGGGAAGGGTGCGAACGCGGTCAGGTCCGGCTCGGCGTCGGTGAGCATGTCAGCGATTTGTGGGAAGGAGGGGCGTAGGGAGTCGATGACGTGCTGGTACTGGGCGGTGACGGCCTCCCGGCTGGTCTGAGCGAAGATCGTGGAGATCAGGGCGCCCGCAGGCTTGGAGCGGGCCGAGCCGAGCCTGGAGGTGATGTTGCGGGCGAAGTGGACCCGGCACCGCTGCCAGGCGGCGCCAGGCAGGATCGCCTCGGGCCGCGGCCCGGATACCTGGGTGGGCGTCACTAGTGACCAGCACGACGCCCTGGGGGTCCTGGTCGGTGGCGACCCTCAGTCCCCGCTCGCGCAGGGACCGCAGGAAGGAGGTCCAAAAGTCCGTGGTCTCAGCGTCGCCGAGCGCCATACCCAGGATCTCGCGACGTCCCTGGGCCGAGACCCCGGTGGCGACCACCAGGGCCTGAGAGACCACCCGGTGGCTGACCCTGACATCCACGTAGGTGGCGTCGACGAACACGTAGGGGAACCAGGTGTGGTCCAACGGGCGGGTGAGGAACTCACCCACTGCCTCGTCGATGTCCTTGCAGATCCTTGAGACGGTGGATCTGGAGATACCCGACTCGTTGCCCAGGGCCTTGACCAGGTCGTCGACCTTGCGGGTCGAGACCCCTTCGATCCAGGCTGAGCAGATCACGGCGTACAGGGCCTTGTCGACCCGTTTGCGTGGGCAGAGCAGGGACGGGAAGAACGATCCCTGCCGCAGCTTGGGGATGGCCAGGTCCACTTCCCCGGCCGTGGTGGCCAGCTTCTTGGGGCGCTTGCCGTTTCGTCGGTTGGAGCGCGTGCTGGAGCGCTCATAGGGTTCTGCGCCGATCTGGGCGGTGGCCTCGGCGTCGATCAGGTCCTGCAAGCCGGCCTGGAGTAGACGACGGAAGACGTCATCATGGGCCAGGTCCGGGTCGGACAGGACTTCCTGAATCAGGACGGAGACGGCAGACTGGTCACTGGGCATCGTGGGAGTACCTCCTGGTGAATCTTGGTCGAAAATCCGGGTCCCACGATGCCCCCTCTACTGATCTCAGGCAGCCACACCGGCCAGGGAAGCCCCGCAGGAATTGCCACCACACTAAAAGACTCACCCGAGAACCCAGGAAAGCTCCGGGAGAACCGGCTCAGACCCCACCTGGCGCCTGGCCAAGCAACACCCTCTCCTACGTGCCCTACGAAAACACCATAGAACATGCTTGGAACGAGGGCAGGAAGAACACAGACAATACCCAGGCAACTACACTCAAGAGAATTAATATCGTCGCTGGGTCATAGCCTTACGAAGGCGACATCTTCCTCGACCCGCCCCACTCGTTCTGTTCGCGCTATATAATTCCGTTATTAAAAATCTTCAAGAACAACAACGTAACAAACTATGTATCAGTGCGTCATTGCCTGTCACGCCAACCGCAAACGAGGGTAACAGCACCGAAGCGTTGTCTTTGATTACATTAGCTACACCATTTTGATCGATGATCATTAAGAGTGAGATATGGTGGTCGACTGCTCGGTCCTGACCAGTACAGTTGACAAGAACAGTGCATTCTCCCAAGAAGCGTGCTACACCGGGTACGGCAGTATCAATGGTGCGTTGTCTGCCAAGTCCTCGCCACAGAAGTAGGCTAAGCTGACAAGCAATCCACGAAAGGCGCAAAGTCGTGCCGATTCGCAAAGGAACTAAGTCGAAGAGAGGCAATCGTGAATAATGTCGGTTGTCCATGCCGTAGCCTAGATTCATTGGATAACTATCGCCTACCTCCTGACCGGCCACACAAAATGGCATCGCACCCGGCAAACAGCTGGCAATCACGTGCGCAGCTATTACTTGTGAGCTAGAAATCCATCTGCTAACACGCGGCGAATCGTGCGTTTCAAGAGCACCCAGGTACGGGAGCGCAATCGAGTGTGCATATGTTTCCAATAAGTTCGGCATGGCTTCCTCACCTAAATGATCTATAACCCCCCAAACGCTTCCAGTAACAGCGTCAAAACCAGCGATTTCAAGATCCGTGATTTGACGTGTATCGAATGCCTCGCCAAGTAACAAGATATCGTTCTGCAAGCCGTTACGAAGCGCAGTTAATGTTTGTATTCCTAACGCATGTGCGCCATCGACGCGATAGCCACGAAAACCAAATTTTGATTGAAATTCCACGAGATTCTGCATACGCTGCCTGAGTGGTGCAACAAGTCCTGGTGGCGTAATATCTTTATAGTCAAACCATTCTGGGCTATTTTCAAGACACCGGAAGTACGTAACGTCCCACCAAGGTTCCTGCGGGTCATCGGGGACATCTGAGAACGCAGGCATAGTGATGATCCCTAAATTGTTTTTGCACCATTTTAGAAACGTTGTACACGAAGTCTGTGTAAGGAAATCGCTAAAATCGGCGACAGTCGGCGAGGAGACAAATTGTTCGCGGTACGCTTCTTGCGTCATCCCATCAGAAGGGTAACGAAAAGGAGAATTTGTTTTTATCCAATAAAACCACTCGGGATGAACTAATGTAAGCTTTGAGTCGCGCGCAGCCAAGCGGAATGGAATATCTACAATTAATTCTAATCCGTAACAGTTTAACAATTCACAAAAAGCGGCAAATTGATCTTCGGCGGTGCATCCAACAAAATATTGCGTGACCAAAAAATCGTCAATCGTATACTCATTCAATAATGCGTATGGTGAACCGAATTCTCCTTTGCGCGACTCTTTGCCGATCTGAAATATAGGCAAAATCATAACACGACCGTATCCCATTAAAGCGATTCGTTTAACGAGAGGAAAGCAGCTCAAAAATGTTCCTGGATGGAGCTGACCATTCTCGTAATATGCACCGAATGAACGTATAAAAAGACAATACGTTGATTCTTCTATAGCGTGTTTTGCGTCACATCGCCATTTGAGTGCATCACAAACCGTCTCACGAATCCATTCAGATACAGGCTTAGATATTATATTTTGATTGTCGTCAAAAAACTCCGTTAGCATCCAAGATGGATATCCCCATGATTTTGTTGCATCATTCGAAGTAACGATTCGAAGAAGTCGTTTTAGATTGTCAATCATTGGCTTTAAATGAATAGATAACAAGCAGTGGCAAGTCGGCTAGAATACTGATATCATGTGCCGTAGTTACTCGTTCGACCGCCAATGGTTCATCAAAGCTCAAAAGATCCAAGCCGTGCCGCACCGCGATGCTGATAAGCGAACTTGGGAGGTGAAAGTAGTTTGGAATACGGAGGCTCACATCTTCGTTTATGACATTAACTGCATTCCCTAGCCATACTTGAATAGGATGAATATCGCTAATGATTAGAATTCCTCCTGGGCGGAGAATCCGTGCAAACTCACGCATTGCCGCTGTCACGTTAGGTTCGTGAGAGAAGGCTGCGGTCGTCAAAACCAGATCAAACGACCGATCGCGATAGGGTATAGACGTGAATGAACCAATTCTACATTCAAGCGCGAATCCGCGTTCCTGCGCTATCTTCAACATGTTCTTGCTGATGTCAGATGCGAAAATAGTAAAACCGAAATCGTGCAGCATTGCAAAATTTCGCCCAGTACCGCAAGCCATATCTAACGCCGTTGCTTGTCTTGCTTGTTTGTTCTGCTCCGCAATGCGCAGCAGACGGCGAATAATAGGTTCTTCGGTTGCGAACATATCGTTTGCCGCATTGTCTGCATCGTAGTTGTAGGCCCAAACGTTGTAGCCATCGGCGGCCTGGACAACCTTGCTCAAGGGTAATTGTGCTCCCGAGTCGAGCATACTTCGCGCGCGGTCCACATCATCAGCGAGTTCGTTCAGGCGCTCCGTGATGCGCGCTTGCGGTGCCGTAAGGGATTTGAGTAGCGCGAGTCCGCTAAGGCCGGACTGAAAAAGTGCGGGACCAAGGTTGTGCTCAAATTTACTCACTGTTATCACCTTATCATGTGGTATTGTATAGCGTGAACAAGATAGGTAGGATCGTAGTTATAGGTTTTTGTGCGGGATAAACCGAAGGCGGTGAGGAAGAATGCTCTCCATGCGCACAGATTAGGCGACGCGCCTGGTCTGTTTTATTAAATTAGACCTTCTGTTTCCGACTCGGCACATGTTCTACGGGACCTAAAGCCGCGGATATAGAAAACCTAGATTGCTGGGTAAGTTTCGGATAACCTTGAAATCCGTGTTCAAGTTGCTTGCTTTGTTCTCCCGTGTTCCTCCTCGCCCTCGTTAGTTGTCCCGGTTACCTCAGAGGTTGAATAAAGTTGACTATAACTACACTCCAGCTTGATCCAGAAGACAATATCCCGAACGGTTTTGCTTCTTGTGAGATGCGTCACCTGATGGTCCTCTTCACTCCTCGAGGGCGTCACACTGAGAGGCTCCGCTCAGGTGTTGTCCCGGCACACCTCAGTCCTTCCCACCGAGGGTCGGACGCCGTGACCACGTGCGGACCGTTTGTCTCTCGAGTGAAGGCACCTCCGGGCCGCCACGTCGATGACCTCGCGCACCAGGCGCGTACACTTACCTGTCTCGTGCCGGTTTTGGTGGCTTGGTGTCGTGTAGGGGGTTTTCGTTGGATTGGTGGGGGAGGGGTGGGTGTTGTGGGGCACTAGTGGGTCGGTAGGGTTGGGGTGTGAGTCCGTGTCTGCGCAGGGTCCGTACTGCCTCGGGGGCCACGGCGGTGCAGGTCGTGGCCAGGGAGCGCGGGCAGCGGCGGATCGTGGAGCACCTGGGCTCGGCCCGTGACCAGGCCGGGCTGGCGGCGCTGACGGAGGTCGGGCGCCGCAGGATCGCGCAGACCCAGGGGCAGGGCGTGCTGGATTCCAGGCCCTCCAGGCTCCGGCCCGCCGGGCCGGGGTGGTGGTGGGGCGTCAGCGCCTCGGGGCTGCTGTGGCAGGTGCTCACACAGGCTTTATGAGCACCTGGGGCTCGACGCTGCCGCTGAAGGCGATGAGGCGTTCACGCGGATGGTCCTGGCCCGTCTGGTCGAGCCCGCTCCCAGGGCCCGGGTCCCCCGGGGTGCTGACCGGTCCGGGCGTCACCCCGGCTAGCCGGCGCACCTTGTTCCGGTCCCTGGTGCGCCGCATCGAGCGCAACCGGGGGCAGAGGATCGCGGCCGCCGCACCGGCGCGTGCGACCACCGCCGGGGACCTGTCCTTGTGCCTGTAGGACGTGACCACCCTGTACCTCCGGACCGATGAGGAGGACGCCCTCAGACGGGTGGGGTACCCCAGGGAGCGGCGGGCCGGTCCCCAGGTCATCGTGGGCCTGCTGGTGGACCGGGCCAGCTTCCCGCTGCGGGTGGGCTGCCGGGAAGGCAGCAGGGCCGAGACCACCACCCTGCTCCCCATAATCGAGGAGCTCCACGACGCCGCGGGCACCGAGCCCCTGGTGATCGTGGCAGACGCCGGCATGCTGTTGTCAGCCTCCGACCTCAAGGCCCTGGACGCCGCTGGCACGGGCCTTGTCGTGGGATCGTAGACAAGCAGGGCCCCGGGGACCTGGAGGCCCACTTCCACTGGCACGGCGACGCCTTCACCGACGGGCAGGTCATCGACACCATCACCCCGCGCACAGGCCCCGCTGGCAAAGAACGCAACCCACGCCTCAAGGCCGAGCCGGTCTGGGCCCCCCAGACCCACCCACGCTCCTGGCGAGCGGTCCGGGCCTGCAGCGCCAGGCACCTCGCCCGCCAGAGCCACATCCTGGACGCCCAGGTAGAACGAGCCCGGGACGTCGTCAACGGCAGCAGGCGCGCCAGGACCACCCGGTTCGTCACCATCCGTGCCGGCAACCAGGTCCTGGACGAGGACAGCATCGCCCGGGCCCAGATCCGTGGCCAGGTCGGTGGTGTTATCCTCCAACGGGGTCGTGCGGCTTTCAGCCCCTGAACCCGCACGACAGAGTACGTAACGTCCGGACTCACCACCATGCCTCTGCGAGTCAGAGCGGCGCGAACTATAGTGCGAAAGGCGTCTTTTTGATAGTGCTAGTGCGGACAGGCCCGATGGGCTGTTTCTATTTGTGGAGCAGAGAGGACTGTCGGTCAGGTCGTGGCCACTGGCGGGAAGGGGAAGTACTCTCGGGGGGAAGACGGGATGTGTTGTATATTCTCATGAGGTTGAGGCGGGGTGGTGCTGTTCCTGGGTACGATAATGCTACACGGTGTATAAGTGGGCGTGCGAGTAGCGGGGAAAAAGACTGTCCTTACCCCGTAGAGGTCGGATGGAGGCAGAAATGAGGGCTGCTGGGCGTCGTCAGCCACAGAGGCGTGCCACCCGGGAAGGGGACCGGTGCTAAGCGACAAGGGCAGAGCGGGCGGACAAGGATGTCGTCATGGCCGTCGTCAAGGTGAGGGCAGGACTGCGCACCGAGGAGCCCCGTCGGGGGCACCCTGGGTGGGGGTGCCCTGTGAGACCGGTTCGGCGAGGACCACCGGATCGCCGGACGCGGATCCCGCCTCGGGGCTACCCGCCGGCATCGCCGTCCGCACGGCGCTGTCCCTCAGTGGTGTGGTGCAGCCAGTGCCTTGTGAGGCCGCCGGAGGCCGTCCACGTCACCAGGGCGAGCAGGCCCAGGCCCGCGAGGAGGGCGAGGAGGGCGTGGGTGGCGGCTGAGCCCATGGCCGTGCCCAGGACCGCGACGACCACGCCCGGTACGAGGAGGTCGTCGACCTGGATGACGACCGGCAGGGCCGTGGAGCTCTCCGGCGCCCGCTGGCTGAACAACGCCGAGCTGATAATCGGCTCGACGACGCCGACGAACGCCCCGGCGGCGGTGGTGCAGGCACACAGGGAGAGGATCTTGGCGTCCGTGCCGCCAAGGAGGACGGCGGATGTGAACGCGGCCACGCTCACGACCGGCAGCAGGCCCACCGCGAGCCCGTTGCGGATGACCCAGGACCTGAGGGCGTCCCGTGACTGGGCCCAGGACGCCGCCGCCCAGACGCAGGCCCCGGTCGTGACCACCAGGAAGGTCGCACCCGGGCGGATCCCGTGGACGTACCACGCGCCCGCGCCCTCCGCGCCGCCGTACAGCGCCTGGGCGACCCCACGGCACAGCAGCGGCGTCGCGAGGGTGCGGACCGGGGTGCCGGGCACCGGGACCGGTCTGACGAGCGTGAAGGCCCTGTAGATGAGGACCAGGCCGGTGAGCGTCACCAGGGCGAGCACGACGGCCACCGGGCCGCGGCCCGCGAACGGCGCGGTGGCCACGGAGATGGCACCGACCGTCATGAGGACCACCCGGGTCCCCAGCGGGAGGGCCGACGACGTCCTCTCCCCCGGTTGCGAGGCCCGTGCCAGGAGGGCGGCGCAGGCGGCCGCCACGACGGCGGTCACCAGGAACAGCGCCCGCCAGGACCACGCCACCATGACCAGCTGCGCCAGGCCCGGGCCTATGATCGAGGGCACCACCCACACCGAGGCCAGGACGGCGAACACCACGGGGCGGTCGCCCTCGTCGACGTCGCGGTCGATCGAGGCGTAGACGCCCCCGACGGCGAGACCGCCACCCACCCCCTGCACACAGCGCGCGCAGACGAGACACAGGGCCGTGGGGCTCACGGCGCAGCCTGCTGCGCCCAGGCAGAAGAGAGCCGCCCCCAGCGGCAGTGCCGAGCGGACCCGCCCGTAGACGAACAGCGCGCCGAAGAGCTGGGCGAGCGCGTAGGCGGCCGTGAAGGCGCCGTAGAGGCCGCCCAGGTGGAGGTCGACGGCGATCTGGGGTACCAGCGTGGACAGGGCCAGACCGTCAAAAGCGGTCACGAACACGACCGCCACGAGGGAGACGACCCTCAGCCGGTCAGCTACCCGCAGTCTTCCCATGGGACACTCCTACCAGCCGCCGGGGACACGAGTCGATGGGTAACTCCATCCCATGTGAAGCGCGACTCTCGTTGATCAGTAAGTGCAATACGCGACAAGGCCACGAAGTACTCTCGGCTTACATAGACGATCTCTGCCGCTTCTGCCGCAGCCAAGGCGGTTAATTGAGGCAGGTAAGTGATCGTCGCAAGCCACCCATTCGGTTCAGGACGTTCCCATCGCACGTCACGTACCTCGTCAGTAACAAGGGGAGTCAAGTCAAACATAGCAATCAGATAGTTCCTAAATTCCATCATGTCGAGTGATAATTCTGGACCGTCCGATGCGTCATAAACGTACGAACCATAATAGAGTGCGATATCATGAATGTTGATCTGCTGTGGAGGTGTAGTGAGAACTGATCGCGCTCGTTCGGACAACCAAGTTTGGTCTATGTTAGGAAGTGCATCTAAAGTTACAATTCGGGGCTTTGAAAAAACATTTTGAGGCCAATATCGATCGCTCGCTGTCGCGTCGCGACGAACTATCGTAAGTGCTTCACAAGCATCGACAAGTGCGTGCGCCACTTTTGGGTTAATGATAGGCATTCCGAACGGGGCGAGAAAACTCAACATCTTTATCATCGCTTCACGACAGTTTTGTAAATAAGTACAGGGCCATCTCCCATAGGAAGCTGAACGCTCTTCGCGTCAGCGAATGTTGGTAAAAGTTCATTCAGCGTTCTAACTTGACGATCTTCTTCGCGGTTATAATATTCCGACAAAATAGGCCGGCCCGACCACCACTGGTTGTCGATGAACATCAAGCCATTAGCATGTAAGCAACGCCAAGCCATAGTTACTGAACGAACGATCAAAGGTTTTGCGATATCAACAATAATTATGTCGAAAGACCGCGTCAGTTCGGTGAGATAAGACAGAGCGTCTGCGGTGACATACTGCGCATCAACTTTCCCAGTGTGTGTCCGCTGGAGCAAATGTGCTTGTTCTGTATGTTCCGGATCTATGTCGACTGTTACGTAAACACTCTTATCGATATCGTTTGCGTTCATGGCCGCGAGCACATGCAATCCCGAAACTCCAGCGCCCGTACCTAGTTCCAACACTCTGCGTGGCTTAGTTAATGTTACTAGGAAGCTAAGCAGTGCACTGCTCTCGGGATCAAGCGGTGGGTTGTCCGTCTGTTGCGCCAGCCGACGCGCATTAGCAATATAAGCTGGCTCGGGTCGTAGGCATCGAAGATACCGTAGCTCATCAAGGTCGCGTGTATGTGTCAATCCGTTCACCTTCTTTGGTATAGATATTTCAGTGCTGATGGGGCGTTTTCCATCCACGGTTTACGCGGACCAACAAAATGTAACGCAGACATAGATTCCCAATCAGAAACTGTAGCATGTCGGTAAGTTAAAGAGTCCTTCATGTCTTCACCGACGAACGTCAACCAACCATCAGGAAAAGGTTTCCATAGATCTACAAATGCAACATTTAACGCATCTTGTTCCGGAAATTCATAGGGCATCGTTGCAGCCAATTCTGCAGCTAACGCAATCGCCTCCTTGTAATTAGAATCAAACCTATCAAAAAAGAGTACTCCTGCATTGAAATAAGTTTCAAGACCTAAATGCGCACCTGACACATAAACATCTTTGGCTGCGAGAAGTGAAAAACCATCAAAATATCCTAGAAATTCACCGAGATCTGAATTAATTAAAATATCCGTATCAAGATAAACATAGTATCTGTTTTCGTGCGGCAAATAGTTATCTATTTGCAACTTCAAAACCATTGCGTCGGTTATATGGTTAGTGAGTGTGGAACGAATGCGTTTTGGTAATCGCGGTTGATTCGTTACTCGAACATCTATGGCGTGTTTGCTGGCGCGATGTGCGAGTTCACGATTATAACCATCAGACGTAGTAAGAACCAGTCCGCGCGAGACTGCATTACATTTGCGGCATGCTCTAGCTACTGCAAAAACTGCTTGATCTATCTGGTTCTTATCAGCGCAGGAGACAATTATGAGACAAGTATTCATGCGTTAAGCTCTCTGCAGGCAGCCATAACAATTGACTCGACGTCTTTGATTGCCGCCGCACGATTCCGACACATAGTTTGGGAAGTGAGATCCGCAGTGGGAAGTCCGGCAGCAAAATTGACAACGACCGCAAGCATCCCCAAGTCTATATTTAACTCTAAAGCCATCAATGCCTCGGGAACTGAAGTCATTCCGACAACAGTGCCGCCAGCCGACTGAAGGAAGCGAGACTCTGCTGCAGTCTCAAACCGAGGTCCGTCCATACCAACGTAGGTACCGGTAGTTCGGTCTATCATAATTTCCTTGCGCGTGGCGCCTACGAGTAGGGCATTTCGAACCCGTACTGAGTACGGATTTGTTACATCTAACTGTTGATACCCGCTCGTCGTGGCGAACGTGGTAGGAATGCGACGATGAAAATCGATCAGTTGATCCGGAACGATGATGGCGCCCGGATGCAAATCAACACAAAGCGACCCCACCATACAGGTGGCGATTATGGCGGTAACACATGACTCGCGGCATGCTGCAAGGTTTGCACGATGATCGATAAAATCGGCACGCTTATGCCCCTCATGGCCTCGTGGGAACAGGATAATTCGATTCTGACCGTCCCGCAATTTTCTCGCCGAGGTAGCACCGAACTCATGCCGGATGAGGATCGGATCCGCAGCCCGATAAATCTCCCAATCGGTAATCTCCGCACTGCCAATTATAGCGACCGTGTTCTCGTGAGCGCCCCCCACGCCTAGAACTATAACATCAGTTGCACTACGGGCACCAGTCTGTGACGAGACTCACTCCAACCGTGTTTTGACGATCGCCTAGCACCTGAACCA
>NZ_MSGO01000071.1:0-1160 GCF_001929375.1 Actinomyces oris | reverse complement strand
TGGTTCAGGTGCTAGGCGATGCAGCGAGTCCCTCATCGTCGGTTGGTTCTCAGGCGGAAGGTATGTTGCTCGCTGAACGTTCGCAATAGGTTAAGGCTATGGCTGATAATGTTTGCAATAGTAATAATAAGGTGACCAGCATGGTAATGATTAGGCTATCGACTGGCCATGGCTAAGCGTGTTTACACTTATTACTGTTTATTGGAAATGTACACGCTTAAACACTGTCGTTTCTTAATATTTAAAAGTACTTTATTTTGTGATATGAATAATTCTGATGAATAATACGAACTTGATAATAGATATTATGTTTACGATTTTTACTGTCGACTTGATGCTCACAACACTCTCAAAAGAGCATGCCCGCGGGGCCTCAGCCGTCCATGTCCGCCGGACCGGGGTCGTTCAGGGCGGTGCCCTTCATGAGCGTCTCCAGCTCCGTGGCGGAGTAGGCGCCGGCGGGGCAGGCGTACATGACCCGCATGAGCACCGGCATGTGCGTGGTGGTGAAGACCCGCAGGTACATGGTGCCCCGGTAGTCCTGCTGGTCGGCACCGGTGTAGGTCCACTCCAGGTGCCTGGTCTCAATGGCGTTGCCCGCCCCGTCCTTAACGGCGGTGAGGTCGTCCTGCGCGGGGCTGAAGGAGACGTTGGTGACCTGGGAGCCCTCGTAGGAGTGGGTGGTCTTCTCGGCCTGGAGGTCGGTCTCCTCGCGGTCGGTACGGCCGCTGGTCTGGTAGACGTCCTGGGAGGTGGTGAACAGGCACCCGACGGCGTTGCCCAGCTGGTTCTTGCCGTCCTGGTCCATGGTCCTGACGCTCCACCCGGGCACGTCCGCGGGGACGCTCCAGTACGGGGCGCCGTCGACCTCCCCCGGGGACCGGGTGCCGGCGGCCGGGCCGGAGGAGGCCGGCGCGGGGGCAGGGGAGGGGGAGGCGGCCGAGGGCTCCTGGCTGCCGCAGGCGGTCACGGCCAGGCCTACGGTAGGCCATGGTAAGCGCTGCCACGTCGGCTGGCAATGGTGCAGGCGGTCCCTGGCGCTACGCTGGGCCCATCATGCCTGACACTCCTGACAACACCGCCGTCTCCCGCCCCGACGCCCCGGCCCGCACGCCCCTTGCGGCACCCGGGTCCTCGCCCGTGCGCGTGCGTTTCTGCCC
>NZ_MSGO01000070.1 GCF_001929375.1 Actinomyces oris | reverse complement strand
CTAGCTGTACTTCCTTGGGAGGTTGTGAACGGGGCTGAGGTTGTGTGAAGGCCTCCGGCATGATGTGGGTTGACACACTCGCATCACTGACCGGAGGCCTTCATGACCCACGCTAACGCACCGCTGACCCCTGAGGGGCGTCGTCGTCTTGCTCATCTGGTGGTGGAAGAAGGCTG
The DNA here is from genome assembly GCF_001929375.1 of Actinomyces oris. Taxonomy (GTDB): domain Bacteria; phylum Actinomycetota; class Actinomycetes; order Actinomycetales; family Actinomycetaceae; genus Actinomyces; species Actinomyces oris_B. The sequence goes on along the minus strand of NZ_MSGO01000070.1, from coordinate 923 downwards.
GCCCATACGCCGGGTGGCCGAACGCTTCCAGGTCTCGCCGGCCACCGTCAGCCGGTGGGTGGGCCGCTACCGGGCCGGCCAGCCCCTGGAGGACCGCTCCTGCCGCCCCCACCACAGCCCAGGACGGCTGGCAAGGCGCACTGAGCGGCGCATCATCGCCTTGAGGTTCAACCGCCGGTGGGGGCCCCACCGCATCGCCTACCACCTGGGCCTGGCACGCTCCACTGTGGGGCGCGTTCTGGCCCGGTACAACATGCCCCGCCTGACCGAGGTGGATCAGGCCACCGGGCTGGCGGTGCGCCGCCAGCCGCCGGTGCGCTATGAGAAGACCAGTCCCGGGGAGCTGGTCCATCTCGATATCAAGAAGCTCGGCCGCGTCCCCGACGGCGGGGGCTGGCGCGCTCACGGACGGGGCTCAGCGCCCGCCCTGGCCGCGGACCGCGCCAAGACCCGCACCCGCCGTCGGGGCGGCCCGGTGGGAGGCTATCGGTACATCCACCACGCGATAGACGACTACTCGCGTGTGGTCTACTCCGAGATCCTCGATGATGAGCGCAAGGAGACCGCTGCCGGGTTCTTTCAGCGCGCCAACGCGTTCTTCAAGGACCTGGGCGTCACCGTCCAGGCTGTCATGACCGATAACGGGGCCTGCTACCGCTCACGGGACTTTAACCAGGTCCTGTCCGCAGCCGGCGTCAAGCACCGCTACACCCGCCCCTACCGGCCCCAGACCAACGGCAAGGTCGAGCGCTTTAACCGTACTCTGGCCCATGAGTGGGCCTACGCCCACACCTACACCAGCCAGACCCAGCGCGAGGCCGCCTACCAGACCTGGCTCCACCACTACAACCACCACCGACCCCACACCGCCCTGGACGGCCAAACCCCCGCCAGCCGCGTTCACAACCTCACAGGGAAGTACA
>NZ_MSGO01000069.1 GCF_001929375.1 Actinomyces oris | reverse complement strand
ATGGAGATCACGACCTTCGGCCCCGGAGGCTGACGCGTGATACCCGAGCCCTGAGCGATCAACGTGGCAGCCTGTCGAGTGGTCAGCGTAATTGGTTCTGTTGAGGCTGCAGGTTGATCTATCTGCCCGTAGTCACAGTATGCTCTTGCTGCCCCTTTATTGTCTTTGTTGACTTGGCATACCGCTACGACTCGTGGCGTTTTGGGGTCGGAGTAGTTGACTTGGGTGTCCGGAGATGAATAAGCCTCACGGTCTATTTTCATCGAGAGAACTCCTTTGTCTCGGTTTGTCGACGGTCGGGCAACCCTAACCTGAGTTCGATCGGTAGAGGGAAGTGTCCTGATAATCAAGGTGTTATCTCGAAGGTCCGGCAGATGGGGAGGCACGTAGAAGTTGATCTGCCTTCTGATGTGGAAGAGTGGGTTCAAGTTGCGTTGATCATGGCATGGATGAGGTGGAAGTGCTTGGCGTTGTGGCTCGCATGCAAAGTTTGTCATTCGTTGGCAAGCGGATTGGCAGCAGAGGAAGTCCTGTCGGAGTAGTTCTTTTCGAGTCACTGAAATCTCGTGGATTTAACAACAAGACGATTGAGTATTTTGATGACGAGGGTATTAGGCTGCTTTTGGATGTGTTGTCAGAAATTCTGATTGTCGTGCGAGGAAGTCTTAGTTCTGGGCTGGAACACATTCCCGAAAATAGAACGTGAGCGGAACTGTTGGTGACTTTTGCGGTAGCTCAGACGATCTCGTAGCCGATGTCGGGGGCGAGCGCCTCCAGCAGGGCGTAGAGCGTGGCGTCGGCCAGCGGGGCAGTGTCCCGGGGCAGGGCCGGCAGGCTGTCGTACGCGGGGGAGAACAGTACCGTCATCTCGCCCCCGGTCATCGTCGAGCGGGCGCGCAGGCCGTCGACGTCGGGCAGCTGCTCCCGGATGGCTCGCGCCCAGGCTCGGCACGTCGAGCGAAGGGCGCTGTCGAGGCTGACCGAGGCTCCGTTGCGAAGCGCCCAGGTGCTGGTGAGATCGAGCAGGCGCAGCGGGCGAGTCGCCTCCCAGACCTGCAGAAGAGGCATGTCGCTGCGCGTGTCGATGACGCGGGTGTCGGCGAAGACCTCCGCCACACAGGTGAGCAGGTCGCCGGCGGTGTACAGGACCCCGTGGTCGGGATGCTCCCCCGTCGGCAGCGGGTGCGGATCCCAGCGGCATCGCGGGTGCGGCCCCCAGGTCCTCAGCTCGCCCCACGGCAGGGGGTGAGGGCTGTGCGCGAAGGCGACGCGGGCGAGCTCGGCGTGCTCCGCCCTCACGATGTCCTCCGGGCGGGTGTGGAGCGTCGACGGCGGCTGTGGAGGATTCTTCGGTCGGGGACTCACCGGTGGTCCGCATCCGAGAGCTGCTGGACGACCGCCGCCGGGTCCCCGCCGGCGATCAACCACTGCGTGGGCGTCGCCCCGTCGAGCAGCTCGGGGTCCGAGGTCGTCATCCGCGCCTCGATGGTGGCCGGCGTCATCCCCTCCCGCAGGACGGGCACCACCGTTGCCAGCCCGGGGATCGGGCGGCCGTCATGGAACTGCCACGTGGGGAACCTCAGCGACCGCCCCTCGCGGTAGGCGTAGAGGGTGCGCCCGGCCGCACGGGTGATCGTTGTCGTCGTCCGGCTGAGCAGGCTGGCGACCTGTCGGGTGCTCAGAGAGCGCGCCAGCGTGCAGGCCGCCTGGACGGCCTCGTGCTGAGCGGTGAGTTGCTCGGCATACGCGCGGTCGGACAGGATTCGCTCCACCTTGCGGGCTGTGGACTTGCTGCGGCCGCGAGGAGTGGTTCGGGCCAGGAAGTCGGTCATGCCTGCGGACACCGGGCCGACGCCGTCCTGCGACGTGCGGGCAGTGGCCTCACGCATCGCGTCCGCGAGCTCCTGGTCGCTGAGGTCGAGCTGGTCGAGCAGTCCGGCAAGAACAGTCATGGCGCAAGTGTAACGCACTGTACTTGCATGCACATGCGTTCATGATGCGTATCCGTGGTGCCGGGGTGGGGTTGGTCGCCCTGGGGTGGCGGTGGCGCCGACGTAACACCGGCTCCGGCCCGAGTCCCGCCGCGGGGCGGGCTTACTGCACGAGGGTGGGGATCCACTGGCCTGGGGCTGTGCATACTGCACGAGAGCCCGACCTACGTGGAGTGCCCCCGACCCTCCCCCAGTAGCACCCCGCCCTCGTGCAGTATGTGCCGAACCCGGCTGGGGGTGGTGTGCGATCAGGTCCACCCTTGATGAGGTGCTCAGGTCTTCTGGCGCCTGCACCTCCAGGCGGTCTTGCCCCGGGTGAGCTGTCGGGGTCGATTCTTGGCGGCGCCATGTTCCCTGAGGGGTGGCGAGGGCTCACTCTGCGAGGGCGTCGGCCCTCCGCAGGGTGGGTGGGTCGGGCCCGTCACCGGAGGGTTTCGCGGCATGTATTTGAACCGGAAACAAGAATCTCGTAAGTGTTACACAATTGTGACCATCATGGTGTCGCCGTACAAACCTGGACGAAGTCATAAGAAGTTCTGGGTGGCGGCGGGAGGGCGTGGGGGCCAGTAAACCCAGCCGCCCCAACAGACCGCGTGGTCGGGGAACTCTGGGCTGGTAGGAGCCGGTTAATTGTGTGAAAACCGAGATCAAGTCGTCACTCACATCACGAGGAGGGCACGTGGAGGTCACACTTGAGCGGATTATTCCAATGAGGGCCTTTCTGCCTTGCAATTCCCTTACTGGAAGGTGCCATGATGCGGCCATGAACACTGTCAGTACCCCGACTTCGCCCCAAGCCGCCCCGGCTAGGCGGCGCGGACCCGGGCGCCCCCGAGCGGGCAGCGAGGACAAGCGAGCACGCATCCTCAACGAAGCCGTGGTTCTCTTCGGAGAGCACGGGTATGCCGGCACCTCCCTGGCCGACATCGCCAACGCGGCAGACATTTCCAAGGCCGGACTCCTGCACCACTTCTCCTCCAAGGACGAGCTCTTCGCCAAGGTGCTGGAGCGTCGTGACAGCGAGGACGCCCTGAGCATTCTCGCGGAGTCCCCGGCTGTCGAGGGCGACGCCGCCAAGTCCCCTGTTGACACCGTCGGCAACCTGGACACCCTCGACGTCGCGGGCGCCTCCGACCTTGACGGCAACCCCTGGACCCTGCTGGAGCGCTACGTCGAGCTGCTCGAGCGCAACGTCGCCCACCGAAACCTCACGGCGATCTACACCGCGACGGCCGTGTCGGTCCTCGACGCCGACCACCCCGCGCACCGGTGGATGGCCAACCACCTCAACAGCGCCGTCGAGCGCTTCGAGTCCAGCTTCGAGGCCGGCAAGACCGCCGGGCTCGTGAACCCGCAGATGCCCTCGCGCCTCGTGGCGCGCAGCCTGGTCGCCCTCGTCGATGGCCTCCAGCTGCAGTGGCTGTGCTCGACGACGCCCGGGACCGCCGCCGCGGAGGCCCTGTCCACTGACCTGGTGGCGGAGATCCGTCTCTACGCCGACTGCCTGCGCAGCCAGTGGGAGGTCCAGGAGACCCCTCTGCGGCCCAAGGCCGCCTGACGGCGAGAGGCGTCGCGCCGCACCAGGCTCGGCACCTCCACGAATCCTCATCAGAATCCCTATTCATCCCATCCGGCTCGGGAACCTCGCGTTCCCGAGCCGGTTCTGTCTGTGGGTGCCGGTCCGGTTCAGCGCTCCGCCCACAGCAGCAGGTGCGGGGTGATCGACGCCAGGTCCGGGACGACGACGAGGCCGGGGTCGGCCGGGAAGTGCTTGGTCTTCCCGATCTGCACGACATGGATCCCGTTGCCCCGGGCCGAGGCCGCCCCCGTGGGGGAGTCCTCGACGACGACGCAGTCCTCCGGGCGCAGGTCGAGGCGCTCGACCGCCGTGGCGTAGGGCAGCGGATCCGGCTTGGCCCCGACGCCGTCGTCCCCGGTGACCAGGACGGCGAAGACGTCGCCGAGCGCGGAGGCCACCTTCTCGACGATCCGGCGCGGTGAGGCCGAGACGATTCCCTGGGCCAGCCCCACCTCCGACAGTGCCGAGGTGATCCGCAGCGCCCCGGGCAGCAGGGGAGGGGCGGCGCTCACGGAGGCCTCGACGTCGTGCGCGATCGCCTCGAAGACCTCCTGCGTGGCCGGGTCGTCCCAGGAGCGGGTGGCGCCGGTGGCGGCGATGAGCTCGCGGGCCTGACGGATTGAGGCTCCCGTCATCTGGGTGACGAGCTCGGGGCGCGGGTCGCCGCCCAGGGCCTGGCAGTGGTGGATGAAAGCCTCGTCCCAGAAGGGCTGGGAGTCCATGAGGGTGCCGTCCATGTCCCACAGGACAGCGCGCACTGTGAAGTTGGGAGTGGGGGATGACATCATGAGAAACAGCCTAACCGCAGGGCGCTGCTGCGCGCAGGGGGCTGGGCGCGGTGCCTTGTGACTCGCCTGCCGGCGCTCAGGGTTATGCGCTGCGTCGTCGTCCTGGCAGACTGCCGCCAGGGCGCCAGGTGGTGCACGCGTCGGATTCCAACGGGGTGTGCAGGTGGCGGCGCAGTCGGAGGGGCCGGGAGGAGACCGGGTGGGCGACACCTACAGGACCACGATGGCGGACGTGGCCAAGGCGGCCGGCGTCTCGCGCACCACCGTGTCCTTCGTGCTCAACAATCGCGACGGCTCTCGTATCCCCCAGCAGACCCGTGAGCGCGTCCAGCAGGTGGCTGCCGAGCTCGGGTACCGCCCGCACGGCGGCGCACGGGCCCTGGCCTCGCGCCGATCCTCTCTCATCGGCCTGGTCTCGGAGATCGTCACCAGTCCCTTCGCCGCCGCCACGATCCGCGGGATCCAGGACACCGTCCGGGCCGCCGGCTACACGCTGTTCATCGTGCCGACCTCGACGGAGGCCACCGTGGATGCCGAGGCCTTCGAGACGCTGCTGAAGTCCCGGGTCGAGGGGATCATCTACGCCACCGGCTGGAACTGCCGGGTCCGCATGCCGGCGCAGGCCCGTGAGATCCCCACCGTCCTGGTCCACTGCATCGACCCGGTCTCCGGCCTTCCCTGCGTGCGCCCCGACGAGGAGCAGCTGGGGCGCCTGGCCGCGCAGGCGCTCTTGGAGGGCCATCATCGCGACATCGGCGTCATCGAGCTCGACCCCAACGACGGCGAGGCCGCCCCGGGGCGGCGCGTCGGCTGCCGGACCTACCTGGAGCAGGCCGGCATCCCCTGGAGCACCGTGCACGTGGCCGTCGGCCACGGCACCGCCCGGGACGGGTACGCGGCCGCCGCCCGCCTCCTGACGGACCACCCCTGGCTGACCGGGCTGGTGTGCGGCAACGACTGCATGGCGATGGGCGCCTATGCCGCGATCCGTGAACAGGGACTGAGGGTGCGTGAGGATGTGGCCGTCATCGGGATCGACGACCAGGAGCTCATCGCCGGCCAGGTCCATCCGGCTCTGACGACGGTCGCGCTGCCCTTCGAGGAGATGGGGCAGGTGGCCGTCTCCCACCTGCTGGCCCTCATGGAGGGCGAGGAGGTGCCCGCTGAGACGCTCCTGCCGGGCAGGATCATCCGCCGCTCCTCGGCCTGACGGCGCGTCGCACCGCCTCTCCGGCCCGGTCCCCGGCCATGAGGGGGAGGCGCTGCCGCTCAGGAGCGCCGACGGCGCAGGCTCAGCGCGTAGACGCCGCTCGCGGCGGCAGCCGCCCCCAGGGCGCCGAGAGTCAGGGACGCACCGGTGCGGGCCAGGGGGAACCGGGCGGAAGCACTCCTGCCTGCAGCTGCGGCGGTGGGGCTCGCCGACGCCGTTGCGGCCTTCGCCTGGCCGCGGGCCGGCTCCTGGACGGCGGGCTTGCCGGGCCCGGGGGAGTCGGGGCCCTCGGCCGGGGCGCCGGCGTCCTGAACGGCCCCCAGGTGCCACAGGCTCAGGGAGCTCAGATGCGCCGTGCCGCCCTCGGCGTGGAGCGAGACCCCCGTGGCGTCCTCGGTGGGGTAGACGGTCTCGGTGATGACGGGAGTGCCGTCGGCTGCGAAGACCTCCACGGAGTGGGCGTCGACGACGACGCGCAGGTGGACCTGTCCCTTGCTGTCCGGTGACAGCGGCGCCGTGGCGCGGCCCGGGAACTTCGGGGAGAAGTCGGTGACCCCGGAGTGGGTGCGGTCCACGACGAGCTGCTTGGCCCTGGAGTCGTAGCCGATGAGGGTGTACTGCTCGCCGTTGTCGAGGACCTTGAGTCCGGCGAAGGAGGAGGCACCGGGTTTCAGGTCGACGCTGATGTCCAGGGAGGTGCCCTGGGCGGCCTGACCGAGGGAGGTGTCGCCCTCCGGGATGTCGGTGCTCGCCCGGGTCAGCTCCTGCCCGGTGCGCAGGGACTCCAGAGCCGTCACCGGCTGGGCGGTCAGGCGCAGCTTGCCGTCCACCCGGGTCAGCCCCATCTCGCGCACCGTGGACATGGCGGTGCGCCAGGTGGTGGTGGGCAGATCGCGCACGTAGGCCCAGTTGCTCATCCAGCCCACCTGGTAGCGCTTGCCATCGGGGACGTTGTTCCAGGTGACGGCGGCGTAGTAGTCCTTGCCGTAGTCCAGGCGCGGGACGACGTCGGCCCCGGAGAAGGCCTTCGTGTCCGACTGGAGGATCTGGTCGACCATGAGGTGGCCCCAGTCGTCGGCGTTGCCGTTGTGGTCCTCGATGACGAGCCGCGCCTTGCGGCCCTTGTAGGCCGTCACGTCCATGCTCGTCCACTCCAGGGTCCCGGAGTTGTTGCCGGTGGCGGAGGCGACGACCTTGCCGTCGACGACGAGGTTGACCGAGGTGTTGTCCGCGATGGGGGAGGCCTTCCTGCCCGAGGCGCGCACCTCGTCCAGGAGGATGTGTCCCCAGGGGCCGGTGGCCGTGTCAGTGACGACGATCTGGGCGGACTTGCCCTTGAGGTCGCTGACGTCCCAGCTCTGCCAGTTGAGCTCCTCCAGGTTGCGGCCGGTGGCCGAGCGCACCACCTTGCCGTCGACGACGAGCTCGACGACGCTCACCCCGGAGCTCCCCTCGGCGTCGCCCTCGGGGCGCGGGTTGTTGCCGCCGCCCATGAGGAGGTTGAGGTAGGTGGAGTCGATGGTGAAGGTCGGCGAGGTCGCGGTGCCGGTGGTGGCGTCCGAGCCCTGCCCGTTGCTGACGTCGAGGTAGGTGTTGAGCAGCCCGGCGCTGGAGTGGTTGACCAGCGGCTGCTGGCCGGGGGTGGCGCCCTGAGGGGGCGTGGCCCCGAAGGCGCTGCCCTCCACGGTCCAGCCCTCCCAGGAGCCGTCGAAGCCGGCCAGGAGCCTGCCGCCGCCGTTGTCGCCGGTGGCCGCGGGGTTGTAGGGGTGCTTGCCGCCGGCGGTGCGCAGGTTGATGTAGGACGAGGAGACGGTGAACTCATCCGAGGTCAGCGTGCCGGTGTCGGCGTCGCCGCTGCCGAAGGAGTCCACGTAGGCCTTGCCCTGGTGCCCGGGCAGGTCACCGGTGGCTGGACCCGAGCCGAAGGCGGCGCCGTCGGCCTTCCAGCCGGCGTAGCCGTTCTCGAAGTCGGCCAGGGTCGTGCCCTCCTCGCCGGTGTAGTGGGGGATCTCGTCAGGGGTGAAGGTGGAGCCGTCCCAGCCGCCCACGAAGTACTGGGCGGAGTCGGCCACCGTGACCACGAGGACCCACTTGACCTCCTTGGAGCTGCCGTCGACCGGCAGCGGGAAGAAGTCCGGGCACTCCCACACCGCTGAGGTGATGCCCTCCCCGCCGAAGCTGGACTGCTCGGTCCAGTGGATGAGGTCGGGGGAGGAGTAGAAGGAGACGCGGTGCTCGGTGGCGTGGGAGACCACCATGGTCCAGCGCCCGGAGGCCTCGTCCCAGAAGACCTTCGGGTCGCGGAACTCGTGGGAGCCGATGTCCAGGACCGGGTCCCCGTTGTTGTACAGGTTCCAGGTGCGGCCCTTGTCCGTGGAGTAGGCCAGGGACTGGGACTGGTTGCCGCCGACGTCGGCCCGCGTCCACACCGCGACCATGGCCGGGTTGCCCGGGCTGCCCAGGCCGGAGGTGTTCTTGGTGTCAATGACCGCCGAGCCGGAGAAGACCCCGTACTGCGAGGTGTACGGGATCGCCACGCCCAGCTCCTCCCAGTGGACCAGGTCCTTGGAGACGGCGTGGCCCCAGGACATGTTGCCCCAGTCCGAGCCCTCGGGGTTGTACTGGTAGAACATGTGGTACTCGCCGTCGTAGTAGACGAGTCCGTTGGGGTCGTTCATCCAGTTCTTCTGGGGGGTGTAGTGGGTCTGCGGACGCCACCGCTCGCCGGCCCGGTCGGCGTTCGGTGCGGTCGGGGCTACGGAGGCCGGTCGGGTCTGGCCGGAGGCGGCTGCGGGCATGGAGGCCAGCGTAGAGCCGGCTGCCAGCAGGCAGAAGGCGGTCAGGGCGCTGAGTGCTCGGGCGGTCCGACTCATGTGCTGTCCTCCGGGAAGCGGGCTCGGCGTGAACGAGGGCGGGGGCGCCGTTACGGGGCGGTGCGGTGCTCAGGGGCTGCCGCCCCGTCTCCTGCGCCGATCCGATAACGCGCGTTAGCGCCAGTAATAAACTACGCGGACCTTCGATGCTGAGCAAGCAGTCAGGGGTGAGTCCCGATCAGTATCGGGGACTTCTCAGGGTGCTCCCCGATAGCGGATGGCAGGCTCCAGCACCCAGACTTGTTGCCATGACGCAGCAGCAGTACCCCGGTCAGTTCAGCCAGTCCGCCCGCTTCGAGGGCGGGGGCGCCTCCTCCAGCCGTTCGGGCGAGTTCTTCCGTTTCCGCGACTCCCTGCCCCGCCGTTCCCGTGAGCACCGCATTCTCGGCGGCGTCTGCGGAGGTCTGGCCGAGGCCTGGAACATGCCCGTGACCGCGGTGCGTGTCGGGGTGATCCTGGCCAGCTTCCTGCCCGGCCCCATGTGCCTGGTCTACGTCGCGGCATGGTGCCTCATGCTCGACGAGCCCGCCCCCGCCCAGTACTGACTGTTCCCAGCCTGCCCGGGCGACTCCGAGCCGACTGGCCCGGGCCGTGACAGTCCTTCGGAGACCTTTAGCGTTCTGGTAACACGACCCGTACCAGACTCACGACTACCGACATCGGCCGAGGACGTCGAATTCTTCGGCCTCGTAGAAAGAAAGGTGATGGCTGTCTCTTCGCTCTCCTCAATGCTTCTCTCCTGCCGTCTGTCCATCACTCGCTTTCTCCTGACGCATGCCCGTCCCTGCTGCCACCGGTTCCAGGCGGCACCTCGGGTCCATGCGTGAGTGATGGGCTGCGCCCACCTCGCCGCCCCCGGTTCCACGGGTGACGTGGTGGGCGCAGCGTGCTGCTGAGTGGGGGTCATCGATGCGTGCGGGGGCGGAGTTCCTGCTCCTGCACGCATCGAATGCCCCGGTCGCGAAATAAGGGCGGCTCTCTCGCCGGAAGGCGCCGTCGATGGGAGGATCGAGCCGTGACCAACACCGTGAATGACGCCAATGACGCCGTGACTGCTCCGGCGACCGACATCGAGTTCCTCTCCGCCTACGACCAGGGCTACGCCCGCGTCGCCGCCGTCACCCTGCCCGTGGTGGCCGTCGACCCGGCCGCCAACGCCGCCGCCATCATCGAGCAGGCTCGCAGCCTGGCAGACGACGGCGTCTGCCTGGCCGCCTTCCCCGAGCTGTGCCTGACCGGCTACGCCATCGACGACCTCCTGCTGTCCGACGTCCTGCTGTCCGACGTGCTCACCGCCATCGAGACCCTGCGCGCCGCCAGCGCCGACCTCCTGCCCGCCCTCGTCGTCGGTGCGCCTCTGCGCCTGGGCGACCGCCTCTACAACTGCGCCCTGGTCATTCAGGGCGGGCGGGTGCGCGGCGTCGCCCCCAAGTCCTACCTGCCCACCTACCGGGAGTTCTACGAGAAGCGGCACTTCGCCCCCGGCGACGCCCTGCCCGCCGGGGTGGAGAGCATCGAGCTGCCCGGTGTGCGCGGCGGTTCCGGCAGCACCGAGAGCGCCGACGGCTCTGGTTGTCCTGAAACGGCCGCCCGGGTCCCCTTCGGGGCGAACCTCCTGTTCGAGGTCGACGACGTCCCCGGCCTGACCTTCCACGTCGAGGTCTGCGAGGACATGTGGGTGCCCGTCCCGCCCTCCTCCGTGGCGGCGCTGGCCGGGGCGACGGTCCTGGTCAACCTCTCCGGCTCGCCCATCACGGTGGGGCGGGCCGAGGACCGTGAGCTGCTGGCCCGCTCCTCCTCGGCCCGGGGGCTGGCCGCCTACGTCTACGCCGCCGCCGGGCAGGGCGAGTCCTCCACGGACCTGGCCTGGGACGGCCAGACCCTCGTCTACGAGAACGGCGAGCTGCTCGGCTCCACCGAGCGCTTCCCCGACGGGCCTCGTGCCACCGTCGTCGACGTCGACATCGAGGGCCTGCGCGCCGAGCGCCTGCGCCAGGGGACCTTCGCCGACAACGCCCGCACCCTGAGCTCCCCGGTCGCCGGCGCCCCGACCGCGGCCACCACCTTCACCGACCCGGCGGCCTTCCGACGCATCCGGATCAGCGCCGCCGACCTGGCCGCCCCGCGCACCGACATCGGCCTGCGCCGCCGCGTGGACCGCTTCCCCTTCGTACCCGACGACCCGGCCCGGCTCGCCCAGGACTGCTACGAGGCCTACAACATCCAGGTGGCCGCCCTCGTCCAGCGCCTGGGGGCCATCGGCAACCCCAAGATCGTCATCGGCGTCAGCGGCGGCCTGGACTCCACCCACGCCCTCATCGTTGCCGCCCGCGCCATGGACCGCCTGGGCCGGCCCCGCTCCGACATCCACGCCATCACCATGCCCGGCTTCGCCACGAGCGCCGGCACGCGCCGCAACGCCGAGGACCTCGCCGTCGGCCTGGGCTGCACCTTCGAGGAGCTCGACATCCGGGCCACCGCCACCCAGATGCTCACCGAGATGGACCACCCCTACGGCGAGTACGCCCGCACCGGGGTCCTGCCCGAGGGGGCGAGCGAGCGCGAGCTCTACGACGTCACCTTCGAGAACGTCCAGGCGGGCCTGCGCACCGACTTCCTCTTCCGCATCGCCAACCACCGCGGCGGCATCGTCCTGGGCACCGGGGACCTCTCCGAGCTCGCCCTGGGCTGGTGCACCTTCGGGGTGGGCGACCAGATGGCTCACTACGGCGTCAACGCAGGCATCCCCAAGACCCTCATCCAGCACCTCATCCGCTGGGTGGTCGCCGAGGGGCTGTTCGACGACGCCGTCGGGCGCACGCTGCTGTCCATCCTGGACACCGAGATCAGCCCCGAGCTGGTCCCGGCCGAGGCCGGCGGCGCCATCCAGTCCACCCAGGCCAGGATCGGCCCCTACGCCCTGCAGGACTTCACCCTGTGGCACGTGCTGCGCCGCGGCTCACGTCCCAGCCGCATCGCCTTCCTGGCGCACCAGGCGTGGGCGGACGCGGCCAGCGGGGACTGGCCCGAGGGGCTGCCGCAGGCGGAGAGGGTGGCCTACGACCTGACCGAGATCCGGCGCTGGCTCGAGCTGTTCCACCGGCGCTTCTTCACCAACCAGTTCAAGCGCTCCACCCTGCCCAACGGGCCCAAGGTGGTCGCCGGCGGCTCGCTGTCCCCCCGGGGCGACTGGCGCATGCCCTCCGACGCCGCAGCGACCGCCTGGCTGGCCGAGCTCGAGCGCAACGTGCCCCTGGCATGAGGCCCCCGCAGGGAACCAGGACTATTGTCCTGTGATGTGAGGTACAACACAATGTGGCGTTTTAGAGGCCCCTTGTTCGGGATTGATAAGAGCAAAACCCATATTTACAGCGAAAACGTCCGGTGGTGCGCTGATAACGCGCGTTAGCAGTGTTGGTTTTGTGACTTTTTGTGCGAAAGTGGTGGGCGACTCAGTGGTGGCGATCACCCTGATCCTTCTTATCGTCGCCATGTCACACACGTTGCTGTTGCCCAGGCCATACGAACCTGTGGCGGCAGCCCGGATCGGAAGGGTCCCCGCCCATGGTCTCCCTGGTCATAGCCGCGCACGGACACCTGGCTGAAGGCCTTGTCGCCTCCTCATCAATGATCGTCGGCCCCAGTGACGACGTCGTCGCCGTCACCTTCGAGCCCTCCGAGGGACCCGATGACCTGCTGGCGAAGTACGCCGCCGCGGTCGAGGCCTCCTCCAGCCAGGAGCACCTCATCCTCGTCGACCTCTTCGGCGGCAGCCCCTACAACGCCGCGGCCCGTTTCGCGGCGGGGCGTGACGATGCCGACGTCGTCACCGGCGTCAACCTGCCCATGGTCATCGAGGTCCTGTCCCGTCGTCTCACCGGCGCCGGTCTCACCGAGCTCGTGGAGGCCGCACGCACCTCCGCCGTCGACGGCGTCAAGGTCCTCTCCGAGGTCTTCACCCCTGCCCCCACCACCACTTCCGATGATGAAGGAGACGAGCTCTGATGGACGTCAAGCTCCTGCGTATCGATTCCCGCCTGGTCCACGGACAGGTCGCCAACAACTGGGCCGGATCCCTGGGCGCCGAGGCCATCCTCGCCGTCTCCGACGGCGCCGCCAACGACGAGCTGCGCAAGACCCTCATGCTGCAGACCGGCGGCGGCAAGGTGAAGGTCCACGTGCTGGGCGTGGAGAAGGCCGCCCGCGTCTACAAGAACCCCAAGTACGAGACCCTCAAGGCCGTCATCGTCGTCGAGACCCCGGCCGACATCGTGCGCCTGCTCGACCTGGGCGTGGACGCCAAGGAGGTCAACGTCGGCGGCATGACCTTCAAGCAGGGCACCAGCCAGGTCTCCCAGGCCGTCTACGCCAGCCCCGCCGACGTCGAGGCCTTCAAGGAGATCGACTCCCGCGGCATCAAGCAGTACATCCAGCAGGTGCCCTCCACCGCGAGCTCCGACCTCATGGGGGCCCTCAAGGACAAGGGCCTGCTCTAAGGGCGCAGCTCCCTCCCCACACCTCCCTCGCACACTTCCATCCCGTCACCGTCGGTGGCGGGCTCAGTCGGAGTGTCCTGTCAACCCTCACATGAGAGAGACATACCGTGCATGACATCAATCTGATCCAGATCATTCTGGTCACGCTCGTGGCGTTCGTCGCGGGCATGGCCAGCGTCCTGGACGAGCGGCAGTTCCACCGCCCGCTCGTCGCCTGCACCCTGACCGGTATCGCCCTGGGCAACCCCGCCATCGGCATCATGGTCGGCGGCTCCCTGGAGCTGCTCGCCCTGGGCTGGATGAACGTCGGTGCCGCCATGGCCCCCGACTCCGCCCTGGCGTCCACGGTCTCCACCATTATCGCCGTTGCCTCGGTCGGTGACGCCTCCTCCACCAAGAGCGCCATCGCGGCCGCCATCGGTGTGGCCGTCCCGCTGGCCGTCGCCGGCCAGGCCCTGACGATCTTCGTGCGAACGATCGCCATCTTCTTCGCCCACCAGGCGGACCGCTTCGCCGAGCAGGCCAACTACCGGGGCATCGCCATCATGCACTTCACGGCCCTGGGCCTCCAGGGGCTGCGCGTTGCCATCCCGACCGCAGTGGTTGCCGCACTGGCCTCGGGTGACACGGTCAAGCACGCCCTCGATGCCATTCCGAAGGTCATCACCGAGGGCCTGGGCATCGCCGGAGGCTTCATCGTCGTCGTCGGTTACGCCATGGTCATCAACATGATGAAGGCGCGCAAGCTCATGCCCTTCTTCTTCCTGGGCTTCATCTTCGCCACCTTCGCCACCACCTTTGGCGGCTCGGCCTCGGTCGGTGACCACAGCAAGGGCGTCGACAAGTGGGTCATCGACCTCGCTCCCAACGGCGCCACCCTCGTGGCGCTGGGCATCCTGGGGGCCTGCCTGGCCGTCATCTACGTCCAGCTCAACCCCGAGTTCCACGACTCCGTGCGTCTGCCCGCCGCCGCCTCCCCCGCGGCCGGCGGCGGCTCCAGCAGCGACCTGGACGACGACCTCGACGACGAGCTCGACTGAGCTGGAAGAAGGAAGACTCTCATGACTACTGAAACCGCTCCGGGCACCTCGGAGAAGATGCTCACCACTCGTGACCTGCGCCGGATGTACTGGCGCTCCACCTTCCTGCTCGGCTCCTTCAACTTCGAGCGTATGCAGGCCATGGGCTTCTGCTACACGCTCATGCCCGCCATCCGGAAGTTCTACCGCGACGACAAGAGTGCCCAGGCCGCCGCGCTCAAGCGGCACCTGGAGTTCTACAACACCCACCCCTGGGTCTCCTCGGCCGTCTTCGGCGTCACCGCCGCCATGGAGGAGCAGAAGTCCAAGGGCGAGGACATTTCCGAGGAGACCATCACCTCCGTCAAGGTCGGCCTCATGGGACCGCTGGCCGGCGTCGGCGACCCCATCTTCTGGGGGACCGCCCGGCCCGTCCTGGCGGCCCTGGGCGCCTCCCTGGCCATCAACGGCTCGATCGTGGGCCCGCTGCTGTTCTTCGTCGGCATCAACCTCCTGCGTGTTCTCACCCGCTGGTACGGCCTGAAGTTCGGATACGAGCGCGGCACCGAGATGGTCACCGAGGTCGGCGGCGGACAGCTCAAGAAGATCACCCAGATGGCCGCCATCATGGGTCTGTTCGTCATGGGCGCCCTGGTCTCCAAGTGGACCACCATCAAGTTCCCGACCGTGGTCTCCAAGGTGGCCGATCCCGACACCCAGATCGTCAAGGTGACGACCGTCCAGAGCATCCTCGACCAGCTGCTGCCCGGCCTGGCGGCGCTGGGCCTGACCTTCCTGTGCATGTGGCTGCTCAACAAGAAGGTCAACGCGCTGTGGATCATCCTGGGTATGTTCGCCGTCGGCATCCTGGGCCGCTGGATCGGCTTCCTGGGAGTCTGACGACGGCATCGGCTTCCCGTCTCCGAGCGGGGAGGGG
Organism: Actinomyces oris; assembly: GCF_001929375.1. GTDB lineage: Bacteria > Actinomycetota > Actinomycetes > Actinomycetales > Actinomycetaceae > Actinomyces > Actinomyces oris_B. The sequence continues at coordinate 7,754 of NZ_MSGO01000069.1, read as the reverse complement.
CCGGAGGACTCGCCTCTGGTTCCCTCCCCGCTCCACACGCTCGGTAGAATGCGCGGGCTCCTTGTGGGCTTCGCCGGCGCCTGCCCTCACCCCGTCCGCCCCGTTCCGACGTCGTCCCCTGTTCTCCGCCCCCTGCAGCAAGGAACCCGCGTGACCCGACTCCTCGTCACCGACCTGGACGCCACCATCGTCTTCGACCGCACCGTCTCCGCGGCCGACCGCGAGGCCATGGCCCGCTGGCGGGCCGCCGGCAACCTCCTGGCCGTCGACACCGGCAAGTCCTCCTTCGCCACCCGCGACGTCCTGGCGCCCCTGGGCGTCGACTTCGACTACGGCGTCGTCTTCACCGGTGCGGTCCTCATCGACGGCGACTACCAGGTCCTCTCCGCCCGCTACCTGCCCGACGGCGTCGCCCGCGACGTGGCGACCCGCACCGTTGACCTGCCGGGGGTGACCACCTACGCCACCACCATCGAGACCGACTACATCCTGGCCGACAACAACGAGGAGATCTCCCCGATCCTGGCGGTCTTCGAGCACCTGAGCCTGGAGGAGATGGACTCCCACCGCTTCATCGGCGTGCCCCTGCGCGTCACCGACGACGCCCTGCGCGACCGCCTCCACCGAGACCTCACCCAGCGCTGGGAGGGAGCCCTGGACTGCCACCGCAACCAGGAGTTCCTCGACGTCGTGCCCGCCGGCGCCACCAAGGGCGCGGGCCTGCGATCCCTCCTGGACGGGCCCCTGGCGGGGCGGAACATCGAGGTCTGGACCATCGGCGACTCCTGGAACGACCTGGACATGCACGCCGTCGCCGACCACGCCGTCGCCCTGCCCTGGTCCCCGCCGGAGGTGACGGCCGCATGCGAGACGACCACGGGCTCCATGGCCGAGCTCATCACCACGATCCTGGAAGGCGACCGAGCATGAGTGAGAACAGCAAGACCGACGCCGGAAGGACCCTGGGCGCCCGGGTGCGCGACTGGTTCAACGGAGGGGATCCCGACGGGCGCGCCAAGCTCCGCGCCTGGGCCACCGGGGACGACGGCCGTTGGCGCGGATACACCCACTCCATGGGCAAGTACGTCACCTGGCTCATGGTCATCGCCTGTGTCCTCTACCCCTTCACCCGGGGGATCGGCTCGATCGTGGCCCTGCTCGTGGCCATCTTCCTCATGGGCGGACGGGCCATGATCGAGCGACAGGTGCGACGCGACGTCTCCGACCTGGAGGAGGCCAAGCGCCAGTGGGGGCTCACCCGCAACCCCGAGTACCTGCAGTTCATGGCCCTGCGCGCTGAGGGGCTGCTCGAGGACAACAAGATCCTCACCTCCGACTCGCGCAACCTTCTTCAGGACTACGCCCAGTGGGCCCGTGAGCGCCAGGAGTGCGAGGACAGGAAGCAGGCAAAGAAGGCCCGCAAGGCGGAGAGGAAGGCCCGCCGGGAGGGCGCGGGTCAAGAGTCTGACGAGTCCGCTGACGCTGCTGCGAAGAATGAGGAGAATAAGGCTGCTGACGGCTCCTAGCGATTCCTCACGACTCCCGGGCGGCTCACAGGCCGCCCTGAGTCGGCTGGAGACCGGCAGAACCTGAACGGAAAGGACTCCCATGCCACGCAGGCTCATCTCCACCGACCTGGACGGCACCATCGTCTTCAACGGGACGATCTCGCTGCGTGACCGTGAGGCCATGGCCCGGTGGCGGGCGGCCGGCAACCTCCTGGTCATCAACACCGGCAGGTCGGTCTCGGCGCTGGAGCACGTCGTGGTGCCCATGGGCCTGGAGTTCGACAACGCCATCCTCTACACGGGGGCCGCCATCGTGGACGAGGACATCCGGGTGCGGTGCTCCACGGCCCTGCCGGCCGGCGTCGTCGAGGACATCCTCGACTTCGTCGAAGGGGCGCCGGGCGTCACCGTCTTCACCACCGGGCTGGACGAGGACCTGCTTGTCTACGACACGATCGGCTCCGGGTCGGAGCTGCTGACCCTGTTCCGGCCGGCCACCCGGCGAGAGCTGGACGGGCGCGAGGTCATCGGGGTGCCGATGCGCTTCACCGACCCGGAGATGGCCGCGCGCACCGAGACCTACCTGCACCGGCGCTGGGAGGGGCAGGCGGTGGGCTTCCACAACCAGGACTTCATCGACGTCGTGCCGGCCTCGGCCTCCAAGGGGTCGGGCCTCAGGCAGCTGGTGGCGAGCCTGGCTGGGCCGCCCGCCGGAGAGGCGGCCGGGGAGAGTGAGTCGGGGACGGGCGCGGCCAACGGGGCCGGGGAGGCGCCGGCGGGTGTGGCCGGCGGGACGACGGCCGGCGACTCGGTGAGGCCCGGCGTCGGCTCGCGCCCGCTGGAGCCGGTGGAGACCTGGTCGATCGGGGACTCCTGGAACGACATCTCCATGCACCAGGCCGCCGACCACTCCTACGCCCTGCCCTGGTCGCCGCCGGAGGTGGTGGCCCAGTGCGACGGCACGGTCTCCAGCCTCGCCGACCTCATCGACTCCCTCATGGGGCGACCGACGCTCTAGGCCCCCACACACTTCGACCAAATCTTCACAATCGACGCGGCTCCGGGTCTATTTTGAAGATTTGGTCGAAGTGTTGCGGCGTTGATGCGTTGATGCGCCGGTGGGCGGATGTGTCGCGGCGGGCGCGGGCGGCGCGGGCTATGCTCGCCGGCATGCGTCTGCTCGCCACGGATCTCGACGGCACCCTCGTCTTCCGCCACGTCGTCGGGCGGGCCGACGCCGAGGCCCTCGTGCGCTGGCGGGCGGCCGGCAACCTCCTGGTGCTGGCCACCGGGCGTTCGGTGCGGCTGGTGCAGCACGCCGTCGAGGTGGCCCGGGCCTCGACGTCCATCGGCCTGGACTACGACTATGCCGTGTGCGCCACGGGCACGACCGTCATTGACGCCGCCGGTCAGGTGCACCGCACCCGGACGCTTGAGGCCGACCAGGTGCGGGCGGTCGTGCGGGCAGTCGGCGACGTCGCCCAAGCCCCCGTCTCCGTGTTCGCCTCAACCCTCGAGCGCGACTACGTGCTGGACGACCCGATCGGCCTGTCCACTGACCAGCGCACGCCGCCGGACCGCTTCGCCGCGGCGCCCCTGTCACAGGTCGCGGGCCTGGGGGTCACCTCGATGCCGCTGCACATCCCCGGTACCCGGGCCGCTGCGGCGCTGGCCCGGGGCCTGGAGGAGACGGTGGACGGCATCAACTGCACCCGCTCGACCGGCTTCGTGGACGTCACGGCCGCGGGGGAGTCCAAGGGGACGGGCCTGGGCCGGCTCGCTGAGCTCCTGGCCGCGCAGGGCCTGGAGGTCAGTGAGATGGCCGCCGTGGGTGACTCCTGGAACGACATCTCGATGTTCGAACGGGCCGACGTCCCCTGCGCGATGGCCGGTGCCCCGAGTGAGGCCGTTGAGGCCGCCGGCGGGCGCACCACTCCGAGCGTGGCCGCCTTCATTAAGGCCCTCCTGGCCTGAAGGCATGTGGAGGCCGGCCCGCACGCCGCTGGCGCCTCCCGTCCACCTGTCTGAGCACCTACTAGTTCGGCGCTCCTACACATCGACAGAAACTTCAAAAAAGACGCGGCTCCGGGTCGTTTATGAAGTTTCTGTCGAAGTGTGGTGGTGGGAAGGGACCCGCGGGGCGTGCTGCTCAGGCCTTGGCGTAGCGGTAGACGTTGGTCTCCCGCAGCTCGAAGCCGGCGCGGCGGTAGAGGCGGTTGGCGGCCTCGCGTGAGGGGCGGGAGGTGAGGTCCACGGTGCGCGCCCCCAGCTTCCCGGCGTGCTCGACGGCGGCCTCCACGAGGGCCTGCCCGGCGCCCTGGCCTCGGGCCTCACCGTCGACGACGACGTCCTCCACCCAGGCGCGCAGGCCCGTGGGGATCGTGAAGGTCGCCAGGGTGAGCATGCCCAGGATCGGAGCGCTCTGGCCGGCCTCAGCCTCGGGGCGGAAGACGAGGAGGAAGACCCCCTCCTGGCCGATGAGGGCCTCGCACTGCTCGGCGCTCAGCGCCGGGGCGCTGCGGGAGAGCTGGGGGATGAGGCGCTCCATGGCCTCGACGATCTCCGGGCTGGAGGTGGTGACGAGCTCGACGGTCATGAGGAGTTCTCCTGCTGGTTGAAAAGGGGCGGCGGGCCGAGACGGGCTGGTCCCGCAACGGCTTCCTGTCAGCCCTGGAGCCTACCGCCTGGAATCGCTCCGGGCGGCAAGTCCGTCCCACCGACCGGAAGAATCCGGTGGCGTGCCTCGGCCAGTGGGGTGCCGTGGCTGGGTGCCTGAGCGATACGGCTGGACCGGTGGGGTGGGGTGCTTCGGGTCGCGGGGCGGGGCGTCTCGGCCGGCGAGGTGGGGCACCTTGGTTTGTGGAGAATGCCTCGGCTGGCTGCGGGTGGGCCCGGTCAGGCCGAGTCGCCGATCTCCTTGACGGTGGGATCCATGATGGCGGCCTCCAGCAGGGCGGTACCGCTGGTCAGGTCCCGCAGCCGCAGTACGTAGGGGTGGTCCACCGTGAACTTGATCGGCTCGGGCGGCGGCTCCTGCCCCGGTGCCGCCCCGCCCCCTTCCGCGGCCTCGGTCAGGGCTGCTGCGACGGTGCCGGCCTCGTTCAGGATGAGGCGCACCTGCTGGACCACCTGGGTCAGCGCCAGCTTGGGCGCGATCTTGTCCAGGCCATCGGGCTTGAGGCCCTGTTCCTTGAGGAAGTCGAGGAGCTCCTTGGGCTTGGAGGTGAGGTCCAGCTTGGGCAGGGCCAGCTCCACGTCGCGTTTCCTGGCGGAGTCGAGGGCCTTGGATGCTTCCGCCCACGTCCCGGCGTCCATGGCACCTGGCAGGGTGCCGGTGTCGGGCAGGACGACGTCGAGGGCGAGTTTGGAGCCGGCCATGCTCTCCTTACCGCCGGCGTAGCTCAGGCGCACCGCTGCCCATCCCTTCCCGGTGGCGTGGGGGACGGAGCGGGTGTCGTGCATGAGGTCGGCCTTGACGGTCTTGCCCCCGGCGAGCGTGAAGTCCTCCTGCGAGGTGTCCTCGGCCTTGAAGGGGGATTCCCACTGGGCCGCGAAGAGCAGCGCGTTCTGCACCACTAGGCGAGTGTCCTTGGTGATGTCGATACCGCTGTGCGGGATGAGGCCGGCGGTGTTGCGTGAGGCCCAGGCGTCGAGGTTGTCCTTCATGGAGCTCACGCTGACCTGTTCGATCTCGGTGGAGAACCAGCGCAGCACCGTATCGAGGTAGGTCTGCTTGACCTTGAAGTCCTTCTCATCGGCGATGAGGACGTGGTTGGCCAGGTGGACGAGCGGCTTGTCCGGGATCTTGTCCGGGTTGAAGCCCTTGAGGTCGCTGTCGTAGCGGTTCAGGGAGGTCTGGATGGCCGACCAGGCCCGGTCGCGGTCCTGGCCCGAGAGCCCCAGGAGCGTGTCATAGCCCTGGGTGGAGGCGTCCGTGGCGCCGTCGGCCAGGATCGCCAGGACGAGGGCGAGGCTGAGCGGGGAGGCCATCGCCGTGGCGGCCGGGTTCTCCTTGAGGTAGTGGGTCAGGAGCTTGCTCCCGAGCTGGTCGCAGGCACTGGCGGCCTTGGTCACCTGGGAGGCGACGTCGGAGAGACTGACCTTCTCATGGGCGACCTTGGAGGTCAGCTGAGTGCCCGACGCCAGGGAGCAGCCACCCAGCAGCGCGACTGCTGCGGGAATCAGGGCGCCCAGTGCCAGCAGCTGTCGGCGGGCCGGGCCGCAGTGGTCGGAGTCGGACAGGCTCATGGGGTCACGTGGGGTCATGACGCCAGGTTAGGGAGCCCGCCCGGCCCTGTCAGAGCCTTGGGGCGTTCCCGTCATGGGGAATCATCCCCGGCCGGCGGCTGGCGGGCCCGCCGCGGCCTCCGGCCTCGACCGCTTGATCGGCAGAAAACGGCCCCATCGCGCCGTGACCACGGTGACGCGTCCTCCCACCGGGATCGGCCGCCTCGAAGGCCGGTCGAGAGTAGGCTTCCGACCAAGGTCCCACAACGCCCCGCAGCCGCCGCAGCTCCGACACCGCCCGCCTGCGCCGCCCCAAGGAAGGTCACTCATGGTCGAGTCCGCAGCTCCTGTCGAGCACGTCTTCGCCGCCGACGAGCTCTTCTTCTCCACCACGGACTCCCACGGGCGCATCCGCCGCGCCAACTCCACCTTCATGCGCCTGTCCGGCTACCCGCGCGGCGCCCTGGTGGGGCGGGCCCACAACGTGGTGCGGCACGCGGACATGCCCGCCGGACTGTTCCGCTCCATCTGGGACGCCATCGAGGCGGGTCGGGCCGCCAGCGCCTACATCACCAACCGCTCCTCCGATGAGGGCCACTACCGCGTCTTCGCCACGATCGTGCCCTCCGGCTCCGGCTACCTGTCCGTGCGCACCCTGCCGATGCTCACCGACCTGCGCGACGACATCGAGGCCGCCTACGCCCGGGTTCGCGACGTCGAGGAGGCCTCCGCCGCGGCCGGCTCCACCCGCCGGGAGGTGGCCGCCGCCGGGCAGGCCGCCCTCCAGGCCGAGCTGCAGGCCCTGGGCTACGCCGACGCCATCGACTTCACCCGCCGGGTGCTGGTCGCCGAGGTCGGCGAGCTGCTTGCCCACGGCGTCGGCATCCCCGACAGCCCGCAGGCCGAGGGCCCCGTGGCCCGGATCCTGGGCGCCATGGGCCGGATTGAGGCCGAGACCGCCGGGCTGGTCGGCATCCTCCAGGAGGGCCAGAGGCTCGTCGACCTCCTGGGCAGGCGGGCCGGCGAGATCGAGGCCCTCTCGGCCCGCCTGGGCAGCCTGCGCGAGGCCATGCGGGCCGTCGGCGCCGACGTCAAGGTCCTGGGCCATAGCCAGCAGGCCGACGACGTTGTCGCGCGCTGCCAGCAGGTCGACGCCCTGGTCCTGGAGTGCTCCGAGCAGCTCCACCCGCTGAGCAGCCAGATCGAGGCGCTGCGCGGAGACCTGGACTCGGTGAGCTTCCGCATCGCCCTGGCCCGCCTGCACAACCTGGCCGCCGGGATCTTCGCCCTGCAGATCCTCGAGGGCCAGGACGAGGTCGACGCCAACGACGCCGTCGGCGGCCTCACCGAGCTGTGCTCGGCGCTCAGCGACGGCGCCGACAACCTGACCCAGCGCGTCGGCCTGCTCGACGCGCGCCGCGAGCTGGTGGGCGGCGAGCTGGATGTCGTGGCCGAGGACCTCGGCGTCATCCAGGGCCCGATCCTGGAGGTCCTCGAGGCGGCCGCGGCCGCCGGTGCCGGACAGGCCGACTCCGTGACCACCGCCCGCACCCTGGCCGAGCAGGGCTTCGCCGAGGCCCGGGACCTGGCCGACCTGGCCGTGCGCCTGCGCGACCTCGAGGTCCCCTTCGAGGCCGAGGCCATCAACAGCGCCCTGGCCGACGTGCGCGCGGCCCTGGCCGAGCTCGAGTAGCCGACCGCCGCACCCGCGCCGGACCGCGCGACCGTGAGCTGGGTGCGCGGTCGCGAGAGCACGATGAGCCGTCCGCGGGATCGTAGGGTAGGTTGCGAGGTCGTAGCCTTAACCCACGACTTCGAGGCATAAGGTACGACCGCGCCGGAAAGGGGGCGGTGGTCATCTCCACAGGTCTGTCACGGGGCTCGCGCTGCGGGCGACGGTGGCGGGGAAGAGAGCCAGGAGCCGGGCGCGCAGCACGTCGAGGTGTGTGAAGTCCGCCCAGATGAAGCGCTCGATGCGCCAGCCCATGCGAGTGAGGGCGTCCTGGCGCTGCTTCTCCT
>NZ_MSGO01000068.1:1250-9931 GCF_001929375.1 Actinomyces oris | reverse complement strand
CTTCTGGTGCTGGGTGCTTTCTGACCAGCGGGTCCGACGGCAAGATCCACTCCTACAAGTCTTAATGCACCTTGTGGTGCTGGGTGCTTTCTGACAGCCTCATCCTCTCTTACATCAGAGATGTCACTGACGTCTTAATGCACCTTGTGGTGCTGGGTGCTTTCTGACGCAGCACTAGCTAGTACTGGCGGCCGGGGTCTGTGTCTTAATGCACCTTGTGGTGCTGGGTGCTTTCTGACTGGCTATACCGGCACGAAGGTCTGCCCCTCCTGGTCTTAATGCACCTTCTGGTGCGGGGTGCTTTCTGACATCCAGCGGTAGCCTCACTACCGACAGCTATTTAGTCTTAATGCACCTTCTGGTGCTGGGTGCTTTCTGACAGGAGATTCTTGCAGAGGTTGAGCCCATGGCTAACGGTCTTAATGCACCTTCTGGTGCTGGGTGCTTTCTGACGGGAGGGTGATGAGGTGATTGGGGTCAGCCAGTCGGTCTTAATGCACCTTCTGGTGCTGGGTGCTTTCTGACTCAATTGAGTTCACCCCGCCAGCAGAACTGGGGAGCAGTCTTAATGCACCTTCTGGTGCTGGGTGCTTTCTGACCCTCAGCGAGGGCCACTGTGAAGGTGACAGCATCACGTCTTAATGCACCTTCTGGTGCTGGGTGCTTTCTGACGCGGGCTCGCTACCGCCAAGCAACTGGACTGGCAGACGTCTTAATGCACCTTCTGGTGCTGGGTGCTTTCTGACCCTGCCTCTCGGAGTGGCGTCGTTGCGCCACTTCCAGGGGCTGGAGCGCCACCGGCTCCGCAAGCACCCCGCGGGACCGGCCAGCACGCCCCCTATTTAACCACCTTTTGGCGTCCTGACGCCAAGCGCCACCGACGCCCCTCCAGAGCCGCCAGCCACCAACTTCCAACGACGTCAAGCCAAAAGGTCGACGCTCCGGCCTGTGACTGCGGACACAACCTACTGTGGTGGAGATGGAGTCGAGCCCTGGACTCGGCGTCAAGAGCGCTTCCTCCGCCGAACCGCCTGGTCGCTCAGCTTGTTAAGGAGATGAGGGTGGACTGTAAGTCCTGTCAATAGGCCTTCTGGCGTTGGGCGCTTGCTGACTTGGCTGGAAGCCAGACGTGATGCACGTTGCCGTGCGTGTCTTAATGCACCTTCTGGTGCTGGGTGCTTTCTGACCTCGTGTGGTTATCCTACATGAGGGAGGCTGATAGGTCTTAATGCACCTTCTGGTGCTGGGTGCTTTCTGACTTTCATTCTACATCCCTATTAGGAGATCCCTATGCTGTCTTAATGCACCTTCTGGTGCTGGGTGCTTTCTGACGTGGAGACGTGTTCAAAGGCCCGGGATGCTAAAGCCCGTCTTAATGCACCTTCTGGTGCTGGGTGCTTTCTGACCCCTGCCTCTGGGAGCGGCGTCGTTGCGCCACTTCCAGGGGCTGGAGCGCCACCGGCTCCGCAAGCACCCCGCGGGACCGGCCAGCACGCCCCCTATTTAACCACCTTTTGGCGTCCTGACGCCAAGCGCCACCGACACCCCCTCAGGCCATTCCAGCCACCAACTTCCAACGACGTCAAGCCAAAAGGTCGACGTTCCCGCCTGTGACTGTCGACACACTGTGCTTCCATGGCCCGGCCGGCGCGCCGCCGGCTCTCGTCCTCTCCGCCTCCTCCTGGCCGTCGATGCTGAAGAACGTCGACCTCTCGAACTCCCCGTGCAGGCCGCCTCCCCTCCGGTAGTGTCGTCAGAAAGAAAGAGATAGACGGCCTTGCGCCGGCCTCCCGCCACCAGCCGGCGCCGCCGTCGGCCTCCCCTGCCGCACCCACCACTCAACACGCCGCAAAGGAGCCCCGTCGAGTGCCCGCCACAGTGTTCGTTCGCTTCGATGCGCCCGGCCCGGTCGAGGCCACCCCCCGTCGCCTTCACGCCGCCTGGGGCAGAGTCCTCGACCTCCCCGAAGGAGTCAGCCCCGAGCGCGCCGCCCGCCTGTCCGCCCTCGCCCACCGCCCGCCCCACGACCAGCCCGGCCCCAAGCCCTACTGCCTGGGCGACATGACCCAGACCCCGGACGGTCTCGGCGTCGAGCTGCGATTCCTCGACGACCGCCTCCTGGACACGCTCGACGCCTGGCTCGCCTGGGGCGGAGTCCTACCCATCGGCGACGGCGGCGAGACCACCACTATGCTCGCCGCCGTCGAGGCCCAGGTCCTCGAACAGGCCGACTGGGAGGACCTCGCCGCCCAGAGCGCCGCCACCGCCTGGGACATCCGCCTGCTCACCCCCACCGTCTTCACCTCCCGCGGCCACCACGTCTCCGAGGTCACCGCCGCCTCCCTGGCCACCAGCCTCCACGCGCGCTGGCGCCACTGGTGCCGCCCCCTTGCCCCCGAGCTCCCCGAGCGCGAGCGCCTCACCTCCGTCCTCATCACCCAGGACCGCACCCGCCGCACCGTCGTCGGCCTGGGCATGCCGCGTGCCGACCGTCGCGGACGCCTCTCCAGCCGCCGCATCCCCGCCAGCGTCGGCGCCCTGCGCATCAGCGCCCCCGCCGCCGGCTCCATCACCGCCGTCTTCTCCCAGCTCATGGCCCTGGCCCGCTACACGAGCGTCGGCTCCCACAGCGCCTACGGGATGGGCGTCATCGACGTCGTCGCGGACGCACCATAAGGGGCGCGGGCGCACCCCCGGGCCGCAGTCCTCGGACTCTGCGGTGCGTCCTCGGGGCCGGGGAGCCTCCAACCGGCCGGCACTCCCGGATCTTCCCGGCCACGCCCGGCGCGAACGTGAGCAAGCGCAATGGGACCTTTACCGTGCTATCCGCTAACGTCTGAGAATCAGTATGTTGAAGGGACCTACCGCACGATGAAAGATTCTGGGCGTGAGCCCGGCCGCAAGGACTCGGGCAAGCCGGGCAAGGTCGGCAAGAACGACCGCAGCAGGCGCGACCGCAAGCTCCGCGACACACTGGGCAACCCGTTCCTGTGGCTGGTGCCCTTCCTCCTGGTCGTCATCCTCGGCTGGGCCGTCTTCTCCTCGATGTTCGGCTACCGCACCATCGACACCTCCGACGGCCTGACGCTCCTGCGGGACAAGCCGGACACGATCAAGTCGATCACCGTCGTCGACGGCAACCAGCGCGTCGAGCTGGACCTCACCACCACCTACGTCCAGCCCAAGAAGAAGGGCATCGAGTCCCGCCCAGTGGGCAAGAAGGTCGAGTTCTCCTACACCGACGCCCAGGCCGAGCAGGTCGACCGCCTCGTGCAGGCCGCCGCCCCCAAGGAGGGCTTCAACTCCGTGGTGCCCACCACCAGCTGGTGGGCCTCCCTCATCCAGCTGCTCGTCCCCGCCCTGCTGCTGGGCGGCATCATGTGGTGGCTCATCGCTCGCATGGGCGGCGGGCGCGGCGGCGCCATGGGCTTCGGCCGCTCCAAGGCGAGGGTCGCCTCCAAGGAGATCCCCGACGTCACCTTCGACGACGTCGCCGGTGAGAACGAGGCCGTCGAGGAGCTCCAGGAGATCCGCGAGTTCCTCTCCGAGCCCGAGAAGTTCCGCGCCGTCGGCGCCAAGATCCCCAAGGGCGTCCTCCTGTACGGCCCGCCCGGAACCGGTAAGACCCTCCTGGCCAAGGCCGTCGCCGGCGAGGCCAAGGTGCCCTTCTTCTCCATGGCCGCCTCCGAGTTCGTCGAGATGTTCGTCGGCGTGGGCGCCTCGCGCGTGCGCGACCTGTTCGACCAGGCCAAGGAGAACGCCCCCGCCATCATCTTCGTCGACGAGATCGACGCCGTCGGCCGCCACCGCGGCTCGGGCACCGGCGGCGGGCACGACGAGCGCGAGCAGACCCTCAACCAGCTCCTGGTCGAGATGGACGGCTTCGACGCCAACACCAACGTCATCCTCATCGCCGCCACCAACCGCCCCGACGTCCTGGACCCGGCCCTCCTGCGCCCGGGCCGCTTCGACCGGCAGGTCAGCGTCGAGGCCCCCGACATGGCCGGGCGCGCCGCCATCCTCAAGGTCCACGCCCAGGGCAAGCCCCTCAACGACGACGTCGACCTCGACCTCGTGGCCAAGCGGACCCCCGGCTTCACCGGCGCGGACCTGGCCAACGTCCTCAACGAGGCCGCCCTGCTCACCGCCCGCTGCAACGCCCACCTCATCGACAACCGGGCCCTGGACGAGGCCATCGACCGCGTCATCGCCGGCCCGCAGAGGCACTCGCGCGTCATGCGCGAGCACGAGAAGCGCGTCACCGCCTACCACGAGGCCGGTCACGCCCTGTGCGCCGCCGCCGGCGCCTACTCCGACCCGGTCACCAAGGTGACGATCCTGCCGCGCGGGCGCGCCCTGGGCTACACGCAGGTCATGCCCCAGGACGACAAGTACTCCACCACCCGCAACGAGCTGCTCGACCAGCTCGTCTACGCCATGGGCGGGCGGGCCGCCGAGGAGATCATCTTCCGCGACCCCACCACCGGCGCCTCCAACGACATCGAGAAGGCCACCGCCACGGCCCGCAAGATGGTCACCGACTACGGCATGACCAGCGCCGTGGGTGCCGTCAAGCTCGGCACCACCGAGAGCGAGACGGTCCTGGGGCTCAATGCCACCAGCCGCGACTTCTCCGAGCAGGTCGCCGCCACCGTCGACGACGAGGTCCGCAACCTGCTGGACACCGCCCACCGGGAGGCCTGGGAGATCCTCACCCGCAACCGCGCCGTGCTCGACCAGCTGGCCGAGGAGCTCCTCAGCCGCGAGACGCTCCTGGAGAAGGACCTGGAGAGGATCTTCGAGGGCGTCATCAAGCAGCCCGAGCGGCCCCTGTGGCGCAGCGACGAGTCGCTGCCCGTCGTCGAGGCCACCACCGCCGGTGCCGAAGCTGGCGGCGAGTCGGGCGACTCCCGCAGTGGCGACTTCTGGGGCTACAACCGGTGAGCCGAGCCGGGCCCCGATGGCGGGCCCGGCAGGCGCAGAGAGACAGAGGCTGACCATGAGCTACGACGCCGAGGGCGTGCGGCGGGCGGTGCGCGACCTGCTCGTCGCCATCGGGGAGGACCCCGAGCGCGACGGGCTGCGCGACACCCCCGAGCGCATGGCGCGCGCCTACGCGGAGATGTTCGCCGGCATCGGCCAGGACCCGGCCGAGCACGTCGAGCGGGTCTTCGACGTCGGGCACGAGGAGATGGTCCTCGTACGCGACATCCCCATGTACTCGGTGTGCGAGCACCACCTCCTGCCCTTCCACGGGGCGGCGCACGTGGGCTACATCCCCAGCGCGGACGGGCGCGTCACCGGCCTGTCCAAGGTGGCGCGCCTCGTGGACGGCTACGCCCGGCGCCCCCAGGTCCAGGAGCGGCTCACCCGGCAGATCGCCGACGCCCTCGTCGAACGTTTGGGGTGCCGGGGCGTGCTGGTGGTCGTCGAGGCCGAGCACCTGTGCATGTCCATGCGGGGCGTGCGCAAGCCCGGCTCCAACACGGTCACCTCCGCCGTGCGCGGCATCATGCGCAACGCCGCCACCCGCTCCGAGGCCATGAGCCTGGTCCTGGGCCGACGGTCCTAAGCGGCCAGGGGGGGGGGCTCGACACCGGAAGCCAGCGGCTGCCTCCCCGAGTGGAATGGTGACCTTATTTCCCGCGTCGACGGCGATGTTGAATCTCTGGGACCTCGAGGCGGGGCACGGCTCGCATCATGAACTTGTCGAAGTCCGGAACGGTGAAGGCGGCATAGCCGTGCTGGGGCGTGTATAGCAGCCCCATGTCAATGAGTTGAGATCTGATGGGTGCCACCTGTGATGACTCTCGTTTCATGAGGGAAGCGACATCGGCTGCTTTCTGGGGCTCGGAGCCGAGCTCCGCCATGGCTCTCATGTATGCGGTTTGAAGGGGGGTTGCACGGTCGAGCCGTACGCGGAAGAACGACCCGTCCAGCTTTGCTTCGTATGCTTCTTTAGCGGTACTGATGTCATCTGCTGTGATGTGGTTCCCGCTCGCTACGATCCATGCTTGATACCCCAGCTCCTGAATGAAGTACGGGTAGCCGTGAGTGATGCTGACTGCGAGGTCCACGGCATCTTCGTCGTAGGACACGTTCTCGGTTTCTGCGGGTCCCACAAGTGCTTGTCGGGCTTCCTCGGGGGTGAGGGAGTCGATGCGTGGGAACTTGAACAGTCTTTCGGCGTAAGACTTGGCGTCTCCAGCGAGCTCGGCGATCTGTGGTAGGCCGGCTCCCACAAAAGTGATGGGAAGCTTCTTCTGGACGGACTTGTGAACCGCTTGTATGAGTGATTCAAGCTGAACAGTGGTAAGAAACTGAACTTCGTCGATGAGTAGGACGATCCCGGTTTCTTTTTCCTTCGCAACTTCTCCTACGGCTAGAAACACGTCCGTGAGGTCTAGCCCTAGGTCACCGTGATCCCCGTAGCCCTCGGACGGGTCTACGTCCCACGTGAAGGAAAAAGTGCCGGATTGGTCAATCGATAGCACAAAGGAGCTGAGTACTTCTGCGGCGTGTCGAGCGCGTTCGCTCCAGCGGCGACGAGGCGATATGTGTAGGAGTGCGGCACGGAACTTGGAGAAGATGGACTGACGGAATGCTGTTTCATCGTGCTTGCTCGCTTCAAGCTCGATTGACTCCCATCCTGCCAGGTCAGCGAGTTCTGCGAACCTGTTAAGCAGGACGGTCTTACCGACACCACGCAGGCCGGTCATGATCATCGATTGCTCTGTCCGGCCTCGTTTGAGCCTCTGAAGTAGGATGGAAAACGCCTCGGTTTGCCCGTCGCGACCAATGAGGACCTCTGGGGCTGCTCCTGCGTTGGGTGTGTACGGGTTGTTGATGTTGTCCACGCGGTCATCTTAGGATCTTTACTTAACTTTATCTAGTTCTAATAAAGTTGGGTTGGGCGTAGGCTGCCGGGGTGTGCTGGTGGTCGTTGAGGCCGAGCACCTGTGCATGTCCATGAGGGGCGTGCGCAAGCCCGGCTCCTACACGGTCACCTCCGCCGTGCGCGGCATCATGCGCAACGCCGCCACCCGCTCCGAGGCCATGAGCCTGGTCCTGGGCCGACGCTCCTGAGTGCGGGCTGACGGCCAAGAGAGCTCGACACCGGGCACGGCCGGTGAAATAGTGAGGCGATGAGTCCACGTGCAAGAGGCTGCTGGTGGCGGTCGACGCCGGGCTGCTGGCCCCGGATCAGGGCCCAAGGTGGGGAGGCTGGTTGCGCCGCCGGAGGTGATCGTGGGACAGTCAGTTTCGTTCAGATCTGACGGTCCAGGGAGCGCCTCAGGGATTGTGTCGGCCTGCGCGGGGTGAGCGCCGGCAGGTCGGGGCCGTCGAGCTGCGCTAGCCCAGCTCGGGGACGTACTTCTCCGCCCAGGACTGCGTCTTCCCTCAAGTGGCTGGGCTCCGACCGTCGGAGTTTGTCGAAGAAGTACGTTCTCGATGCAAAGGTACGTTCCCGATGTGGATGTCAGGCTGTTCTGCGCTAAGACGGTTCGCAAGATTGACTGACTCGTCATCAACTGATCCAGCTCCTGCTGAATGTGAATCGACTTCATCGAGTTCACGTAAAACTGAGCCGGTTGTGTCGTGCTGGGCTCAATCGGTGCGATCTCAGGTGGCAGGATGTGAACGCCGGTCACGTAACCTGATGCGACATATCCGGGCCGCGGCGTGTGCGCCTGGCCGGTGCTTGGAGGCGCCATCGTCTCCGAGACCACTGGCACACTCTCGCTCAAGCTCGCCTCTGACGGCAGAGGGCTGCGATGGTACGGCCTCGTCATGGCTGGTTACCTGAGCGTTCGTCATGCTGACTCTGGCCCTCAAGGAGGGGCTGGCGCTTGGTGTCGCCTACGGGATCTGGTCGGCCGGGGAGTGGCCGTCACGGCAATCGCCTCAAGGATCCTCTTCGGTGAACCACTGACCCGCACCATGATGGCAGGCATCGCGCTCATCATGACCGGGGTGCTCCTCATCGAGTTCGGCAGCGCGCACTGGCAACGTACCGGAGGCGATCCGGGTCAGAATGGCCAAATCTGCAGCAAAGGCTCGGGACGGGTTACAGCCCGCGAAAGAAAACCGCATGATTCTGCGGCTCGCATTCCTGATGTGCGGGGTGCTCGGGTCCCTTTGCTGCAGATTTGGACACGATCGGCTCGTTCCTGTCCCCGGTGGGCTGGTCGAGCGGTCCCTGAGGGACGTGGTGTGGGTAGAAGGCTCTCTTTGCCGGGGACCTTCGATACCGGCGGGTGCAGTCCACGCGCTTGGGGACAGAATGGCCGTCCCTGGACGCGCGACATGTCCCCGGCTGGAGTGGTTTGCATCCGGCCGCGCGGAATGTCCCCGCCCGGACACCCTGGTTGCGACGACATGTCAGGCCACGGCGCCGGGCGGCCTTTCAGGAGACCACCTGGAAGGGGCTGCTGACGATAGTGGTCCAGCGGTCGTCGCCCTGACTCACGCCCAGACTGGCGCCCATGGCCTTCATACGGCGCCGCGTCCCCTCCATACCCGGCTGAGGAGGCCACGGCAGCGACGAGGCCGGAGGAATTCTGTGCCCTTGCGGGTTTGAGGTTGGACCGAATTCCTTGACTTCTCCCGACATGCGTATTTTTTCAGTTGAGGTGAGTCACTCAAACAGAAGGTGTAAAAATGGAACTCCCTTTTGATCC
>NZ_MSGO01000068.1:0-1212 GCF_001929375.1 Actinomyces oris | reverse complement strand
GGATCAAAAGGGAGTTCCATGATTCTTGTGATTCAAGGCCGAGATCGGTGATTTATTGCCGTGGCAACAATGATTGCATCAGCATGAGTGATCGGTGTGGCCTTGCTTTTGAGTTCTGTCTGTGTGTCGTCAGTGGCAGCTTCCCAAACGTAGTTTTCCTAGAGTAAAGCAGTTGGATGGGGCGAAGGGTGCCGGGTCGGAGAAACCGGAAACTGAGGCAGCGGCCGAGTTGTGCTCCGCTGCCGAGGCGCTGGAGAGCGGACACAAAAGCAGAACTCCTCCGAGGATGGCGGCGGAAAGGATGGGGGAAACGACCTTGCGCATGTTTGACTCCTTGCGGTGACGAGGTGATGGCTTAAGTCTGGCCTGCCATCCGGGGCTGCAACAGCCTTCTTATGGATGAAATCACATACGACTTTCTATGGATGCCGGCCGCTCCGGTGTGCTCAAAGGTGGAGGTGGTTGGCATGTCAGTCCGTGGTCGTCGGGGGTGTGGGGTGGAGGGGGATGGTGAAGATGGTGGTCCAGCGGTTGGTGGTGTGGGTGGTGTGGAGGGAGCCGCCGAGGGATTCGATGCGTTGTTGGGCTTGGGTGAGGCCGAGTTGGGATGAGGTGGTGGTGTTGGTGGGTTGGTGGGGGTTGATGGGGTTGGTGCACATGCATTC
This sequence comes from Actinomyces oris, assembly GCF_001929375.1. Classification (GTDB taxonomy): domain Bacteria; phylum Actinomycetota; class Actinomycetes; order Actinomycetales; family Actinomycetaceae; genus Actinomyces; species Actinomyces oris_B. Next base: position 547 of record NZ_MSGO01000068.1, on the reverse strand, counting down.
GAGGGTGTCGTTGTCGGTCTCGATGGTGAGGGTGGCGGTGCTGGAGGGGGGTGTGTGCTTGGCGGCGTTGTTGATGAGCTCGGCGATGATGCGTACGAGCTGTTGGCGGACGCCCGGGCCGATGTTGGGGTTGTCGAGCAGGTCGGTGCCGTGGGTGGTGAGGTGGGCGTCTCGGTGCGCGAGGGTTTGTTGGACGGTGTGGATGGTGTCGGTCAGGGGTGGTGGGGGTGAGGCGGCCAGTAGGAGGAGGGAGTCGTCTCCTTCGGCGGCGCTCATGGCTTTGAGGCTGCGTCGTAGTTGTTCGACGGCGGTGCGTACGGGGGTGATGATGGCTGTGAGCTGTTGGTTGAGGTGGGTGTTGTGGGGGTCGGCCAGGCGGGCTTGCTCGGCGATCATGACGGCGTGGCTGAGGTCGCGTACGACGGTGTCGTGGAGCTCGGAGACGACCAGGCGTCGTTGCTGGTCGAGCTTGTGCTGGCGTTCCTGCTCGGTGGTGCTGGCCTGGAGACGGTGATGGCGGATGACCTCACCGACCACCACACAAGGA
>NZ_MSGO01000067.1 GCF_001929375.1 Actinomyces oris | reverse complement strand
TTACATAACAGGCCCTAGGCGCACCTGGTCGGCGTCGACGGCGAAGATCGGCCCGCTCCAGACCCGCTCGCTGGAGACCAGCTCCCGCCCCGGTTCGCGCGTGTCAGCGAGGCTGTTCTCCAAGCCCTCGCTCCTGCGGGTCTTCGTCACCGGGTGGTCCACGATTGGCTCCTCTTCTCGCTGTCGGCGTCGTGGTTGCTGGGCGCTCGGGCACAACGATGCTACCGCTCGGGGCGGGGCGGCTCAGTGCAGGTCGAGGACCATCTGACGCAGCTGGGCCGCCAGGTCCTCGAGCCCGGGAAGGCGCCCCGCCGCCTCGCGCGCGCGCTCAGCGGCGCGGGAGCGGGCCTCGGGGTCGCTCAGGAGGGCGCCGAGCGCCTCAGCGATGGCCTGGGCCTGAGGGGGCACGAGGAAGGCTCCTCCCCTGGCGGTCACGGCGGTGCCTCCGACGTCGGTGGCAACGATCGCGGTGCCTGCACGCAGGGCCTCCTGGATGGTGAGGGGCTGTCCCTCCCACAGGCTGGTCTGGACAACGATGTCAGCGGTCTCCATGAGGGCCGGAGCATCGTTTCGCCGCCCCAGGAGGGTGAGGGGGAGCTGTCCGGCGGCGATGCGCTCAGCAGCCTGCTGACGGCCGGGGCCGTCCCCGGCAAGTGCCCAGGTGAAGGCCGTAAGCCGGCCGGCGTCGACCTCACGGGAGAGGATCGAGGCGGCCTCGAGCAGCAGTGGCAGACCCTTCTGGGGAGCCAGGCGGGCGACGGTCAGGAGGCGCGCACCGCCCTGCGGCCAGGCCGCCTCCGGTGCAGTCGGGTCGGAGGAGCTCGGTTCGGCGGGCTGCTGCGGTGGCACTGCGGGGATGATGGCGAGCTCGACGTGTGGGGCGCCGAGCTCCCGGGCCCGTTCGGCCAGGTCGGGGCTGACCGCCAGGACGAGGTCGGCGCGCCGGGCGATGAGCCGCTCGAGCCTCTCCCCCACCAGGGTGGTCAGGCGCCCCCCGACGGTGAGGTTGTGGAGAGTGACGACCAGCCGGGTGCGTCCGCGGCGGCGGCGCCCCAGGGCCAGGGCGGCCAGGGCCCCGGCTCGCAGGCCGTGGGCGTGAAGGACGTCGGCGCGCCGGCCCAGCCGACGCAGCCTGGCCACGGCCAGGGTGTCGTTGAGGCTGGGGCGCGGGCCGATCTCGAGTGCCTCGGCGCGAGCCGGCTCGACATCTAGTCCGTTAAGGACCGTGGCGGGCGCCTCGACGATGACGTCGTGGCCGTCGGCGGCCAGGAGCCGGGCGCAGTCGGCCAGGTGGGCCCTCACCCCTCCGGCGGCCGATCCGCACACCTGGAGGATCCTGCGGCGCCCGGCCTGCGGTGTTTGTCCGGCACCAGGCTCGTTCGTGGTATCGACGTCGCTCATGATCTCTCCTTGTCATCCGTCGTCACCGTGGGCCTGCCGCCGCGTATCGCTGCCAGGAGGCTGCGGTCAGCCAGGTGGATGACCACCAGGACGAGGGCAGCAGCCGCAGCAGCACCGGTCACGGCAGTGACAACGGCCAGGGGCAGGGAGGTGATACGGGTGGTCGCCGCTCGGACGGCCAGCCCGAGGGCGAGGGCCACGGGAAGCCCCGCGGCGAGCGCGGTCAGGGTGGCGCGCAGCACCCGGCCCCCCATGACCCGGGCAAGAACGATCAGCAGGCTCGTCCCCGCCACTGTCATCCCGATGGTCGTGCCCACTCCCAGGGCCACGAGGGTGGCGCGCCCGTCCCCGCCCGAGGGCGCCATGAGGCGCACGCAGGCGGCGCTGGCCACGGCCACGGTCAGCCAGCCAGCCGCCGTGGCGTGAGCGGCAGGCCGAGAACGGTCGGCGGCGAACAGGACCCGGGTGACCTGGTAGATGAGGGCGTAGCCGATCAGTCCCGGGGCCAGGACGGCCAGCGCCTGGCCCATCCCGTCGACCTGCTTGAAGGAGAAGAAGCGCTCGGCGGCGGCGCTGGCGGCCAGGAGCATGGAGGTCCCGGCCACGGCGACGGCGGTGACCAGGGCCGTGGAGGTGGCCACCAGCCTCGTGACGTCCTCCTCAGCTGTGCCGCCGGGGCTGCCCGACGGGAGCTCGCGGGCCTCGAAGGCGGCGGTCAGGCGGGGGTAGAGAACGGTGGCCACCGGGACGGCCAGTACCGCGTAGGGAAGGACGTAGACGGCCTGCGTGTACTGATAGACCGCCGCGGTTCCGGTCTGCCCGCCCCAGCGGGCCATCGCCAGAACCACCAGGACACTCACCTGCTGGGCGAGGATCGTCCACACCCCGGCACCGCCGAGCCGCAGCGCCCGCCGGACCTGGGCGCCCCCCAGTCTCAGGGTGGGGCGCAGCCCCAGTCCCAGCCGGTGGACCGGCCACAGCAACGGGAGGCTGAGCGCTGCCACCCCGAGGGTCGTCCCCCAGCCCAGTACCTGGAGGGCGAGGCTGGAGACGGCCGCGTCCTCACCGCCGGCCAGCACCCCGTAGAGGCCATAGGTCGCCATGACCACGAGGCTGGAGAGCATCGGTGTCAGAGCAGGCCAGGTGAAGCGGTTGTGAGCCTGGAGGACACCGGTGAGGACGACCGCCACCCCGTACATGGGCACCTGCAGAGCGAACATGCGTAGGAAGGAGGCGACGAGCTCGTGCTGGAGCGCCGGGTCCACGCCCTGGGAGGTGGGGAACAGGGCCGCGATCGGTGCGGCCAGGACGATGAGCCCCAGGGACAGCGGCGTCAGGACCGCCAGGACCAGGCCCAGCAGCCCCGAGGCGGTGGCGGTGGCCTCCTCACGCCTGCCCGCGGCGATCGGTGCGGCCAGGAGCGGAACGACGGTGGCCGCAAGCACACCGCCGACGACGACCTCGTAGAGGGTGTTGGGCAGCTGGTTGGCTGTGGTGTAGGCGCCCGCCACCGTGCCGGTGCCGACGGTGGCGGCCTGGACGAGCCAGCGCAGGAACCCCAGGACGCGGGAGACGAGGGTCAGGCCGGCGACGGACCCGGCCACTGAGAGCAGTCCGCCGCGGCGTTGCTGGGATGCCATCAGGGTCGGCGTCCCAGCCCGTCGAGGGCGGCCAGCACCGGGGTGTCAGCGATGACGCGGGAGAAGGAGACCTTCTCGCTGGCCAGGATGAGGCTCACCCCGCTCAGGGCGGCCCCGGCGCGCACCGCGGCGTGGGGGTGGCAGGCCAGGGCGGTTCCCAGCAGGGCTCCGACGGCGTTGGCCCCGGTGTCCCCTAGCATCGTGTTCTCCAGGAGATCCTCCGGCAGGGCCATGAGGCCGACTCCCAGGGTGCCCGCGGCCAGCAGCCGAGTGGGCTCGCCGTCGCGCCCGGGGGTGGCCAGCAGCGGGGCGCTCACGATGCAGGCGGTCTTGAGCGCCCGGCCGGGGCGCAGGTCGAGCAGGTTGAGCAGGTTGGCCCAGGCCGCGACGGCCACGGCGCTGGTCGCGGCATCGAGAACGCCGACCGCCGGCGGACGTGCTCCGGTGCTCGAGCTGCGGTGGCGGGCCAGGAGGACACCGCTGACGAGCGCCCCTGAGCCGATGACGGCGATCTTGAGGGCCCCGGTGGTGACGCGCCCGTGGGCGAGGGCGGTCAGGTGGCCCTTGAGTCCTTTGGCGGGGGTGTCCCCGTCGTGGGCTCCGGCATCGAGGTCGTCGACCAGGCCGGCGCACCCGCCGGCCGCAGCCGCGACGGTGGCGGCGAGCCCTGCCCGTGAGGGCGAGGCCGTCCTGCCCCGCAGGAGCCTGCCGGCCTCGATCCCGGCCGTCACGGCTCCGGCTGCTGCCCCGACTCCCCCGCGCAGGTTCACGGTGCGGCCGTGGAAGTTGGTGCGCTCCAGGCCCTGGGCGACGGGTACCAGGGAGGTGGACCAGGACAGGGCGGTGCCCGCCGCCTTGAGGCCCACCTTCGCCAGGCCTCGGGCGCAGGAGCTTACTCGCGTGATCGTGCCAGCCATGGACTCAGCCTAAGGCAGGGCGGGGGCGGATCGCGGCGTCGCCACCCATGGCGGGGCCTCAGCGCCTGAGTAGCCTGAGGAGCAGGGGGCTACCTGGTCACTGGCGGCATGACGGCGTCGGCTCCCTTGTCGAAGCCGTAGTGGCCGATGGTTCCCGCTCGGGTGGAGGCCAGGGCCAGGGGCGTGGAGACCGAGGCGGCGATCTGGCCGATGGAGTCGATGGTGGTCACCTTCGCCTTCTCGGAGCGGATGATGCTGACGACGTTGTCGTCACCGTCGGCGGAGCCCACGACGACTGTGGGCGTCCGACCGGCGGTCCCCTCCAGGGCCTTGGCCCAGGCCTTGGGGTCCTGGCCCGGTGAGGCCTCGACCGTCGACCCCTTGCCGGAGGCGGCCTGCGGGCGCGGCCCGACGACGACGATCATCTCCGCCGGCCCAGTGGGTGTGGAGTCCACGGTGACGAAGGGCGTGCCGGACTTGTCCACTGACAGCATGTCCATGAGGACTCGGGAGGAGTCGTCGTTGGAGGTGAGGGCCTTGGCCAGTGCCTCTCCCAGAATGCCGTTGGCGTCCTTGGAGTTGGCGCTGCCCAGGTGCCCCTGGACCTGTCCGGAGAAGGTGGAGCGGTAGCTCTCCCGGGACAGGTCCACCCAGGTGCTGGTCAGACTCACCCGGCCGGTGACGGTGGCGCCTGCGCTCTTGAGCTGGGTGGTGATGGCGTCGGCGTCCTCGGCCTTGGCGTCGGGCAGGAGCACCATGGCCACGCTCTTGGAGGCCAGGGTCCCGGGCAGGAGGCTGCTGGCGGCCTGAGTGATGTAGGAGTCCCGCTCGTTGACGGCCGTCTCAGTCTGCTCGAGCTTGGCCTGGGTGGCGTTGCGGTTCTCACGCAGGGCGGTGACCTGGTCGTTGAGCGCGGTCCCCAGGGAGTTCTGCAGTGGGCCGGCTCCCAGGACGACCCCGACGGCGAGGGCCAGGAACACGGAGATGAGCGATACCAGGTGATAGCGGAAGTCGATCATGGTTGAAGACCTTGAGGATGACCGTGAGAGGGGCTGCCTCTCAGATGGGCGGGGGTCGTTAGACGGTGGGTGAGTTCGGGGCCAGGCCCAGCAGTGTGCGGAAGAAGTTGACGATGTCGTCCCACACGGCGCCGGACAGTCCTAGGAAGGTCTGTCCACCGGGCGTGGACATCAGGGCGATGGCCAGGGCGAAGGTGCCCGCCAGGGCCAGGAACAGTAGCCACCACCCCGAGATGCGGGTGCGGTAGAGCTGGGAGACGCCCTTGGCGTCGATGAGGCGACCACCGACCTTGAGGCGGGTCAGGAAGGTCGATGACATGCCGGCGCGTCCCTTGTCGAGGAACTCCAGCAGGGTGGCGTGCGTCCCCAGGGCCACGATGATCTCGGCGCCGGCCTCGTCGGCCATGAGCATGGCGATGTCCTCGCTGGTGCCGGTGGCGGCGAAGACGTGGTGCTCCACCCCGAGCTCCTCGACATGGGCCAGGCCCGGGGCGCGCCCGTCGCGGTAGGCGTGGACGACGATCTCAGCGCCGCAGGTCAGCGCCTTGTCGGACACGGAGTCCATGTCGCCCACGATCATGGTCGGTTTGAAGCCGACGTCCAGGACAGCGTCGGCGCCTCCGTCGACACCGATGATGATGGGCTTGTACTCGCGGATGTAGGGCTTGAGTGCCTGGAGGTCCTCCTTGTAGGAGTAGCCGCGCACGACCACCAGGACGTGCTTGCCGCTCATCTGCGTGGTCAGCGAGGGCATGCCGACGCCGTTGAGGAGCAGGTCCCACTCCCCGCGCATGTACTCCATGGTGTTGGCGGCGAAGGCCTCCAGCTGGACGGACAGGCCCTTCTTGGCCTCCTCCATGGCCTCGGCGACGGTCTGCTTGGTCTGGACCGCTCCCTCGGCGATGACCTGCTCCTTGCCCTCGACACGCACCGATCCGTCCTCGACGGTGATGCGCTGGCCGTCGTGCAGGCGCATGATGTCGGGGCCCAGGTCGTCCACGAGCGGGATTCCCGCGTCCAGGAGGATTCCGGGGCCGAGGTTCGGGTATCTCCCGGAGATGGACGGGGAGGCGTTGAGGACCGCTGAGGCACCGCACTCCACCAGCGCCTCAGCGGCCACCCGATCGAGGTCGGTGTGGTCGATGATGGCGATCTCTCCGGGCTGGAGACGCTTGGTGAGCTTCTTCGTGCGCGCGTCGACGCGTACGACACCGCTGGGGTGCTCGGAGACGGACGCAGACTTCCTGCGGAAGGGATTCCTCACGGGTCGGATTGTCCCACGACTGCTTCCTGGAGAAGCTCAGCGGCGTGCCGGACCGCGGCCTGGGAGTCCTCGTGCCCGGAGAGCATCCTGGCCAGCTCTCGTTCTCTCTCCTGGCCTTCGACGACGAAGACCTGTGTGCGGGTGCGTCCCGGCTGGGACTTTCTCACATTCCTCCCAGGCGTCTCTGAGAGGCCGGGACGGGCTTCAGGCTCGGTCACTGTCTCCTTGCGCACCACGAGGTGGGTGTCGGCCCAGGCCGCCACCTGTGCCAGGTGGGTGACGACGACGACCTGATGATGTCGTGCCAGGCGGGCCAGGCGCCTGCCGATCTCCCGGGCGGCCCGACCTCCCACCCCGGCGTCGATCTCGTCGAAGACGAGAGTGCGGGTGTGGGTCGCGGGGCGCGCGGAGGCAGCGGCGTCGGCGAGCACCACCTCCAGGGCGAGCATGATGCGGGACAGCTCGCCTCCCGACGCTCCCTTCCCCAGGGGCAGGGCGGGCGCGCCGGGGTGTGAGACAAGGGTGAGGGCGACGCTCTCCAGGCCGGTGGGCCCGGGCTCATCGAGCCGGTCCAGCTCGACGACGAGCCGGGCGCCTTTCATCTCCAGGCCCTCCAGCTCCGCGGTGACGGCCCGCTCAAGACGCTCGCCGAGTCGCTGGCGGGCCCGGCTCAGCTCGGCGCCGGCACCGGCGAGCTCCTCGTCGGCGGCGGCCAGGCGCTCGGCCAGGACGGTAGCGGTGTCCTGGGGGCCGTCGAGCTCGGCCAGGCGCGCGGCTGCGCGCTCACCCCAGGCCAGGAGGGCGTCGACGTCGTCGAGCTGCTCCTGAGGCCCGCCGATCTCCCGGCAGGCGCGGGTGAGCTCCCCGCGGCGGTCCTGGACCTGGGCGAGGCGAGCCGGGTCGGCGCTCAGCGCGGACAGGTACCCACTGAGCTCGGCGGCGATATCGGCTGCGTCGATGCCCAGTCGCTGGGTGCGCGCGGCCAGCTCGGCCAGGGCGGGATCTCGGTCAGACTCGGCGCTCAGGCTGCGGTGCGCGTAGGCGATGAGGGAGACGACGTCGGGCGCCTGCCCGGTGGCGGACTCCTCCCCGCTGAGCGCGCTGCGGGCCCCGGTGGCGGCCCGACGCAGGTCCTCGGCGTGGTCGAGTCTCTCGGCCTCCGCCGTCAGCTCCCGGTCCTCACCGCTGCGGGGGGCGACCTCCTCCAGGGCCTCGAGCCAGGTGCGCAGCTGAGTCACCTCGACGGCTCGGGCCTGAGCCGATGCCTGCCACTCCTGGAGCTCCTGGCCGGCCTGCCTACGCGCCTGGTAGGCCCGGGCGTAGCGGCGGCACAGGACGGCGTGGTCCTGGCCGCCCAGTGAGTCCAGCGCAGCGCGTTGGGCCGCGGTCGAGCGCAGCCGCAGCTGGTCTGCCTGGCCGTGGACGGAGACCAGACGGCCGCCCACCTCGCTGAGGACCGAGGCCGGCACGGAGCGCCCTCCCAGGTAGGCGCGGGAACGTCCGGAGGCTGGAACCGTGCGGGAGGCCAGGAGGAGGTCGTCGTCGAGATCACCTCCGGCCTCGACGACGCGGGCGGCGACGCGCGAGTCCGGGTCGACCAGGAAGGCCCCCTCAACCAGGCTGCGCTCGGCGCCGCTGCGCACGATGGTGGTCTCAGCCCGCTGCCCCAGCAGCAGCCCGAGCGAGGTGAGCACCATCGTCTTGCCGGCGCCGGTCTCTCCGGTCAGGGCGGTCAGGCCGCGACTGAGGGGAAGATCGGCCTCCTCGATGACACCGAGGTCCTCGATGTGCAAAGACTCGATCACGCCGTCCCTCCCGAGGAGTCCCGCCGGCTCTCGCCGTCGGCGCTCGTGTCGGCGGTGGTGACCACCGGCTGGTGCAGCGCATCCTCCTCAGGCGAGTGGGCCTCATCGGCGCTGCTGGAGGCCCGCCACCCCTCCACGGGCAGGTCGAACTTGCGCACCAGGCGGCTGGCGAAGGGAGCCTCGTTGAAACGTGCCAGGCGGACCGGACGCTTCGCCCGGGTGACACGGATCCTGGCGCCGACCGGCACGTCCAGGCTGCGTCTGCCGTCGCACCAGATCTCGGCGCCTCCGAAGCCCACCCGCTGGATGACGACCTCCATGCAGGAGTCGGGGCCCAGGACCAGGGGCCGGGTGAACAGGGCGTGCGCGGCCACGGGCACCAGGAGGAGCGCCTCGACCTCGGGCCAGATGACGGGGCCTCCGCAGGAGAAGGCGTAGGCGGTCGAGCCGGTGGGCGTGGCCATGATGAGGCCGTCGCAGCCGAAGGAGGACACGGCCTGGCCGTCGACACCGATGGCGACCTCGATCATGCGGGCGCGGTCGCGCTTCTCCAGGGCCGCCTCGTTGAGCGCCCAGTCGCGAGTGACCGTCCCGTCAGGACAGATGACCTCCACGTTCAAGGTGGTGCGGGTCTCGACCGTGTAGCGGCCGGCGACAAGATCGGCGACCACCTGCTCGATGCCGTCGGGATCGGCCTCGGCCAGGAAGCCGACGTGGCCGGTGTTGATGCCCACCAGGGGGATGTCCCGCTCGCGGGCGATCTCGAAGGCGCGCAGGATCGTGCCGTCGCCGCCGAGCACCAGGACGAGGTCGACGTGCTCGGTGCAGTCCGGGCCGACCGGCTCAACGCCTCGGGCACGCAGCGCCGCCGAGGCCCGGGCCACGGCGCTGGCCGTCGGAGCACTGGGCCTGGGGACGGGGACGGGCTTGTCGTTGAGCTCGCGCTGCAGCAGCATGACGCGCGAGATCCTCCGGCAGGGCTGCTGCGTTCCCGGCTGCTGCGAGGGCCGGCGGAGGGCGGCAGAGTCGGTTGAGTCGGCAGGGTCGGCGGGGTCGGCCGGGCGCGCCGCAGCAGTGGTGTCTGGAGGGCTCAGCTTGCTCATGGGCGGGTCCTTGTTCTGCGTCGTCGTGGGCCGAGCTCCGCGGGGCCGGCGGCGACGGCGTCCTCAATGCTGGAGCGCAACTCGTCTCCGCGCAGGTCCCCGGGGCAACCGGCGCGGGAGGCGTGCATGCTCAGGAAGTACTCAACGTTACCGGCGGGGCCCGGCAGAGGGGATGCGGTCACGGCCTCGACTCCCACGCCCAGGGCGTGGGCCCGCTCAGCCACCGTCATCACGGTCTCCACGTGGAGATCCGGGTCGCGCACCACTCCCCCGTGCCCGATCCGCTCCTTGCCCACCTCGAACTGGGGCTTGACCATGAGCAGGAGGTCGGCGTCGTCGGCCGCGGCGCGCAGCAGAGGCTCAAGGACCAGGGTCAGGGAGATGAAGGACAGGTCGCCCACGACCAGCTCCGGGGCGGGGGCGACGGCCTCAGGCTCCAGCGTGCGGATGTTGGTGCGGTCCAGGGCGGTGACGCGGGGGTCGGAGCGCAGCGACCAGGCCAGCTGGCCGTAGCCGACGTCAACGGCTACGACGTGCTCAGCACCGCGGCGCAGGAGGACGTCGGTGAAGCCGCCGGTCGAGGCGCCGGCGTCCAGGCAGCGGCGGCCCTCAACGCGGGGTGCCAGGCCGCGTCGACCCAGAGCGTCCAGGGCGCCGGCGAGCTTGTGGGCGCCGCGGGAGACGTAGTCGTCTTTGGAGGGCACCAGGATCTCGATGGCCTGGGCAGGGTTGACCTGTCGGGCGGGCTTGGTGACGACCTCGCCGTCGAGGGTGACGTGACCGTCGGTGATGAGGGTGGCGGCGTGGGTGCGGGAGCGGGCCAGCCCCCGGCGCACGAGCTCTGAGTCGATGCGGATGAGCCGGGCCATATCAGCCTTCCGCCTTGTGCAGGACGGCGGCGAGGTCCTCGTGGATGGCGGCCAGGGCGGCTGCCCGCTCCTCCAGGGGCATCTGAGCGATCTGGGCGATCTCGTCGGTGTGGTCGAGGAGCCCTTGGGCCGCTGTCAGGGCGACGTCGGCTGGCGGGGGTGCGGGCACCGGTGGTCGAGGAGCCGGCCGGTGTGCGGAGTCCACCGTCGCCGGCATCTCCTCTCCGACGTCGGTTCTCGACTCGTTGCCGCTCATTCCTGACTCCCATCGATATCGTTTCGACATCGTTCGCGCTGCCGCTGCGCGTTGCTCTTCTTCTCCGGTAGGTGCCTCACGGGCCCCGACCGGGGTCTCAGGGCTCGATCACCTCGATCTTGGGCAGGTCCAGCACCGCGGCCTCGCCCCGGCGGACCTGGGCGTCGGCCCAGTCCCAGGCCGCTACGGCCAGTGCCCGGTAGGAGTCCAGGTCGATACGCACAGCGCTGCCGTCCGGGCAGGACACGGCGCCGGCGTCCTGGAGCTCGAGCCCGGAGCCAAGGACTCGGGCGCTGCGGTTGCCGACTCGCCACCACACCTGGCCGTCGAGCTCGACTCGCACGGGCTCGGGGTGGGGCTCGGTCAGGCCGCGCAGGTCGGTGTGGAGGAAGCTGGGACGCTCGGTGGCCGGCGCACAGATGACGTCTCGCGCGTCGGAGACCCCGGTGAGGACGTGGAGCCCGGGGATCCCGGCGGCCCGGGCCCCGACGTGGTCGGTGTTGAGGCGGTCGCCGACGGCCAGGGGCCTGGTTCCGCCGGCTCGCTTGAGGGCGCGCATGTAGATGCCGGGGAAGGGCTTGCCCCCGGCCAGGGGTTCCTTGCCGGAGGCGTGGACGACGGCGGCCACGAGGCTGCCGTTGCCCAGGGCGAAGCCCCGCTCGGTGGGCAGGGTCGCATCGAGGTTGGTGGCCACGTGGAGGGCCCCGGCATTGATGGCGTAGACGCCTTCGGACAGCAGGGCCCAGTCGACCGCCGGGTCCCAGCCCTGGACGACGGCGACCGGCTCGTCCTGCGCACTGCTGGTCACCTGGAAGCCCTCGTCGAGGAGGGCTTGGCGGACGCCGTCGCCGCCGACGACGAGTACCGTGGAGCCCGGTTCGATGTGCTCGGTGAGCATGGCCGCCGCGTCCATGGCGGCGCTGAAGACCTCCGACGCCTCGGCGGTGATGTCGTTGGCCGCCAGCTTGTCCACGACCGTCTGAGGAGCCCGTGAGGCGTTGTTGGTGACGAAGGACAGGCGCATTCCGGCCTTGCGGGCGGCGTTGACGTTGTCGGCCGCGTGGGGAACTCGGGCCTGGCCGGCGAAGCAGACGCCGTCGAGGTCCAGCAGGGCGACGTCGTAGGCGGCGCACAGGGGCTGCTCGCTGCCGATCAGGGTGGCGGGGGCGGCGGTTTCAGTGGCCTGGGTCATGGTCATCGGGGCTCCTCAGAGGCGTTGCTGGAAGGCGTCGGCGCGTCCTGCGTGTCCTGAAGCAGCTCGGCCATCTCGGCCTCGACACGCTCGGCGAAGGACTGCGACCACTGAGCGTCCTCATCCTGGTCCACAGGCTCGTCGCAAGGCTCGAGATCTGCTGTGGCCTCGTCCTGAACAACTTCGCTCGGGGCCGGTGAGGCCTCGGTCGTCTCGCTCCCTGCATCGACGCTCGTGTCCCCGTCGGAATCCGGGACGGACTGAGCGCCGGAATTCTCAGGGTTGCTCTCCTCCTGAGCCTCGGAGTCGTAGTCGTCCTCAATGTCGAAGACCTCCACCTCGTCCTCCTCGACCGGCTCAGGACCGATACGGTCGCGGATGGCCTCGGCCTCCTGGTGCCGGCCAAGCTCCTCGAGCCGGTCGGCGCGTACGGAGTGCAGGCGTCTGAGGGTGTCGCTGTCGGAGGGACGCGCCCTGATGGCGTCCTCGATGATGAGCAGGCCGAGATCGGTCTGGCCCATGTCGTGGCGGAGGCTGGAGACGACCATGGCCAGCTCGGCCCGCTCGATCTCGTCGAGCTGGCGCGGGTCTGCCGCTTGAGCGGCTTGGAGGGCCTTGTCGAGGTTGCCCAGTGCCCGCTCGCAGTCGACCTCGATGGCCCGGTGGAGGTCGAGGCCGGACAGGCGTCTGGCGGCGCGAATCTCTCGGAGCGCCTCGCTGTAGTGGCCGGCGAGGTAGGCGGCGATACCGGTCGTTTCCCGGACGACGGCGACACGGCCCGCATGGGACGAGGCGTAGCGCGCGTGCTCGTAGGCGGTCTGAGGATCATCGTTGAGGAGTCGCTGAACCATGACCAGGTGCCGGGCGACGTTCTCAGCGTTGGCGCGCCCCAGGGCACGCAGCTCGGCCCTGGCGCCCCGCTCGAGGTCTGCGGGCTCAACCTCGTCCGGGACCTTGGGCTCGGGGACGCGCTGACGCTGTGGTGGGCGACCTCGCCGGTCGTCACGCCTGTCCCGTGAGTCCTTCCGTCCGGAGCGGTCGTTGAAACGGCCTGGCCTGCGACCGTTGCGGTCACCGCGCCTGTCACGGTCACCGCCGTCACCGTTCCGACGCCGTTCGTCGCGCCAGTCGTCTCGGTGCCGGCGATCGTTGTGAGGAGAGTGCTCCCCACGATTCGACCGCTGGGAATGTCCCCGGGAGCCGTAGGAGTCGTCGTCCTGTCCCGCGCGATCGCTGCGGCGAGAGTGATCGTCCTCCCCTGTGAAACGCCGACGCGCCCCGAAGCCGTGACGCTCACCGTTGCGGCGACGCCGACCTGCCTCGCCGTCGTCCGAGCCGTGCTGACGGTCCTGATACGCCATGGTCCTTCTTTCACTCCGGGACTGCCACCAGTTCCCCCGCTGTCCTTGAATACCTGGGAGGAGCCTACCTGGACCGAGGTACTCAGGCGTAACGGGACTCGGCAACACGCAGTGTGGTGCGCACTGGTTGGCGCTGCCTACTGATGGTTGCTGGTGGCATGTGGGTAGACAGCAGTATCGGATCGGTTCCCACATGCGTTGTGGAAACCGACCCGATACCGGTGGTGTGTGCTCGGTGGTGTCCTACTCTCCCGCACCCTGGCGGGTGCAGTACCATCGGCGCTGTCAGGCTTAGCTTCCGGGTTCGGGATGGGTTACCGGGCGTTATCCCTGTCGCTGTGACCACCGAGACGATTGTACGGGCAGTGCTTTGCTGTTGTCTGGTGCGGTTATTCGGTTATTGTCTGACTGCCACCGCATCCCACGCACACTATCTGCGTG
>NZ_MSGO01000066.1 GCF_001929375.1 Actinomyces oris | reverse complement strand
TGCTGGTAGGGCTGGGTGGTGGGGTCGGTGTAGCCGGGCTGGTAGGGCTGCCCCTGCTGGTAGGGCTGGGTGGTGGGGTCGGTGTAGCCGGGCTGGTAGGGCTGCCCCTGCTGGTAGGGCTGGGTGGTGGGGTCGGTGTAGCCGGGCTGGTAGGGCTGCCCCTGCTGGTAGGGCTGGGTGGTGGGGTCGGTGTAGCCCGGTTGGTAGGGCTGCCGCATCGGCTGACCCTGCTGGCCGAAGAGTGCCTGGTTGGGGTCGTAGACCTGGGCGGGAGCCGCGTAGGGAGCGAGCTGGGGCTGGTTCTTCTTCCTCTGGCTCATGACGAGAGCGGCCACAACACCGCCCATGACGGCTACGGAAAGCGTTCCGACAAGCCTCCAGACCCGCACGGGAGAGGAACCACTGTCTTTCGCGCCCGCAGCGCTCTTAGAGGCCTTGTCCTTCCCCCTGACCTCATGCTGGTCGTTGTCGTTGAAGGAGACCTTGGTTCCCTCGACCGTGCCGCCGTCGGCCTCGGTGACCTTACCCGGGAAGGTGACCGATTGGGTGACGTCGGCGGAGACATTGGAAGGGATGTCGTCGAAGTTCAACGTCTGAACGATGAACTCGTCGCCCTCGTGCTTGACGTTCTTCGAGGATGCGACGATAGCGCCGGTCCCCTCCATCGTGCACGTGCGGGTACCGTCTTTAGACTCGAACTTCACCTTGAGGTCCTTGACGCTCGAGCCGCTTGAATCGGGAGAGCCCTTATCGCACGTGCTCTTACTGAGCACCGGAACGGATGCACTCTCAGACATCGTGAGCTTCACGGAGAACGTGTCCTCGTCCTTGACGATGATGTCACTGGAAATGCTGAAGCTCATGTCGTCATCAGCCGTGGGCAGGGCGTACCCCGGGGTGCCGGCCAGGGCCAGGACGGCGGATACGGTCAGGACGAGGAGGGCCACCAGCACAGAACGAGGCGTGGAGGTACGGCGGACGGTGACATGAGGCATGTGCCCCACCGTATCGTCTCTTCGCCCAGTTGGTTAGGGGACAATGGCGGTGCCTCGTTGCTCGGCTCCGGTAGGCTAGAGAACGGTGTGTCCACCGGCATGCCGTCACTGAAGCCAGGGAGCAGCCATGCCAGCCGTTGTCGTCGTCGGGACCCAGTGGGGGGACGAGGGAAAGGGCAAGGCGACTGACCAGCTCGGTCAGGACGTCGACTACGTCGTGAAGTTCAACGGCGGCAACAATGCCGGACACACTGTCGTCATCGACGGCGAGAAGTTCGCCTTCCACCTCCTTCCGGCCGGGGTGCTCACCCCCGGGGTCACGCCTGTCATCGGCAACGGCGTCGTTGTCGACCTGGAGGTCCTTTTCAGCGAGATCGCTGAGATCACCTCCCGCGGCAAGGACGTCTCCAGCCTCCTCATCAGCGCCAATGCCCACATCATCCCCTCCTACAACCGGGTTCTGGACCGCACTACCGAACGCTTCCTGGGCTCGAGGCAGCTGGGTACCACCGGGCGGGGGATCGGACCGACGTATGCGGACAAGATGAACCGCGTGGGCATCCGCGTCCAGGACCTCTTCGACGAGTCGATCCTGCGTCAGAAGGTCCACTCCGCCCTGGACCAGAAGAACAGCCTCTTCCTCAAGGTCTTCAACCGGGCAGCCATCGACGCCGACGCCGTCGCCGACGAGCTGCTCTCCTACGCGGACCAGGTCCGGCCCATGGTCGTGGACTGCTCGCTGCTGCTCAACAACGCTCTCGACGAGGGCAAGACCGTCCTGTTCGAGGCCGGCCAGGCCACGATGCTCGACATCGACCACGGCACCTACCCCTTCGTCACCTCCTCCAACCCCACTGCCGGCGGCGCCTGCACCGGCACCGGTGTCGGGCCCACCCGGATCGACTCGGTCGTCGGCGTCGTCAAGGCCTACACGACCCGCGTGGGGGAGGGGCCCTTCCCCACCGAGCTGCTCGATGACATGGGCGAGCGCCTTCGCACCGAGGGCGGCGAGTACGGGGTCACCACCGGCAGACCGCGCCGCTGCGGCTGGCACGACGCCGTCGTCACCCGCTACGCGGCTCGCGTCAACGGGCTGACCGACCTGGTGATGACCAAGCTCGACGTCCTCACCGGGCACGAGACCATCCCGGTGTGCGTCGCCTACGACATTGACGGCACTGTCACTCAGGAGATGCCGCTGACCCAGTCCGGCTTCCACCACGCCGTCCCCGTCTACGAGGAGCTGCCCGGCTGGAGTGAGGACATCAGCGGGGTCCGCAGCTTCGCCGACCTGCCTCAGACGGCTCAGGACTACGTGCTGCGTATCGAGGAGCTGGCCCGCTGCCGCATCTCCGCGATCGGCGTCGGTCCGGGACGAGAGGCCACGATCTCACGCCACTCGCTGATCGGGTGACCAGAGGGCGGAGCATGAGCGATAGCGGCTACTCGGGGGCGTCGCGCGCAGGAAGTGGGGTGGAGAC
>NZ_MSGO01000065.1 GCF_001929375.1 Actinomyces oris | reverse complement strand
TTCCGCAACAGGCCCTAGGACCCGGTCAGGAGCCGGTGGCCCGTCAGGTCGTCGTCCATCACGACGCCGTCGCCGTCGTCGCCCTGCGCGAGGGCAAGGCATCCTCCCAGGCCGACGGCGCCGCGGAGATCCTCATGATCCGTCAGTACCGCCATCCCGTGCGCGCCTGCCTGTGGGAGATCCCCGCGGGACTGCTCGACGTGGCGGGGGAGGAGCCGGCCGTCGCCGCCGCCCGCGAGCTCGCTGAGGAGACCGACTACGAGGCGGCCATCTGGAACACGCTGGCCGAGTTCTACGCCTCGCCCGGCTTCACCACCGAGGGGGCCCGGATCTTCCTCGCCCAGGACCTGAGCCTGCTGCCCGAGGACCGGCGCACCGTTCGCGAGGACGAGGAGGCCGAGTTCGTGCCCACCTGGGTCCGCCTGGACGAGGCCCTCGACGCCGTCATGGGCGGCCGCCTGCACAACCCCTCCACCGTCCTGGGGGTCCTGGCCACGGCCCAGGCCCGCTCCCGCGGCTGGGCGGGGCTTCGTCCCGCTGACGCCCCCTGGCTGCGCAGCCCGAAGAGCCTGTAGTCGGACTTGAACTGCCAGCTTTAGTGTCCTGTCGGGATGATGAGGGCGGTGAGGGCCTGGTTGTCCCGGACGGTGCGCATACCGCGGCGTCAGCAGCCACCAAGCATCCTCAATGTCGAGGGAGGTTTGGAAGGCCCCCACCATGGGGCTGATCGTGGTGGCTTCGGTCCGGGTGCCCTATCTGAGGGGGAGAGAGCAGCGCGGTCGGACCAGCAGTCCGACGATCATCTGGGGGGTTGACCCTGTTCTCCTTGGAACAATCGACCCGCCTGAGGTCGTCCTCACGATCGGCCCCGTCGCGAGCCGGTCCCAGGCGCTCCACGATCCGGCGCCCCGTGCGCCTCGGCCACGACCTGCGCGGCCGTGGCCCCGAGACTGTCCTGACCTTGCGCAGGTACGGGTTCACTCAGCCCAAGCCTGCTCAGTGTCCGAAACGATCACCTCACCCGCATCGTTCCAACGAATATCCCCAACTAGAAACACGAACCAGCCCAAACTGTGCAACTCAGGCCGGGTGTCGAGGCAGGCGACGGGGCGTTTCTGTCGGGATCAGGCTGCTAAAAGCGGCCTCCACGGCAACGTCGGGCCGCGCCGGCCGCGGTCGGGAACGTACTTGTCAGTCGAGAACTGCGTCTTCCCGCAGACGACTGGGATCTGACCCCAGTCGTCTGCGGGAGAAGTACGTTCTGGATGGGAAACGCAGTCTCCGATGCGCGCGGCCGCGCACCCCGTTCGACGACTAGTTAGGTATTCCTAACCGAAGCTCGCCTTTGATTAGGTGGCGTGTTCAATGCCACCCTGCGACGCTCCGTCGTGAACTTGCCAGTGTTGAATTCGGCAAGCAAGATCTTGGTTAAACTCGTGGCACGACGACCAGCGACGCCTCGCAGGTCAATGCCTGGGGCCGGTCCAAGGGCATGGCCGAACCGGCCGCAACGGGGCAGGCCGCGAGACGTCGTCAGCGACTAGGGGAGGAGAGCAGTCATGGCGCAGAGCGACGAAGACTCTACCCGGGCACGCGTTCTCGACCTCATCGCCGAGAAGGGACCGGTGTCGGCGGCTCAGCTCGCCAAGGTCCTGAGCCTGACGCCGGCCGCCGTGCGCAGGCACATCACGGCCCTTGAGGACGCTGAACAGATCGAGGTTCACTCGCCGGCCCAGACGGGCAAGCGCGGCCGCGGTCGCCCGGCCCGGCACTACGTCCTGACGCCCAAGGCCCGCACCTCCTTCGCGGAGGGCTACTCCGACCTGGCCAACCGCGCCCTGCACTACCTGTCCCAGGTGGCCGGTGACAAGGCGGTCGACTCCTTCGCCGCGGCCAGGGGCCGTGACCTCGAGCGCCGCTACGCCACCGTCGTCGAGGCGGCAGGCAAGGACCCCTCGGAGCGGGCCCGCGCCCTGGCGGACGCCTTGACTCTTGACGGCTACGCGGCCTCAGTGCGCGACGTCGGGGACGGGTCCTTCGCCGTCCAGCTGTGCCAGGGCAACTGCCCGGTGCGCGACGTCGCCGGGGAGTTCCACGAGCTGTGCGACGCCGAGACCCAGGCCATCTCCCGGCTCGTCGGCGTCCCGGTCCAGCGCCTGGCCACCCTGGCCGGAGGCGAGCACGTCTGTACCACCCACATTCCGATCGCCATGCCCGCGCTGCGCAAGCGCGCGGTCCGGGCGGCGGCTAAGACGCGAGGCCTTGAGACCAAGCGAATGGAAGGAACCCGATGACACTGCCGACAACCGAGACCACGCGTAGCACCGACGACGAGATCATCGACTCGATCTCAACGAGCTACGACTTCGGCTGGCACGACTCCGACGAGGCCGGTGAGAATGCCAAGCGAGGCCTTGATGAGCAGGTGGTCCGCGAGATCTCCGCCATCAAGGGCGAGCCGGAGTGGATGCTGGCCAAGCGTCTCAAGGCCTACTCCACCTTCGAGCGCAAGCCCATGCCCACCTGGGGCGTGGATCTCTCCCAGCTCGACATGGACGCTGTCAAGTACTACGTGCGCTCCACGGACCGGCCGGCCAGCTCCTGGGACGACCTGCCCGAGGACATCAAGAACACCTACGACCGCATCGGCATCCCCGAGGCCGAGCGCGAGCGCCTGGTGGCGGGCGTGGCCGCCCAGTACGAGTCGGAGGTCGTCTACCACCAGATCCGCGGCGACCTGGAGGAGCAGGGCGTCATCTTCGTCGACACCGACACCGCCGTGCGCGAGTACCCCGAGCTCGTCAAGGAGTACTTCGGGACCGTGGTGCCGGCCGGCGACAACAAGTTCGCCGCCCTCAACACGGCCGTGTGGTCCGGGGGCTCCTTCATCTACGTCCCCAGGGGCGTCCACGTCGAGATCCCGCTCCAGGCCTACTTCCGCATCAACACGGAGAACATGGGCCAGTTCGAGCGCACGCTCATCATCGCTGACGAGGACTCCTACGTCCACTACGTCGAGGGCTGCACGGCCCCCATCTACTCCACCGACTCCCTGCACTCGGCGATCGTGGAGATCGTGGTCAAGAAGAACGCCCGCGTGCGCTACACGACCATCCAGAACTGGTCCAACAACGTCTACAACCTAGTGACCCAGCGCGCTACCTGCGAGGAGGGCGCCACCATGGAGTGGGTCGACGGCAACATCGGCTCCAAGCGGAACATGAAGTACCCGGCCGTCTTCCTCATGGGTCCCCACGCCCGCGGCGAGGCCCTGTCCATCGCCTTCGCCGGTGCGGACCAGCACCAGGACACCGGCGCCAAGATGGTCCACATGGCGCCTCACACCTCCAGCCACATCGTCTCCAAGTCGATCGCCCGTCACGGTGGCCGCAGCGCCTACCGCGGACTGGTACAGATCATGAAGAACGCCCGGCACTCCAAGTCCAACGTGCTGTGCGACGCGCTCCTGGTCGATGAGATCTCCCGCTCGGACACCTACCCCTACGTCGATGTGCGCACCGACGACGTCGAGATGGGGCATGAGGCCACCGTCTCCAAGGTCAGTGCCGATCAGCTCTTCTACCTCATGCAGCGCGGGCTGACCGAGACCGAGGCCATGGCCACGATCGTGCGCGGCTTCGTCGAGCCCATCGCCCGGGAGCTGCCCATGGAGTACGCCCTCGAGCTCAACCGGCTCATCGAGCTGCAGATGGAGAACTCGGTGGGCTGACCCACCGCAGCGGTTCCTCCCTCGTCAGCCCACTCAGCCTTCGACCCACACCTCATCACACCGTCCTGCTGCCGGCCAAGGAGCACCTCCACATGCCTGAACTCTCCACCGACCACTCGAGCGCCACGCTCGACGGCGCCCACTCCCACGGCGGACCGCGCTACGTCTCCTCGCGCGCCGACCGCCCCACCTCCTTCGACCCCGTCGACATCCCGGTGCCGCGCGGCCGCGAGGAGGAGTGGCGCTTCACGCCGATGAAGCGCTTCGCCCCGCTGTTCGACCTCGAGGCCATCCGCGCGGTCACCGCCGGCCAGAGCGATGCCGGCGCCGTCCGTATCGAGGCGGACCTGCCCGACGGTGCGAGCCTTGAGACCGTAGCGCGCAGCGACGCCCGCATCGGCACCGTGGGCGCCCCGGTCGACCGCACCGGCATCACAGCCTGGAACGGCACCGAGACCGCCACCGTGCTGACCCTGGAGGCCGGAGCCCAGCTGGAGCGGGCCGCCCGGCTGAACATCGTCGGCCAGGACGCTCAGCTCGCCCGCCCCGCCGCCCAGCACATCCTCGTCGCCGCCGAGTCCGGTTCCAAGGGAACCGTCGTCCTGGACCACACCGGCACCGCCGCCCTGACCCAGGGCGTCGAGGTGACAGTCGCCGACGGCGCCGAGCTCACCCTGGTGACCGTCCAGGGCTGGGAGGAGGAGGCCGTCCACGCCTCCAACCACCGGGTCAAGGTCTGCGGTCGCGGCATCCTCAAGCACGTCGTCGTCAGCCTCGGCGGAGACGTGCGCATCTGCCCCGACCTGGGCTTCTCCGGCGAGGGCGGGCACATCGACGCCTACGGCGTCTACTTCACCGATGCCGGCCAGCACCAGGAGCACCGCCCCTACGTGGCCCACACCGAGCCCCACTGCTACTCGCGCGTCACCTACAAGGGTGCACTCCAGGGGGAGGGCGCGCACGCCGTGTGGGTGGGGGACTGCCTCATCGGTCACGCCGCCCGCGGCACGGACACCTACGAGCTCAACCGCAACCTGGTCCTCACCGAGGGGGCCAAGGCCGACTCCGTGCCGAACCTGGAGATCGAGAACGGCAACATCGAGGGGGCCGGCCACGCCAGCGCCACCGGCCGCTTCGACGACCAGCAGCTGTTCTACCTGCGTGCCCGCGGCATCCCCGAGACCGAGGCCCGCCGCCTCGTCGTCCTGGGCTTCTTCAACGAGATCGTCGCCGAGATCGGTGTCGATGAGGTCGAGGAGCGCCTCATGGCCGCCATCGAGAAGGAGCTCGAGCTCACCGGACTCATCACCGCCCGCACCGACCAGGACCCCGCCGCCCAGCCGGCAGCCGAGTGACAGGCCGGACCCGCACGACGGTCCGCCCACCCGCAACCAGACCACAACCCAGCTGAAAGAAACGTCGCATGAGCACTTTGCAGATCAAGAACCTCCACGTCCAGGTGGCCACCAACGACGGCCCCAAGCCCATCCTCAAGGGCGTCGACCTGACCATCGACTCCAACCAGGTCCACGCCATCATGGGCCCCAACGGCTCGGGCAAGTCCACCCTGGCCTACTCCATCGCCGGGCACCCCGACTACGAGGTCACCGACGGCGAGGTCCTCCTCGACGGCGTCGACCTGCTCGAGATGAGCGTGGACGAGCGCGCCCGCGCCGGCCTCTTCCTGGCCATGCAGTACCCCGTCGAGGTCCCCGGAGTCACCGTGGCCAACTTCCTGCGCACGGCCAAGACCGCCATTGACGGCCAGGCCCCCAAGGTGCGCCAGTGGGTCAGCGAGGTCAACCAGGCCATGAAGAACCTGCGGATGGACCCCGCCTTCTCCCAGCGCGACGTCAACGCCGGCTTCTCCGGCGGTGAGAAGAAGCGCTTCGAGATCCTCCAGATGGAGCTGCTCCGGCCCCGTTTCGCCGTCCTGGACGAGACCGACTCCGGCCTGGACGTCGACGCCCTGCGCATCGTCTCCGAGGGTGTCAACCGCCTCCACGACGAGACCGACGCCGGTTTCCTCCTCATCACCCACTACACGCGCATCCTGCGCTACATCAAGCCCGACCACGTCCACGTCTTCGTCGACGGGCGCGTGGCCGAGGCAGGCGGCCCCGACCTGGCCGACCGCCTTGAGGAAGAGGGCTACGACCGCTACCTCGCCTGACCGCCCTCACCGTGCCGGGGCCGACGACGGCGCGCCGCGCAACATGGCGTCGTCGCCGGCCCCGGCACTGAGGAAGGGGGACTAAGGTTCCTCGTGACCTCAGCCCCCAGCCGTCGGCGACCATGCCCGGAACCGCTCGCACCGAATCGGAAAGGCACGTCATGACCCAGTCCACGGCCCCGCTCACCGGGGCGCCTTCGACCGGCGCGCTCAACGCGGAGGAGGTCGCCGCGATCCGCGCCGACTTCCCCTACCTGGGCCGGCCCGCCCGCAACAGCGAGGCGCTGGCCTACCTGGACTGGGCCGCCACGAGCCAGAAGCCCGCCGACGTCATCACCACGGAGGCCGACTTCTACCGCACGTCCAACGGTGCGGCAGGGCGCTCGACCTACCAGCTCGCCGACGAGGCCACCGCCACCTTCGAGGACGCCCGCGACGCCGTCGCCGCTTTCGTCGGAGCGCGTGGCAGCGAGCTCGTCTTCACCAAGAACGCCACCGAGGCCATCAACCTCGTGGCCCTGGCCATCGGACACGCCAGCCTGGGCCGGTCGGCGGCCCGCGGTGGCGGCCCCGCCGCGGCTGATGACCCGGCTCGGCGCCTCATCATCGGACAGGGCGACGAGGTGGTCGTCACCCGCGCTGAGCACCACGCCAACCTCGTGCCCTGGCAGGAGCTGTGCGCCCGCACCGGCGCCACCCTGCGCTGGCTGGACCTGACCGAGGACGGGCGCATCGATGCCGCCACCCTGGACGTCATCACCGAGCGCACCCGCGTCCTGGCCCTGACCCACGCCTCCAACGTCACCGGCGCGATCAGCCCGCTCAACCTCATCCTCCCGCGAGCCCAGCAGGCCGGCGCGCTCGTCATCCTGGACACCTGCCAGTCCGCCGCCCACATCCCGCTGGACTTCGACGCACTGAAGACCGCCGGCGTGGACGCCATGGTGCTCTCCAGCCACAAGATGCTCGGCCCCACCGGCATCGGCGCGCTCGTGGCCACCGAGGAGCTCCTGGCGGCGATGCCGCCGGTGCTCACCGGCGGCTCCATGATCGAGATCGTCACCATGGAGTCGTCGACCTTCATGAGCGGCCCGCCCCGTTTCGAGGCCGGCAGTCAGCCACTGGCGCAGGCCGCGGGGTGGCGCACCGCCGTGGAGTACCTGGCCAGGATCGGCCTGGGCCGGCTCCATGCCACCGAGCAGGTCCTGACCCGGCAGGTGCTCGAGGGCCTGGCCCAGGTCCCCGGGCTGTGCCTGGTCGGTCCGACCGACACCGCTGATCGCCTGGGAGTGGTCGCCTTCTCCATTGAGGGAGTCCACCCTCACGACGTCGGCCAGGTCCTCGACGCCGCCGGCGTCGCCGTGCGCACCGGCCACCACTGCGCCCAGCCGATCCATCAGCACTTCGGCATCCACGCCTCCTCGCGCCTGTCCTTCGGGGCCTGCTCCACGCCCGAGGAGGTGGACCGCTTCCTGTCCGCCATCGCCGATGTCCGACGCTACTTCCAGAGGTGAGCATGAACGAACTCGACCAGCTCTACCAGCAAGTCATCCTCGACCACTCCCGTGAGCGCCACGGCTCCGGCGCCCTCGAGACCCCGGACGCCACCAGCCACCAGGTGAACCCCACCTGCGGTGACGACGTGACCCTGGGGGTGCGCGTCAAGGACGGCAAGATCGAGGCCATCGGCTGGGAGGGGGACGGCTGCTCCATCTCCCAGGCCTCCATCTCCGTCATGCACGACCTCGTCAACGGCGCCGACCTGGCCACCGTCGCCCGCCTCGAGGCGGACTTCGATACCCTCATGCACTCGCGCGGCAAGGGCGTCGACGACGCCATCCTGGACGACCTGGAGGACGGGGCCGCCTTCGAGGGCGTCTCGAAGTACCCCAACCGCGTCAAGTGCGCCCTGCTGGGGTGGATGGCCCTCAAGGACGCCCTGGCCAAGTCCGGCGTCGCCCTGCCCGCCGTTGAGCCGAACGACCCCGAGTAGCCCGACCGTCCTGTCGCCATCGTCCGACCTGTGAGGAAGAAGGAAGAATCCATGAGTGACAACCCCAGCGGGATGCCGGCAGCCGCCGACAACCCCATGGCCGCCCAGCAGCCGCCGGCCCCCGTCGCCAGCACCGAGGGCGTCGACGTCGCCGCCGTCGAGGAGGCCCTGCGCGACGTCATCGACCCCGAGCTCGGTATCAATGTCGTCGACCTCGGGCTGCTCTACGGGGTGTCGATCGAGCCCGACGAGACCGTCGTGCTCGACATGACTCTGACCACCGCCGCCTGTCCGCTCACCGATGTCATCGAGGAGCAGGCCCAGCAGGCCCTGTCCCTCATCTCCGACAAGGTCCGCATCCAGTGGGTGTGGCTGCCGCCGTGGGGACCGGACAAGATCACCCCTGAGGGCCGCGAGCAGCTGCGCGCCCTGGGCTTCAACGTCTGAGGTCCTGCCGAGGCCGCCGTCAGCTCAGGTCCTCCTCGACGCCGAGAATCGCCTCGCGCAGGACACGCGCGTGGCAGTGGACGTGGTCGTGGCCGGCGAACAGGAGCGTCACGCGCCCCGTAAGGGCCTCGTCGCGCAGGTGCTCGACGGCGGCGACCGCCTTGGGCCTCTCGGTGAGCTCGGCCCGGTAGGCCTCGACGAACTGGGGCCAGGGCAGGTCCCCGCTGTGGAAGGCCCGCCGCAGCTCGGTGGTGGGGGTGGCGTCCTTGGCCCACTCGTCGAGAGCGGCGCGCTCCTTGGACACGCCACGGGGCCAGAGCCGGTCCACCAGGACCCGTGCTCCGTCCTCGGCGCTGGGCTCCTCACGGATGCCTTTGAGAACCACGTTGTCAGATGAAGGAAGGCGTTGACTCATACCAGCGACGCTACTCGCCCCATCCGTCGGTGCGATCCGATCGGCTCGCAGTGAACCGGGCGTGCGAGCGGCGCTCACTTAGCTGGGGCGCCATCGGGCGATCGCGGTGAGGAACTCCTGCTCCAAGGCCCGGGCGAGTCGTGCATCGGGGTAACCGGTGGCGGCGATGAGGTCGAAGAGCTCCCGCACCGACTCGGTGTCGACGCTGTCGGCCAGGGCCGCAAGGCGCTCCGGCGGCATCTGGGCCTCCAACCGGGAGATCATGGCCTGGGCGCGCTGCTTGATCTGCGCGTCTGACAGCTCAGCCGGATCCTGGGAGTAGAGGGCCAGTGACTCGGCGTCGTAGTCAGGATCCGGGTCCACGAAGAGGAACTCCGCCTCCGGCGGCATCTGGCCGCGATAGCAGGCCAGGTCGGTCAGGTCCCGCTCCTTGCGCACCGCGCAGCGGGTGGCCTCATCGGCAGCGGCCTGCTCCAGCCGGTCGAAGAAGGCCGCCATGCGCGGGGACATCGGTGAGACGGTCGAACCGGCCCTGGCCCGCTCCAGCAGGCCGGCGAGCATGTCCCTCTGCCTGGTGACCTCGGCCAGGTGATCCTCCACGGCGGCCAGTGCCCCGGCCAGGTCCTCGACCACGGAGCCGGCCGCAGCGCGGGCTTCAACCGTTTCGGCCGCGGGCGCGTCGTCGGGTTGCTCGACGCCTGTAGCCTCGGACTCGTCGAGAACGCGCCTGATGGTCTCCAGCGACACACCGGCCTGGACCAGCCAGCGGATCCGGGAGAGCCGGGCCACATGGCTCAGGTCGTAGTCGCGCCAGCCGCCACGTTCACCGGGAACTGGAAGCAGCCCCAGCGAGTGGTAGTAGCGCACCGTGCGCACGGTCGTCCCGGTCAGCTCGGCGATCTCAGCAACGCGCATGGGGACAGTCTCACACGGCGCCCGGATCCTGAACTGTTCGGATCCGCTTGGCGGGGGCGAACCATGGGGAGAGCGAACCGTTTGCCGGGGCATGCCCGCGTTGCTACTGTGCCCGCGTGATGACAGGCGGATCAGGTACCGACGGCGGCAGCGGCGCCCCGTCTCACCCTCCGCAGGCGGGAGGGTCCTGGTGAACGGCACGCGAGGCAACCTGCAGGTCGGCGACCTGCTCCAGGGCACTGCAGGCGCCCTGTCAGTCACAGGCTGCCTGCTCTTCAAGGAATGGGACTCTCAGGACCACTGCTTCTACTACTGGGAGGAGTGGCAGCTCATCGGGGCCAGCAACGCCGACACCTGGGTCGAGGTCGACCACGATCCCGGCGAGGTCCTCTTCTACGAACCCGTTCGTCTCCAGGAGACGATCGAGCCGTGGGCCCTGACCGTCGGCCAGACGATGCCGCTGACGATCAACGGCGTCCTGCACCGGGGCATGGTTGAGGAGGTCACCACCGGCACCCTCGAGAACGTCATCGGTTCCCCGGTGTGCCCACTCAACATCGGCGAGACCATGACCTACGCCGAGGTACGGCTGACGGACCCGGCCGGCGTGACCAGCAGACTGACCATCGACAGCCACCGTTTCCGTGACCTCCTGGCATACCGCAAGACCTCCTTGTCCACTGCGCAGCAGAAGCAGCTCTTCGGGCGGGTCCTGTACAACCGCCGATCTGTCCCCGGAAGAACCGGCCGGAACATCGGATGCGCGGTCGTTGCCGCCCTCGTCAGTATCGTGCTCGTCGGCGGACTGTTCTCCGCCTGCTCCAACCCCAGCCGCTCCAGTGGCGACGCCGATCCCACCAGCACCTCGCACTCGGGCTCCTCACGGAGCTATCGTCACCGCCCGGTCTACGGAGGCGGCGGAGGCGGAGTTGGCAAGTAGGCCCGCCCCGTCGGTGACGGGCTTCCCGCCATATGTCGTCGACGGCGGGGGAGCGAGGATGGGGACCTCACCCCGTTTGTCGGCTGCCTGCCTCGTTGCTACCGTGCTCGCGTGAGTGCGGTGAGCCTGTGTTCCGTCAGCTACAAGATCAGTGGCGCTGAGCCGTATGCGCTCAACGACCTGTCCACCGTGGAGTCGATTCTCCTTGGTGCCGCCGAGACGGCGGGACTGACTGCCGTATCCAGTGCTCATCACCGCTTCGAGCCCCAGGGACTGAGCGCCGTCATCATTCTGTCCGAGTCGCATATCGCCGCCCACACCTGGCCCGAGTCCGGCACCGGCTACGTGACGCTCACCAGCTGTCGCACACTGACCCCCGTGCAGATCGAGGCCGTGGGGGAGCTGGTGCGCAGGCGCCTGCGGGCCCAGCAGGTGACCAGCTCAGGGATCACGCTGTGAGTGTCAGAGGCGATCTGAGAGTCGGTGAGACACTTCGGGGTTCCTTGAGGAAGAAGAGCCGCTCCTACACCGTCATGGGGCGAGTTGTCCTCAAACGACGGGCTCAGGGAAGTCGGCACTTCGTCAAGCGGGAGCAGTGGCGCCTGATCGACGACGACGGTAG
Source organism: Actinomyces oris (assembly GCF_001929375.1). Classification (GTDB taxonomy): domain Bacteria; phylum Actinomycetota; class Actinomycetes; order Actinomycetales; family Actinomycetaceae; genus Actinomyces; species Actinomyces oris_B. The sequence goes on along the minus strand of NZ_MSGO01000065.1, from coordinate 20,614 downwards.
AGAGCTCTGGCTGGAGATCCGTCGAGATACCAACAAGGTGGTTCTTCACGAGCCGGTTCCTGTCCAGCCGGCGATTGACCCGCTCACCCTCGAGGTCGGTTGGAGCCGGAAGCTGAGAGTCCGCGGCCGGCCGTGCACCGTCGAGGTCACGAATGTGCGTCGTGCTGAGATCGACCACGAGACCGGGGCCATCGATCATTCCCAGGGGGCTCTCACCGCGACAACATGTGCCGAGCTCCGCGTGGTGGAAGCGCAGGGCTCGATCTCCACCATGGTGGTCGATGCGCATCGCCTCCACGCCCGAGAGATCTACAGCGAAACAGGTCTGTCCCCCTCGAAGCAGTACAGGGTCTTCGGTAGGCCCGTGACCCGGCCGTGGTGGATACCCGGTTTCGTGCGAAGGTTGTGGCGGTGGTTCCCCGCGGCGATCTCCGGAGCGAGTAGAAGCGATTGGGCCCCTGTGTTCTGGATCGTCCTCATGTTCGTGGTGCTGGTGCTTGCCGAGCTGATCGATAACGATGATGGTTTCTTTCCCTCAGGAGGCGGCATCCCCTTCCGGAATCGCTCGGTCTACGGCGGCGGGGGCGGCGGCGTCGGAAAATGACCTGGAGCCCACTGACTCAACCCCCTCGACGGTCATACACGAAGGAGAAGACATGTCGCTCATGACCATCGCTCACCACTCATCGGTCGACCTCAACTGGCAGTCTCTGCTGAGCACCATTGTCTACGCGGTGCTCGGAGTGGTTCTGCTCATGGTGTTCGCGCTGCTTGTCAACCGCATCTTCCGTCTCGACCTCAGACGCGAGCTCATCGAGGACCAGAACATCGGCCTGGGGGTCGCCTTCGCCGGCACGGCGCTCGCGATCGCCATCATCATCGCCGCCACCATCCTGAGCTGAGCCGCACACCATGACCCACGGTCGAATCGGGCGACGAGAGAACGTCGCCCTGTTCACTGCGGCCTTGCTCGCCGCGATCGGCGGGCTCATCTACGAGCTCATCCTGGGCACGGCCGCCTCCTATCTCCTGGGCGACTCCGTGCTCAGCTTCAGTCTGGCCACCGGTATCACCCTGTTCGGCATGGGCATCGGCTCGCTGCTGGTCAACCGCTTCCGTGCGGCACCGGCAGTCGTCTTCGGTGTCAGCGAAGTGCTCCTGGGCCTCATCGGTGGCAACTCCGTCCTTCTGCTGTACCTGGCCTTCGGGCGCACCCGCCTGCACTGGGTCGTCTTCGGCGGCATCAGCCTGACCATCGGCATCCTCATCGGCCTGGAGATCCCGCTGCTAGTGCGGACCTTCGCCGCCTTCGGGCGCCGCTCGACCAGCGAGCTGCTCGGCAAGGTCATGGCCATCGACTACTTCGGCTCACTGGTGGCCTCCCTGGTCTTCCCCCTGGTGCTCCTCCCGCAGCTCGGCCTCATGCGCGGGGCCTACCTGGTGGGGGCGCTCAACGTCCTGGTCGCACTGCTCGTCCTGCTCCAGGTGCGCACACCTCGCAAGATCCTGTGGGCGGCCACCGCCGCCGTTGTGGCACTGGTCGGCATGTTCGCAGCCGCCAACCGCATTGAGCGCAGTGTGGAGGCGCTGACCTACAACGACCCGATCGTCTACTATCAGCAGACCGCCTACCAGAAGGTCGTCCTTACCCAGTACCAGGACGACCTGCGCCTGTACCTCAACGGCCAGCTCCAGTTCTCCAGCCTGGACGAGGCCAGGTACCACGAGACGCTGTCCGCCAGTGCCATGACCTCGGTGAAGGAACCTGCCCACGTGCTCGTGCTCGGTGGCGGCGACGGCCTGCTGGCCCGGGAGATCCTGCGCTACCCCAGCGTCACGGACGTCACCATCGTGGACATCGACCCCGACGTCACCGAGCTGGCACGGAATAACCGCCTGCTCAAGGACCTCAACCACGCCTCCCTGTCCGATTCCAGGGTCAAGGTCGTCAACGACGACGCCTTCACCTACGTCCAAGACACCCAGGCGACCTACGACGTCGTTCTCATCGACCTGGTCGACCCCTCCAACGAGAAGCTCGCCAAGCTCTACTCCACCGAGTTCTATCGGAACATCGAGGCGCGGCTGGCCCCCGAGGGCGTCATGGTCACCCAGGCCACCTCCACCTTCTTCTCACCCCACGCCTTCTCCACGGTGGCCAGCACCGTCGCCGCCGCTCAGCCGGATCGACAGATCCTGCCCTTCTCCACCAATGTCCCCTCCTTCGGGGAGTGGGGCTTCGTGCTGTCCACCAGGACGCCGCAGAACCTCATCAGTCAGTCTCTGCCCAAAGGCCTGACTTACCAGGATCGGAAGACGCTGGAGTTCATCATGCGAACCAAGCCGGCCCGCACCGAGTTCATGGAGCCCTCCACCCTCCTGCATCCACGGATCGTCGAGGTCTACAACCAAGACATGCGGCAGTGGCGCTACTACTGAACAGGAGGCGACTTCGCCGCTGCGCTCTTATCGCACCGAGTTGGCCGTCTTACCTCCTCTCAGGATTCTGATGGTCAGCCAGGCCGCAACCCCTGCGATCACCACACAGCTCATCAGGGACACGATAACCGCCATGCCGAGGATGAACAGATAGAACATCGACGTCAGCGTTGCCAGCCAGATGAGTGTGACACGAGCAGCGCGAGGAAGGGCTGTCGCCAGGCATCCCCCGGCTGCGACGATCACCAGGCTGCTGACGGCGAAGCTCATGAAGCCGGGGTCAGTGACGCTGACCGACTCGAGCGTCCCTCCCCAGATGATGATGAGGAGACCGCAGACGGCCAGGCATGCTCCGGCGATGTCTCGTCCGCTCAGCTGCGGCCGGGACGACTTGTCGCGGTTCGTTGCTGTCATGTTGTTGTTTTCCTTCCGATGATGAGATGCGTAGTTGTCGCCAAGACGTCTGTCGTTATCTGGTGTTCGCCGAAGCCGCGAGCTCGCGTCCCCAGCTGTGGGCGTCGGTCTCCTGGCCGGTGGCCAGCGGGCCCTTGCTCGCCGTGACCACGAAGCTTCTGACCGAGGCCGTCCTCCTGCCCTGATGACGCTGCAGCGCCTTGGCGATCGCCTTGGCCGCTGAACCGCTGAGCCAGCCCTTGGAGATGACCGTGTCGAAGGCGGCAGCGGTGGTGGATGCCGGGATCGTCGCAGTCTCCAGCCACTCGCCGATCCCAAGGGAGGCATCGCCCTGCCCCGCCTGCGCACATGCCTTGGCCCGTGTGGCCGCGGTCGGCAGGCCTCGGTTGTGGGTGGGGGCTCCCAGGACGAGCAGAGCGAGGTCTGCGGGCAGGGTGCTCGGAGCCCCATCGACGTCGACGACCTGGGCCTCGACTCCGCCCTCGATCAGCCCGGCGGCGACGGCCCCGGCGATGGCTCGGGTGTTGCCGAAGCAGGACTCGACAATGATGAGTGCCCTGGTCATGATGTCCTCCTGAAGTCTCCTACCGACAATGCCGCTGGTGACGCGGGTGTCGAGCCCACTGTCGGGTGTGACGCCACGTCGCACGCAAACGGGGCCCGCCGCGTAGAAGGCGGCGGGCCCCATCAGGCCGAGAGGATCGGTGGGGAGGCAGGACGAGCCAGAGCGACGAATGGCGTCGCCGCTTGTCGTCTCAGAGCCGGGAGGCGTCGACGGCGAAGGTGTTGCAGGCCTGCATCGAGCCCGAGTTCATCCCGGTGGTGAACCAGCGCACGCGCTGCTCGGAGGAGCCGTGGGTCCACGTGTCGGAGTCGACGTGCCCCTTGGCCCGCTCCTGGATGTGGTCGTCGCCCACGGCCTCGGCCGCACCCAGCGCCCCCTTGATCTCCTCACTGCTGGGGCGGTTGAGGAAGGGCTTGCCGGTGTCCGGGTCTGGGGTGGAGGAGGCGTGATTGACCCAGATGCCCGCGTAGCAGTCCGCCTGGAGCTCCAGTCGCACCGAGTCGGAGGTCGCACCGCTGCCCGAGCGGTCGGCCTTGGCCATCTGCCCGGTCAGGTGCTGGATGTGGTGGCCGAACTCATGGGCCACGATGTACTCCTCCGCCAGGGGCGTGTCAGCGGCCCCCAGGGACCTCTCCATCTCGGAGAAGAAGCTCATGTCCAGGTAGACGGTCCGGTCCCCTGAGCAGTAGAAGGGCCCCACCGCCGAGGAGGCGTTACCGCAGGCCGAGGAGATCTGGGTGCCGTCCCACAGGACGAACTCCGGCTTGGCGTACTTGAGCCCCGCCTGGGAGGGCAGCTGCTCGGTCCACACCGCGTCGAGGGACTCGGCGGTGGCCACCATGCGGCACTGGGTGTACTTGTTGGCACTGTCCCCGCTGGTGCAGACGGAGGTGTCGATCGATGAGGCCGTCGACGTCGTCGTTCCGGTCTGCTGCTGCGTGCCCAGCATGGAGGTCAGGTCCACTCCCGTGAGCTGGGAGATGAGGACGACGGCGATGACGGTCAGGATCGAGCCGCCACCGATCATGGCGCCCCGGCCTCCGCCGGAACGGGTCTGGACCCGGTTGGGGTCGAGCTGGATATCGCGGTTGAAGGACACATGCCACCTCTGAGAACACGCCTGCAATGAGGCTCGGACGAAGCCCACGCTACCGTGACACCACCACCGGCGCGAAGCGGGGACGCCGAGGAGAATAATGGCGGGATCCTGCACGGTCCCTGGAAGACCAGGTCGGGGTAGCCTGATGCCGTGCTCTACGACCTGCTGTACAAGACCGTGCTGACCCGTATCGACCCCGAGCTGATCCACGACGTGTGCCTGGACGCGATCGAGATCACCGGCAAGGTTCCCCTCGTCAGGGACGTGGTGCGCCAGATGTGGGGGCGCCGGCCTGTCTTCCCCGTGCCCTCGGCCAACCAGGGCGGTCCCTTCGCCCGGCCCGTGCCCGGCATCCTGGGACTCGCAGCGGGCATGGACAAGGAGGGGCAGGCCGTTGAGGGCCTGGACATGCTCGGTTTCGGCTTCATCGAGGTCGGCACGTTCACCGCCCACCCCCAGGGCGGCAACGACAAGCCCCGCATGTGGCGCTACCCGCAGATGCGCGCCGTGCGCAACCGCATGGGCTTCAACAACTCCGGGGCCGATGAGGCCGCCAAGCGCCTGCGGGACCTGCGCCGCACCCCGCGAGGACGCTCCATCGTCGTCGGCGCGAATATCGGCAAGACCAAGGTGACTCCGCTCGACGAGGCGGTGGAGGACTACCGCTACTCGGCCGCGGCAGTGGCCCGGTGGGTCGACTACCTCGTCGTCAACGTCTCCAGCCCCAACACCCCCGGGCTGCGCAGCCTGCAGAGCGTCGAGGCACTGCGCCCGATCCTTGAGGCGGTGCGTGAGGCCGCCGACCGCGTGGCGAGGCGGCACGTCCCGCTCCTGGTCAAGATCGCCCCGGACCTGGCTGACGAGGACATCGACGCGGTTGCGCAGATGGTCCTGGACATGGGGCTCGACGGGGTGGTGGCCACCAACACGACCATCGACCACGACCTGGGGGAGGGCGGCCTGTCCGGCGCGCCTCTTCTGCCCCGCGCCCTGGAGGTCGTGCGCCGCCTGCGTCGCGGGCTGGGGCAGGAGCCCACGATCATCGGTGTCGGCGGCATCTCCTCCATCATGGACGCCGAGCTCATGCTCGACGCGGGCGCGGACCTGCTCCAGGCCTACACGGCCTTCATCTACAACGGTCCCGCCTGGCCGGGGCGCATCAACCGGGCCCTGGCCACGGGCTCCGCCGCCCGGGCGACTGCCTGAGCCCCGTGTGAGCGGGGCCGCCTCGAGGCGGAGTCGAGCGCCTCAGGAGGGGTACTGGCCCCGCTCGACCAGGGCGGCGGGACGGCGCCAGCGCCGCAGCATGAAGCAGCGCGACATGATGTAGAAGAGGATCGTCCCCTCGTCCTTGACCTTCTCCTGACCGAACTTCGCGATGAGGCGGCGGCGCAGGCGCGCCCAGCACCAGACGGCGTCGGCGATCGCCAGAAGCAGGTAGCCGTTCATCGCCAGCACTGTGTAGAAGCTGACGAGCGGGTACTGGGGCAGGATGCGGGTGAACGCGAAGGACACGATGATCAGGACGAAGACGAGGGGCATGAAGTACTCGCCCAGGTTGAAGCGCGCATCAACGAAGTCGCGGATGTAGCGCTTGATCGGCCCCTTCTCACGGGAGGGAAGGTACTTCTCCTCGCCGGTGACCATGGCGTCGTTCTGGCGCTTCCAGGCGGCGTCACGGGCCGCTCTCGCCTCCCGCTTGGCAGCCGCGCGGTCCTTGGGGACCACCGGATGCAGGTTCTTGGCCTGCTGGTCCTTGCGCCGGGGCGTGGGGCGCCCCTTGCCGCCGGGCTTGGGGGAGGGGTCGGCCACGGGCTCCGGCTCAGGGGTCTGGCTGCGCTTCTTGAACAGGCTCACGGTGCACAGACTAGCGGCAGCGGCGCGATACCCTGAAAACCATGATCACCGTTGATGCCGTGCGCACCGCCGTGCACACCTCCATGCCCACCATCGTCTCCGACCTGACGGACCTGGTCGCGATCCCCTCGGTCTCCGCCTCCAGCCACGACCAGTCCCAGGTCCAGCGCTCCGCCGAGGCCGTGGCCGCGCTCCTGCGCGACAGCGGTCTGGACGCCGAGATCCTCTCGGTGCCCGCCCCCGACGGGACCCCCGGCAGGCCCGCCGTCCTGGCCCACAAGGCCGGCCCCCAGGGCAGCCCGCACGTCCTGCTCTACTCCCACCACGACGTCCAGCCCGTCGGCGACCCGACCGGCTGGGACCAGGCCGACCCCTTCACCACCGAGCGGCGCGGGGAGCGGCTGTTCGGGCGCGGAACCGCCGACGACAAGGCCGGCGTCATCACCCACGCCCACGCCCTGCGCATCCTGGCCTCCCTGGCCGACGGCGAGCTGCCCTGCTCCGTGACGGTCTTCATCGAGGGGGAGGAGGAGGTCGGCAGCCCCTCCTTCGAGAACTTCCTGACCACCCACCGCGACCGGCTGGCCTCCGACGTCATCGTCGTGGCCGACTCCTCCAACTGGAAGGTCGGTGTCCCGTCCCTGACCACCTCGCTGCGCGGCGTCGTCCAGGTCGATGTCCGCCTCGACATGCTCGACCACGCGCTTCACTCCGGCATGTACGGCGGCCCCGTGCTGGACGCCGCCACCGCCATGTGCCGCCTGGTCGCCTCCTGCCACGACGAGACCGGTGACGTCGCCGTGGCCGGACTGGTCAGCCAGTCCCAGGCCGACGCCGACTTCCCCGAGTACCCGGAGGCCGACTTCCGCGCCGACGCCGGCATCCTCGACGGAGTCGAGCTCTCCGGCACCGGCGACCTCACCGCCCGGCTGTGGACCAAGCCGTCGCTGACGCTCATCGGCATGGACATCACGCCCCTGGACCTGGCAGGCAACGTCCTGACCCCCTCGTGCACGGCCCGACTCTCGCTGCGCATCGCTCCCGGGCAGGACCCGGCCGCCGCCCAGGAGGCCCTGGTCGCCCACCTGGAGAAGCACGTGCCCTTCGGGGGCCGTCTGACCGTCACGGGCCGTGAAGCCGGGCCCGCCTTCGACGGCTCCGAGGCCACCCCCGCCTCCGAGGCCGCCCACTGGGCCCTGTCCACCGCCTGGGACACCGAGGCCGTCAACATCGGACAGGGCGGCTCCATCCCCTTCATCGCCACCCTCAAGGAGACCTTCCCCGACGCCCAGGTGCTCGTCACCGGCATCGAGGACCCCGACACCCGGGCCCACAGCGAGAACGAGTCCATGCACCTGGGCGAGCTCGAGCACATCGTGGTCGCCGAGGCCCTCCTCCTGGCCCGTCTGGGCGGCGCCATCGGCTCATGAAGGCCAGTGCTCACCACGACCTCCACCGGAGCATGAGCACGTGAAGGTTCTTCTCGCCCCCGGTGGGATGTGGCCCGAGCCCGCTGGAGTGCCTCTGGCGGGCTCGGGCCACGGTCTTGCCCCGAGCCGCGTCGCCGCCTGCCTGGCGAGTGGCTGGAGTCAGGCACGCCCCCATGACGCCCTGCGCCTGCTGCCCATGGCGGACGGTGGACCGGGCTCGGCCCAGGTGATCGCCCCCGAGCAGGTCGCCTCCCGGGAGGTCATACAGGGGCGGGGACCGCTCGGACAGGTCAGGGAGGTCGACCTGGTGCGTCTGGTTCCCAGACCCTCCCGATCCGGAAACCAGGACCGCGGCGAGGCGAGCACCTGGTTCCTGGACGCCGCACGTCTCCTGGCACTGCCGGCTGATCCCGGTGAAGCGGCCCAGGAGGCGCTGGAGGGCAGCACCTTTGGCCTGGGAGGCGTCATTGGCGCCGCCCTGAGCCGTACCGGGCCCTTAGACACGCTCCTGGTGGGGATGTCGCGCTCCGCCGTTCACGACGGGGGCCTGGGAGCCATGGATGCGCTCGGCGGCCTGCGAGCGGCCAAGGACCTGCTGTCGCGCCGCAGCCTCGGACTCGTTCTGGCCGATGACATCGCCCTGGGAGGCATGAACGGTGCCGGGGCGGCCCTGGCGGGTGTCACCACCATCAGCCCTGAGCGGGCCCAGGAGCTGGACCGCCGCGCCTGCGCCCGGGCGATGGAAGTCGTCAGCGCGGCCCAGGACCTCGATCCCGGTGCCGTCGGCCCACGCAGGCCCCTGCCTGTCATCACCGCGCTCAACGAGGTCGGACTCTCCGCCTCCGCGCGCACGGCGGACTCCGCCGGGACTGCTCGCCTGAGCACGTCCACCTGGGGAACCGGGGCGGGCGGGGGCAGCGCCCTGGTACTGCGGGCCCTGGGGGCGGGGGCGCGCCCCGGGGCGCGAGTCATGGCGGAGAGCCTCGGTCTGAGCGATGCCGTCTGCGCTCAGGACCTGGTCGTCACGGCCTGGGGAGAGCTCTACGACGTTCTGTCCGACGGTGTCGTGGGCGTCGTCGGCCAGCAGACCGCCTCGCAGGCGCTGCCGTGCATCGTGGTGGGCGGGCGCTGCGCCGTCAGCCGCGCTGAGCTGGCCGCTGCCGGCGTCACCAACGCCTACGGGCTGCAGGAGGCCCATGCCACCGAGTCCTGGGAGGCCTCCGGCTCCCCATGGCTGGAGTCACGGCTGACAGACCTCGGCTCCCGGCTGGCCCGCACCTGGTCGCGCTGACTGGACGACGCGCGCCAGGGCACCACTGCGAGTCGCGGGCGGCTCAGTCGATGGGGGCCGTGGCGGTCGAGTCGCGCACGATGAGATCGGGGGCGAAGAGCATCTCGGTGCCGGTCGGCCGCTGCCCGTTGAGCTGCGCGAGGAGTGTGGAGACGGCTGCCCGGCAGATGGACTCCACGGGCTGACGCACCGTGGTCAGAGGCGGGTCGGTCATGGGGATGAGCGGTGAGTCGTCGTAGCCGATGACGGAGACGTCGTGAGGCACTGACCTGCCCGTCTGACGCACCCCGTGAACCACTCCCAGGGCCATGACGTCCGAGGAGCACACGATGCCGGTGCAGCCCTGCTCCAGCAGGTGAAGGGCTGCGCTGACACCGCCCTCGTAGGTGTAGAGCGTCTCCACGATCCGCAGCGGCTCCTCGGGCAGGCCCTCGCGCATGGCGTCCTCGTAGCCGGAGCGCTTGCGCTGAGCCGGCACCATGCGCATCGGCCCCATGGCCAGACCGATGCGCTGGTGCCCCAGGGCGATGAGGTGATCGACCGCTATCCGGGTCGCCCGGCGGTCATCGGTGGTGAAGCCCGGGGCCTTGATGGTCGGTGCGTTGCCGTTGACCGTCACCAGCGGCACGCCGCGCTCACGCAGGCGCTGGTAGCGGGTGACGTCGCCGGTGGTGTCCGCGTGACGGCCGGAGACGAAGATGATGCCGGCGACACCGCGGTCCACGAGCATCTCGATGTACTCGTCCTCGCTGATGCCACCGGGGGTCTGGGTGCACAGCAGGGGAGTGTGTCCGGAGGGTGCCAGGAGCTGTTCGATCTGCTGGGCGAACAGCGGAAAGATCGGGTTGCTCAGCTCGGGAACGATCAGCCCCATGAGACCGCGGGAGGTCTGGTGCACCGACTCGGGCCGTTCATAGCCCAGGATGTCGAGCGCAGCGAGCACCTGTCGACGGGTCGAGTCCGCCACGTTGGACTTTCCATTGAGCACACGCGAGACAGTCGCTGTGGAGACACCCGCCTGGTCGGCGATGTCGGTGAGAGTGAGTCTCTGTGGCATGAGTGAATCCTACGAAGAACGGTCAGGATGGAGGGGCTGATTCGCGTGCACCGACACTGGATCGTCGCGTCCCTCCGCTGACCATCATCGCAGGTCATGGGCCGTTAGCGGGAATCCGGGACGGTGAGGTGGCGCCGCCGGCCCCTGACCCCCTCTCGACAGGGCGGGAAGGATACGTCAAAGCGCCCGACCATGATCAGCCCTTGACCGCGCCCGAGATCGATCCTCCGACGATGTAGCGCTGCAAGTACTGGAACAGGGCGATCACCGGGGCCATGGTGAGGACCGCCCCGGCGGCGAAGATGCCCAGGTTGTTGGAGCGGTCGCCGGCGAGCATGCCGTAGAGCCCCACTGCGAGCGTCTTCTGAGAATCGTCGGTCAGAATGATTGAGCCCAGGAGGAACTCGCTGATGACACCCACGAAGGCCAGCAGGAAGGTGGTGGCGATGATCGGCTTGAGCGTGGGCAGAAGGATGACGCGGAAGACCTGCCAGTGCGTGCAGCCATCGATGATGGCCGCTTCATCGAGCTCGCGGGGAATCGTGTCGAAGGTTCCCTTGATGAGCCACACTTGCCCCAGCGCCCCGCCCATGAGCGCCAGGCTGTAGCCGGCCAGGGTGTTGAGGCCGAGGAAGGGGACCACCTGGCCGATGTCGGAGATCATCGTGTAGATGGCGATCATGGAGAGGATCGCGGGGAACATCATGATCAGGAGCAGGGCCAGCAGGCCTCCACGGCGCCCGGCGAAGCGGAACCGGGAGAAGGCGTAGGCTCCCAGCAGGGACAGGAAGACCTGGGCGGTGGCCACCACAGTGCAGATGATGATCGTGTTGAGGTACCAGCGCAGGAAAGGGCCCCGTACCCCGGACAGCAGGTTCTGGTAGTTGACCAGACTCACCTTGGTGGGGATCAGACCGGTGGACGCCACCGTGCCCAGGGGGTTGAGAGAGGCGGAGATGACGTAGAGGACGGGGAAGGCGCCGAAGACCAGGGCGATGACGCCGACGACGTGTCTCCAGCCGATCTCCCGGAACCAGCGTGAGAACGGCATGTGATTCTCGACGACGGCGCTCTCCTCGGAACCCTTGGATGCGGACTGGGGCACGGACTGCGATGAGGTGCTCATGGTGATGATGTTCTTTCCGAGGTCGGCTGGTCAGTTGACGTCTTCGAGCTTCTTGGTGGCTCGGAACTGCAAGGCGGCCAGGACACCGGTGACGGCGAACAGGACCACGGAGACGGCCGAGGCGAATCCGAAGTCCGAGCCGCCACGGCCGAAGGCAATGCGATAGACCATGGAGATGAGGATGTCGGTTCCGCCTCGCGTGTACTCCCCGGCCGGGAAGGGCCCACCCTCGGTCAGCAGCTGGATGGCATTGAAGTTGTTGAAGTTGAAGGCGAAGGTGCTCACCAGGAGAGGGGCGACGGCGACCAGGAGCAGCGGGGTGATGATGCGCCATGTGGCCTGCATACCACTGGCGCCGTCCATCTTTGCCGCCTCCTTGACATCGCCGGAGATGGACTGCAGAGCGCCGGTGCACACGATGAACATGTAGGGGAAGCCCATCCACGTGTTGGTCAGCAGGACGGCGATCTTGGCCATGGTCGGGTCGGACAGCCACGGGATACTGAGGTGCAGCATCCGGTTGATGAGGCCGAAGTCCTGGTTGTAGAAGTTCGACCACACGAGCAGCGAGATGAAGCCGGGGACGGCGTAGGGCAGCAGGAGGAAGGAGCGGTAGAGCTTCTTGCCCTTGATGCGATCATCATTGAGGGTCAGTGCCAGGAAGAAGCCGAGGCCGAAGGTGAGAAGCACCGATCCCAGGGCGAAGATGATGGTCCACGCGAAGGCCTTGAGGAACTGGGAGGCCAGGTTGCCCTCAGTGAAGAGCCGCTTGTAGTTGGCCAGTCCCACGTTCTGTTTCCAGGACTGGGCCAGGCTCTCGCCCTTGGCGTTGACGAAGTGCTCAGACAGCCCCACCTTCTTGATCGAGTAGACGTCCCCGGTGACGGTGTTGGTGATGGTGTCGGAGGACTCGTTGTAGACCATCCGTTTGGTTCCCTCGAACGCGGTCCTGACGCCCTGAACCTTGACCGTGGTCTTGTCCGTGAAGGGAACCGACATGGTGCTGATGTCCTCGTAGGCGGTGTTGATCTGCCTGGGGGAAAGGATCGTGTATCCCTCCGCCTTGGTCACCACGCCGTTGTCAACGGTCACGGTGCTGGCATCGACCTTCTCCAGCTTCTTCCCGTCACTTCCTCGCAGCACTTCCTTGGTCTGCGGATTGACAAGGAACAGTGAGAAGGGCCCTTTGTTGACGTCGCCGTCGGTCGCAACCGACAAGCCATAGGTGGGGGAGTTCTCCGTGCGGACCATGGAGTTGTTGGTGATGGAGGTGATGGCCTCCTCCTTGGTTCCGCGGTACCCGTCCCCGAAGTTGGTGAAGGAGGTCTGAATGGTCAGCAAGATGGGGATGATGAGGAAGACGGTGAGGAAGAACGTTCCGGGGAAGAGGTACTTGGCGGGTATGAATCTCCTGGTCGAGTACAGCAGGAACATGGCCCCCGTGGCGATGACGACGACTGCCAGCCACAACCACATCCGGTAGGCGATAAGAAGCGGGACGAGGTAGATCGCTGCGACCAGCGTGAGGGAGAGCACCATAATGCGACCGACGAGACCTCTGATGGTCGTGGTCTTTTCCCTCGGGGTGGTGGATGCGGACGTCATTATCTGCGGGTCCTTTCCAGAAGTGGGAAAGCAGGATGAGGAATAACCGGGTGTGTGGAGAAGCGTTCCGCCTCGGCGCGGGCGACGGGTTATGAACCGTTGATCGACGCCCGGATGGTCTTGCCGACCCCTGTCATGGTGCTCGCAGGGTCGGCGCCTGCGACGATGTTGGCCTGAGCGCGTCCAAAGGGTTCCCACACTGAGGACATGGCGGGGATCGCGGGCATGGGCTCAGCCTTGGCGGAGAGATTCGCGAAGGTGACCATGTCGGGTTGCTCCGTCTTGAGCTTGTCCGCGAGGTCCTTCTGGGCCGGAGGCAGCTCGTTGGAGGGGAACATCGCCGCCGCAAAAGTCATGTCCTTGGCTGCGTCGGCCACGAAGGTCTCGGCGAAGGCCTTGTTCTTTCCGTTGGAGGCCACATAGAAGCAGTTGACTCCCACGAAAGGACGGGCCTGGCTGTCCTTGATATCTTTGAATCCCGGAATCCTAGTGAGCTGGTAGTCGATGCCGGCCTTCTTGATGTCCGCCAGAGCCCATGGCCCCGAGATGAGGTAGGGGGCCTTTCCGTCTGTGAACAAGGAAATGTGGTTGGCGGCTGTGATTGACTTTCTGAGGACTCCCTGCTGGCCGAGCTGGCGGATCTTCTCCGCGGCCTTGATGGATCCCTCCTTGCCGATACCGAGGTCCTCGGGATTGTAGGAGCCGTCCTGGTTCTTACCGAACAGGTAGCCGCCGCCGGCGGTATAGATCGGCTCCATGTTGTAGGCGTCTCCCTTCTCGTCAATGGCCTGAGACAGGACGAGCTCGGTTCCGGCCGCCTTGCCCGCCTCGATCATCTCCTCGATGCTGGCCGGCTGGGTCACTGAGGTCAGTGCCTTGTTGACGAACAGGCCCAGGCACTCGACGGCGTAGGGCGTTGCGTAGATCTGGCCGTCGTAGGTGACGGCCTTGAGCGCGATGTCGGAGTAGTTGGACTCGGCCTCGGGGCTCAGGACGACCGGCCGGATCGCGCTGTTCTGCACCAGGTTGCCGATCCAGTCGTGTGCGCCGACGACGACATCGGGGCCGTTACCGGCCTGGTTGGCGGTGACGAAGTTGGGCTGCAGGTCGTTGGCGACGGTCTGGACCGCTACCGAGATGCCCTGCTGATCGCCCCAGGTCTTGGCAATCTCCTTGAGGGAGTCGGACTTCTTCTGATCCGCCCAGATGACCAGGTCGGCGTTGGACCTGTCCCCGGAGGCGTCAGATGCCTGCGAGGCAACACCGCCCGAGGCTGCCGTACCCGCAGCGCTGCGTGAGCCGGAGCAGGCTGCCAATGTTGGCACGGTGGAGGCCAGGGCCGCCATCGTCAGGAAGGATCGGCGGGTGGGTGCCACAGGGATTCTCCTTTGAATCAGAACCGGAGCGAGGAGTCCCTCGCCTAGCACTATAATTTAACTGGCCTATGCAATGAATGCAAGGGGCTAATGAAACTTGCACCCGTGTGCTCTAAGCGACGGTCGTGGCCTCCAGCCACGTCGTGGTCGCCGGGGGCACGAGTGGCCGCCCCTCCTCCTGACGCAGGGGCTGCGAGGACAGAAGAACCTTGGCCTCAGCCGGCAAGGTGACGGGGGAGTCGGAGGTGTTGACCACGACCAGGACGCCGCGCACCAGGAAGGAGAGGGCCTGGGGCGGGCACCACTCCAGGCCGGTGACGAAGGCCAGGGGAGCGCAGGCCAGGTTGTACTCCAGGCGCACGTGGGCCGCGTGCCGCACGGTCGCAGCCGGAGAGCCGAACTGGGAGGACTGCACCTGGGTGTGCTCAGCGACCATGTCGGCCAGCTCCAGGGGGGCGGTCGGCTTGTCGGAGTCGGTCAGGGCGATCTCGTCACCCTGACGCAGGTAGAGCGAACCGGGCAGGGCCAGCATCATGGCCTGCAGCGCCAGCCCTCGACGCAGCCGTTCCTCGTGGTCAACGGAGTACCAGCGCTGTCCGTCCCCCGGATCCAGGTGCTCGGAGAGAATGTGGGGAGGCAGGAATCGCCAGGTGGGCGGTGCCCCGAAACGGTCGTGCTCGTCCAGTGACCGGGTCAGGTGGGACGTGAGGGATTCGGCGTTCCACCGCGTCAGCGTCAGACAGTCATCGCGCAGGTGGTGCACCCAGTCGTCCTGGAGGTGATGGCGGAGCGACTCAGGGTAGTCGGCGGTCACGTCGGCACCGATGATGCCCTCATCGACGTACTCGGCCAGCTGGCCGTGCAGCATGGCGCAATAGGCGCTGAGTCGATCCAGCCGGGTCTCGCTGGTGAGCTGGGGAGGCACGATCGTGCCCAGGTCGATCCCGGCCGCACCGGCCTGCAGGTAGGCCTCCGAACGGCGCAGCAGGTCGTCGGCGGCTCCTTCGAGACCGGTGACGAAGCCGGTGTTCTGCTTGGCGTAGGGGCCCGTGATCGGACCGAGCGCCCCGGAGATGCGCACGATGGTGCGCAGCCCCTGCTCGCCGGCCTCGTCGATGAACCGGCGGATCGAGTCGATCTCGGTGTCGACGTCGAGCAGGCTGGGACGGATGAGTACCGCATCCATGCCCAGGTAGAGGGCGTGCTCGATGATGGGGGCGGTGCGGTCCAGCTCGGCCGCCCCCAGGGCCGGTGAGGGGATCTCGTAGACCAGTGCGTGGCGCCACCACTCTTCCGGACCGTCGTAGGGCCGGTGAACGAGAGTCGTGGTGGTGGTCACAGCAGGTGTCTCCCTTCCGCCGGGCGCGTGCCCAGGGACTTGACGTCCGAGAAGTGATTCATCGATATGAGGAGGATGCGTGGCGACCACAAGCTGGAGGGATCGGGCACCGGCGCTCCTCTAGGACGGTGTCGGAATGGTGACGTCCATCGTAACCCCCTTCTGCGTTACCTTGTGACCATGTCAGTGCAGAAATCTGGATCAGAGCCTGTGCGTATCGACGGAAGCGGCGGTTTCGGCCTATCCGGATACCAGCTGCGGGACGCTGAGCGCTTCGTTCACGAGCAGGCGAAGAATCCCCAGCGCACCCCTTTTGAACGCGACCGGGCCCGCGTGCTGCACTCCTCGGCGCTGCGGCGCCTGGGGGCCAAGACCCAGGTGCTGGGGCCCGCCGCTGACGACTTCGTGCGCACCCGGCTCACCCACTCCCTGGAAGTGGCGCAGGTGGGGCGCGCCCTGGGGCAGGCACTGGGATGCGACCCCGATGTCGTCGATACCGCCTGCCTGTCCCACGACCTGGGCCATCCTCCCTACGGGCACAACGGTGAGAAGGCACTCGACGTCGTGGCCCGCCGGATCGGGGGCTTCGAGGGCAATGCTCAGACCTTCCGGATCCTCACCCGGCTGGAGCCCAAGACCCTTGACGAGGCCGGGCGGCCGGTCGGCGTCAATCTGACACGGGCCAGCCTCGACGCCGTCGCGAAGTACCCCTGGCTCAAGGGGAGGGGACCGGGGGGGCCGAGCGGACGCAGCGCGCGTAAGTACTCCGCCTACGACGACGACGCCGAGATCTTCTCCTGGATGCGTCAGGGGGCCCCGGAGGGCAGGCGCTGCATCGAGGCGCAGATCATGGACCTGTCCGACGACGTCGGCTACTCCGTCCACGACGTCGAGGACGCGATCGCCCTGGGACGCCTGGACCCGGCCTGCCTGACCGACCCCAAGGAGGTCGATGAGCTGCTCGAGGCCACGCGGGCCTGGTACGGCACCGACCTGAGCGCTGACGCCCTCGGGGCGGCTTTCGAGAGGCTGGCGGGCCAGCCTTACTGGATCCGTTCCTACAACGGCTCCGTGGCCGACGCCGCGCACCTGAAGAACCTCACCAGCGAGATCATCGGCCGCTTCGTCTCAGCGGTCGCCACCGCCACCCGCCAGACCTACGGCAACGGGCCCCTGACCCGCTACGAGGCCGAGCTCGTCATCCCCGAGGAGACGGCCGCGGAGATCCTCCTCCTCAAGGGCATCGCCGTGCGTTACGTCATGGAGCCCCGGGAGCATGAGCCGGTCTACATGCGTCAGCGCACCCTCATCTTCGACCTCGCCGACGTCCTCATGACCGGCGGTGGGAAGGGCATCGACCCGGTTCTGCTCGACGTCTGGCACCGGGCCCAGAACGACGATGAGCGCCTGCGGGTGGTCGTCGACCAGATCGCCTCCCTGACGGATACCTCAGCGCGGGCCTGGCACGCCCGGCTGTGCGGCATGTTCTCCGAGGTCTAGCGGTACTGATCGGGGAGCTCGTTCAAGCCCCGGCGCAGGATGTCGGCGCCCTCGCCTACGATGGCCCTGTGGCGGGACTGATCAGGCGTGAGGACATCGAGGCGGTGCGTGAGCGCGCCAGGCTTGAGGACGTCGTCGGTGAGCACGTGACTCTCAAGAGCGCCGGCGTCGGCTCGCTCAAGGGACTGTGCCCCTTCCACGACGAACGCACCCCCTCCTTCCACGTCCGCCCCCAGCTCGGCTACTGGCACTGCTTCGGCTGCGGCGAGGGCGGAGACGTCATCACCTTCATCGAGAAGATCCACCACCTCGGATTCGCCGAGGCGGTCGAGTACCTCGCCGACCGCACCGGGGTCCAGCTGCGCTACGAGGAGGGCGGTGCGGTACGGCGCGGGGTGGAGCCGGGCACTCGGCAGCGCCTCATGGACGCCAACCGCCTGGCCGAGGCCTGGTTCCGCGAGCAGCTCACCACCCCGGAGGCCCAGCCGGGGCGGGACTTCCTCACGGCCCGAGGCTTCGACCGCCATGCCGCCGCGCACTTCGGCGTCGGCTACGCGCCCGCCGGATGGGACAACCTCGCCCGGTATCTGCGCGGGGCCGGCTACACCGAGGCCGAGCTGGTCGACTCCGGCCTGTGCAGCCGAGGCGGGCAGGACGGGCGCCGCGTCTACGACCGGTTCCGAGGCCGCCTCATCTGGCCGATCCGGGACGTTACCGGAGCCACCGTCGGCTTCGGGGCGCGCAAGCTCTCGGAGGATGATCAGGGCCCCAAGTACCTCAACACCCCCGAGACCCCCGTTTTCCACAAGAGCCAGGTCCTCTATGGGCTGGATCTGGCCAAGCGGGAGGTCGCCCGTTCCCACCGGATCGTCGTCGTCGAGGGCTACACCGACGTCATGGCGGCCCACCTGTCCGGGGTGACCACGGCTGTGGCCACGTGTGGGACCGCCTTCGGCGCGGACCACGTGCGGGTGGTGCGCCGTCTGCTGGGGGATGTGGACGACCCCGCGGCGGGCGTCGTCACCGGCCAGGGGCGCGAGGCCCGTGGCGGCGAGGTCATCTTCACCTTCGATGGTGACGCAGCCGGCCAGAAGGCCGCCCTGCGCGCCTACGCCGAGGACCAGCGCTTCGCCACCCAGACCTTCGTGGCCGTCGACCCCGGCGGCCTGGACCCCTGCGACCTGCGTATGAAGGAGGGGGACCCGGGCATCCCGCGCCTGCTGTCCCGGCGGGTGCCGCTGTTCGAGTTCGTCATCCGCACCTCCCTGTCCCACCTGGACCTGGACACCTCCGAGGGGCGGGTTCGGGGGCTGCGCTCGGCGGCACCAGTGGTGGCCGGCATCCGGGACCGGGCGCTCAAGCGCGAGTACACCCGGCGGCTCGCCGGATGGCTGGGCCTGCCCGACGTCGAGGTCCATGCAGCAGTCCAGGCCGCAGGCAGGCGCGGGGCGCAGCCCAGCGCGGCGCGGGGCGGCCAGTGGCCCGCCGATGAGACCGCCGGCCCCGATGCGGCCGCGCCCGTGCGGGGGCTGCCGCCGGTGACCGACCCCGTTGAGCGGATCGAGCGGGTGGCCCTGTCCGTCATCATCCAGTTCCCGACGACAGCCCACCAAGCCGGCGCCGACGAGCTCGGGGCCGACTCCTTCGGACAGCTCACCCATCGCGCCGTCTACGAGGCCGTCGCCGCCGCCGGAGGTACTGGGGAGGCGCTGGGGCTGGTTCAGCAGGCGGTGGCCGCCGGCATGGGGGAGCAGGAGGCGCAGCGCCGGGCCACGCTGCGTTGGCTCCAGCAGGTGCGCGACGGCGCCATCGGCCTGGTCGAGGCCGCCATCACCGAGCTCGCCGTGGCACCCCTGCCACTGCCCACCATCCGGGGACGCGGCACCGAGGTGGACGCCTCCGATCTGGAGCGCTACGCCAAGGACGCGCTCGACTCCCTCGCCGTCATGGGCATCAACCGCCGGCTCGCCGAGATGCGCTCACGCCAGCGGCGGATGTCGCCGCAGGAGGAGGGCTACCGCGAGCTGTTCTCCCAGATCGCCGCGCTTGAGCAGCGCCGCATGCAGATCCGGCAGGGGACCTGAGGCCGGCCGGTGGCCCACTGGGTGAGTAGCTGCGGGTAGCCTGGCTGTCATGCCGATTCTGCGACGTCGTCAAAGCTCATCCACCCGCTCCACCGCCACGCTTCCGCTGGAGATGCGCGAGCAGCTGCGTGAGCCCGCCCTGGGGGCCGTTCCTCTGGACGCGGACGGCTCGGCATGGGCGGTGGCCACGGCCGGCGCCCTCGTGGTCTTCAACGGGCGAAGCGGGCCCGAGACCCACGCCTGGGACGAGGTGGAGCAGGGGACCTGGGACGGGCAGGAGCGCGTCTTCACCCTGAGGTGGTCGCAGCAGGATCGCGAGGACCTCGTTCTGAAGGTACCGGCAGGAGTCCGTAACGGCGACGCCTACGCCTCCGCAGACGTGGCCCCCTTTGCCAAGGCCCTGCGCCAGCGGGTGGAGGCCGCCATCATCCACAGCGCCGTGACAACGCTTCCCGGCGGTGCCACGGCCACAGCGAGCGTGCGTCGAGGCGGGGATGGCGAGCTGTATTCCGTCACCCGGCCCCTGATCTCACAGGTCGATGAGGAGGAGGATCGCCGCGCGCTTCAAGAGCTGGAAAACCGCGTCCGCGAGGGTGTGGGCCTGCCCACACGGTAGGATATCGTTGGGATAGCAGCGTTTCCTGCGCTTCGCCGGATTCGACGTCGCCGCGGGATGTTGCTAAAGTTCACTGCGCGTCAAGCGCATTCCTGCGTAGCTCAATGGCAGAGCATCCGACTGTTAATCGGACGGTTGCTGGTTCGAGTCCAGCCGCAGGAGCCCATCGCTCGGAGCTCCAGCCCCACCGGCTGGGGCTCCGTATCTGCTCCACGGGGACGGCTTACACCACCGCCTTGGGGAAGGGCGCCGCGGGGTGCATGGTTTCCGGCGTTGCGTCGCTCTAACCGTCCTCGGTTTGAGAGAAGTGCGGGAAGGTGCCACGTCGGTGGGTCGGAACGGCCCCCATCTACTGAGCTCGCGCGCGTAGGGCCCCTCACACCAGCTGGTGTGAGGGGCCCTGTTCTGTTTTACCGTCCGCTCAAGGCGGGATGAGGCCTGCGCGCTTCTTTGAGGAGGCAGGTTATGTCACGGGCGTCTTTCAACCCGGAGCGTCATGTCACAGGCGAGCGAGCAGGTCTGTCTTCTTGGCGGTGAATTCCTCTTCAGACAGGATCCCCGCATCGCGCAGCTCGCCGAGCTTCTTCAGCTGAGTCATGACGTCATCCGTGTTCGCGGCCGGTGCAGCAGGCTGTTCGTTGGTGGCTTGGCGAATGCCGTCGGCCAGTTCGTTCGCGGATGTCTGTATCTGGCCTAAGAGGTCGCGTCAGTAGGTGCGGTGTGGGAGCGGGGTGCGGGCACAAGGTCCCGGTAAGAAGTGAGTTGTCTGTACTTGCTTCTGTTCCTGGGGGTGTCTCCTTGTGCCCGCTGTGCCAT
>NZ_MSGO01000064.1 GCF_001929375.1 Actinomyces oris | reverse complement strand
GAGGCAACCGTGCCCTCGAAGATCGCCTGGACCTTCTTACCCGCGGCAGCCTTGAGCTTGGCCAGACCGGCCTTGGTGAAGGTCACCGTCACGGTCTGACCGTCAGTAGCCACCTTGTAGTCACCGGCGTCCATCGGGGCTCCGTCAAGCGTGACGTCCGTGGCGGTCACTCCCGTGAGGTTCGCGTCCAGGGTGTCCTTGAGCTGGAAGTACTTGTAGTGGGCGCCGTCGTCCAGCTTCGGCAGGGTCGAGGAGACCGGGAAGCGGACCTTGGAGCCCACGACGTAGCCGTTGGTCTTCTGGTCCTCGATGGTCTTGGTGACCTCAGTCTTCTCGTTCTTGGGATAGACGTGGACGTCGTAGACCCAGTTCCCCTCCTGGCCGACTGCCGTGTTCGGGGTGGGGATGGTGACGACGAAGGGCTTGGCCTTCTGGACGATGTTGCCGGGGGCCTTGGTCTCGCAGACGAGGTAGGCCTTGACGGGCATGTCCGAAATCTTGGCGAGGCCCTGACCGTCAGTCTCAGTAGACTTGAGTCCCGCGCCGAGGGTGTGCCCGGTCAGCGTCGGGTTGGCCGGGTCGGCGCACGCGTTCTCGGGCACGCCGGCCTTGGCCAGGTCACTGATGGTGTTCCAGCCGGCGGAGTCCTTGAGGTTGACGTCGGTGAGCGGGTAGGCGGTGAACTCAACGCCCGCGACTGCGGCGCCGGCGGCACCGCCGGCGGGCTTGCCGTCAACGGTCCCGATGTCGTTTCCGTCACCGGTGAGGTGCTTGTGGATGTTCAGGGAACCCGTCGCATCCTCCTTGATGTTTCCGTAGTTGGCGTTCTCAGCCTGAGCCATGGGGGCCAGGCCGAGCACGGCCAGGGTCAGGACACCGGCTGCGGCGGCAGCCCGACGCCCCAGCGTGCTGGCGTTGTACTTCATGGGTTGGGATTCCTTTCACTGTGCGCCGCGGGGAGATGCGAACGCGTGGCAGAGGTGTGGATAGGGAATACTTCTCCGGTGGACGACTCCGTCATGTCCGACGGCGTCACCGGCGCCTCCGACGTTTCATGCATGAGTCGGCAGGCAAATCAGTCCAGGTTGCGGTGACGGCGCCTCCTTAGAAGTCCAGTGGAGATCGCGACAGCGGAGACAACCCCACCCGCAATCAGGAAAACATGCGCACCACGCCCACCCGTCAACGGCAGGACTGGGACACTTGCCCTCGTATTGGCAAAGGGCTCGGCGAAGGCGTGGTCCAGGTGGTCGGCGGCAAGCTTGAAGGGGTGCTTGGTGGTGTCCAGCCGGAAGCCCGCCGGCGCGGCCTTCTCAACCAGGGAGTACTTCCCCAGCCCCAGGCCCTCGACCTTGAACCGCCCTGCAGCCGGGTCCTTGTCCGGCCCCGTGCAGGAGGCGGCGTCCTTCTCCACGCAGTCAGCAACCACCAGGTCGCGAGCCCCTGCGCCCCCGGCCGGGCCGGACAGGGTCCATACCGAGCCCGCCAGGGCCTGGTCGTTGCCCGCGTCCACCTTGGACCAGGTCACCGACCCAGCAGCCGGCTGGTTCTTGAAGGCCCCCGCGTTCACGGTCTTGCCCGCGTCAGTGGGTTTGATCGCCACCTTGTGCTCCGTGGGATCGAGCTGGTAGCCCTCGGGCTGGTGCGACTCCACCAGCGTGTAGGAGCCCGCCTTGACCCCCTTGAGCAGGAACTTTCCTGCAGCCGGGTCCTTGTCCGGGCCCGTGCACTTCTCAGCGCTGGGCTTCACGCAGTCAGCGACCTCTACCGCAGGCCCCGCCGGGGCCGAGGGCTTCCAGGTCCACGTCGAGCCGCCGAGCAGGCTGCCGTCCGGCTTGGTCTTGGTCCAGGACACCTGCGGAAGCGCCTGGTTGACCATCTCACCGACGGCGACGGTCGCGCCGTCAGTGGTCACCTTGAACGTCTTGGTCTCCTCGCTCTTGACATAGCCGTCGGGAGCCTTGAGCTCCTGGAGGGAGTAGGTCCCGTAGGGGACGTCCCGCAGCTCAAAGCGTCCAGGCGTGGGGTTCTGGTCCCCACCCGCCGCACAGGGGGCGGAGGTGCAGTCCGTAATAGTCCGGGCCTCGCCAGACGGCTTCGTGGGGGTGAAGGTCCAGGAGGAGCCGCCCAGCGGGGTGCCGTCAGCCTTGGTCTTGACCCAGGTCACCTTGCCCTTGATGGGCTTGTTCTGGATGTCTCCCAGCTTGTTCGGGCTGGCCGAATGCTGCTTGGCGATCGTGAAGTGCTTGTCCGGGGCGCCTACGTATCCTTCAGGCACGGTGCTCTCACGCAAGGTGTAGCCGCCCAGTGGAAGGTCCGAGACCGTGAACGCCGCAACGGCCTTGTCCTTGTCCCGGCCCGAGTAGCCGGGATCGCCAGTGTTGTCCGTCACCTCAATGGTCGGCTGCCCCGCGGCGTCGGGGATGATCTGCCAGGCCGAGCCCGGCAGCGCCTTTTTGCCTGTGTCGGTCTTGCGCCAGCTCACCGATCCGGTCTTCGGCTTGGGCTCGTTGCGCAGGGTGCAGAGGGCGTCGTGGTTGTCCGCCCCCGACTGGACGAAGGTGTACTCCGTGTCCTTGATTCGAGTGACGGGAAGCTCCTCACCCGTCGTCGCGTCGATGCAGCTCAGGGTCGTACTGTAGTCGGACAGGTTCGCCCCGTTGGCCGCAGTCTCCTTGATGGTGTAGGTACGGGGCTTGAACAGGGTGAACACGCCGATGGCCGCCTGGATGCCGGTACCGGTGCCGGAGGTGGTCTCAGAGGATCGGGGCGTGCCTCCCTTGCCCTCCACGCTGATGGTGAACTGATCGGAGGGCTTCTCCCTGCCGACGACGTCCTTCTGCACGTAGAGGGTGGGAGGAGCCGCGCAGGAGGCCAGGTCGGAGCCGTCACCGACCCCGATGGAGACCTTGTCGCTCAGGGTCGTGCCGTCGTCCGGGTCGATGGAGTAGTTGTAGGACTTACCGCCCTTGTCGTACTGGATGATCAGTCGACCGTCGGAGTCAAAGGCCAGGCCGTTGTACCGCCCCTCACCGGTCTTGAGCTTGCTGATGTCACCGTGCGGGATCACGCCACCCGTGGCGGCCTCGAGGGCCTCCCGCCGCACAGGCACGATCCTAGTGTCGCCCTCTCCGTCGTTCCAGAGCACGAACATGTCACCCGAAGCGGAGAAGACCAGGTCACCGTTCCCCTTGTCGCTGTCGTGAGGCAGGACCTGCACGTAGCCGACCAGGACGATACGGCCACCGGAGTACTTGTAGGTCGTGAAGTAGGTGCCCTTCTTTTCCTGGACGAATCCGCCGAAGTAGTACTCGCCAGTGGGATCACTGGGGTTGACGCCTCCCGCAACCAGGGAGGAGATGTTCGGAGACCCGAATTCACCATCAGGAAGCTCTGAGAGGAGTACCCGTTCTCCCTCACTCTTCGCCGTGTCCCAACGGTAGATTCCGACTTTATCTTTCTTGCTGTCACCCTTGTTGAAGGCCCAGGCCACTTCACCGTTCGCACCGATGGCCAGCCCGTTGAACTTTGACTTCTTGCCTTCTTTACTGAACTTGAATACCTCTTGTGCCCCGTGGTAGACGGGTGTGCCGTTGTTAGAGGGTACGAGGGAGACGGTGCCATCTCCCTCCACCGTGTAGTAGTCCCCGCCCGTGCAGGACAGGCCCCCTGCTTGAGGCCGATCGACGGGTTGCGCCCCGGTGAGCCCGCCGGCAACCGCGCTGGCCGCAGATCCGGCCTCAGCCGGGACTGCGCCCAGCGTCGAAACCAGGACAAGGGGCAGCGCACTGATGGCCAACAGCCATCTCGCGGCAACACGGTATCGAGTACCTGTTCGGGATGCGGGACTCATGTGACGGTCCTTCACGGTCTAGGGGCAGGGGAATCAGGCATTGCAGCGCGTACGCGCAGGTCCTGGCGAACGCCAGTCTTAGCAAGGCGCTCTGCCACCCTAACAACCAAACAGGCACAAGTCGGGGGGTGAGACCTATATGCAACCCGTTTGCCGTTTTCGTTACCATTCCTTTGCCCACAGCAAGGTTATCGGCGTGAACGCGGGTCACATCTTTTGGTGCGGCGTAGAACGGGTTATGCGGTGATGGTCATGGAAGGTTATTCAGGGGTGCGCTTGTAGGGTCTGGGTGGGCGCGTTCTACGCGGACGATGGCTCGTTCCTGTGGGAAAATCTTGTCATCAGACAAAAAGCCCCATGAGGAGACGAGCCATCGCCGTGAGGTGTGCCACCGGACTGAGTGCCGCCAGTTCGCCGAGCTGGTCGCCCGCGCCCTGGAGGGCTACCTCATCACCGCTGAGGAGGTCGCCCCGAGCCGCGACTAGGTCCTGGACGGCACCCCCTGAATAACCTTCAGGGTCTCTTGCGGTTGTGGTTGTGGTTGTCGGCCGGGGCTTGGGGGCCCCGGCCGACAGCGGTTGTCATCAGGCAGCGAGGTTCGCGCTGTGCTTGCGCTCGCGGTAGCGGGCCACCAGGACGGAGCCGACGGCGATCATCAGCAGGGACGCGCCGGAGGCGGTCAGGATGAGCATGCCGTTGGCACCGGTCAGGGGCAGGCCCGGGACCGCCTGCTTGGTGTTCTCGACGGTGACGTTGTCCGTGGCCACGGCGCCGGTCTGGACCTTGACAGCGGTCACGGCGTCGTTACCCGAGGGCAGGACGAAGCCGGTGGGCGCCTTGGTCTCGACCAGGACGTAGCAGCGCGCAGGGGCGTTGACCTTGTTGTCGCGGCCCGCCCCGTCAATGGAGTCGGAGACGAACAGGCCCTTGATGTTGACGACGCCGTTCTCGTCGGTGGTCAGCGTGGTCTTGCCGTCAACGGCGATGGGGGCCCCCTCCTTCTCCTTGGTGCAGGTGTCCGCGTAGGACTCCTTGGCCTTGTACAGCTGGAACTCGGCGCCCTTAAGACCCGCCTTGTTGGCATCCTTGTCGTGACTGTCAACCTTCTTGATCGTCAGGTCGCCCCAGTGGGTGGTCACCTCGTCGGACGTCGGAGGGTTGTCAGGTTTGGTCGGGGGCTCGGTCGGCTCCGGAGGCGTGCTGGCATAGATGGTGTCGGAGATGAGCTGGGCGGTGTTCTTGATGTCACCGTTACCGATTGAGGCAACCGTGCCCTCGAA
>NZ_MSGO01000063.1 GCF_001929375.1 Actinomyces oris | reverse complement strand
ACAAATGAGGGTGCGGCCCCGACCTTCAAGAAGGGGTTCGGCTACCACCCCCTGACCGCATGGTTCGACCACGGCCCTGATGGTGGGGGTGAGTGCGCGGCGCTCGTGCTGCGGCCCGGAAACGCGGGCTCGAACACTGCCGCCGACCACGTCGAGATCATCCGCCGGGCACTGGACCAGGCCGGGCTCGGCCCCAGACCCGGGCGGCGGGTCCTGGTGCGCATCGACGGGGCCGGAGGAACGAAGGAGACCACCTGAGCTCCTGGCCCGCCGCCCGGGTGTCCTACAGCGTGGGGTTCACGCTTCCCGAGCACACGGCGCAGATCCACGGGCACCATCCCCGAGGCCGCCTGGGCCCCGGCCTACAACGCTGACGGCCAGCCCAGGGATGGTGCGGACGTCGCTGAGACCCGCCGACCTGCCAGGCCTGACCGCTTGGCCCAAGGGGATGCGGGTCAACCGTGCGCCGAGAGCGGCCCCACCAGGGCGCCCAGCTGCGCTTCGAGGACGTGGGCGGCTACCGGCTGACCGCCTTGGCCACCAGCACGAGGGTGGGTCAGCTCGCCGATCTCGAGGTGCGCCACCGGCTACGAGCCCGCTGCCAGGGGACCGTATCCGCTGTGCCAAGGACACCGGGCTTGACCGCTTCCCCTTGCAGGGGTTCGCGGCCAACCGGGTCTGGTGCCTGATCGTGGCCCTGGCCTGCGACATCCTCGCCTTCTCCCAGCTGCTCGCCCTGGCCTCCGCTGCTGCCCGTCGGTGGGAGCCCAGGACGATCCGGTTGCGGCTGATGAGTATCCCCGCCGTCATCGCCCGCCACGCCCGCCGCACCGTCCTGCGCTACAAGGCCGACCACCCCTTCACCGGCCTCCTGCTGACCGCACTGAGCAGCTTTCAGGCCCTACCCGCACCATAGGCACCCGACCGCTGCCTCCTGCCCACCACGACCCTGAAGGAATAACCCTCTGGCCCCTGGAAAGGCCCGACCACCGCGAGACGACACGCGGCAGACCGTCACACCCAACCGGCATAATCCCAGCCACGACACCGGCAACGACGCCACCCACACCCCGCTCAACCAACCAATGAAAGATCGAGGCTAAGGTACAACCTCGTGCCCATCCCTCGGTCAGGGGACCGGCTCAGTGCACGGCAGTCAGCTCACACCTGCGCGAATCTCATCAAGGAGGCGCGCGGCTGATCCGGTGAAGTAGGTGCTGTGCGTGACTTTAATCGTCTCCAATGATTCAGCTCCGACAAGCACGATGTCCATCTCGGGGTGATTCTGGTACTCGATCTCAGCGGCACGGTACGCAGTAGTTGCGGCCACGACATCATCTCCGAACGACTCGTGAGACAAGAGCTCGTCTCGCTTACGGTCATAGATGAGAAGGAACTGCTGGATGGAACCAGTTCTGGCGCTCATATGCTCTCTCCTCCGAACATAGGTCCAACATTCTTACCAAGTCCTGCCAGTTCCTCAGCAATCAGTGCACTGAGACGTTCGAACTGTTGCCGGTCTTCATGAACTGGAATCTCACCAGCATCGAGGGCAATGTACATCTTTGCGGTGAGTCTCGCATACTCCTGGACCAAGGATTCTCCGTCCTGCTTATAGTTGGTACCGAAAGCAGCACTCAGTCCTTCGACGCGTTGCGCCCACTGATGCATGCGCTGAGTACGCAGTTGAATCTCAATGAGCCGTTGATCCTGCTCAACAACCACGTGCACAGCTCGATAGCCCGATGCTCGCGGCCTGCCCACGTAGTCCGAGGTGCGTCTCACTGCCTCCGCCCAACGCTCACGTACACATGCCTCCAAACGACGCAACTCACTGATTTCGTTCGAAGACAACACCACGCGACAACCACCAATGTCCTGCATTCGTGACAGGTCGAGCTTCGACTCCCTGGAGGTGATCTTCTCCAGGATCGTAGGCATACGTTTGAGACGTTGACTCACTTCACCCTGAATCTGGTGGGATTCCAGAAGAGTTGCTAATTCGCCGCTTGCGGCCTCCAGTGGGCCGGCGAAGGAAGCCCGAAAGGCGCTAACGATGGCAAGTGCCCGCTCCACCTCTTCCTGAGATGCCTTCCCCTCAGCCTGACGTCGCATCACCGAGCCGGCCTTACGTACCGCACTCTTGGAGAGCATCTTCCCCTCCCCTCCATCCAGCCTGACGTCACTGCTTCTCACGCCTCGTCCTCGTAGCCTCGAGTCTATGCGACGGTAGGACAAGCGAACGAGACCCTCAGTTTCGCATCATGACAGACCTCAGCGGGGGCTGATGAGGCCGGCCTCGTAGGCGGCGATGACGAGCTGGGCGCGGTCGCGGGCGCCCAGGCGGGCCAGGAGGGCGGTGATGTGGCTGCGGCAGGTGGCCCGGGTGATACCGAGCTCGACCTCGATCTCAGTGTTGGACAGGCCCCGGGCGATGAGCAGGAGGACCTCACGCTGGCGGGGCGTGAGGCCCTCGACATCGCTGGCCCAGGTACTACGGGGGGCGCCGGCCGACACCGTGCGCGGCATGCGGGCCACGAGGCGGGCCAGCACCTGGGGGCTGAGCAGCGACTGCCCCTCGTGGACGGTGCGCACGGCGTCGACGAGGGACTGCGGGTCGGCGTCCTTGAGCAGGAAGCCGCAGGCGCCGGCGCGCAGGGCGCCCAGGACGTAGTCGTCGATCTCGAACATGGTCAGGATGAGGACGCGCGTGGCTGCGAGCGCCGGGTCGGCGCAGATCCGGGTGGTGGCCTCGATACCGGTCAGGCCGGGCATCTGGATGTCCATGAGGATGACGTCGGGGCGCAGCTCGGCGGCCAGGGCGACCGCGCGGGCGCCGTCCTCGGCCAGGCCGACGACCCGCATACCGGGCTCGGCCTCGAGCAGGGCGGCCAGGGTGGTGCGCAGGAGGGCCTGGTCCTCGGCGATGAGGACCCGGATGGGGGCGTCAGGAGCCTCGTCGGTCTTGCCGCCCGTCACACCGGTGGGATCGGTCATGGGTTGCCCCCGTCGCTCCTGGAGCCGGTATCCGGTGACTCATTGGCGGGTCTGCTTCCCGGTCGTGGGCTGTCTCCGGAGCGTCGGGTGCTGCCGGTGGGCCGGGCCGCATCGTCGGCGGTAATGGGCAGGATGGCTTCGATGGCGAAGCCGGGGGCGTCGGCGCGGGGGCCGGCGGTCAGGGTCCCGCCGAGCGCAGTCAGGCGCTCGTGGAGTCCGCGCAGTCCTTGCCCGGCCCCGGGGTGAGGCTCCCAGCCGGTCACGGGCCCGTCGTCGACGACGACAATGCGCAGCCGTCCCGGCTCGCGGCGGAGGGTGACACGGGCTCGCGTGGGGCCGGCGTGGCGGGTGGTGTTGGCCAGGGCCTCAGCCACGACCCGGGCAGCGGCCTGGGCCGTCGGAGCCGGGAGACCGTCGGTCATCGTCGCGGCTTGGGCGACGTCCGCATCTGCGCCGGTGTACGTATCGACGTCAAGCTCGACGGTGACGCCGGTGCGGCGGGCCTTGCCGATCAGCTCCCAAAGGCTTTCGGTGAGGCTGTTGACGGGGCCGGGGCCGGGTACTGGTGCGTCTCCCGCCGGGAGCGCCGCCACCGCCCCGGGCGTCGGGGGCGTGCTTTCGTCGCGCAGGACAGCAAGCATGCGCCGCAGTGCGTCGGTGGCCTTGCGGGAGGCGGACTCGACGTCGTCGAGTGCGGTCCGCAGCCCGTCGGGGGTGGTCTCGAGGCGCTGGGCCACGGCGCAGCGCACGGTGATGGCGCCGAGGTTGCCGGAGACGGCGTCGTGCAGCTCGCGGGCGATGACGAGACGGTCCTCGGCGACGGCGCGCACGGCGGTCTCCTGCGCCAGGCGCCGCTCGTAGGCACGCTGGTCGCGCCGCCGCAGCCACAGGGAGGCCACGACGAGCCCGGTCATGACGAGCAGCACCGTCATCTGGGCTCGCCGAGAAGGATCCGGGGAGAAGCCGACCAGGGTGCCCAGGCCAAGAACAATCACGGTCAGCCCGGTGATGGCGCGCCCGAGCGGCGAGTGGCGCGGTGGGACGTCGGGGGCAGGCACGCGGCCAGTCTAGGAAGGCGGCTCGGGCGCTTCATCGAACCGGGGTCTGACGAACCCGGGTTTGAGGCGGTGGGACCACCTCGGCTGGGCGGCCGATGCGCGCTGTCGTTCGGCGCGCTGGAGTTGGTCCATGATCAGTATTGAGAACCTCGTCAAGCGGCACGGGGCGCGCGAGGTGCTTCACGGCGTGAGCCTGGAGGCCCGCCCGGGCCGCGTCACCGGATTCGTGGGACCCAACGGCGCCGGGAAGTCCTCGACCCTGCGGTGCCTGCTGGGTCTGGACCGGGCCGACGGCGGGCGGGCGCTTATCGGTGGATACCCCTACCGCGAGCTGCGCGAGCCGCTGCGCACGGTGGGGGCGGTGCTCGACGGCTCGGGCGCGCATCCCTCACGCACGGCCCGCGGTCACCTGGGCTGGGTGGCCTCGGGCGCGGGAATCAGTCGGCGTCGGGTGGCTGAGGTGCTCGATGTCGTCGGGCTGAGCGAGGCGGCCGGGCGGCGGGTGCGCACCTTCTCCCTGGGAATGGGACAGCGCCTGGGGCTGGCGGCGGCGCTGCTGGGCGACCCGGAGGTGCTGGTCCTTGATGAGCCGGTCAACGGCCTGGACCCGGAGGGGATCCGGTGGATCCGCACGCTGCTGCGGCAGCGGGCCGACGCCGGGGGCACGGTCCTGCTGTCCAGTCATGTTCTGGCCGAGCTGGCCGAGGTGGCCGACGACGTCGTTGTCATCGCCGGCGGGCGGGTGCGGGCGGCCGGGACGCTGGAGGAGGTCGCGGCCGGTTGCGCGAACCTGGAGGAGGCCTTCTTCTCGCTGACCGCCCCGACCGGGGACGAGGCCGGCAGTCGGGCAGGTCGGGCCGGCGGTGGGGCCGGACGGACTGGACGCGAGGAAGGGGTCCGTTCATGAGCGCGGCAACGGCGCTGGTGCGCTCCCTCAAGGCGGAGGTGCGCAAGACGGTGGGCCTTCCGGGGGCCTGGCTGGGGGTGGCGCTGGCGATCGTCCTGCCGCTCCTGATCGAGTACTACACGGATCATGACCTGGCGGCGCGGCTGGCGGCCGGTGACCCGGATGCGCCGGCGCGGCTGGGCGACGTCGGCGTGATCGGGCTGTACGTGGGGACGACGGGGATCGTGGTGCTGGCGGTGAGTGTTGTGGTCAGTGAGTATGCGAGTGATCCGCGCACGGGCGGGGCCTCCAGCGCTCCGCGACAGGTGGCGACGACGATGCTGGTACAGCCTCGGCGCGGGGCGTCGGTGGCCGCGAAGCTGCTCGTGGTGCTGGGGGCTGCGACGGTGCTGCTGGTTGCGGCGTGGACGGCGACCTACTCGCTGTGCCGGCACCTGCTGGGGGCGAGCGTGCCCTTCGAGCCGGTGCCGTGGTGGATGCTGACGGGGATCCTGACGTGGTGGGTGTTCTCGGCGATGGCGTCGATGGCGCTGGCGATGGCGACGCGCAGCGCGCTGGTGTCGATGACGGTCCTCGTCGCGATGTCGACGATGATCTCGCCGGGCGTGCTGCTCATCAGGTCCACCGATGCGGCCCGGTTCCTGCCGGACACCGCGGCGGTGCGACTCATTGCGAACCCGACGACGCTCAACTACGACCGGCTCGTCGAGCTGCTGTCGATCCCGATGGCGGCTGCCGTCTGCGCAGGGTGGGCGGGCGGTTGCGCGGCGGTGTGCTGCTGGGTGTGGATGAGGCGGGACGCATGAGCGGGACCGGTGCGACCAGCAGGGTGAGGACTACCGCTGGGATGACGACAGCCTGGAGGCGGGCGCTGCACGCGGAGCTGCTGAAGGTGGTGACGCTGCCTGCAATGTGGTGGTCGGCGGCGGTGGCGGGCGCGGCTGCGGTTGCCACGGTGATGTCGGTCCTGCAGAACGTGGTGGATGGGCGGGGCTTCGGATTCGAGGAGATCGCTCCGACGTGGGCGCTGGCGGTGCAGATCGGCTTCGTGGCGGCCGGTGTGGCCGCGGCGGGCGGCGAGCACTCCACGGCGCAGGGCATGACGAGTCTGCTGGCCACACCGGCGCGTGGGCGGCTGGCGGTGGCACGACTCGTGGTGCTGACCGGTACGGGACTGGTGGCGGCGAGCGTCCTGGTCGGGGCGAGCCTGGCGGCGTGCCCGACAATGTCGACGGCGGCGCTGTGGGCGGCCGGAACGACGGTGGTCTGGTTGACGGCGGTGCTGCTGCTGTCGGCCGGGCTCGGTGCGGCGCTGCGCAGCGTCATCGGTGCGTCGACGGCGGCCGTGGTGCTGGTGGTTCTGGCGCCGCAGCTGGCCGTGTTCCTGGGCGACGCCGCCCGCTGGTTCCCGGGCCAGGCGGCCCAGATCTGGCTGGCGGCGGGCGCATCGCAGGCGGACGTCACCTCTGCCGGGCTCATCATCCTAGCCTGGACGACGGCCGCCCAGACGGCCGGCATCGTCCGGCTGGTGCGGGCGGATGCGTGAGGATCGGGACGCCGCGAATACGAGCCGGCCGCCGCCCCTGTCCCTTGCCGAGTAAACCCAGATCACTCAGCGTCGTTCCAGCGCGATATACTTCCACCTTGTATCCTGCCACCGCGGGCAGGCATACCCCATATCTCAGCTGCTCATTTCATGAGGAATGCCACCATGGACCGGCAAACTTTTACTCCTACAGAGGAGCGAGACGCCCACTTCGCCGCCATGCAGTGGTTCGAGACCCAGCAAATGAGTGGCCACGAACTCTTGACCCACAAGGAGTTAATGAATGGGTTCGCCTGGCATGGCCACCACTTCCGCCTTACTCATCAATCCCAAGGGATCTGGAAGCCACAAGAATTTAAGGCTGCCCTGACATTCAAGACCGCAGCCCCCACTCCCGGAAAAGAAGCGCCGTACAGCGACCTGATCGACGACAGCGGGTTACTTCGTTACAAGTTCTCAGATACGAAGAAGTGGGCGAACGATGCAATGAAGGTAGCAGCGCAGCGGAACTATCCGCTCGCCTGGCTCGTGGGGGTGAAGCCGACCCCATCAGCACTGTTTTATTATGCTCGATTCCCCGCCTACATCGTCGGCATCGACGAACGCAACGCAGAGTTCATCATCGCCATCGACGAGACAACACCGGCCGCCTCAGATCTCAAGGATTTTGGACAGATCGAGAAGAAGTACGTTTCCAGGTGGACGAAAGCACGCATCCACCAGCACGACTTCAGGGAGCACGTACTCAGTGCCTACCAGATCTCTTGCGCAGTCTGCGATCTTCCGCACGCACAGCTCTTGGAAGCCTCACACATCATCGCCGACTCCAAGGAAGCCGGCGTCCCTGAGGTCAGCAATGGCTTGGCACTGTGCAGACTCCACCACACCGCCTACGACCGCCACCTCCTCGGCATCGACGCAAACCGACACATCCACGTGGCGACACGAGCAAAACGCATCGAGACTGCTCATCTGCAAACCGGTTTGCTGACATTTGAAGGCCGCTCCCTGACGCATGTGCCAGCCTCCAAACAGATGCACCCTGATGGCGATCGCCTTGCCGAACACTTCAAAGAGTTCCTCCAGGCAGAAGAGCAGACACTCGGATAGACCTCAAAGCTTCCAGCAAGCTACGCACCACTCCAGAGAATGGGCTCTCACCACTTGAAGGAGTCCACCATGATCCACCCGCGAGACATCACGACTGAAGCCGAGGCGGCAGTGCTTGAACACGCTGATCGCCTCGCCGCCGTCATCGGCAAGCACTGGCACCCCACAAACAGCACCGCTCGAGACGACGTCATGCTCCTCGTCGCCGACCTCCTGCGCGCGCACGCCGAGACAGGGATTGAGATGCAGACCTGGCGAGCGGCACTCGACGTCGTGATGGATCATCTCGCCGCCGAGCCGGAGGGCGCCGATCTGCTCCACCGCCTCGGACGACCTGCTTGGTTCACCGTCATCGGCACAACCAAGGACGGTCAGCGAGAGCCCGTCGCCGTCCTGCCGGGCCGGCGTCGCCTGGAGGTGGCCATCGGTGCCTGGACCACACAGGTTCAGGCACCAACCGCAGCTGACGCCGTCCGTGCAGCCTCAAGCGCAGATCGGCTTGCAGCCTGAGACGCTCACATTGCGAAGCACCCATCCCATCACACGGAGTCGCAGGTCAGTCACCATCCCAGTTGCCTGAGGCGGCGTCGGTGAAGTCCTGGTCGTCGTGGGCACTGTTCGCCTGCATGGCACGCGAGGCTCGAAGGCGCTGCAAACTCCCGTCTGCACGTGGTCGACCTCCGCTCACATCGCGCCACCTCAACTCGCGCGATGTGAACAAATGCCACTCACCTCATATGTGGTCCCACGGGCCGCTCCAAACTGATGTGCGTCGTTCGCAACGCCTTGGACGTTGCGAACGACGCACATGGAGCGGGTGGAGCCTCTCGCACCACCACCGCTCTAGACGGCGGGCACCGACGGGACCTTACTTGATCTCGCAGGCGATACCGTCCCTATCGCGATCCAGCTCTTCACGGTATCCAGGATCGCCCCGATACAAGGGAGCAGCACCTGCTGCCCTCGCAGCCTTACAGTTGGGGTAATAGGCACTCTCTTGCTTCGGCTCCGGAGCAGGTGCGGGAGCCGCCCCACCACCGCCGGCCTGCGTCTCCTCTTCTGGGGTCGGCTCGGGCTCCTGCGTCGCAGATGGCGCCGGAGACTCCGACGGCGGGGCCTGCGTCGTCGGAATCGGCGACGGTGTAGGCGTAGGCCTCGGGGTCGGAGTCGGAGCGGGACTCGGTGTCGGGGTCGGAGACGGAGAGGGAGTCGGAGTAGACGACGGCGAAGCAGTCACCGTCGGCGAAGGTATCGGTGCCGGCGAGCCCGCATCGTCAGCCACGGACGGAATACCGCACCCGGCCAGACCGACACAGGTCGCGATGGCCAAGGCCGCAGATGCCGACCTCACCACCACCCTCTGGCGCCGCGATATCGAAGAAGACACTGACCTCACAGAGGAACGGAAAAATATGGGAGAAACAGGGGGAAAAATGGGTGTAGTCACGAAAGCCTCGAGTGACGAGAAGGGATGGTGGGTGGCTAGCCAAGAGAATTGAAGCACTCCGGGAGTAGCGATAACTCACGCCGCCACAAAATGCAATCGGATTGATACACATGATTTTTGACGGCATCACAAGCGAAAAACATCACAGTCATTACCTACCGTTCTTTAATTTTACGCCTGCACGAGTGGGTTCCCAACCCCGCCCAACACCCTCGGTCGAGTCCCACCCACACTCCCCGGGGCGTCCAGACATTGCGGGAGCATAAGCGTTTGCGCCAACACCCTCGCAACACCGGCTTCGGTTGCCTTGTCCTCGACCGCTTCACTGCGGACGGCGCCCGACGCGCCACCTCAGCACCAGGACACAAGGAGGCGATACCGACCACCACAATCAGGCCGAGCACCAGGGGCGGCATTCTCATCCATGACTTCCTGCCTCATCCCCTGCGACGCTCGGCCCGGAGCCTCACCCTCCCATCAAGAACAACGGCTACTTCTTGATCGGCAAGACCCAGGCCCTCACAGCACACACTCTCCACCACCGCACGGATCGCCTGCGCGACGGAGACCCGCTGCGAGACCGCACGTCAGGAGGTCGAGGCGAGCAAGGGCGGAGAACAGCAAGGCTGCCTTGTCGGGACGACCTCCGCCCCGGGGGAGACGGCGCATGCTTCCATCGAGGCATGGCGGCCGTCTCCCCCGTTCCGGTTCCAGGTCCTGCGACTACCCGCCTCTTCAGCGAGGCGACCCACCGGCGCTACGAGCCCAGCGGGTCAATCGCGCCCAGCCCTCGGGAGCGGGCGGCATCGGCCAGGCGGGCGTCGTGAGTCAGAACGGTGACAGGGTGACGAGGGTCGTCCAGCAGCGTCGCAGTCGCCAGGTGAATAGCGTCAAGAGACGTGAGCTCACCGGTCAGGGCGCTGGCGCACTCAATGACATCCGGACCGATCTCGACGAGCCCCACCCCCGCGATGAACTCATCGACCACGCGGACATCGAAGTGCTCCCGATGCGCCGCCCGAGCCATCTCCACCTTGAGCAGGCGGGAGGACACCAGCCCCTCTGTGGCATGCGCATCCATGATGAGCCTCGCGGCCTCATCGCCTCCGGGCTGGCCGAGGAGGGAGAGCAGCGCCACCGAGGTGTCGAGGTAGATCACCTGTCCTCCTCGCGCTCACCGAGGAGGAACTGCTCCAGGTCGAAGCCCGCAGGCGTCTCCCACCGCCTGGTGGGCAGCGCCCAGTCGCCTGCGGCCCGACGGACCTTACCTTCGCGGACCATCCGCTCATACCAGGACTCGTCATCACGGATCGGGACGATCTGCGCGATAGGGCGGCCACGGTCGGTGACCGTCACAGGCACACCACTGGACTCGACCTCACGATAGACCCGCCCGGCCTGCTGATTGACCTCCCGTAGTCCGACAGTCCTGCTCCCCGGAGACACCGGCACATCCGCTGCACTCATGACACGAGGATACGACAAAGGTTCTACATGTACTACTTTGTGGCTGCGGACGTGGAGCCCGGGTCGAAGGCTCGAGGAGCAACGCCGCACCAGTGCACTGAGCTAGCCCCGGGTGTAGTGGGCGACGTAGTCGATCTGAATGTCGGAGACGGGCGGAGTGAGCGGGCCGGGGACACCGCCGTCGACGGTCTCGTACCATTTGGCGTAGTCATGGTTGGGATCCATCGCCCCACTCTGGACCCCGAAGAACATCCGCTTGCTGGAGATGTCCTCGCCGACGTCGTCCCGAGTGATCCGGCCCCACTCCTGGCCATCGAAGGTGAAGGCGATGTACTCGTCCTCCACGATGACGCCGTAGGTGTGCCAGCCGCCCATGTCAGGGTTGTCGAGGCCCACTTGTTTCTGCTTGTGTCCCTTCGGAGTGGCATCACCCCAGTGGTAGGTGCTCACCACCGGCGGGCCCTTGAAGCGCCCCTCGACGAAGTCGATCTCCGGCGGCCACTCCTGGTCCTCGGGCCACAGCAGGAAGGCGTAACCGATGCCCTTTGCCCGGGGGAATTTGGCGCGCACCTCCCACCGGCCGCGTGAGGCTGCGAAGACCTTGTTGGTCGAGGCACCACCGGCGCTCCAGTGACCATTCTGGTACTGGGTGCGGATGATGAGCTCGCCGTTCTGGGTGAAGGAGTCCCTCCTCAGCCTCATGCCCATGGCTCCCGGATCGATGGGGCTATCGCCGTATTGCTCCCAACCAATGTCTTCAATAGAGGCGTCGAAGCCCTCGAAGAAGTCGACGTTCCAGCCGTTGATCTCGGCATCGGAGCGCCCCCGGCCCGAGCCCCCGGAGGGCTGCGAGGGCGAGGCGGTTGCGGCGTCGGACGGGGAGGCCGTGGTCCCGCTCGGCGAGGCGGAGGGTTCGCCGGACGGGGCGGCAGTGGTCGGCTGCCCCATGCTCGACGACGGTGCCGCTGACGCGGAGGCGTCACCGGCCGGCGTCGCCGAGGACGCCACGCCGGCTGGGCCGCCGGGGGATGCCTGCTCGGCGCTGAGGCTGGTCGACGGCGTCGCAGCCCCCGGGCCTGCGCCCTGGGGCTGGACCGGGAAGCAGGCGGTGGCCGTCGCCACGGCAAGACCTGCGGTCATGAGGAGCTGGGTTGCTCGTGCGGGTTTCACGGTCGTCTCCTTTGATGCGGGAACCCTTCCAGCGGACACGAGAAGCCTAACCAATCGGTAGGTATCGGACAAGCCATCCGCTCCCATGAGTAATCCGGCGGGCCCCGAGGCCCCACCCGCGGCTACGGCCGGAGGATCGAGCTGTCCTCGCTGACGTAGGCGACCGCGAGCCGCTGCGTCCAGGCCATCTGGCCGACGGTCTTGACGAGCGCGTTCGCGTCCGACCAGCCGACACTGATGTAGATGTAGTCAACGCCGATGGTGTAGTCGGCCACCGGCAGCCCTTCGGCCTCCCGCTCCTCAAGCTCCTCCTCACTCAGCGAGTCGGGGCCGTTGATCGGCGGGAAGGCCCGGATGAGGTCGCGGTAGATGGACCTGATCGCCGGGGTGGCGCCGACAATGGTGCTGAAGTCGCGCGGCTCGTCCCACTGAGCGACCACCTGCTTCCACCACCGGGGGAAGTCCTCATCGGTCGCGGAGTCCGGCTCGAAGATCAGGAGGTCGTAGCTCATGCTTCGAGGCTAGAAGCCCGCCCCGCCACCAACCATGGACACCGCTCCCCACAGCGACCCCGCCGATGACTCACCGGCCTTCAGACCGCGAGTGTCGGCGGCGCGCTCCGTTCCAGCCGCCCCGGCGACGCAGGCGTGCCGGCAGTGTGATGGCTGCTGGGATCAGGCGAGGTCAGGTGGCGTGAGTCCACCCGCGCTCACGCAGCTGGATTCACCTCATGGAATGCTGGACGACGTAGTCGACCCGGACGCTGGAGGCGGACTGCACCGGTTGTTCCGGTGGGCGCACGATCACTCCCTCGTCACTGACATACGCCACGGCGAGCCGATGCGTCCACGCAAGCTCGCCGACAGTCGTCACCAGCGCATCAGCGGCCGACCAGCTGACACCGACGTAGACGAAATCACCGCCAACGGTGTACTCGGTGACCGGGAACCCCTGAGCGAGGCGGGCTTCAGCCTCATCATCGGTCAGCGCGTCGGGGCCGTTGAACGGCGGGAAGGCGCTGATGAGGTCACGGTAGAAGGACCTGATCGCCGGGGTGGCGCGCTCAAGACTGTCATAGCGATGCGGCTCCTCCCACCGGGAGACCCGATCCCACCACTGGGGAAAGCCCTCATCCGTGACCGCGCCCGGCTCGAAGATCAGGATGTCGTAGCTCATGCTTCGAGGCTACCAGCGCGGATGCCGCCATCCGCGGGCACCGCCGCCCGCTGAACCCCCTACGCCGGGCGGTAGGTGAAACGGTCCCAGCCCAGGGCCTCGATGCGCTCGGCCATGCGCTCGCACATCCCGTCCCAGCCGGGCGCCACGACGTCGAACTCGCCGCTCGTCCCCTCGGCACGGGCCTGCTGAAGGGCGTAAACCCGCGCCCCCGCTGAGTGCACCCGCCGGGCGACCTCGACGGCGTCGTCGGCCGTCACGTCTCCGGGCACCACGGTGGTGCGCACCTCGAAGTCGGGCCCGCCACGGCCGGCCGCCTCGAGGAGCACCTCCAGGCTCTCCCAGGCTTTCGTGGCCGCGTTCGCCCGGCCGACCACCTGCCCGTAGTGCTCGGGCAGGGCCTTGATGTCCAGCCCCACCCAGTCGACGAGCCCGGCCTCGACCATGTCGCGCAGCCGCCGCGGGTAGGGCCCGGCCGTGTGCAGCCCCACCTGGAAGCCCATGTCGATGACCTCCCGGGCGGCGTCGGCCAGGGCATCCTGGCGCAGAGCCTCACCGCCGGTGAGCACGACGCCGTCGAGCAGCCCGCGCCGACGGCGCAGCAGGGCACGCACCTCCTCCCAGGCCACCTGGCCGGGCGTGCGGACCGGAATGAGGTCCCGGTTGTGGCAGTAGAAGCAGTTCCAGGGGCAGCCCTGCAGGAAGACGGTCGCGGTCAGGCGGTCGGGCCAGTCGACCGTGCTCATGGGGACGAGCCCGGCGATCACCAGGTCGTCGGCCGGGCGGGTTCTCGCCCCTTCAGCCTCAGGCATCGAGGCCGAGAACCGCCGTGATCTCATCGAGGCGGCGCGTCTTGATCTCACCGCGCCGCACCGCCTCCGCTTCCGCCTTCAGCGCGTACGCGTACTCCAAGTCATCGATGTAGGACTCAACGGCCTCACGCACATAGAACGTTGCCGGACGACCGGTCTGACTCCCCAGGTCATCGAGCCGGCGCTTGAGCTCCTCTGGTAACCGAACGCTCAGAACTGCTGTAGACATGTTTACAGCATAGAAGCCAGGCAATCACACCACAACCCCAGCTCATACGCACGGGGGCCAGGCATCCCTTGCAGAGGCGCCGGGGCGCCC
>NZ_MSGO01000062.1 GCF_001929375.1 Actinomyces oris | reverse complement strand
AACCGGGCCTGGCTGCGCGCCCACCACATCCTCGCCACGATCCTGGTCAAGGCCGACCAGGCCGCCCACCGCAAGGCCAGGGGCCCACGCGGCGGGCGCCCACCAGCCTTCGACGCCGCCGCCTACAAGGACCGCAACGCCGTGGAACGCGGTTTCAGCCACCTCAAGCACCACCGGGCCCTGGCCACCCGCTACGACAAGCTAGCCGTACGCTACCGAGCAACCACCCACATCACCAGCATCGACCACTGGCTCAAACGACTTACATAACAGGCCCTAGGAGGCCTCGTCATCGGGGAAGAAGATCTCCTCGATGGTCAGACCGAAGACGCGCGCAATGGCGAAGGCCAGGGGCAGGGAGGGGTCGTAGCGGCCGGCCTCCAGGGCGTTGACCGTCTGGCGGGAGACGCCCAGCTCCTCGGCGAGGCGGGCCTGAGTCCAACTGCGCTGGGCGCGCAGCACCTTGAGGTCATTCCTCACCGGTACCGCCAGGTGGACCACAGCATCCCGACACCGAAGAAGAAGGCCCACACAACGGTTACCCACATGAGGCTGATATGAGGTGCTCCCACTTCCTCCAAGAAGCTGTAGGCGATCGACGTGATCACCGTCCCCGCGGCGGAGATGACGAGTGCTTCCAGCACTTTTCTCGCCTGCATCTCATCCGCTTCCCGGGCTAATCGCATCATCGCCCACGCACAGATGACAACACCAACCATGGGAAGTAGTACGACGACGAAGCGCCAGGGATTGTCTCCCAGAGATCGTGCCCACCTCAATCCGACAAAAACGCCGACGGAGTAGAGAACGGCACCGATACCAAATCGGATGGAGTAGGAGACAACCGCTTTGCGATCACCGAGCATGACTGCCTTCCGCCAATGGTGACATCGAGAGTGGCCGGATGGCATTGCCGGTCCGGCTCACTTTCGAGTATAAAGGAGCCTTGTCATTCGGTCAAGGTTACTTTCCTTTATGACGATGTCCCT
Source organism: Actinomyces oris (assembly GCF_001929375.1). Taxonomy (GTDB): domain Bacteria; phylum Actinomycetota; class Actinomycetes; order Actinomycetales; family Actinomycetaceae; genus Actinomyces; species Actinomyces oris_B. Next base: position 21,960 of record NZ_MSGO01000062.1, on the reverse strand, counting down.
CTACTTCTCGACGACCTTCTGGTCATCATGTACGCGATCCCATGAGCACTGCCGACAACGACCGGGAAGGCGGGAATGACCCATGGATGAGATCGCACCTCGATCCCGTGGGCTCGCAGCGTCCGCTTCGCGAAGATCCAGAAGGGCAGGACGACCGGCAGCGCCGTCGCCGACCCCGGGGTGTAGCGCCGGGCGAGGGCCGCCGTGGCCAGGTGGCTGAAGGTGTGCATGCCGTAGCCGTAGAGCACGGCCTGATAGAGGAACGAACGCCCGCGCGTGCGGTAGCCGTCAATGGAAGCAATAGCCATGAGGACGCCCATGACACTGACCCCCAGATAGACGTACTCACGCGAGCAGCCATGACGCCGGATGTCCTCGGGCAGGAAGGGGATCTTATCGAAGACCGGATGCGTCCAGCCGGGCATGGTGGCCACCTCCTCGAGGTCGTGAGCCAGCCATGAGAAGAACAGACCCCCGGTTACCAGCGAGACGGAGTCCATGTCGTCACCTCCAGTTTCGATACTGATAGTTGCGTAACCAATAGTAGCGCTTCCTCGCCGGCTCTGCCAGACTTCCCGTCAAGGAGAAGTGCAGATGAGTAGACCTTCGGCGGAGAACCGCGCAGGCGGCCGTGGTGGACGTCCTCGAGACACCACTGTTGATCAGCGGATCCTTCAGGCCACCACGTCCTTGCTCACTCAGAAGGGGTTTCGAGGTCTACGGGTTGATGACGTCGCCCGCAGCGCCGGAGTCCCGAAGTCAACGATCTACCGGCGATGGCCCTCACTGACGGATCTCGCCGTCGCCGCCGTCGACAATGCCTTGGGAGACAGGAAAGTCGTCATCAGCGATGACCCACTCGTCGACCTGGCCCAGATCGTCGTCCGTGCACACGCACTGCTCATCAGCTCGCCCCTGGCCAGTGCCCTGCCGCAGCTGGCCCTCGAGCTCGTCAACCGGCCCGAGACCGCTCGTCTCTACCGTGAACGAGTCATCAGCCCCCTGCGCGACGCCGCGATCGAGGCCGTCCAGCGCGCTATCGAGCAGGCCTCCTGGAAGGGACCGGAGGCTGAGACGAGCGTGGACATGATGATCGGTACAGGTCTGTACCGGCACAACTACCTGGGACACATGCCAACACTGGAGGAGGCCTTCACGATAGCCGACACTGTTGCGGGTCGTCGTCTTCCTCGTCCCGATTCTTCTGCGGAACGACGGCACTGAGCACGTTTCCCCGAGACCGACCACTATCAATGGGGCGCCCCGGGGAGGAGAGAATACGAGGAAGTAAGTGGTGGAGCCAACGGGACTCGAACCCGTAACCCCCTGCTTGCAAAGCAGGTGCGCTACCAATTGCGCCATGGCCCCTCGGGGAGGGTGATCACCAGTCCCGTCAGCTGCTAGTCAACGGGGTCGGTGACCTCTGCCCACGCGGCCCGCTCCATGCGGGCCGCCTCGAACCTGAGCCACGCGGCATAACCCGCGGCGGCCAGGAACGAAAAGACCGCGGCTGATACGACTGCACGGTTCCTCATGAAACCTCCTCATCGTCTCACCGCGGACGGTGGGCCTAGCTGGACTCGAACCAGCGACCTCATCCTTATCAGGGATGCGCTCTAACCAACTGAGCTATAGGCCCTTGCGACCGGAGAAGATTAACCTGCCCGGCCATGAGAGACCAAATCCGATCACTCGTCCGCAAGCGTGAGATGGATCCCACCAACGAGGGTGGCGGTGATGTTGTAGAGAAAGGCGCCCAGTGTGGTCAGGGCGGTCATCAGCACGATATCCACCACGGCGATAATCGTGGAGACGGCCAGGGCCCGCGGCAGCTCGAGGTAGGCCACGATCGCGGAGAAGGTGTTGGAGCGCTCACCGGCAACCGTCTTGACGAGATCCTCGATGGTGGAGAAGACGTGCATGGCGTCGAGCATGAACCACACGACCGCCGTGGCGATGATGAGCATGATGCCCGCGGCGAAGCTGAGCAGGAAGCTCGCCTTCATCACTGACCAGGGGTCGACCCGGGTCAGGGCCAGACGCACGCGGCGCGGCCCGGCGATGGTCTTCTTGCTCTTCTTGCTCTTGCCGCCCGACGCACTGCCGGAGGCATCCGCGCCACCCACAATGGATGCGGCACCTGCGGACTGCCCACCGTCAGGGGACATGGAAACCGGCTGGCTCATGCTTCGACCTCACTCTCGTTGTCTTCCAACGCTACCGTGTCCGCCGCTGAGTCCGCAGGAGAGTCGCCAGTGTCACCTTCCGGGGGCACGTGAGCCTGGCCGGTGGAGTCCGCCGACTCGGCACTCGGGGCGCTATCGGCACCATCGGCGGCATCAACTGCCTCCTCCATGTCCCGTTCGGTGCTGCGGGCCACCGCGATGATGCGGTCTCCGGCGTCGGGCTTGGCGAAAGTCACGCCCTGCGTGGTCCGGCCGGTGCGCGAGACCTCGACGACGGCGGAGCGGACCACCTTGCCCGAGGCCATGATGCACAGGACCTCGTCGCCGGAGTCGGTCACCAGGGCGCTCACGAGGTTGCCGCGCGCCTCGACGAGGTTGGCGACCTTGACGCCCAGCCCGCCGCGGCCCTTGACGGGGTAGTCGACGACGTTGGTGCGCTTGGCGTAGCCGCCCTCAGTGACGACGAACAGGTCGGCGTCCTGCCAGGAGGGGTCGACGACGTCCATGGCCAGCAGGTAGTCGTCCTCGCGGAAGCGCATGCCGGTGACGCCGCTGGTGGCCCGGCCCGTGGGGCGCAGGGTGTCGTCGTCGGCGTGGAACCGCAGGGACTGGCCGGCGCGGGAGACCAGCAGGAGGTCCTGCCCGGTGCTCAGGAGCCGGGCGGAGACGAGCTCGTCGTAGTTGCCCTCCTCGTCCTGGCGCAGGTTGATGGCGATGACGCCGCCGGAGCGGTTGGAGTTGTACTCGCTCAGGCGGGTCTTCTTCACCAGGCCGCGGCGGGTGGCCAGGACCAGGTAGTCGGCCTGGTCGTAGTCCTGGAGCTCCATGACCTGGGCGATCTCCTCACCGGGCTGGAAGGCCAGGAGGTTGGCCACGTGCTGACCCTTGGAGTCGCGCCCGCCCTCGGGCAGCTCGTAGCCCTTGGCGCGGTAGACGCGGCCGTAGTTGGTGAAGAACAGCAGCCAGCGGTGCGTCGTGGTGACGAAGAAGTGGTCGACGACGTCGTCCTCGCGCAGCGTGGCCCCGCGGATGCCCTTGCCGCCGCGGTGCTGGGAGCGGTAGGAGTCGGTACGGGTGCGCTTGGCGTAGCCGGACCGGGTGATGGTGACGACCACGTCCTCCTCGGGGATGAGGTCCTCCATGCTCATCTCACCGTCGAAGGGCACGATCCGGGTGCGGCGCTCGTCGCCGTACTTCTCGACGATCTCGGCCAGCTCGTCGGAGACGATGCCCCGCTGGCGCTCCGGGGAGGCGATGATCTCGCGCAGGTCCTTGACGCGGGCGCGCAGCTCCTCGGACTCCTCCTGGATCTTGAGGCGCTCCAGGGCGGCCAGACGGCGCAGCTGGAGGGAGAGGATGGCCTCGGCCTGGGCCTCGTCGACGTCCAGCAGGCCCATGAGGCCGGTGCGGGCCTCCTCGGTGGTGGGCGAGCGCCGGATGAGGGCGATGACGGCGTCGAGGGCGTCGATCGCCTTGAGCAGGCCCTCGAGGATGTGGAGGCGCTCCTCGGCCTTGCGCAGGCGGAAGCGGGAGCGGCGCACGATGACGTCGATCTGGTGGGCGACCCAGTGGCGCACGAACCCGTCCAGGCTCAGGGTGCGCGGCACCCCGTCGACCAGGGCGAGCATGTTGGCCGGGAAGTTGTCCTGGAGCTGGGTGCGCTTGTAGAGGTTGTTGAGGACCACCTTGGCGACGGCGTCGCGCTTGAGGACGATGACCAGTCGCTGACCGGTGCGCCCGGAGGTCTCGTCACGGATGTCCGCGATGCCGGTGACCTGGCCGTCGCGCACGAGCTGGGCGATCTTGTCGGCCAGGTTGTCGGGGTTGACCTGGTAGGGCAGCTCGGTGACCACGAGGCACTGGCGGCCCTGGATCTCCTCGACATTGACCACGGCCCGCTGGGTGATGGATCCGCGGCCGGTGCGGTAGGCGTCCTCTATGCCCCGCCGGCCCAGGATGGTGGCGCCGGTGGGGAAGTCGGGTCCGGGGATCCGCTCGATGAGGGCGTCGAGCAGCTCCTCGCGCGAGGCGTCGGGGTGCTCGAGGTACCACTGGGCTCCGCGGGCGACCTCGCGCAGGTTGTGCGGCGGGATGCGCGTGGCCATGCCGACGGCGATGCCCTCGGAGCCGTTGACCAGGAGGTTGGGGAAGCGGGCCGGCAGGATGACCGGCTCCTGGTTGCGTCCGTCGTAGTTGTCCTGGAAGTCGACGCTGTCCTCGTCGATGTCCCGGAGCATCTCCATGGCCAGGGGCGCCATCTTGCACTCGGTGTACCGGGGGGCGGCGGGCCCCAGGTTGCCGGGGGTGCCGAAGTTCCCCTGGCCGGCCACCAGCGGGTAGCGCAGCGACCACCACTGGACCAGGCGGGCCAGGGCGTCGTAGATGGCGCTGTCGCCGTGGGGGTGGTAGGTCCCCATGACGTCGCCGACGATGCGGGAGGACTTGGAGAAGGAGGCGGTGGGGCGGTAGCCGCCGTCGTACATGGCGTACAGGACGCGGCGGTGGACCGGTTTGAGCCCGTCGCGCACGTCGGGCAGGGCCCGGCCCACGATGACGCTCATCGCGTAGTCGAGGTAGGAGCGCTGCATCTCCATCTGGAGGTCGACCGGCTGGATGCGCTCGGGGGCGGCCACATTCGTCGCTCCCTCGTCGCCGATGATCTCTTCAACTTCGTCGCTCACAGGATTCCTTCGTGTTCAGAGGAGGTCGCCGGCAGCGGGCCGGCGGTTCACGTGTGGCTCGGTGCCGCTCAGATGTCCAGGAAGCGGACGTCGGAGGCGTTGCGCTGGATGAAGGAGCGCCGCTGCTCGACGTCGTCGCCCATGAGGATCGCGAAGGTCTCGTCGGCGTCGGCGGCCTCATCGAGCGTGACCTGCTTGAGGATCCGGGTCGTGGGGTCCATGGTCGTCTCCCACAGCTCGTGGTCGTTCATCTCGCCCAGACCCTTGTAGCGCTGGATCCCGCCGTCCTTGGGCAGGCGGCGGCCCTTCTCCTGTCCGGCGGCCAGGAGCTTGTCGCGCTCGGCGTCGGAGTAGGCGAACTCGTGCTCGGCGTTGGACCACTTGAGCCGGTAGAGCGGCGGCATGGCGATGTAGGTGTGGCCGTGCTCGATGAGCGGGCGCATGTAGCGGAACAGGAGGGTCAGCAGAAGGGTGGCGATGTGCTGGCCGTCGACGTCGGCGTCGGCCATGATGACGATCTTGCCGTAGCGCAGCTTGGCGATGTCGAAGTCCTCGCCGATTCCGGTGCCGAAGGCGGTGATGAGGCTGCGGATCGTGTCGGAGGACAGGGCCCGGTCCAGGCGCGCCTTCTCCACGTTGAGGATCTTGCCGCGGATCGGCATGATCGCCTGGTGCTCGGGGTCGCGGCCGCCGACGGCGGAGCCGCCGGCGGAGTCGCCCTCGACGATGAAGATCTCGGAGTCCGCGGCGTTCTTCGAGGAGCAGTCGCGCAGCTTTCCCGGCATGGAGGCGGACTCCAGGACGCCCTTGCGGCGGGTGGCCTCGCGGGCCTTGCGGGCGGCCAGGCGCGCGGCGGCGGCCTGGGAGGCCTTGGTGATGATGGCGCGGGCGTCGCCGGGGTGGGAGTCCAGCCAGTCGCCGAGCTGGGCGTAGACCGTCTGCTGGACGAAGGTGCGCGCCTCGGTGTTGCCGAGCTTGGTCTTGGTCTGGCCCTCGAACTGCGGCTCGGAGAGCTTGACGGAGATGACGGCGGTCAGTCCCTCACGGATGTCGTCGCCGGTGAGGTTGTCGTCGCGCTCCTTGAGCAGGCCCTTGTCCCGGGCGTACTTGTTGACCAGGGTGGTCAGCGCCGTGCGGAAGCCCTCCTCGTGGGTGCCGCCCTCGGTGGTGTTGATCGTGTTGGCGTAGGTGTGGACCGACTCGGAGTAGGCGCTGGTCCACTGCATGGCGATCTCCAGGCTGATGGAGTGGGTCTCGCCCAGGGACTGCTCGGCCTCGAAGTCGATGATCTCGGGGTGGATGAGCTCGGCCTTCTTGGACTTGTTGAGGAAGGCGACGTAGTCGCTCAGGCCGTGCTCGTAGCAGTAGGAGTCGGTGCGGAAGCCGACCTCGGGGGCGTCGGGGGCGGAGTCGTCCCCGGCGATCTCGTCGCCGACGTCCTGGACGCCGAGGCGCTCGTCGGTCAGGGTGATGCGCAGGCCCTTGTTGAGGAAGGCCATCTGCTGGAAGCGACGACGCAGCGTCTCGTAGTCGAAGTCGACCGTCTCGAAGATGCTGGGGTCCGGGTAGAAGGTCTGGGTGGTGCCGGTGGACTCGGTGGTCTCGCCCTTGACGAGCTCGGTGATGGGGCGGCCGCCGTCGGCGAAGGACATGCGCCACACGAAGCCCTGCCGGCGGACCTCGGTGTCCACCCGGGTGGACAGGGCGTTGACCACGGAGATGCCCACGCCGTGCAGACCGCCGGAGACGGCGTAGCCGCCGCCTCCGAACTTGCCGCCGGCGTGCAGGATCGTCATGACGACCTCGACGGTGGGCTTGTGCTCGGTGGGGTGCTCGTCGACCGGGATGCCGCGGCCGTTGTCACTGACGCGCACGCCGCCGTCGGCCAGGATGGTGACCTCGATGTGGTCGCAGTAGCCGGCCAGGGCCTCGTCGACGGAGTTGTCGACGACCTCGTAGACGAGGTGGTGCAGGCCCCGCTCACCGGTGGAACCGATGTACATGCCGGGGCGCTTCCGGACCGCTTCGAGCCCTTCGAGGACGGTGATGTCCGAGGCTCCGTAATCGTGATTCACAGTGGCGTCCTGGTCAGACACGTGTCAGTTGCTCCTCAATCTGTGCGCATCGGGACCTCGGTGGTCCGATGTCTCCGTCCAGGCCCTTCACACGACGATCCTGAGGAGGATCGTGCGCACACGTAGGTGGGTACATCAGGACGGCCCTGGGCGCACCTTGGGCGGTTTCACCGCATTCTAGCGTAGACGGGCCCGTGAACCGCTGCGCCGTGAGCAGCTGGGAGCGTGCCCGTGGTCACCTCTGTCTCGTATGGGTCACCGCGCCGCCCGGCGCCTGGCACCCGCTCCGTGTCTTTCCGACGACGACGGCTGCGGCCGGTGCGTTGACAATGATACCCGCGCTTCCACTATCCGTAGGTATCGCGCGGACCACGGGTACCGCGCAGGCCCACTCCGCGGCGCTTCCAGGACGGGCCGGCCGGCCCCAGGATCCGCAGCTCCACCCCGTCGCCGGTGCTGATCCCTCCGGCCTGGCGGCCGCCGGGCCCCGAGCGCAGGGCCTCGACGATCCTGGCCTCGATGGTGGGCTGGAGGAGCCGGAGCTGCTGGGCCCAGCTCGACGACGAGGCGCGCAGGGTGATGCGCCCGGCGTCGAAGGACTCGATGGTGCAGTGCTCGGCGACCTGCTCGCCCACGACGGACTGCCACCGGGCGACGACGCCGGCCACCGCGAGCTTTCCGGCCCAGCCGTTGTCGGCCACCATGCGGCGCAGCTCGCGCTGCCCGGTGCGGGGGTCGAAGGGGGTGGGGCCGGGACGGTCGCGGCCTCGCGCCAGCCCGGGGCCGCGGTCGGCCGGGTCGTCCGGGTTCTGTCCCAGCGCGCGGGCCAGCTCGCGGCGCTGGTCCCAGGGCGCCGCCTGCTGCGCGTCATTGCCCCCGGAACCGCCGGCGGGCTCGCGCAGCCTGCGGGCCGGGACACGGCTGTCGCCCTTCTCCCACGCCTGGGCGCGCTGGCGGGTCAGGGCCCGCTGGGCCAGGACATCGGGCAGCGGGCCGTCGCCGGTGGGCGCGGAGGGCTCAGCCACGGGTGACCTCACCGTCGGCCACGCGGTACCGGGCGCCGGCGAGCTCGGCGGGGACGTCGTCGTCGACGGCGGCGGTCAGCAGGACCTGCTGGGCCCCGGCGACCATCTGGGCCAGGGCCCGACGTCGCTGCTCGTCGAGGGAGGCGAAGACGTCATCGAGGATGAGTACCGGCTCACCGTCCCCGCCGTAGGCGTCGATGTCGGTGCGCAGCATGTCGTAGGAGGCCAGGCGCAGTGCCAGGGCCAGGGACCACTGCTCGCCGTGGGAGGCGAATCCGCGGGCGGGCAGACCGGCCAGGAACAGGCTCAGGTCGTCGCGGTGCGCGCCGACGAGGTTCGCGCCACGATCGATCTCGCGGGCGTGGAGCTCACCCATGGCGCTCTCCAGGCGCGTGGCCAGGGCGGCCTCATCGAGAAGCGTCTCCTCGCCGGCGAGCCAGGCCGACTCGTCGTGGGGGTCGGGCTCCGGGGATCCCTCGTGGGTCAGCAGGCTCGAGCGGTAGGCGATCTGAGCGCGGGAGCGCTGCCCGCAGGCCCCCGAGACGGTCTCGTAGCCGGAGGCCACCCAGGGGCGCAGGCGTCGGACGACGTCGACCCGGGCGGCGATGAGCCGGGCGGCCGCCGCGGCGAGCTGGGCGTCCCAGACCTCCAGGGTGGAGAGCATGGAGGCGGTCGAGGAGCGGGCCGCGCGCGCGGACTTCAGGAGGCTGGCGCGCTGGGCGAGGATCTTGTCGTGCTCGGCGCGCACCCCGGCCAGGCCCGGGCGCAGCGTGACCGCCAGGTCGTCGAGGAAGCCCCTGCGGATCCCGGGCTCGGCGCGCACCAGGGAGAGGTCCTCGGGGGCGAAGACGACCGCGCGCAGCACCCCGAGCAGGTCACGGGGCCGGCAGCCGCCCCGGTTGAGGCGGGCCCGATTCGCCTTGCCGGCGATGATCTCGATCTCCAGGACGCTGGGTCTCTCCCCGTGGACGGCCCGGGCTCGCACGACGGCGCCGGCCGGCTGGGCCTGCCCCGGTTCGGCCCGTCGCACCAGGGCGGTGTCCGCGCCGATCCGGTGGGAGGAGAGCGTCGCCAGATAGACGATGGCCTCGACCAGGTTGGTCTTGCCCTGCCCGTTGGAGCCGACGAAGGCGCAGGGGCCGGGCTCCAGGGACAGCACCAGGCTGCGGTAGGAGCGGAAGTCGTCCAGGGAGAGGTCAGAGACGTACATGCACCGTCGGGTCTCAGGCCCCGAAGCGGATCGGCATGAGCAGGTAGCGGAAGGAGGAGTCCTCGGTGCCCCCGATGGAGTCGATGCCGGTGAGCACCGCGGGCTTCGAGGCGTGGGTGAAGTCGAGACGGACGTAGGGCTGGTTGAGGGCGCCCAGGCCGTCGAGGAGGTAGCCGGGGTTGAAGGCGGTGGAGATGTCGTCTCCCTCGAGGTGGGCGACGAGCTGCTCGGTGGCCTGGGCGTCGTCGCCCTGTCCGGCGTCGAGCTCCAGGTTGCCCTGGGTGAAGGACATGTGGATGGGGGTGGAGCGGTCGGCGACGAGGCTGACGCGGCGCACGGCCGCCATGAGCTCGTCGGTGCCCACGGTGGCGTGGATCGAGGTGGTCTCCGGGAAGAGGCGGCGCACCGGCGGGTAGTCGCCGTCGGTGAGCAGGGAGGTGGTGCGCCGGCCGCCGGCCTCGAAGCCGATGAGGCTGGAGGCGGCCGACTCGCTGCTGAGGGCCACGGTCACGTCGCCCGAGGAGGTCAGGGACTTGGCGACGTCGGACAGGGTGCGGGCCTTGAGCAGGGCCGTGGTGGACAGCTCGGTGTTGGACGGCGACCAGGTCAGCTCCCGCATGGCCAGGCGGTAGCGGTCGGTGGCCATGAGGACCAGCGAGCTGCCCTCGACCTCGATCTGGACGCTGGTGAGCAGGGGCAGGGTGTCGTCGCGGGAGGCGGCGATGGAGACCTGGCCGACGGCGCGGGCCAGGTCGTGGGCGTCGATCGTTCCGGCGACGGCGGGCATGACCGGCAGCGCCGGGTAGTCGTCGGCGGCCATGGCCGCCAGGGAGAAACGGGCCGATCCGCAGGAGACGGCGACCTTGTTGCCCTCGACCTCCAGGTCGACGGGCTTGTTCGGCAGCGACTTGGCGATATCGGCCAGGAGCCGTCCGGAGACGAGGACGACGCCGTCCTCCTCGACGTCGGCGGCCACCTCGCAGTGGGCCGAGACCTCGTAGTCGAAGGAGGCCAGGACCAGGCTGGAGCCCTTGGCCTCCAGCCTGACTCCGGCGAGCACGGGCACCGGCGGGCGGGCGGGTACGGATCGTGCAGTCCAGGTGACGGCTTCGGCGAGGATGTCTCGGTCAACCCTGAGCTTCACGGTAGGTGCCTCCGTCAATCGTGGTCGGTCGGTCAGCAGGCGTCGTGGCACTCCTGAGCCGAGGAAGGAACGTGGGCGCCGGCAGGTCACCGGCGGATAGTCGTCATCGGAACGGCGTCGCTGGGTACGCGGTCCTGGGTCGAGAGTGTAGACGGTAGTCCGTGGGAGTCACTCTGTCACCAGCGATCACCCATGCTCCTCCCATGTGCCTCCCTGAATGACAAGAGCCCGCTGGTCCGGTTCCGGCCTCGTTGGCCGATCGTGCTTCGCGATGTCATGTCATTTGGGTTTGTAGGTGTAGTAGCACGTGTGGATGCTGGGGATAACAGGATCTTTCGCCGTCATGACGCCAATGGAGCTGGGGAATGACACGTGGGTGGTTCTGGTGAGTCAGGCACCGTCCCGGTGGAGGGAGCGCATGACATCCATGTCATTCCACAGCGGGGGTGCGCTACCTCCACAGCGACACGCTCACTCCTCCACGTGCCGTCCTCAGCCCCGTCCACAGCGGTGGTTGATGTGGTCCGGTGAAGGCACTCTTGGCAACCATCCGCGCCGCTCGTTCCTCGCGGCGCTCCCGCCAGACCCGTCCACGCCTTCGGGCACCTTCACCGGACCACATCTGCCTGCCGCGTGAATGTTGTGTCCCGTCGTCGGGTCAGGCAGGAGACTGGGCGGCCTGCTTGATGCGGCTGGTCAGCTCGGTGACCTGGTTGAAGGTGGAGCGCCGCTCGGCCATGAGGGTGCGGATCTTCTTGTCCGCGCTCATGACGGTGGTGTGGTCGCGTCCGCCGAACTCCCGCCCGATCTTGGGCAGGGAGAGGTCGGTGAGCTCGCGGCACAGGTACATGGCGATGTGGCGGGCCGAGACCATGGTGCGTGAGCGGTTGGCCGAGCACAGGTCGTCGATGGTGATGCCGAAGTAGTCGGCGGTCTGCGCCATGATGAGGGAGGTCGTGATCTCCTGGCCCTCGGGGTCGGAGATGATGTCCTTGAGGACCATCTCGGCCAGGGTCTGGTCGACGGGCTGCTTGTTGAGTGAGGCGAAGGCCGTCACGCGGATGAGCGCGCCCTCGAGCTCGCGGATGTTGGTGGTGATGCGCGAGGCGATGTACTCCAGGACGTCGAGGGGCAGGTCGAGACCCTCGGCGGTGCCCTTGCGGGAGAGGATCGCGATGCGGGTCTCCAGGTCCGGGGGCTGGACGTCGGCCAGCAGGCCCCACTCGAAGCGGGAGCGCAGGCGCTCGTCGAGCCCGCCGAGGGCCTTGGGGGGCTGGTCGGAGGTGAGGACCACCTGCTTGCCCGAGGAGTGCAGGGAGTTGAAGGTGTGGAAGAACTCCTCGAGGGTCGACTCCTTGCCCTGGAGGAACTGGATGTCGTCGACCAGGAGGATGTCGACCTCGCGGTAGCGTCGCTTGAAGCCCTCCATACGGCCGTCGTCCTGGTTGCCGTCGCGCACGCAGGCGATGAAGTCGGAGACGAAGACCTCGGAGTTGACGTACTTGACGCGGATTCCCGGGTTGAGGGTCTGGGCGTAGTGGCCGATGGCGTGCAGGAGGTGCGTCTTGCCCAGGCCGGAGCCGCCGTAGATGAACAGGGGGTTGTAGGCGCGGGCCGGGGCCTCGGCGACAGCCAGTGCCGTGGCGTGGGCGAAGCGGTTGGAGGAGCCGGTGACGTAGGTGTCGAAGGTGTATCTCGGATTGAGCTGGGAGACGTCGTGGGCGGCCGTGGGCGTCAGCAGGCCGCTGGAGTTCTGGAGGAGGGTGCTCCCGGGGCTGTAGGTGCCGGGAAGTCCTGACCTGGGGGGAAGGGAACCCGACATCGTCGACGGCGCCGAGGATGCGGAGGCCTGGGCGTGAGACATCGGTGACGGGGCGCTCGCCGAGTAGGGCGAGGACTCGGAGAACTGCTCACCGTAAGCGGGCACCGTTGGTGCGGCGGGCACAGTGGGCACAGTGGGTATGGCCGACCCGGTGGAGGGCCCCGACGGCTGGGGCGGGACCGAGGGGGACGGGGAGGATGCCGGTGCGGGGGCGACGGTCGCCAGGTTGACGGGTTCGGGAGCCACCGGGGGCATGGGCGCGCGCGAGGCCTCCGAGGAGGTGTCGACCGTGACCTCCATGGGCATGGGGCGTCCCCAGACCTGGCTGATGGCGGCGCTGATGGGAGCACGTGCCTGCTCGACGATGTCCTTGGCGAAGGCCGATCCGACGACGAGGACGAGCGTGCCGTCGACGTCGATGAGGTGGGTCATGCGAATCATGGACATCTTGCCCTGTCCCAGCTCTCCGGAGCTGGAGAGCACCTCAAGGGCTGAGAGCCATTTGGTATTGGCGGCGTCGGGCACGACGGACTCCTGATCGGCATGGTTGGTGAACCCGGTGACTGCAGCCCGACCGACGCCGGCCGGGGCCCTGCGTCGATGATGACAGGGCTGTGTGGAACTGGCGAACCGGAAGGTCCTGACCAGGCGTCCCATCATGCTGGTTCTCCACAGCCTTGTCCACACCTGGGGACACACAGAGCGATGACTCACAGGAAATGTTCAGAATAAACTCTGAAAACAGTAGGTATGGATGGTTTCGATCATGCGCCGCCAGCCCGCGGAATGACAGATGTGTCGTCATTGACAGGGCTTTCGAGACGGTATGCACAGGTCAAGGAGTTATCCACATATCCGCAAGGCTGTGGACGCACCGCTTCCCACAGCCGTGGACACGAACCGGTCCCGGTTGTGGACGGAGTGTGGAGAGGATGTGGATGACGCCACCGGTCACAGTGGTCACAGTCGGTCACATTCGTTTGACCGGCAAGAGGGCCAAACGTAGGCTGTTGCAGACGTTCGCGCGGAGTCAGGTCCCGAACCATGGGGCAGCCGCACGAGCGACAGCGCCGCGAACCTCGCGATGCACTGTTCCGATCACCTCAAGCAGGAGTTAAGCCCGTGAGCAAGCGGACCTACCAGCCGAACAACCGTCGTCGTGCCAAGGTGCACGGCTTCCGCAAGCGCATGTCCACCCGCGCAGGCCGCGCCGTCCTCGCTTCGCGGCGCCGCAAGGGCCGCGCTCGCCTCGCCGCCTGAGGTGCTCGGCGCGGCGCACCGATTAGCGCGGGGTGAGGACTTCACTACCGCGATTCGTCGGGGTACGCGCTGCGGGAACCGCAGGCTGGTCGTGCACTACCACGCCGGCGGGAGAGGGGATGACTCCCCGGCTCTCGTCGGCGTCGTCGTGCCCAAGAAGCAGGTCCCGCTGGCGACCCGCCGCAACCGCGTCAAGCGCCGGGTCAGAGCCCTCATGGCGCAGCGGATCGGTTCCCTGGAACCGGGAGCCCGCGTCGTCGTGCGCGGACTGGCGGGTGCCGACGGCGCCGACAGCAGCACCTTGGGACGGGACCTGGATCGGCTTCTGAGCCGGTGCCGGGAGCGTCAGACCGAAGGCGCCGGCAATGAGCCGGCCGGTCGCGGGTGAGCGATGAGCGGATGGGCGACGCGAGTCCTCGTGGCTCCGGTGCGTTTCTACCAGCGCTTCATCTCTCCGGCCCTGCCGGCCTCCTGTCGTTACCACCCCACGTGCTCGGCCTATGCCGTCACGGCGCTGGAGGTGCACGGTCCGATCAAGGGCATGCTGCTGGCCCTGTGGCGGCTGCTTCGATGCAACCCGTTGACCCCGGGTGGAGTCGACCACGTCCCGGATAAGGGACAGTGGCGGTACCACCACCCCCGTGACATTCCGAGGTTCATGGTCGAGGACCCCTGACCGACGCCGCTGAACCGGTGGACATGATGCCGGCTCAGACCCTGAGCCCACACTGATACCTCTCGCACGAGAACCCTCATACAAGGAGTACGGATGGACACGTTGCTGTGGCCCCTCAAGGTGGCCGTGGCCTGGGTCATGGTCACGATCCACAAGGCCCTGGTCCTCATCGGGTTCCCCGAAGGACCGGGTATTGCCTGGGTGCTGTCCATCATCGGTCTGACGATCGTGGTGCGGCTGCTCATCATGCCGCTGTTCGTCAAGCAGATCCGAGCCTCGCGCGGGATGCAGCTCCTCCAGCCGGAGATGCAGGCGCTTCAGGCCAAGTACAAGGGCAAGAAGGATCCCGAGTCGCGCCAGCGCATGAACGAGGAGATGATGGCGCTCTATCGCAAGCACGGGACCAATCCCTTGGCCTCCTGCCTGCCGATCCTGGTGCAGATGCCCATCTTCTTCGCCCTGTTCCGCGTGCTGGCCTCACTGGGCGCCGTCGCCAACGGCCATCCTGCGATCGGTCCGCTCACGCAGCAGCTGGCCGAGCAGGTCCAGGCCTCCAGCGTCCTGGGAGCCAGCCTGTCCTCCTCCTTCATGAGCAGCTCCGACACACAGGTCAAGATCGTCACGGTCGTCATGATCATCATCATGTCGGTGACGCAGTGGTACACCATGGCGCAGCTGTCGATGAAGAACATGTCGACGGAGTCCCTCAATTCCGACAACCCCATGATCCGTTCCCAACGGATGATGCTGTACGTGATGCCGGTGATCTTCGCCGTCTCCGGCGTCAACTTCCAGATCGGTGTGCTCGTCTACTGGGTCGTCTCCAACCTGTGGACCATGGGCCAGCAGTTCTTCACCATCCGCAACATGCCCGCACCCGGCAGCGAGGCTGAGAAGAAGTACCGCGCCCGGATCAATGCCAAGCGGGCGCGCAAGGGACTGCCCTCCCTGGAGGAGGAGGAACGGGCTGAGGCGATCGCCAAGGCCGAGGCCGAGGGGCGTACCGGAGGCCAGCGGGTGCAGCCGGTGCGCAAGAACCGGCAGAAGAAGTCAGGCGGTCAGGGCGAGTCCCGCAGCGAGGACGTCACCAACGTCACCAATGACTCCGACGTCGAACAGCTCGAGGACGCAGACGAGGAGAAGGAATCGACCTCGTCCAAGAGCGGCGGCCTCAGCGATGAGGAGATCGCCCGACGTCGATATGAGCGCCGAGCCCGTCAGCGTCGCGAGGCCGCGGCCCGACGCAAGGCCCAGGCCAAGAAGAAGCACAACCGCTGAAGCGTGCTCAGCGGTGAGATAACCCGGTTCCCATCACAGATACGGATGACATTATGAGCGAGCAGCACAATAACGACTCCTCTCACCAGTCAGCGCAGGACGCCGTGAGCAGTACCGTCTCGCGCCTCGAGGAGGAGGGTGAGATCGGCGCCGACTACCTCGAGGAGCTCCTCGACATCGCCGACCTGGGCGGTGACATCGATATCGACATTGATCACGGGCGCGCCTCCATCGCCGTGGTCGCCTCCGAGGAGGGTGACGAGCGTGAGCTCGCCGACCTCGTTGGACGCGACGGGGAGGTGCTGGAAGCCGTTCAGGAGCTGACCCGTCTCGCGGTTCAGGCGCGCACCGGCAACCGCTCCCGGCTCATGCTCGACATCAACGGCTACCGTGCTGATCGTCGTATCGAGCTCACCAAGGTCGCTCAGGAGGCGGTCACCAAGGTCCTCACCTCGGGAGAGGCCGTCAGCCTCGAGCCGATGAACCCCTTCGAGCGCAAGGTGTGTCACGACGTCGTCGCCGCCGCCGGGCTGGTCTCCGAGTCCGAGGGCGCTGAGCCGCACCGCTACGTCGTGGTCCTGCCCGCCGATGAGGAGGGCGTTGACGAGGACGCGGCTGACGACTCCGCTGCGGAGCAGGCCTGAGCATGAGTGAGGAGCAGCGGGCCCAGGTGGAGGAGCCGACGGCGGAGATGCGGGAGATCTTCGGGGTCTCCTTCTCCGCGGCGGAGCACTTCGCGCAGATGCTCGCTGAGGAGGGTGAGCTGCGCGGTCTGGTCGGGCCGCGCGAGCTTCCCCGCCTGTGGACCCGGCACATCGTGAACTCGGCTGCCGTGGTCCCCTTCCTGCCGGCCCGGGGAAGCGTGGCCGACGTGGGGTCCGGGGCCGGCTTTCCCGGTATCGTCGTCGCGCTGCTGCGCCCCGACCTCGATGTGACGCTCATTGAGACGATGGAGCGGCGCACTCAGTGGCTCTCCGACGTCGTCGAGGAGCTGGACCTGGACAATGTGACCATTCGGCGGGCTCGGGCCGAGAAGGTCAAGGACCGCTATGACGTGGTGACGGCTCGCGCGGTGGCGAACCTGTCCAAGCTGGTGCGGTTGACGGCGCCATTGCTCCGACCGGGGGGTGCCCTGCTCGCCCTCAAGGGCATGCGGGCTCAGGACGAGGTCGACGACGCCAAGTATGTCATTAAGAAGGCAAAGTTATCAATCGCTGTTGTTCATGAGGTCGTTACTGCCGGTGACGAAACGACAGCAGTTGTTGAGATTCGCCGCCCGAAGAACCGTTGAGATACGGCGCGCGTTCGGTGTAACACGTAAGGATCGACCTGCTCGCGTAGACTCGTAACTGCCCGACTGGCTCGGGCTGTTGGGTCGCCGTCCGAGGAGAAGCAGGTTTGTCCGGATCGTCTATCTTCGATCAGCTCCAGGCCGAGCACCTCGCGTTAGACGAGGTAGCGGGTGGAGAGTTCCCACATCCCGAGCGGACTCGTGTCATCGCAGTCGCCAACCAGAAAGGCGGCGTCGGAAAGACATCGACCGCGGTGAATCTTGCAGCGGCTTTGGCTGAAGGCGGGCTGCAGGTCCTGGTCATCGACGCCGACTCGCAAGGAAATGCCTCCACAGCGCTGGGGGTGGAGCATGATGAGGACAGCGCCTCCATCTACGACGTCCTCGTTGATACCATGCCCATCAAGGACGTCGTCACCAAGACGCGATTCTGCGAGTCCCTGTGGTGTGTGCCTGCGACCATTGACGTGGCTGCGGTTGAGATAGAGCTCATCTCCACGGCTGAGCGTGAGTCACGTCTGCGGCGCGCCCTGGTGGACTACCTGGTTTCACGTGAAACGGATGGTCTGGAGTCCCTTGACTACGTCATCATCGATTGCCCGCCGAGCCTCGGCATTATGACGATCAACGCCTTCGTCGCTGCTGACGAGGTTCTGATTCCGATGCAGGCCGAGTACTACGCTCTCGAAGGCCTCGCCCTGTTGACGCGCTCCATTGACAGGATCGCACGCATTCACAATCCGGGACTGGGAGTCTCGATGATTGTGCTCACCATGTTTGACGGACGCACCACCCTGGCCCGTGAGGTGGAGTCCGAAGTTCGTTCCTATTTCCCTGATGCGACGCTGGACACCAAGGTGCCACGTTCCATCCGTGTTGCCGAGGCCCCCTCCTTCGGTGCTCCTGTGGTGTTCTGGGATCCCCGGTCCACCGGCGCAATTGCGTACAAGAAAATGGCTCGTGAGGTCGCTCTGCGGGGCGCTCCCCGAATTGAAGGCGAGGAAGCCTGATGGCTCAGAAACGGCGCGGACTGGGACGAGGTCTGCAGGCGCTGATTCCGGAGGCGCAGAAGGAGAAAGTACCTGCTGCGTCTCGTCCTTCCGATGTGTTCTTCCCCGACTCGCGGAAGGACGAGTCACGTGATGAGGATGCGGCCGCTCAGGCCGAGCATGTCGCTGAGGAGCCTGAGCTGGCCTCCGAGGCGCGCAGTACTCGCGATCTGACTGCCACTCTCCTGGCTCCGTCTCAGCGGAAGCGTGGATCCAAGAGTCGCTCGACTCGCTCGACGACCGCATCCAAGACCACCGCTCAGAGCAAGCAGACGAAGTCGGTTTCACGTGAAACCACAGCGGATTCGACGGCTCCCGCTCAGGTGACGGAGAAGAGGACTGCGAAGAAGTCGTCTTCCGCTGCCGTCCCGAAGCGGACCGCGTCGACCGCCCCGAAGCAAGCGACTAAGCAGACATCCAAGGCAGCACCTGCTGCGGTGGAGGAGCCTTCGCACGAGGCCTCCACGGTCGAAGAGATTCAGAACAAGGTTGCTTCGGAGTCAGTTCCACAACCGGAATCAACGCCAGTGGTTCCCGATGTTTCACGTGAAACGGAGGAGGAGCATTCCGCCATTGCCGATCATGGTGACTCGGGCTCTGAGAGGGAGCAGACTGAGGAGGACCTGCCGGCGGCGTCGCCTGACACTCGAACTGAGGCACCCGACGAGGCCGATGGTGAGAATGAGGCGGTGGAAACGGACGCGGATGACCTTGTTCCTGTTCCGGGTGCCCGTTTTGCTGAGATTCCGGTGGGGTTGATTCACCCGAACCCCCGTCAGCCCCGTCAGGTCTTCGACGAGGACGACATTGCCGAGCTGGCGGCCTCGATTGCTGAAGTGGGTCTGCTGCAGCCGATTGTGGTGCGCCAGGTGCCGACTGCTCCGGGAGAGGAACTTCGGTATGAGCTCATTATGGGTGAGCGTCGTCTTCGTGCTTCCAAGGAAGCCGGGCTGGAGACGATTCCGGCGGTCGTTCGAGACACCGACGACGTCGATCTGCTGCGTGACGCGCTCTTGGAGAACCTGCACCGAGTCCAGCTCAACCCCTTGGAGGAGGCGGCGGCCTACCAGCAGCTGCTGGAGGACTTCCAGTGCACTCACGCGGAGCTCTCCGAGCGGATTGCCCGGTCGCGTTCCCAGATCTCCAACACGTTGCGTCTCATGAAACTACCACCGTTGGTGCAGCGCCGGCTCGCAGCAAATGTCATTTCAGCAGGCCATGCCCGCGCGCTTCTGGGTCTCCCCAATGCGGCGGAGATGGAGCGACTCGCTCAGCGTGTGGTGGCCGAAGGACTGTCGGTGCGTGCCACGGAAGAACTCGTCGCGCTTCATGAGGAACCTGAGCCGGGATCGGGGCAGCCGAAGGTCTTGCGTGCTCGGAGTACCCCTCTCCCGGCGCTTTCAACTCGTCTTTCCGATGCCTTTGACACTCGCGTCAAGGTGACACGCGGAGCGAAGAAGGGGCGTATCACCATTGAGTTCGCGGGCGATGAGGACCTTGCTCGCCTTGTCGACGCGCTGGCGCCGGGGACGTCTCTCGATGAGGAGTAGCCTGCGCTGATTGTGCGAGCCGCGGTGGGGCCGAGACATTGATCGTCTCGGCCCCACCGTTGTCTCTGCTGATTGGGGTGACCTCGGTCTGGGTGCGACCCGGGGCTGGTCCGTGTTTCACGTGAAACATGGCTGCAGTCGTCGGTGATCCAATGATGCGAGGTGAGCTGAAAGGTGTAGTCCACTGTGACACAGTTTGATTGTGTTAGTGCAGCGTTTCGCGTGTTTCACGTGAAACACGCGGACACTGGACTGCACGTCATTGCTGAGGTTCGAGGACGAAGGAGAACGGCCTTTCGAGCCGTGGCGGGACTGTTGTCCTGTCTCATGACTTCCGAGAACTTCGGATGTTATGGCATCTGAGACTCTGGATGGGGTGTTGCCCCGGGCTTTCGTGACGTATGCACGAGCCCTGGCTGGCGCCTCCCCACTCTCGCGGAGTGGGATCGACCTGGGGAGGGGTAGGCGTTGAGCCATGACCTCGGGCTGAGAGCGCCCGGCCCCGCCACCGTGACCCCACCGGGTCGATCAGGCTACGACTCGGTGTCCACGGCGTTGACATCAACGGCTTCGCCGTCGAGGCAGCCAGCGGGGATCGTCGGATGCTGCGGTCACTCCTCTGCGTGCAGGGCCGGTGCGGTGTTGAACCAGAACCTTGGACACCGGCACGCCGCCGGGTCGCATTCAATGGCTCACCCCGCATCCGGAATGACGAACCACCCCGGCTCTTGCCTGAGCGAGTATCTCAGAAGCGAGGAGACAAGACCCTGGGGAGGGATTGTTGGGACGTCCAAGGTTTCACGTGAAACAAGGGAGGTACTGCCGCGCTGCCATTGAATGTGCGTTCTGGGACCCTATTGAGGCATAGTCGGCATCGGTGACCGTGAAGCCAAAACGCTGAACGAAGAAGGCGTGCTGGAAGGGAACGAGTCGCGACGGTCGCGCGAGCGGTTGTTGGATGTGCGCGCGAATGACGTTGAACAAGCCTGCGCTCCTCAGACTCGTGCGCAGGTCGAATCGGAACCGACGTGGGACATTCACATCCATACACAGATACGCTCTCAGTGCGTGTCGTCGGCGCTTGGAGGGCGGTAGTGTCAAGAACCAGGACTCTGAGAACGTCATCATGTGCGTGGGTTTCGTCGATACGCACGGTCCTTTGAATCCTATGGCGACGGCGAACGACTGGATATCCCGTGGTTTCACGTGAAACCGGGGTAGGACTCCTTCCCCTCTTCGTGGGGTAGGGGCGGCGTTCATCGTGCGCATTGCTGCTTCTTCTTGGGCAGACAGATTGGTGGGAAGAGAAAGCCTGTTCCCCCTAGACGACACCCACGAATGAGGAGGAGACAGTGACGCCTAGCTGACCGCTATGTGCAGCAGACCGGAGAGTGAGGAGGCTTATGGCGACAACCCGAGTACTGCTGGTTTCACGTGAAACCAGCTGGGGGTTGATGGAGGGTGGCTTTCGGTCAGGGTCTTCCGATGGACGTGGTGCTCATGAGCACGTACTTGATTACTAGTGGGCGATGCCGTCTCAGCCCCTTCCCCCAGGGGGAGGTATCGATTATCTCTCCAGCAGTGAAGATTGCTCGGGTAGCCCATACTCTGTACCGCATCGGTTGGCGCCCGGAGCACTGCGTCAAGGCCGGCCTTCAGCATAGTTGTGCGGTGATGAGACATACGTGAGGCTACAGGATTCTCACGGTAGTATCGGGCATGCCAGGCACCGACAAGAGATGCACTGGGCTGACCATTCCCGGGAGCAAGGGCTGCAGGGTGACGTCGGCGCTGCCGTGATGCCAACACAATCCCCGTGAGCAGGTTTCACGTGAAACCAACAGCGGCGCGTCCGACGGAAATGTTCCCAGAGATTCCGCAGACGGAACCGAGCACTGAAACCGTGACTCCAAGCTGCCGGATGGGCCGCGCTGGATTCTTCTTCCCCGGAGGCAGACATGGCATGTGCTGTAGCACGTGAGGACCAACCGGATGCCGCTGCTGTGTGGATGCTGGCGGTCTACCGTTGAGTACGTGGCGCCCGATGGGATGGAAGGCATACTGTTGAGGCGGAAGAGCGTGGCAGAAACATCTGCTTTGGCTGGCGTTGATCGAGTTCCGTGTATCGGAGAAGCACAGCGAATCCGATAACCACAACGTGCACCGCCGGACTGGCGTGTGTGGCATGGTGAGCGTTTTCCGGTGGCTGTGGGCCGGTTTCACGTGAAACCAGAAGAGAACTGACTCAAGTCTGCTCTCGATCATCATCATCCGATAGACGTAACGCCAATGCGTATGTGACCCGCTGCGTGCGAGCGATATCCGGCTTATCGGCCTCTTCCCCGGGGGAGACGCCGGTCTCTCCCCGGAGACATGGATGACGGATTACTAACCATTCTCAGCGTCGCAAAGATCAGCAACCGAGTGCGCGGAGTGGGTGTTGCGCCAGGCATCGTCGGTCGGTACGGAGGCCTGCAGCAGACCGCTGGGCTCCTCCAGCCAAACTGAGCATGCACCGTGGGTGATGCGCTTGTGCTGGGGAGGTTTCACGTGAAACCTGCTGAGTGCTGAAGGAGGGATACTCCCGTTCAGATTCATCAGATGGATGCGATGCTCATGTGCCTGTGGCTCGACACTAGCGCTCGAGAACCGCTGTGTCAGCCCCTTCCCCGGGGGAGGCACCGGCCCTCTCCCTAGCTGTACTTCCTTGGGA
>NZ_MSGO01000061.1:27736-27872 GCF_001929375.1 Actinomyces oris | reverse complement strand
AGAGCGCCGCCGGCGAGGAGCTGCCCAAGGCCCGGGCGGTCATGGACCCTTTTCATGTCGTGTCCCTAGCAGGAGACAAGCTCGATGAGTGCCGCCGACGGATCCAGCGGGCGATCACGGGCCGGCGGGGCCGGGC
>NZ_MSGO01000061.1:0-27642 GCF_001929375.1 Actinomyces oris | reverse complement strand
TACCGGGCCAGGCGCACCCTACTGACCGGGGCCGGCCTGCTCACCGACGCCCAGGCCGAGCGTCTCGAGGCTCTGTTCGCTGATGATCGCCACGCTGCGGTCCAGGCCGCCTGGGGCGTCTACCAGCGCCTCATCCAGGCCTACCGCACCGAGGAGGCGGGCCTGGGAAAGTACCTGATGCAACGGCTCATCGACTCCCTGAAGCAGGCCATCCCAGACGAGCTGGAAGAGATCCAGACCCTGGCCAGAACCCTGATCAGCCGCAGCCAGGACATTCTGGCCTACTTCGACCAGCCCCGTACCTCCAACGGCCCCACCGAAGCGATCAACGGGCGCCTGGAGCACCTACGCGGCATCGCCCTGGGATTTGCGCAACCTGGCCAACTACACCATCCGCAGCCTCATCCACACCGGACGCCTCAAAGACCACCTGACAACAACCACCTAAACCAGCCGATAAGCCCCACCTACCACACCCCCAAACACGAAGAGCCCGTTAACACCGTGGTGTCGGCACCGATTTTAATTTTCAGAAAACACTCCTATCCCACTCCTGCAACAAGGTTAACGAAGATCATCGACGGCCTTGATAAAAACCTCAGGCCGTTCAGAATGAATATTATGACCACTTTTAACGTTGTCGACTAGAGTGTTACGAGAGAGAAGCGAGTGGACACGCGACGCGTCACGATCATCCATAGCACCGAGCAGTACCCCACGATCATCATAGTAGCCCCGCATATTCGACGGATGAGCAGCATGCAAAAGAATTGACGGACAGCGCACAGCCTTCAACATCTCCACCTGATCAAAACCTGCAAACCACGAGAAATCATAAAAGGTCTCACCGAATCGCAAATCATAGGAGCCCGTACCATCCTGCAAGTTCGCCGTCAAATCGAGGAATTCATTGACATGCAGCTCAGGAGGGTAGTACCAAAGACGCGGTATTTCGCCGGGATGACGCCTCATGTAATCGAGGGCAGGCCGCTTAACAAACACATCAAAGTTCTTTTTCCCAAGAACCTGCGCAAGATAGGTGTGCTCAAGTGAATAACGGGTGAAATTTCGTTCACCACCGTGCAAGAAATGATGCATGTCACGAAACCCGAGCCAAGCAAATGTCTTCTCAGCCCTTCCAGGTTCAGTCGCAAAGAATGGCGCATCCTCAATCAATAAACCAGTGACAAGCTGTGGAGCCTTGGCGGCAACGATGGTCGCCAACAGACCTCCCGAAGAGTGACCGGAGATCAAGACAGGAGACTTGACAACGTGCTGGATAAACCACACGAAATCAACTGCATTCTTGATCGCCGTATAATCTGCCGGATTTTTACTCGATCCACCATGGCCATAACAGTCGACCGCAAACACGTGATAGCGTTGAGATAGTTCTCCGAGCACCGCACTATAGTCCCTCCACGTTGTTTGCTGGCCGTGGACCAACATGAGCGGTGAACCATTGTTCGGTCCCTCACCATAGTGAATGATTGCACCACTCGGCAGCATTACCTGCTTTTCGATATAACCAGCACGACGAACAACCGCCTCCGCAGCCCGATCATAGGTCATATTTCGATGAGCATAATAAGTCACACCTCCCCCGAGCAAGCCAAGCACGACGCAAATGATTATCAGCACACGCACCCTCTTTCGCTTAGTTTTCAGTATTATCATGTGCCGCACGATGATCTCCCTCCACGTGACGAGCAGCCTGCACAAAGAACTGCGCATCCATCAAAGCAAGCCCCTGATCGATGTCGCCAATAAGTAGGAGCTCGTCGCCAGACTTGATATTGAATACCTTTCTGGCTCGCACTGGAAGCGCGAGTCTCCCATCCTGATCGATCACAACGGTGCCAAATATGTATTTGCCGGGGCGATCAAGCATGGAAACAAATGAAGTGTCACCGTTGACAAGATCGTCGATCGAAACATCGAACGCCTGCGCTAACCGAATACATGAGGAAATGTCGGGATTACCACCCGGAGCCTCCCACTTGGCAATGGTCTGTCGAGAGACGCCAACCTTGTTTGCCAATGCTTCCTGAGTCCAGCGATGCTTTTTACGCAAGGCGGCGATGTTACTACTAATCATAAATGAATGATAAAACGACACACTATGGTCGTCAATCAAACAAAACAGACACGATGAGGTTTACATGTTAAAAATAGTGGCATCCACGCCTGTTTGAATCACACCAGAACCCGCCCTTCACCGATCCTGATCTGATGACCTTCCCGGGGCGGGCAGCCCTGGTCCCGGCTAAGGACGCCGAGCACCGCATGAGCCGGGTCCTGCTGCGCAAGTCCTGAGCGCCCGTCTCCCTCGTCCTCGTGCTGAGGCTCCAGCGGGGTGAGCCGCCTGAGGTGGAGTCGTCCGCCGGTTCACCGGACGAGGCGGGCGTGGTCTCCCGCAGCCGCCCTGCTGGCCTCGGGCGTGCACTGCACGAGGGCCGGGCGCTACGGGAGGAGGGTCGGGTGTACTCCACGTAGGTGGGACCTTCGTGCAGTGCGCACAACCCCTGGCCAGTAGATCCCCACCCTCATGGAGTAGCCGAACTGAACAGGCCCGACCGGAAGCGGCGCCGAGCGTGCGCCGCCTCGCTACTCATCGTTCGCGGTACGACCGGTCTGCCCGGCGGGAGACGGGTAGGTGACATCCGGCATGTCCCCAGGAATATCGATGCACCCCACGCTCCCCGGACAAAGTGCCGACACTGTACGTGCAGCCGCTGAGACGTGATCCCACAGGACGCGGGCGCCCCAGGTGCCGTAGCACTGCGCGACAGCAGCGAGATCTTCTTGCATCGCGGTCTCGTCATCGGAAGCAGCGAACACGATACTGGCGATAGCGCCGTCGACCCCACCGACCCCGTCGCCCTGACCGACGCCTCCCGCGACGTCGCCGGCCTGCTCGCAGGCGCTGCCCTGGCCACCGGCGACACACGCCAGCGCGAGGCGCTGATGGTCGCCGCGCGCTCATTGGGGTGCCTTGCCCAGACCCACCACCGGCCCGCGCCGCCACACCGACACCTCTCTCCCGTGCGAGGCGGCTCCTGGAGGCCTGTTCGACCCACGCTGAGGCACCACCCCTGGGCGTGAGCGAGCCGGCCTGTTGCACGGCGGCCACAGCCGTGTGGCACAGAGAGAGCGTCAACGTGTCATACCTACCGGTCTACTATCGACCTGTGAGCACAGGTGCGAACTCCAGCAAGTCGAACGCTTGTCTTCGTTTGTCCGTGGACTTCTACTGGCACGGCGGAGGCGACGGCACCCAGGAGCAGCACATCGCCCTGGCTGTCGAAGCCCTCATGGCGGCGCTCAAGAAGCGTCCCCACAGGCTCTGGAGCCCCTTCAATGAGAGGTATACCCGGACTGAGTTCAGGAAGCGTCTGGAGAAGGCGGCACGCGGTGACCTCCAGCCGCCGGGAGAGATCAAGTCCCTGCGCGCAGGGGACATCCTCTTCGAGATCCGTTGGACAGGAATCAACGTCCATGAGCGTCAACCCACAGGCTCTGAACGCCACACAACGGCAGAGGTGCGGCTGATCCACGCCCAGCCCTACGACGAACTCGGCCTATGCGTCCTGGGACTGCACGCCCACGAGAAGGAGATCATCGACGGCGACGCGCAAGCAACCAAGAGACTCCAGGACGACCAGATCGACCTTGCTGAGCAGCTCTTCTCCAGTGGACGCAGCACCTGCTGGGGCGTTCAGCGACGCAGTCAACACGGATCTAAGTTGCCTACGCGCACCCCATAGTCATAGAGTCTTTTCTATGACAACCGTCAGCGAAGAGGTCCTCGACCGCAGGGCAGACCTGCTGATCGAGGCCAAGGACTCCCTACTGAAGCAGCTTGTCGACCTGCGCAAGCACCACGGGCTGAGCCAGCAAGACGTGGCGAACCGTATGGGCGTCAGCCAGCCGACCGTCGCAGCCTTCGAGCGCTACGACGCCAACCCCACACTCTCCTCCATCGCCCGCTACGCCATGGCCGTTGAAGCGGTCCTGGACATGAAGGTCATCGACGACTGCGGCGAGGGCGTGCCCTCGGACTGGCAGTTCACTGGTTCTGCGCAGCACACCTTCAAGGTCTCCTCCACCCGCCCCCCGCAGTACATCCTCCCCAAGAAGTGGGACGTGACACAGAAGGCCACTTATGCCTGACGTCGCCGCCCTCAACGACGCCAAGGAGATGCTGGACGCTGGCCTGGAGCTGACCGGCATCCGCTTCGACCGGCTTGCGATCGACCTCACGGACACCATGGGCGAGGACGGGGAGACACCGCTTGAGATTGAGTGCGTCCTAGGCACACGCCAGGAGGGCAGCCAGTTCGGCGCCAGGTTCGAGTTCCAGGTCACGGCTCCCCAGTGGAGCGCCGTCATCGGTGTCGTCACCGAGTACACCGCCGCCCAGGACTTCGAGCTGTCCGAGCAAGCCCCTGCGGACTTCGCCTCCAAGGTCGCAATCATGGCGGCCTTCCCCTACATCCGTGAGGCCCTGGCGAACCTGACCATGCGGGTCACGGGGGCAGCCGCCCTCCTGCCAATAATCCGTCAAGGAGAACTCACCTTCCGCTCAAAGCCGTAAAGCCCACTGACACGGACGGGGCCTGCACGTACCATCGCGTATAGGTCCCGTCCGTGCCCCACATCGCAGGCATCCACGGCGGGGTGACGGTGGGCATCAACAGCGTCTCTAGCGGGTCAAGTCCCCTGGTGAGGACTCCCGCTGGGTGGGAGCCTGCTGCGGCCCCTCCGAGGAGCCGTTGGGCGTGCGGGTAGCCTCGCTGGCAGGCCTGGACAGGGGCATGTCCCCGGTGCGTGCCGCCCTGACCACTGCGGAGTCGATCCCCTGATCAAGTTTCTCCTGCGCCCACTGGTCCCGGGCCTCAGGAGAGTCCCACGGCGGCGGGGTGCGCCGCAGCCCCTGCCCCTCCTGGGCTGGGGAGCCTGCGGCCCTCATCAACCCCGTCGAGGTGAGCTCGGCGAAGTCGGCCCGGATGTAGGTGTCAAGCCCCGGGTTTTGTGGGAGTTGGTTTAAGTTGGTTGTGGTTGTTCCTGGCGGTGGGTATCGGGTGCCCAGGCGGCTTCGTGCTCGGCGGGGGTGCGCATACCGATAGCGGAATGGGGCCGGGTGGTGCCCGTTCCAGTGGACCCACTCGGCGGTGGCGACCACGGGCGGCGTCGATGTCCTCCCAAGGTTCCTGGCCAAAGGATGAGCTCGGCCTTGTACAAGGAGCTTGAGCGCCTCAGCCGGGGCATTGTCATGGGAGTCCTCCTTCGACCCCACCGAGGCGACCGCCTCGCAGTCTAATAGAGCCTGTCTGTAGCGGATGGGGCCGGTACTGCACTCCACGGTCGCAGGTGGCGCACCAGGCCGGTCAGGTCAGCACCGACTCGTTTTCGTTGCCAGTCGGCCATCTGAAGGGCGTCCAGGGCCAGGTCGGTGCACACTGGCCGGTAGGTGGTCCGCCACCCCACGATCCGCCGCGAGAGGCACGTCAGTCACGAAAGCCACATAGACCCACCCCGAGAAAGTGCGCACGTAGGAGGGGGTACCTCCCACGTAGTGGGGGAATGTCGGCGGGCCCACAGCTCGTTCGGCCTGAAAGCGCTGAAATGCCTTTTGACGAGGTCGGCCGGGCACTGGTCCTCAAGGCACCGAGCGGGTCGTCCTGGGCGACTTGGCGCGTCTGACACCGCGGTAGACCCAGGTCACCCATAAGCCGCACAGGCGGTGCACCGCCCCCGCGTGACCGGCACCGTGACGCTCGGCGACCTCAGGGCGGCCCCGCATCACGTGCATCTCTCTAGCCCCCAGGAACCGAGTAGCTGGTTCTTGTGGATCTTGGACATCTCCGCCTTGAGGGCCTCGTCGCGCAGGCTCCTGGCGCTAGGAGGCCGGCTACGACAGGCGCAAGTCACGTGCTCGGGGCGATCTGCACACCATCCCCACTGAGCGTGGCACAGATCGGCCAGGCCCCGAACCTTCTCCTTCCTGGCCTCGATGTACCGGCAGATCAGCGCGACGGGCGCTCACACTCCGCCGCGATAGACAAGCCGACGCGCTCCTCAGGATCACGTTGGCTCTTCGCAGCTTTCGGACCGTCACCTTATTGGTGGCCCCGGGTGGCCCAGCCCCGGGCCACCCGGGGCCACCAACAAGGTAACGGGGTTCTGGAGTGATTCATGAGGATCGTAGCTTCTGCCGTTCGGCTCGACGCCGTC
This sequence comes from Actinomyces oris, assembly GCF_001929375.1. Classification (GTDB taxonomy): domain Bacteria; phylum Actinomycetota; class Actinomycetes; order Actinomycetales; family Actinomycetaceae; genus Actinomyces; species Actinomyces oris_B. The sequence continues at coordinate 21,405 of NZ_MSGO01000061.1, read as the reverse complement.
GTCGGACGAAACGGTGTGAAACTCAGCCCCGTCTCAGTGAAACCGCTTTGAAACTGTGCGGAGCCAGCCTTGGTGGCATGACCACATCAACAGCAACCAGATCACCCTCATCCAGCGCGGCCCCGGCCATCAGGACCGATGGCCTGACCCGGACCTTCGGCTCCTTCACCGCCGTCGACGGCCTCGACCTGGAAGTCCCCACCGGCATCGTCTACGGCCTGCTCGGCCCCAACGGTGCGGGTAAGTCGACGGCGCTGCGCATGATCACCACCCTGCTGGCCCCCACCCGCGGCCGGGCGATGGTCCTGGGGCACGACGTCGTCCGCGAGCGCCACGCGGTGCGCAGTCTCATCGGGGTGACGGGACAGTACGCCAGCGTCGACGAGACGCTCACCGGGGTGGAGAACCTGCGTCTCTTCGGGCGCCTTCTGGGTCTTGGCCGGCGCCGGGCGCGTGAGCGGGCCGACGAGCTGCTGGCCGCCTTCAGCCTCACTGAGGCCGGTGGCAAGCGGGTGAGCGGCTACTCCGGTGGGATGCGGCGCCGACTGGACCTGGCGGTCTCGCTCATCTCCCGACCCCCGCTCGTCTTCCTCGACGAGCCCACCACTGGCCTGGACCCGCGCACGCGCGAGCAGATGTGGGATGTCATCCGCTCCCTGGTGGAGGGCGGCTCCACGATCCTGCTGACCACCCAGTACCTGGAGGAGGCCGACCGCCTGGCCCACCGGGTCGGCATCATCGATGCCGGATCTCTCATCGCCGAGGGCACACCCGATGAGCTCAAGGACCGGGTGGGCAGCAGCTCCCTGGTACTAACCCCGGCGACCCCCGAGGACCAGGCGGCCACCGCCGCGATCATCGAGCGAGTGACCGGTCACGCCCCCGCGACCGTCGACCAGGGCACCCACCTGCAGACGCCGTTGAGCAAGGCCTCGGTGGCCACCGAGGTGCTCGTGGCCCTGCGCGACGCCGGCCTGTCCCCCAGAACCGTCTCGGTGGACCGCCCCAGCATGGACTCGGTCTTCATGGCCCTGACCGGGCAGCCCGGGAGACACGACGACGCGGCCTCACCCGCTTCCCCATCCGCCCACACCTCGGACTCTCAGGAGCAGTCATGACCGTCTCAGCCACCGCGACCACACCGACCAGCACCTCCCTCTCCCCCAGCGTCCCGCGTTTCAGCGAGGCCAGGCTCATCCCGGACACCCTGGCCATGGCCTGGCGCTCGCTCATCACCATGGTGCGCAACCCCGGGGAGTCCTTCGACGTCCTCCTCCAACCGATCATGTTCACCGTCATGTTCGGCGAGCTCTTCGGCGGCGCCATCGCAGGCGACGTCAAGGCCTACCTGCCCACGATCGTCCCTGGGCTCGTCATCATGAACGCGCTGACCACGAGCCAGAGCGTGGGCGTGGACCTGCGCGAGGACATGGACAAGGGCGTCTTCGACCGCTTCCGCACCATGCCGATGTCCCGTATCGCACCGGTCCTGGGCCCCATGGTCTCCGACGTGCTGCGCTACCTCATCTGCACCTCGCTGACCGTACTCACCGGCTGCGTCCTGGGCTACCGGCCCGTCAACGGATGGTCGGGGACGCTCGGCGCCATCGCCCTGGCGACGGGCTGCGCCTGGGCCATCGCCTGGATCTTCCTGCTGTTGGGAACGATCTTCTCCTCGGCCCAGGCGGTCACTTCCTTCTCGGTGATCATCATGTTCCCACTGACCTTCCTGTCCAACGCCATGGTGCCCACCTCGACGCTTCCGGGCTGGCTCAAGGTCTTCGTGCGCAACAACCCGGTCTCACACATCGTGGACGGCTGCCGCTATCTGCTGGACGGAACAGCGGGCTCAGCCGGGGACGTGCGTGCCGCGATCATCGGCTCGCTCCTGGTCCTGGCCGTCATGGCTCCCCTGACGGTCGTGCGTTACCAGCGGCGCAACGCCTGAGCCGCCGGTCAGGGACTCAGCCGACCTCGCCCGCCAGACGGCCGGCGAGGTCGGCGGCGTGAGCCACGAGCCCGCCGCGCCCCAAGGGCCGGATCCTCTCCTCGGCCTGAGCCAGCGCCCGGGCGTCGAGCCGCTCGGTGCGGCTGCGCAGGTAGTCGTGGGAGAGCAGGCGGCAGGTCTGGTTGGTGCCCACGGCCAGGGCGGTGGCGACCAGCTCGGCCCCCGCCGCCCGCCGGTCGGAGCCCACGTCCTCAGCAGCCACGACGGACAGGCCGACGGCCGCGGCGAAGGCCATGATCGTGGGAATGTCGCGCTGCCGCGGGGCGGGGTCGGAGAGGATCTCACGCAGCAGGGAGGTGGCTCGGGCGCGGATGGCTCGGGCATCGAGCTCGACGGCGTCGTCGGGGCTGAGCTCGACGTCGGTGACCAGGCACATGCTCAGGATGTAGAGCTCCCACTGGGAGCCGGATCCCAGGATGGAGCGCCAGTTCCCGGCGTAGCGCAGGCTCACGCGCTGGATGAGGGCGGCGGTGCGCACGTTCCCACGGGTGAGCTCCAGCTCGCCGCGCACGGAGCGGGCGATGAAGCGCATGGTTCCCGGCAGGTCGACGGGCTCCAGGCTCTCCAGCAGCCTGTCCGCCGTCTCGGGACGCGGATCGAGGTAGACCGCGCAGTAGGCCCCCTCCATGTGCAGTGTCGTGCGGAAGAACTCGCCCCAGCTGGGCAGGACCCGCTCCAGGAGCACCTGGGCGCGCGAGCAGGCGTCAATGACCTGGCTGTAGCGTCCCAGGGACATGAGCACCTGCAGCCGGTGGAGGTGCAGCTCGAGCAGGTGAATGCCGGCCAGGTCGTGACCGTGGAGCCGCCCCAGGAGGGCCTCGATGGTCTCCAGGGAGGCCTGAGGGTCGCCGTCGTCCTCCTGCTGGGCGGCCAGGCAGCGGGTCGCCGCCCAGGCGACCCAGGGGTCGGCGTCGTCTATCAGCTCGGGCCACTGCGCGTCGCTCGCACGCAGGAAGCGCCTCACCCGGGAGAACGGCCCCTCGCCGTCGAAGGAGGCAGGCAGCAGGGAGCGGACCTGTGCGGGCACGTGGCTCAGGAGCCCGAAGAGGGTGACGCACATGGCCAGGACGCTCAGGCCGGCCTCGTTCCCGTGCGGGTCCTGGGCCGGCTGCGCGGCGGGACCGATGAGGCGCGTTCCGTAGTCAGCGATGCGCTCATAGCTCCAGGTGACGCTCCACAGGCGCATGAGTGCGGCGCCGATGAGGCAGATCGCGTCACGCAGCTCCGCCGGCAGGTGATCTGTGCCGTGGCCGTCGGCCTGTGCCAGGAGCCGGTCGAGCTGTTGAAGGATGACGGCCTCATCGTGGGCGACCTGCTGGAAGAGACGGTCGTGGTGGCGCGCCTCCGGGTGCCGGGCGTCGCCGAAGTCGCCGGCGTCTATGGGGAAGCGGATCTGCGAGCACAGGTGCACCGTCCACTGGTGCAGGGCCGCGCGGGCCTCGGCCTCGTCGCCGGAGGCGGACAGCTGCGCCAGGGCGAAGTCGCGGACGGTGACGAGCATGTGGAAACGGGGCAGGCCGTGGTCGCGCACCACGAGCAGGGAGTGGGAGACCAGGGCGTCGAGGAGGTCGGCGGCCTGCGCACCGATGAGTGCCTCCGCAGGCAGGAGGGTAAAGCCGTCGGCGAGCAGGGCCAGCCGAGCCAGGGCGCGACGCTCGGCGGCGTCGAGCAGGTTCCAGGACCATTCGATGACCGCTGTCAGGGTGCGTTGGCGGGCCGGGGCGTCGCGGGCGGCGGTGAGCAGATCGGGTCTGCCGGGCAGGCGCTCGGCGATCTGGCCGACTGACAGACTGCGGGTGCGCGCGGCGGCCAGCTCGATGGCCAGGGGGATGCCCTCCAACCGTCGCAGGAGCTTGTCCAGGTCGTCATCGTCGATGACCTGGCCGGGGCGGGCGGCCAGAGCGCGGGCGCGGAACAGCTCGGTCGACGAGGCCGCATCGAGGGCCTCGAGGCGGTGGACGTGCTCCGCGGCCAGGTCGAGGGGGCGGCGCGAGGTCGCCAGGATGCGCAGGTCGGGGCAGGCGGCCAGGAGCGGCCCGATGAGGTCGGCCGCCTCGTCGGCCAGGTGCTCGCAGTTGTCCAGCACCAGGACGGTTCCGGGCTGGGAGAGGGCGGCGGCCAGATCGCGGCCCGGGTCACCGTTGACCACGGCGGGGCCTCCGACGGCGTCGAGCAGGACCCTGGCCAGATCGGCTCCGGGTGACACCTCGGCGAGGGCGACGACGTAGACGGCGGGGCGGCGGCTGCGGGCCGCCACCACCTGGGCGAGGGTGGTCTTGCCGACACCGCCGGGGCCGGTGAGCGTCACCAGATGGTGGGTGCTCAGGGCCTTGAGAACACCGGTCACGTCCGCCTCGCGCCCCAGGAAGTGCTCGGGCTCGGGCTGCAGGCCGTGGCGCACGGGGCTCTCGGCGGCCAGGACGGCCTCGTGGGCGGCGCGCATGGCCGGGCCGGGCACGGCTCCCAGATCGCGCAGCCGACGGCGGTACTGCTCGTAGATCTTCAGGGCCGCAGCGGGTGAGCGCACCCAGGACTCGGCGCGCATGAGGGCGGCCAGGACGGTCTCGTCTCCGGCGTCTCGCTGGGCGGCCTCGCGCAGCAGGTCCGCGGCCTGCTCGTGCTCACCGGTGGCCTCCAGGGCGAGCCCCCGGTCGCGGCGGGCCCCCTCGGTCAGGGCTGCAGCCCGCTCTCGCAAGAGGGCCATAGGGGCGGCTCCTGCTCCACCGTTGTCATCGGTTTTGTCGGGAACGGGCACCCGCGGCAGGGAGTCGGTGAGATCGAGGACCTGCTCCCACTGGCCGGCGGCGGCGCAGGCCCGGGCCCGGTGCGCCCTGCCCGACAGGTCCCGGACATCAGCCTCCGCCTCCGCCAGATCCAGTCGGTACCCGTCGCCGCTGCGCTCGACGACGCCCTCCCCCACGACGGCGCGCAGCCGGGAGACGACGACGTGCAGCGCCCGCAGCGGCCGGGCCGGGGCATCGTCGGGCCACAGGGCCTCGATGAGGGCGCTGTCGCTCACTCTGGCGTCCTGGCTGCCGGCGAGCACGGCGAGCAGGTCAAGGCTCCTCCCGCTCAGGGGCCGGCCTTGCCAGGTCGGCGGCTCCTTCAGGAGAGCCAGGCGGTACGGGGAGGTCACGGGTCCATTCTCCCCCATCGCCGTGAGGCGGTGCTCCACGGGCCGGGGCCGGTCGCAACGCCGGCCACCGTCCTGGTGGCTGCGCCCGCGACCGGCCCCGGGGGAGGAACCCGCCGTCAGCTCACAGGCTGAGGTTGCTCTTGACGGTGTCGGCCAGGGAACGGGCCACGCGGTCGGCCTCCTCCTGGGTGGCGGCCTCGACCATGACGCGCACAAGCGGTTCGGTGCCCGAGGGGCGCAGCAGGACCCGACCGGTCTCGCCCAGGTCCTTCTCCGCGGAGGCCACGGCGTCCTGCACGGCCTTGTTGGTGCTGGCGGAGCCCTTGTCGACGTTCTTGACGTTGATGAGGGTCTGGGGCAGGCGGGTGACGACGCTGGCCAGCTCGGCCAGCGTCTTGCCGGTGCGCTTGACGCGCGCGGCCACGTGCAGGGAGGTGAGCACGCCGTCACCGGTGGTGGCGTGGACGGTGTCGATGACGTGCCCGGACTGCTCGCCGCCCAGGGTGTAGCCGCCCTGGAGCATCCGCTCGAGCACGTAGCGGTCGCCCACGCCGGTCTGGACGGTGCGGATGCCGTGCTCGCGCATGGCCAGGATGAGGCCGAGGTTGCTCATGACGGTGACGACGAGCGTGTCGGAGCCGAGGGTGCCGTCGGCCTTCATGCCGATGGCGAGCATGCCCATGATCTGGTCGCCGTCGACGAGCTGGCCGTCGGCGTCCACGGCCAGACAGCGGTCGGCGTCGCCGTCGTAGGCCACGCCCATGTCCGCCCCGACCGCCGTGACGTAGTTCTGCAGCTGCTCGGGGTGGGTGGAGCCGCAGCTGTCGTTGATGTTGAGGCCGTCCGGGGAGGCGTTGATGACGATGACCTCGGCACCGGCGGCCCGCAACGCGGCCGGGCCGACGGCGGAGGCGGCACCGTTGGAGGCGTCGACGACGATGCGCAGCCCGGACAGGTCGGTGGCGGCGGAATCGACGAGGTGGTTGATGTAGTTCTGGTCGGCGACGGTCTCACCCTTGATGACGCGGCCGACGTCGGCGCCGGTGGGGCGGTCACTGACCTTGCCCAGAAGGGCCTCGATCTCGTCCTCGACGGCGTCGGCGAGCTTGTAGCCGCCGCGGGCGATGAACTTGATGCCGTTGTCCGGGAAGGGGTTGTGGGAGGCGGAGATCATGACGCCCAGCTCGATGTCCTGGGTGGCCGTCAGGTGGGCGATCGCCGGGGTGGGCAGGACGCCCACGCGGGTGACGTCGATGCCGGAGGAGGCCAGACCCGCGCTGATGGCGTGGTCGAGGAACTCTCCAGAGGCGCGGGTGTCGCGCCCCACGATGGCGCGGGGACGGCCGCTGCGCGAGCTCCGTGCGGCGGACGTGTCCTTGGTCAAAACGCGGGCCGCGGCCTCACCGAGCTGCACGGCCAGGGTGGGCGTGAGCAGGTCGTTGGCCAGGCCGCGTACGCCGTCGGTTCCGAAGAGACGAGCCATGGAAATCCTCCTGAAGGGTGATGAAACAGCACCATCCTGCCACGGGGCGCCGAACATCGGGGCCCAACCTTCGGCCAGCGCACAAGGTCTGATGTCCTGCGTCGGCCCCGACCCGCCGGCTCGTACCCGAGATGGCGCCCCTCACCTGGCGCATCGGCTGCATGCCGGCTGCGTACCGGCCCCGACGGCGCCGCCCGGGCGGCTGCCCTCCACCCCTGACACATGACGACGGCGGCCGCCCCGGGAAGGGGACGGCCGCCGTCGTAGGCGAGCGGAGGGAGGCCCGGCCGGCTCGGCCAGGACCTCGCCCGATCAGCGCTTGGAGTACTGGGGGGCGCGGCGGGCCTTGTGCAGACCGGCCTTCTTGCGCTCCACGATGCGCGAGTCGCGAGTGAGGAAACCGGCCTTCTTCAGGGTGGCGCGGTTGGCCTCACGGTCGATCTCGTTGAGCGCGCGGGCGATGCCCAGGCGCAGGGCGCCGGCCTGGCCGGAGACGCCACCGCCGTTGATGCGGGCGACGACGTCGAAGCGGCCCTCGAGGTCCAGGATGGTGAAGGGGGCGCGCACGAGCTGCTGGTGCAGCTTGTTGGGGAAGTAGTCCTCCAGGGAGCGGCCGTTGAGCGTCCACTGGCCGGTGCCGGGAACGAGGCGCACGCGAGCGACGGCCTCCTTGCGGCGACCCAGGCCGGAGCCGGGGGCGGTGATGGACTGGCCGCGGCCAGGAGCGGACTCCTCGGTCTCGGTGGTGTAGCTGGAGGGGGCGTTCTCCTCGTCCAGCGCGTCAATGTCGACAGTGGTCTCAGCCACGATATGTCCTTTGCTTGTCGCGGGGTGCCGAGCGCTGGAGCGCTTACTGGGCGACCTGGGTGATCTCGAACGGCTTCGGGCTCTGGGAGGCGTGCGGGTGCTCAGCACCCGCGTAGACCTTGAGCTTCTTGAGCTGGGCGCGACCGAGCTTGGTGTGGGGAACCATGCCCTTGATGGCCTTCTCGACGGCGCGCTCAGGGCGGGTGGCCAGCAGCTCGCGGTAGGAGACGGCGGTCAGACCACCCGGGTGGCCGGAGTGGCGGTAGGCGAACTTCTTGTCAGCCTTGCCGTTGGTGAGAGCCACCTTGTCGGCGTTGATGATGACGACGTAGTCGCCGCAGTCCTCGTTGGGGGCGAACTGGGGCTTGTGCTTCCCACGGAGCAGGGTGGCGGCCTGGGCCGCGAGTCGACCCAGGATGACGTCGGTGGCGTCAATGACGTACCAGTTCTTCTCGACGTCGCCGGGCTTCGGTGTATACGTGCGCACGGGCGTTGCCTTCGTTTCTCTTGGCGAGTGGGCACGCCGAAGCGCGGTGAAGCGTTCGCGGTTCGGCGAGACCACCATGGTCAGGTGAGCGGTCGGAGCACAGGCGATCCGGGGCGAGTGGGACGGCACCGCGGACACGCACACGTGTGCTGCACGACGATTACCAACAGTACCGGGCGCCCAGCAGGAGGGTCAAAAGGTGCGGCTGCCCAGTTCCGTGAATCGCACCACGCGGCTCGACGTCCTCCTGGCCGTGGATCAGCAGCTCAGACGCCGGGTGGTGCGGGCGCGCTCGGCCTGGGCGGCGAGCTCGTCGTCGGGCGGGTAGGTGACCTCCTCCAGGGTCAGCCCGTGCGGCGGGGCGACGGGGGCGGCGCTCTGGCGCGTGCGGGCATCCAGGAGCTCGCCGGGCCAGCTGACCGGCTTGCGTCCCTGCCCGACGGTCAGGCCGGCCCCCACCAGGGAGCGGACCATGGAGTGGCAGAAGGCGTCGGCGACGACGCACAGGGTCACGAGCCCGGCATCCGGCCCGGCCTGGGCCCGTCGCCACTGCAGGGTACGCAGGGCGCGGATCGTCGTGGCGCCCTGGCGGGGCTTGCAGTAGGACAGGAAGTCATGCTCGCCGAGCAGAGGCCGGGCACAGGCGTCCATGGCCTCGACGTCGAGCGCATCGGGCAGCCACAGGACGGTGGCGCGCCGGGCGGGGTCGCGCGGGGCGTCGGCGTCGGCGATCCGGTAGGTGTAGCGGCGGCTCAGGGCGCCGAAGCGGGCGTCGAAGGCCTCCGGCACGGTGCGCGCCCCGGTGACGACGAGGTCGCCGGCCCCACGCGGCGTGCGCGCCAGGCTCTCCTGGGCCTCGCGGGCCAGGACGCCCGCCACCCGGGTGAGCAGGGCGGCCTCGGGGAGGCGCTGGGAGCGTCCGGGCAGTGCGGCCCAGGCCTCGGGACTCGTATCGAGGTGGGCCACCTGGGCGGCGGCGTGGACGCCGGCGTCGGTGCGTCCGGCCACGGTGAGGCGGACGGGCTCACGCAGCACGGTGGCCAGGGCGGAGGTGAGGACCCCCTCGACGGTGCGTAGCCCGGGCTGGGCGGCCCACCCGGAGAAGAAGGTGCCGTCGTAGGCCAGGTCGAGGCGGATGCGTGGCATGCCCCCCATTGAACCGCACCGGCTTCGCGCTTCCACTAGGCTCGCGGCCGTGAGCACAACGACTCTGTCCGTGGACTGCGGAGGCGGCGGCATCAAGGCCTCGGTGCTGGACTGCGAGGGCAACATCATCTCCCGCGCCGTGCGCACCCCGACCCCCTACCCGCTGCCACCGACGAAGCTGGTGGAGACCATCGCCTCGCTGGCCTCCCAGCTGCCGGGCGCGGACCGGGTGACGGTGGGGATGCCGGGCATGATCCGCCACGGGGTCGTCGTCGCCACGCCGCACTACATCACCAAGGACGGCCCGCGCTCCAAGGTCCTGCCCGAGCTGGTGGAGGCCTGGGCCCGCTTCGACATGGGCACCGCCGTCTCCAGGGTCCTGGGCATCCCCTCCCTGGTCCTCAACGACGCCGAGGTCGCCGGGGCCGGCGTCGTCACGGGTCACGGCCTGGAGATGATCGTGACCCTGGGCACGGGCCTGGGCAACGCCGTCTTCGACAACGGGGTCCTGGCCCCGCACGTGGAGGTCTCCCAGGGGCCGGTGCGCTGGGGGCTGACCTATGACGACTACATCGGCGAGCACGAGCGCCTGCGCCTGGGCGACGCCCACTGGTCGCGCCGGGTGCGCCGCGTCGTCGACGCCCTGCGCCCCATGTACCTGTGGGACCGCCTCTACCTGGGCGGCGGCAACTCGCGGCGGATCACGGCGGCCCAGCTGGCCAGGATCGGCGACGACGTCGTCGTGGTCCCCAACGAGGCCGGTATGACCGGGGGCGCCCGTTGCTGGGACATGGCACGTCCCTGAGCTCCGTTATTCCGTCCACCGCCGCAGCCCTCCCCCACGGGAGGCCGGACGCCTCTGCGGCGCGCGCCGCCGCCCATGTCTCCGACTCAGCACTAACAGTCCCTTGCCCAGGGGCGCATCACCTTCTATCTTGCCGATAGTTTCTTGCGACGTGCCCACGGCGGCACTCACATCGTGCAAGGAGGCACTATGCGTATCGGAGTCCCCTGTGAGCCGGCCGATCAGCCGCGCGCCGCTGCGAGCCCGCAGACGGTGGAGCGGATGATCCGCCTGGGCTACGAGGTCCTGGTTGAGAGCGGCGCCGGGGCGCGGGCGCAGTTCCCCGACGAGGCCTACGAGGCCGCCGGGGCCAGGGTGGCCGGCGGGGCCCAGGTCTGGGGCTGCGACGTCGTGGTGAGCGCCTCGGCCCCCGCCGAGGAGCACCTGGCGCTCATGAGCCGGGGCGCGGTCCTCATCTGCCGGCTGGACCCGGCGCGCCGCCCCGAGCTCCTCGAGTCACTGCGCGAGCGAGGCATCACCGCCCTGGCCCTGGATGTGGTCCCCAGGATCTCGCGGGCGCAGTCCCTGGACGTGCTCTCCTCGCAGGCGAACCTGGCCGGCTACCGCGCCGTCATCGAGGCGGCCTCCCATCTGGGCAGGCTGTTCAGCGGGCAGGTGACCGCCGCCGGCAAGTTCCCGCCCGCCACCGTCTACGTCATCGGTGCGGGCGTGGCCGGCCTGTCCGCCATCGGGACCGCCTGCTCCCTGGGCGCACAGGTGCGCGGCTCCGACGTGCGCCCGGAGGTCGCCGACCAGGTGCGCTCCATGGGGGCGCAGTTCGTGCCGCTGCCCAGCGCCCAGGAGGTGTCCTCCGACGGCTACGCCAAGGAGATGAGCGCCGACCAGGCGAGCGCGGCCAACGCGCTCTACGCCCAGCAGGCCGCCGAGTCCGACGTCGTCATCACCACGGCGAGCATCCCGGGGCGCCGCGCCCCGGTGCTCCTGGACCGCGCCGCGATCGAGGCCATGCGCCCCGGATCGGTCATCATCGACATGGCGGCGGCCACCGGCGGCAACACCGAGCTGACGGTGCCCGGGCAGGTGGTCACCACCGACGGCGGCGTCACGATCGTGGGGCACACGGATCTGGCGGGGATGCTGCCCGCGCAGGCGACCCAGCTCTATGGGCGCAACATCGTCAACCTGCTGGGCCTGGTCACCCCCGACAAGGACGGGGCCCTCGCCCTGGACCTGGACGACGAGGTGGTTCGGGCCATCACGGTCACCCACGACGGTGAGCTGCTGTGGCCCCCTCCCCCGATCCAGGTCTCGGCCGCCCCCGCCCCGAGCCAGCCGGAGCGGACGGCCGCCGACGAGGCGGCCGCCCAGGAGGCCGCCCGCGCGGCCCAGGCGCGCTCGCGCTCCCGGCAGTGGCTGGGGCTGGCCGCCGCGACCCTCGTGGCCGCCGCCCTGGTGCTGGTGACGCCGTCGGCCGCCACGAGCCACTACATCGTGCTCATGCTCTCGGTGATCCTGGGCTTCCACGTCATCTCCAACGTGACCCCGGCCCTGCACACGCCGCTGATGTCGGTGACCAACGCGATCTCGGGAATCATCCTGGTCGGGGCGATCTCGCAGGTCGGCCACCCCCATCCGCTCATCAGCGCCATCAGCCTGGCGGCGGTGGTCCTGGCCACCATCAATATCGTCGGCGGCTTCGCGGTCACCCACCGCATGCTCGCCATGTTCACGAAGGACTGAGGTGAGGGAGCAGATGATGACTCACATCCTGATGCCGGCCACGTCGTCGAGCACGTTGATCGCCGCCGTGCCGTCGCTGCCCTCACCGGTGGTCCTGGCCTATATCGCCGCCGCGATCCTGTTCATCCTGGCCGCGGCCGGCCTGTCCCGCCATGAGACGGCCGTGGCCGGCAACGTGGCGGGCGCCGTCGGCATGGGCGTGGCGGTGCTCGCCGCCATCGGCCTGGCCCTGAGCAACCACCCGGCGCGCGGCGTGCTGCCCACGCTGCTGCTCATCACCATGGGACTGGCCCTGGGCTCGGTCATCGGGCTGGTGGTGGCCAGGCGCGTGGCCATGACCGGGATGCCCCAGCTCATCGCCGTGCTCAACGGGCTGGTGGGGCTGGCCGCCGTCCTGGTGGGCTACAACTCCTACGTCTCCCCCGACGCCCTGTCCGCCTCGCTGGGGGCCTTCCACCTGGGCGAGGTCTTCCTGGGCGTGTTCGTCGGCGGGGTGACCTTCACCGGCTCGGTCCTGGCGGCCCTCAAGCTGGCCGGCCGGGTGCCGGGGCGGCCACTGACGCTGCCGGGCCGCAACCTGCTCAACCTGGGGGCGCTCATCGGCTCCCTGCTCCTCATGGTGGGGTTCATGATGGCGCCGGCCGGCTCCGCCGCCGGCTGGGCCTTCCTGGCGGTGATGACGCTCATCGCGCTGGCGCTGGGTGCGCACCTGGTGCTGGCCATCGGCGGCGGAGACATGCCGGTGGTCGTCTCGATCATGAACTCCTACTCGGGCTGGGCCTCCGCCTTCACCGGCTTCATGGTGGACAACGACCTGCTCATCATCACCGGGGCGCTGGTGGGCTCCTCGGGGGCCTACCTGTCCTACCTCATGTGCCAGGCCATGAACCGCTCCTTCGTCTCGGTGCTGCTGGGCGGCTACGGGACCGACTCCACCAGTGCCGCCTCGAGCGGTTCCGGACAGGAGGGCACGGTGCACGAGACCACTGCCGGCGAGGTGGCCCACCTGCTGCAGTCCGCCCGGCGCGTGGTCATCACCCCCGGCTACGGGATGGCCGTCGCCCAGGCCCAGTACCCGGTGGCCACGCTGACCGAGATGCTGCGCTCGGAGGGCGTGGAGGTCACCTTCGGCATCCACCCGGTGGCGGGCCGCCTGCCCGGGCACATGAACGTGCTGCTGGCCGAGGCGAAGGTCCCCTACGACATCGTCCTGGAGATGGATGAGGTCAACGACTCCTTCGACGAGGTCGATGTCGTCCTCATCATCGGCGCCAACGACACCGTGAACCCGGCCGCCAAGGAGCCGGGCTCCCCGATCGCGGGCATGCCGGTGCTGCACGTGTGGGAGGCCAGCCGGGTCATCGTCTTCAAGCGCTCCATGGCGACCGGCTACGCCGGGGTCAACAACCCGCTCTTCTTCCGGGAGAACAGCTCGATGCTCTTCGGCGACGCCAAGGACACGGTCGAGGCCATCATCCGCGCCCTGGAGTAGGAAGGGGCGGGCTCAGTCGAGCCGGCCCCCTTCGAGGCACTCGACGCCGTCGACGCCGTCGAGCCCGGAGAGGGCCTCGATGAGGTTGGCGGTGGGGCGCTGCCCGTGGAAGCGCATGACGGCGTTCATGGTGCGCCCGTGCTCGCCTCGGGTCACCTCGGTCTCCTCCAGGGTGGCGGTGAAGCCCGATGCGGTGGCGACCTGGAGGATCTCGGGCATGATGGCGCGGCCGATCTCGTAGTCGATGCGCACGGTCATCTCGCCGCGGCGGCGCTGCAGGCGCGAGGTGAGGGGACCCAGCAGCAGGACCACGATGTAGTCCAGTGCGACCGCCGTGGCCGCCAGGGGGATCATGCCCGCCCCGCAGGCCATGCCGATGGCGGCGCTGAGCCAGACGGTCGCGGCGGTGGTCAGGCCCCGGACGGTGTCGTTGTTGACGAAGATGACCCCGGCTCCCAGGAAGCCGATACCGGAGACGATCTGCGCGGCCACACGGCTGGGGTCCACCGCGACATCCGAGCCGGTGATCGGGGCGAAGCCGTAGGCGGACACGAGGGTGAACAGGCACGAGCCCAGTCCCACCAGGACGTGCGTCTTGACGCCGGCGTCCTTGTGGCGCAGGTGGCGCTCGGCGCCCAGCGTCAGGCACAGGACGAAGGTGGCGAGCATCGCGACGACCTGAACCCCCACGTGGTTCAGGCTGAACAGCGTGTTCACACCGGCTCCCTTCCCTACGATCACTGTGCCTGCTGTGCCGGCAGCCTGCCGGCACAGCGCCGATTCTAAAGGAGCCCCTGGCCGGGTGCGCCTTTGGTGACCTCTCCCCATCGCGGAGGCCCGCACGCACCGTCTAGCGTGAGCCCACCACATTCCCCCTATTCCTGAGGCTTGTCAGACATGTCGACCTCTCCCTGTGCTGCCCCCGAGGGGGCTGCTCGCGCCGGTCGGCTGCTGGAGCTCAGTGAGCGCCTGGCCGAGTCGGGCCGCCGGGGGGAGGCGCTGGATGCCGCGAGGGAGGCATGCCAGGTTCTTCGGGGCCTGGCCTGGCTCGACCCGGGCACGTACCTGCCCGACCTCGCTGAGGGGCTGGCCGTCATGGCGACCCGTCTGCGCGAGGCGCGCCGCAGGCGTGAGGGGGTTGCGGTCTTACGAGAAACGGTCCGGATCCGACGGCGCCTGACCCGTCACGACTACGACGCCCACGCCTCCGGTCTGGCACAGGCTCTGTGCCGCCTCGCCGTCGACCTGGGCGATTCCGGCGATCTGCGTGACGCCCTGGCCAGCGCGCAGGAGTCCGTTGATCTTTACCGGAGCCTGAGGCGGGATGATCCCCTCGGCGAGGAGACCGGGTTGGCTCAGGCGCTGGTCACGCTCGCCTGCTGTCTGAGCGAGTCCGGCCGACCGAGCGGCGCCGTCGTCACCACCCAGCAGGCCCTGACTGTCCGACGGCGCCTGGTTCGGGCTGATCCGGATGTGCACACACGCCGGCTCGCGGCGGACCTGGCGCGTCTGGCCCCCAGGCTGCGCGCGGTGGGCTACGTCGATGAGGCCCTCGAGCAGGCCCGGGAGGCCGTGGGTCTCTACCGCCGCCTCGATGAGGAGAAGAGCGGTTCCTGCACCGGTGATCTTGCCGGAGCCCTGGAGGTGCTGGCCGTCTGCGGGGCCGCCGTCAGGCGTCGGGACGAGGCCCTGGAGGCGGCCGAGGAGGCCGCCGCGCTCTACCGGGGACTGGCCCGCCGCACGCCTGCACTCCACTCGCCCAGGGTCGCTCACGCTCTGGGGACTCTGGCGCGGCGTCTGAGCGACGCGGGTCGGCACCGTGAGGCTCTCGCCGCGGCTGAGGAGGCGATCGGCCTCGCTCGCGCTCTGGCCCACAGTGCCCCCGACACCTACCTGCCCGATCTGGCCGACGCCCTGACGGTCCAGGCCGTCTGTCTGCGTGAGGCCGACGGGTTGGAGCGTGCGCTGGCTGCGGCACGGGAGGTGGTCAGCATTCGGCGCACCCTGGTGCGCAGCAACCCCAGCACTGACACCCCGGCTCTGGCTGAGTCCCTGTATGTCCTCGCCGTCGACCTGTACACGGCCGGGCAGCTGCAGGAGTCCTTCGTGATGGCCTGGGAGGCCATCGACATCTACCGGAGGCTGGTCCGAACCAACCCGGCGCCTCATACCGCCGACCTGGCTCGGGCGCTCAACATCCTCACCTTGAACCTCAGCCGGGCCGGGCGTGCGCACGAGGCCTTGGCCGCGGTGCAGGAGGCGGTCACCTTCTACCGGAGCCTGGCTCAGATCGATCCGACCGCCTACAGGCCGGACCTGGCGGCCTGCCTGCACAACCTGGCCACGTGCCTGGGTGATGTCGGGGACCGATCCGCCGCCCTGGCCGCGATCCGGGAGACGGCGGAGATCCGCCGGGAGCTGGCCGAGCGCGACCCGGTGACTCATGCCCCGGCGCTGGCTCCGTGCCTGCACCGGCTCGCCAAGCGCCTGGCCGAGGCCGGTCACCGGGACGAGGCCCTGGAGACTGCGCGGGAGGCGGTTATCGCCTACCGGGGTCTGGCCCGCAGGCACCCGGAGGACTTCGCTCAGGGGCTCGCCGGCGCTCTGGAAACCTACGCCTCAGTCCTCGAGTGGACTGGCAGGAAGGCCGACGCCGCCCACATCCGCCAGGAGAGCGAGGACGTGACGGAGGATGTGGCTCTGGAGACCTCCGTCAACGGGTTCTGAGGCATCCGACCACTCGCGTCGACAGGCTGAGGGCCCCGCTGATGGAGACCACTCCCCACCTCCACCCCACCTCTGAGCCGATGAGCCTCGCTAAACTCTTGAGCGCACTCGCCCCCTCACTGAAAGAACCGTCGTATGTCCGCCTCCTACCCACAGGACAGAGCCAGGTACGACTACGCCTCCCAACAGCTGGATCTCAGTGCCGGCTTGTCGCGCTCCGGCAGATCGGAGGAGGCTGTCGCTGCCGCGCGTAACGCCGTCGGTGCCCTGCGTGACCTGGCGCGGTCCAACGGCGCCTACACCGCCGATCTCGCCACGGCTCTGAATCTTCTTGCCGTGCGCCTGGGCGAGGCCGGCTATCAGGACGAGGGCTTGAACACCGCCCAGGAGGTCGTCAGCATCCGACGTCACCTGGCGCAGATCGACCCTGGCGCACACACCGCAGAGCTCGCCGAGGCGCTGAACAACCTCTCGATCGACCTCCACGCGGCCGAACGGGAGACCGAGGCCGTGGCCGCCGCCGAGGAGTCCGTCAACCTCTACCGGCACCTGGCGCAGGCCGACTTCTCGGCCTACGCCTCCGGACTCACCATGGCCCTGAACACCTTCGCCAACCGGCTGCGCGGCACCGAACGGCGCGACGAGGCACTGGTCGCCGCTCAGGAGGTCGTCAGCATCCGACGCAGACTGGTTCAGTCCGATCCCGGCGCCTACGCCGGTGAACTCGCAGCATCGTTGACGAATCTGACCGGTCACCTGGCCGGTGCCGAGCAGTACAGGGAGGCCGCGGACACCGCGCAGGAGGCAGTCACCCTGTACAGGCGGCTGATCTGGGAGACCCCCGGTCAGTACACCTCCGATTTCGGGAAGGCTCTGAATAATCTCGTCATCGTGCTGACCCGGGGCGAGCGCCTCGACGAGGCACTGGTCGCCGAGCAGGAGATGGTCTCGCTCTATCGGAGCCTGGCGCAGCACAACCCGGCCGCGTACTCCCACAGGCTCTCCACGGAGCTCATCGATCTGGCCAAGCGCCTGGCCAACGCCGAGCGGAACGACGAGGCGCTGGCCGCCTCCCGGGAGGCCACGGCTCTCCTTCGCAGCCTCTCCGACCACGATCCGCAGTCCTTCAGCCGCCCCCTCATCAGCGCGCTTGACGTCAACGCGACGATCCTGGAGTTCTGCGGACTGGTTGAGGAGTCCTCCCGTCTGCGGCACGAGCGCGACATGCTCGTCATGCGCCTCGGGGAGGGCCGATGACATGGCGCCTTCCACCCCTGCGTCTCCGTCCGTGTCCGACGACGCCGCCCGCATCCGCCAGGAGATCGAGGCCGCCACGGAGCAGAGGGTGTTGGGGGCCGTCGACGGGAGCCTCTGAGGGGTGGCACCGGCCCGGCGGGTGCGGACGCGGGTGTGGGACGCGAAGCCGGGCGGATCGGGGACTGCGTTCTCCGTCCGGAACGTACTTTTCCCACAGACGACTGCACCCCGCCCCCAGTGGTCTGCAGGACATCGCAGTTCTCGTGGCAGAAGTACGTTCCCGATCAGAGCCAGCCCGCTGCGACGGCCCCCGCGTGCCATTCCCCTCCCCGAGCCAGCCGGCACCACCCGCATCCGAGCCGACGAAACTCGCTAAACTCATAAGCACACCCGATCCCCTCCCTGAAGGACCGATGGCATGTCCGGCTCCGCTCCCCCTGTATCCGACGACGACGCCCAGTTGGACCGCGCCTCTCAGCTACTGGACCTGAGCGGAGCTCTACAGAAGTCTGGGAAACCGCAGGAGGCTCTGGATGCCGCCCATGAGGGGACCGACATCCTCAGGCGGATGATGCAGAAGGATCCCGCCGCCTACCGTCCTTGGTTCGGCTGGGCCCTGATGACCCTCACCCTCAGTCTGATCGACGTCGGGCAGGGCGGCGAGGCCCTGGCGAACGCGCAGGAGGCCGCCGGTCTCTACCGGGAGCTGTCCCGGGAGGATCCGGCCTCCTACACCTCCCGTCTTGCGGGCTGCCTGGACACGCTCTCCAGCTGTTTGGCCCACGAGGGGCGCAGCTACGACGCCCTGGCCATGAGCGAGGAGGCCGTCGGCCTGTTCCGCAGGCTGGCCGACGAGGACCCCGATGCTCACTACTCCGATCTTGTCGGCTCTCTCGTCAACCTCTCCTCGCGCCTGTATGCGGTCGGACAACGCGATGAGGCGGCGAATGTCGTGCAGGAGGTGGTCCGGGTGCGTCGCGAGCTGGCGCAGAGCGATTCCACGGCCGACCTGTACGACCTCGCCGTGGCCCTGCACAACCTCGCTATTCACCTGTCGGCCGCCGGGCGCCGAGATGAGGCCATTGACGCTGCGTTCCAGGCCGTGGACGTCGACCGGAAGCTCGTTCACCGCGAGTCCGACGCCTTCGCACCGGGGCTGGCCAAGTCCTTGAGCAACCTGGCCATCCGTCTAAACGCGGCCGGACGCTCGGAAGAGGCTCTGACCGCCACCCGGGAGGCCACCGAGGTGTACCGCTATCTCGCCCGGATGAACCCGGATGTTTTCACACCCGGGTTGGCGAAGTCCTTGGGTGTCCTCGCCGTTGAGCTCGGGGAGACCGGGAGGCAACACGAGGTCCTGGCCGCAGCGCAGGAGGCCATCGGCTTGTACCGCCCTCTGGTCGACGACGATCCCTCCAGGTACGCATCCGAGCTTGCGACGGCCCTGCGCACCCTGTCCATCGGCATGAACGACCTCAAACGAGATGATGAGGCGGTCTCCGCGGCGCGGGAGGTCGTGAGCATCTACCGGTACCTGGCCCGCACGGACGAAGACTACCTACCGGATCTAGCCGAGTCCCTGCATGACCTCGCCACCTACCTGTCGCCGACCGGCAACCGGCCCGAGGCGCTGGCAACGATCCGGGAGGCCACCGAGATCCGGCGGGAGCTGGCTCGCCACGACCCGGGATCCTTCATCATCGACCTCGCCCGTTCCCTGGACGTCTGCGCGGCCATCCTCGACTGGTGCGGGCAGCCGAAGCAGGCGGCCCGCATTCGCCAGGAGCTCAACGCCGTCGCCAGCCAGATCGAGGCTGAGGGGAACGGCCGCGACTGATCGGCACGCAAAGCGGCCGCATGCGATGGGCCACGAGGCCCTCTGCGATATCAGCAGCGGGAGGTCCATGAGAAACCGAGCGGCTGCTCGGTAGACTGCCCTACAGCAGTCTTCCTCTTCTCCCCGAGGTCCGTACCGTGACAGAGCCGTCCCCCTCGCCTATACCCTCGCCCACGCCACCATCCGACCAGTCGTGGCTTGACTGGTTCGCCCCACTGGACGCCCTATGGAAGGACCATCCCTCCATCACGTTCATCATTACGGCGGTGGCCCTCCCTCTAGCGATCTGGCTCGGCAAACAAGCGTGGAAGAGATGGAAACAGGAGCGGCACGTACAACGTGTCGCCGCACGCAAACAGCAACTCCCAGCAAATATTCTTCCGTTCTCAATGGGAGGCACCAAAAAAACGCTGACTTTCAAACCTATCCAGCCACGGCAGGAAAACACGCCGGAAGAACTCAGCATTGTCCGACTTCTGAGTGCTAAATCATCCCCGGTCCCCTTCCTTGACCGCGCGAAGGTGCTCACCCGCCTGGAGACGTGGGCGCGAAGCGAGGAAAGATTCGCGATCTACGTTCTGGGCGGGGACGGTGGATCTGGAAAGACTCGCCTCGGCGTGGAGCTCTGTCGACGCCTCAACGCTCCAGGCCCCCATCGTCGAGTTACTGAGGAATGGAAAACGGGCTTCCTCCAAGACATCGAGGAGTCCGAGAGTACACCCCCGGGCAACTCACTCTCCCTTTTGCTCGTTATGGATTACGCCGAAGCGCAGCCGGAAACAGCGAAACGCATTATCAACACCGCCTATCGTGCCGCCGAGAACCCCGAGAGACAACGAGTTCGAATCGTCTTCCTAGTTCGTCGGCCTTCGCCGCTTCCCATCACCCAACAAAGTTCCAACGAATGGGTTGACTCACTTCGCCCACAAAGCATCCCCAAAATAGGTGAGCGAGATGATAAAAACGAAGGCATCAATCGCCGTCTCGACGCCGCCTCAACGATCGTGCTCAACGAAGAAGAACTGTCCAACAGTGACCGAAAGGACCTATTTGAAGCAGCATACAAGTCATTCTCTGAACCACCCGACTCGCCGCCGTCAAGCAAACTGCTTGAAGAACTCAATGATCCCATGTACTCCCAGCCCCTGCTCGTCATAATATACGCGTTCTTGAACGCACGCCCCCTACCGAACGCCCAGCGCGGTTGCTCACCGGACGACTTGTTCGAGGCAGTTCTTCTTCACGAGCAAAACTACTGGTCATACCACTGGCCACCAAGCCTCGCTTGCAACACTACCCAAGACCGCCAGAAAGAAGACCCCGCAACCTCCACCGACATTCAAGATGAGGCTGACGATCAAGATGACCCCAATCGGAAACTGGCGCGCCAGGCAGTGGCTGCAGCCACACTCGCCGACATCCAGGATGAGGAGGACGCTATCAGCCTCCTCAATCTTCTACCAGCCAGACCCGACAAGAACATCAGGGACCTGGCAAAGTGGCTGCGAGACTGCTATCCACCCCACATGAACGGTGACGGACACGCGGTCTTATGGTGCGCACATCTCACGCCAGACCGCATCGGTGAGCACCTCGTCGTCTCCGAGAGCGATAACCTAACACCTCTTCTCCGAGAGCTTTTATCCCCAAGCAGAGTGGGAACGTCATCACTACGAACCTGGACCGTCCTGGAACGCGCATCAGCAAACCCCAAACTCAACGAGCACGTGGGGCGAATTCTCAACGACGTACTGACGGAAGTCACTCAAGCCATCCAAACGCAGGCCGTTGACTCGCAGAACCCTGACCTCGCAGTAGGGTTCGCAAAACTCTTTAGCACAGTATTCCCTCACACAGAGCCACACAAAGCCCACACTGCAGAACAATCCTTATCAAGCGGATATCTAACCGATTCTTTAGCCTGCGAATTGGCGCTACACGCAGCAAGCATCACCGCACCTCAAAATGATTCCACTGAATACGAGAAATCAACTTATGCTTCCCGACACCTATCGCTTAGCATCCGCCTAGCCAATACCGGAAGGAGAGACGAAGCCTTAAAAGCGGCTCGCAAATCTACGAAACTATATCAGCAGTTACACAAAAATAACCCGGCAACCTTCACCCCCACATTCGCAAAGTCCCTCAACAATCTCGCTAATCGACTTGGCGAGGTTGGCCAGTACGGCAGAGCAATGACCGCTTCACGATACGCCGTCAACCTTTACCGAGGCCTACCCGAACAAGACGCGATCACCTACAAGCCCGCCCTCGCCAGATCCCTCATTAGCCTCACCAAGCATCTGGTTGAAACCAACGGACGAGATGAGGCACTTGAAACAGGCCAGGACGCCGTCGACCTCTACCGAGACCTAGCTGAACAGTACCCAACCGTCTACAAGCCCGACCTCGCCATGGCCCTCAGCAACCTCGCCTGTTACCTAGACGATGCAGAAAGGCACGATGAGGCACTTGAAACA
>NZ_MSGO01000060.1 GCF_001929375.1 Actinomyces oris | reverse complement strand
GCCCACCCGTCAACGGCAGGCGGGGGGGTGGCCGCCTTCTCGTTGGCAAAGGGCTTCGAGAAGGAGTACTGGAGGGCATTGGGTTTGATGGAGAAGCTGCGGCTCGTCGTGTCCAGCCGGTGGCCCGCGGGAGCCCGCTTCTCCACCAGGGAGTAGGAACGCGTGTCCCAGGGCAGACCGGTCACGGTGAAGGAACCGGCGGCGGGGTCCGTGTCGGCGTAGGGGCCGCCCGGGCACCGTCCCCTGCCATCGGCGATGACACAGTCGGTGACGGTGGTCCTGGCCGGGACTCCGGGGCCGCTGAGCGTCCACTCCGAGGCGCCAAGGGCGTGCCCGCTCGTGTCCTGCTTCTTCCAGGACACCGATCCGGTCAGACGCTGGTTGGTCACGGCGCCCCCGGTGACCCCCGTGGTGTCCTTCAGCCCTGCCTTGAGGTTGGCGCCGGAGACGTCGCTGAAGGCCAGAGTCTTCTCCAGACGCTGGTAGCCACTGGGAGCGGTCTTCTCGGTGATGGAGTAGCTCCCCCACGGCAGCCCGGTGACGTCGAAGACGCCGGGAGCCGGGTTGGTGTCCTTGTAGGCGCCGGTACGGCAGCCGGCCGCCTGGCAGTCCTCGACGACGGTGCCTGCGGGGACACCGGGACCGGTGAGCGTCCAGCTAGTACCGCCCAGGGGCGTCTTGCCGTCCTGGTCGACCTTGGTCCAGGACAGTGCCCCGGGTTTGGTCGTGTTGGTGACCGAGCAGGTGATGCGATCGGTTCCCCTCACCCGGATAGTGGATCCGGACAGGCTCGAACCACTCCAGCTGCCGAGTGTCCCGGGGGTCGGAGAACAGCGCCACGCGCTCGCCTCGTATCCTGGCGCCTGGGGGTTCGTGGAGGACTCGCCGAGCCCGTACTGTCCTGGACGCACCGCCTTGATCCCGGTGTCGACGGTGCCGGTCACCTGCAGGGATGCCGCGCCGCCGTTGCCCTGCTGAGCCTTGAGGGTCCACTGGTCGGCCCCGAGGGCCTTGACCTGCCCGGCGTAGGGGACCTGGACGTTCTTGACGAGCTGGATGCTGGGAACGCGCACGGCGAGCCGGTAGTCCTCGACCTCACCGTCCATCGTGCTGCCGGTGGGTTTGAGGTCGACGCCCGCCTTAGGGCCTGTTGCGGAAGGG
>NZ_MSGO01000059.1:7288-12010 GCF_001929375.1 Actinomyces oris | reverse complement strand
GGCATGAGCCGGTTGTCTCGCCGCGCCCCGAGTGGGGAGGGCCATGGATAACGACGTGCGCAGCCTGCGCGAGGCCCGCGGCCTCACCCAGGCCCAGCTCGGCGCCGCCCTGGGCGTCTCCAGGCAGAGCATCAACTCCATCGAGAAGGGCAAGTACGACCCCTCCCTTCCCCTGGCCATCGCCATCGCCCGCTACTTCGAGACCACTGTTGAGGAGATCTTTCATGTCTGAGTCAGAGCCCACGCCGCCCACGCCCACTCCTTCCTCCGCTGCGGCCACCGGTTCGTCCTCCTCCGACTCGACGCCGAGTGCTCGGACAGGCCTGAAGGTCACCAGGCCGCGGCCGCCCGTCGTCGGGCGCATGGCCTACGTTGTCGTCGTCGTGATCCTCATGTGGGTGGCGGCGTTGACGATCCCGATGTCCAACGGCTTTCTCTATGGTGGCGCCAGTGGGGCGTCAGCCATGATGCTCGTCTACGTCGCCCTGATCATCGCCAAGAGGCGCGGATACGAGACCTTCGTCGTCCGTGGGCTTGAGAAGCGGGAGGACGAGCGGGACAGGGCCGCCTCGCAGCGGGCCTGGGCGCTCACCGGCGTCGTCGGGTTCTTCGGCAATGTTGTCGTTGGCGCTGTGGGTGCCTTCGGAGGATCGATGAAGCTGGCCCTGGTTGTCGTTCTGTGGCTCCAGCTGGTCAGCTTCATCGGAGGGAACATCTACTTCAACCGCACGATGTAGGTCGAGGGAGCGTGGTTGCATCGCCCCGCACGCCCTGCCCGACCCGCACACACATCGACGAGATCTTCATAAATGACCCGGAGCCGCGTCGATTCTGAAGTTTTTGTTGGTGAGTGAGGAAGGGGCTTAGGTCGGCGGCGACCACCGGCGTCTTCGCGTAGACTTCGCTCCACCCTGACCGGCGTCCCACGTCGGCCATCGTTCCCTGTCCCACCCGCCCGCCCCGGGCGCACCCGAGGAGAATCCATGGTCCAGCAGTCCGCCCCGCCAGGAATCTGGGACGAGGACCCCGACGGCGCCTCCATCCTCCTGGCCACGGGGCGCGCCCGCCATGACCTCCTCGTCATCGCCGAGCCCGCCTTCCTGCGCGATCTCGATCAGGCCTGGGGGCGCCCATCGGCCCGGGTGCGCCTGTCCTTCCTGCCCGGCGTTCAGGCTCCGAGCGCCCCCGGCCAGGAGGACGCGCTCGTGTCCTATGAGCGCGGGGGCCTTGGCGTCCTCGTCGCCCGTGGTCGCACCAGCATGTACGAGGGCGAGGCCGCCCGCGGTGCGACGGCGCTGGCCCGGATCGCCAGCGGGGCCCGCCTGCGCGCCGCCCTGCTCGTCACCCGCGCCACCCCGCTGCGCGGCTCCGGTGACGTGGCCGGGGGGACGGCGCCGGGGCAGGTGCGCGTCGTCGCCGACCACCTCAACGTCTCCGGTGGCTCTCTCTTCCCGGCCGCCGGCATGGTCTCGGCGGGCTGGGACGCGAGGCTCACCGAGCGCCTGGGGAGCCTCCGCGGCGTGAGCGGCAGCTCCGTGGTCGCCCTCGTGCCCGGGCCGCTGCGTCCGAGTCCGGCCGAGTCCCGCGCCCTGGCCTCCCTGGGTGCCGACGCCGCCGTCACCGACTCCGTGGCTGAGGCCATGATCCTGGCCTCGAGGGGAGTGGCGGTCTCCGCCCTGACCTACCTCGACGCCCCGGCCGCCGGCGGCAACCTCGGGCGGGCGCAGCTCTCCCTGAGGCAGGCCTCCGGCGTCACCCTGGCTGCCATCGAGGAGGTCCTCAGAAGCCTGCGGGCCAGCGCCTGAGCGTGATTCTGGGAACGGCGTGGAAAAGGATGCTGCCCAGGCTTCCGGCCCCCGTTAAGGTCATCTTGTGAAACCCTTCCTCTTCCTGGCCACCCGCAGCGACGACGAGCCCGCCGACGCCGAGTACGAGGCATTCCTCAAGCGCACCGGCCTGGACGAGTCCACGCTCCGCCGCCTGCGCCTGGAGTCCCAGTCCCTGCCGCAGATCGACCTGAACGACTGGTCCGGCATCCTCGTGGGCGGCTCTCCCTTCAACGCCTCCACCCCGGCGGAGAAGAAGTCCGCCACCCAGAAGCGGGTCGAGGCCGAGCTCTCCGGCCTGCTCGACCGCGTCGTCGAGGCCGACTTCCCCTTCTTCGGCGCCTGCTACGGCGTGGGTACGCTCGCCTGCCATCAGGGCGCCGTCGTCGACGCCACCTACGGCGAGGCCGTCACCGCCCCCGAGGTCACTCTCACCGAGGCCGGCCTGGTCGACCCGATCTGCGCGGGCGTCCCGAAGGTCTTCCAGGCCTTCGTCGCCCACAAGGAGGCGGTCACGGCGCTGCCGTCCCACGCCGTCGTCCTGGGGACCGGCGAGGCCTGCCCGGTCCAGATGTTCCGGGTCGGCTCCAACCTGTACGCCACCCAGTTCCATCCCGAGCTCGACGGCGACTACCTCGCCCACCGGCTCGGCTTCTACGCCGGTCACGGCTACTTCGCCGACGACGAGCTCGTCGAGCTCCAGGCGCGTGTGCGTCTCGACGACGTCTCCGACTCCTGGAAGCTGCTGGCCAACTTCGTGTCCGTCCACGCCCGCGACTGACGAGCGCGCCGACCTGTCCTGGCGGGTTCTCTGTCCGGCGCGGTCAGAAGGAGCGGCTCCGGCCCGCGCTGTCGTGTGAGCGCGGGCCGGACCGTTATGTGAAGGCTGCGCTCCGATTGCTGTGTCTGATGCGGAGCGGGGAGCTGTCGGAGGGCGAGGTGCCAGCGGCTACTTCTGCGGAAAAGCTCGCTGCATCGCTCTGTCAAGTTCCTGGATCGTCTGGTACTGCTGTTTGAACCACCCGCGGACGCCGGTGGGGGCGGTGCCGTCGTTGTTGGCCTGGGACGCGGAGGCGGTGACTGCTGCGGGCTCGGCGGCGCTGGCGGTGGTGCCGCTCAGTGCGAGTCCGGTGGTCAGGATGCCTGCGCTCAGGGCCAGGACGTGTCGCGGGGGTCAGTCGCGGATGGGTTCTACTTGCTGTCGGACATGCTGCTGGCCGAGGGGTTGGCCGACATCTTGTCGTCGCTCGTCTTGCCGTCGGACATCTTGCCGTCGGACATCTTGCCGTCGCTCGTCTTCCCGTCGGACATCTTGCCGTCGGACATCTTGCCGTCGCTCATCTTGCCGTCGGACATCTTGCCGTCGCTGGGAGTGGAGGTCTGCTCCATCTTGCCCGTGTTGGCGTTTGCGGATCCACAGGCGGCCGTGCCGACGGCGAGGGCGGCGACGAGCAGGGCGGCTGACATGATCTTGCGAGTGCGCATGGGAGAACTCCTTGGTGACATCAATGGGTGATGTGGCAGGTGAATGGTGGTGCACCGACGTGGTGCGCCGTCATCAGGAGTTCGGAGCCGCGAGGCGTCTGGATGGTGCCAGGAGAGTGACTCCAACCACACGGCTGGCGGCACCGATGCCCCGATCGGGCCTGCTACTGGCCGTCCTCGTTGGCATTCGCTGTGTCCGTGGCAGCCTCCTGGGTGGCTTGGGTGGCTTCGGCCTTCTTGCGTTCCCGGCGGGCTCGGTCGCGTTGGCGACGTCGTGCTCGGGCCTCCTCCTTCTTGTGGAAGGCGGCTGCCTTGGTCGCCATCCACTGCGGGATGAACTCAGGATCCCGGGGATGGCGATCCAACTCGTATGCAGCGTCGTGATCGCCAGCGGGGTCTCCGTTAATGACTGGCTCGCGCATCCAGTCCGACTCCTGATGCAGCACACCGTCCGAGGCCTCCATCCACAGGTATGAATACAGCCAGGCACCTCGACGAGCATCCACCTGAGCCTCACGCAGGTCATCTACTGCAAAACTCAGTTTACTGGGATTTCGAATCGGTGAACGTTTCCCGTTTACAGTAATCCATGTCACCTCCTGTCCAACGATTGCGATCGCAGTCGACTCAACCTCAATGCGTTCTCCGCCCGTGTCGGCGAGCAGGTTTCGCATTATTCTCTCAATTCGGGAAAATACTTCTGAAACCAATTCCTGTTCGATTCCCATTGTCTATCTCTCCCTCTCCACAGGGCCTGCTTTAACGTTAATGAAACGTTCTCCGTGTGGGGTTCCTTGGGCGTCCGTCCATGATGCTGTGAATTTAGTGGGAACTCGCTCGCTGCCGACGAGGTTGGGGTTAACTGGATCCCGATACTCAAAGTCTGCGGCAAAGTTCTGGTAATTCTCCGGTTTGTCGGCGATTTTGGACTCCAGCACATGATAGGACTTGAGGTCGCTGCCAGGAATATCCTGGTTGACTTCCTTGAGCATCGCCACCAAGTTGATCTTCTCAGGCGGGCCATAGAATTGCGTGCCGGCTATATGTCCTCCATTGTGCTCGCCGGGTAGGGCGCTGCCGTCGGCATTGACTCTCCGCTGGGTGTCAGTGGAACGGACGCCGTCCACGTCCTTAGGTTTGGGCGTCATCTCGCCGTCGACCTCCATGTGTGTGGTACGTGCATACTCGTCGGTGACGTAGTGGAACTTGCCGACCCCCTGACAGTAGAAGTGACCTTGAGGCTTATTCACGGCATCTGTCAAGGCGCTGTGACCTGCGCAGACGCCAGTGTCGACTAGCCCTGTGAATAAGCCTCCTTGTTTAAGGTGTGCGCAGGACATTGTTTTAAGGTTGCGACAAGCGGTCTGTTGGCCTGCGGTGGGAGCGGAAAGGCCTTGTGGTGCTGGGGTCA
>NZ_MSGO01000059.1:0-7203 GCF_001929375.1 Actinomyces oris | reverse complement strand
TGACCCCAGCACCACAAGGCTGACGGGGCTTGCTCTCCGGCTTCAGCGGCTATCCGTGTTCCTGCGGGGGTGGTGTGCGGCCGGGTGGGAGAAGGCGGTACCTCAGCTGAATTCGAGTGGAGAGAGCTGCTTATGTCGGTTCTACAGGTCGTCGCGGCGGGCCTCTTCGAGGACGGGTGGGCTGCCGGGACGGCCGATGACAGCGTGAGGCACGCCGTCGGGCTTAGGGCCGAAGTCCTTTTTGAGGTCGGCAGTGTCGAGTTTGTTGAGCTCCATCATGGACAGGTAGTAGTCCAGGAAGTCGTCATAGCGCTGCATGACCTCTCCGCGTACCCAGGAGACGGTCCCCTCCGCCGGGGTGCCGGGCTTTCCCATGAGAGCGATCTCAATAGATTCTCGAGAGGCGACAACAGTGAAGTGGTCTGCGGCGATGACGCCTCCGGCGGCCATGGCCTCGACACACTCCTCCAGCTCTAGTTGGATCTGCCCGGCCTTGTGTAGCTCGCCGCTCAGCAGGTCGGAGGTGGAGAAGATCGTCATGTCCTGGAAGAAGTAGGGCCAACCATCGGCCGCTAGGAGGAAACCTCGGTAGGACTCCGGCAGACGGAAACCCAGCTGGGCCTCGGTGCGGGCCACAGTCTCCTCCGACGCCTTCGGATTTGGCATCGCATAGTCCCACAGTCCGGTCCAGTCGGCCTCCATCCTCGCTTGGACGATCATCCACCCCCAGCCGATGTAGTTGGGCCACGTCCACCCGGGAACGCCCTGACTTGCCTGGCTGGATGTGCCAGTAGTCTCGCCAGTCATGTCTCAATCCCCTTCCCCGACGAGGAATTCTGTTGGCTTGTATCCTACCGGATAGTTGTTGTTCTGTCCTGCCAGGCTGGAGTTCAACTTGGACGACATTGCCTGCCACCTGGGTGGATTCCCATGCCCCAACCATGTGCTGTCCGGAACGTGTCCGGCAACAATGTCAGGAGATGGGTATTTTTCCGGGTGTGCTCGCCTCTCTTGTCGGGCTGCACGCTTGGCCTGACGGTCGATTTCGGTGCCTTTTGTGGCAACTCTTCCGGTGGGAGACAACTTCCCCTCCCTAAGTGCCTGGTTGCACCCTGCGACATATTCGTGAAGTGCTTTAATATCAGTTTCTGATGCTCCTTTGAAAGGCTTAAAGACGACCGGGCCGCTCATCGGGTCGCTTCCGCCGCCGCCCTTTCCGTCGCCTCCGCCCTTGGGTGGGGTGCTGTCGCCGCCGCCGGTGGTTGGTTTGGGGTCGGACTTGGCTGGGGCTTCGTCGAGTTTTACTCCCCAGCGGCCTTCGTTGGGGTTGGGGCGTGGGGTCTTGGGGGGTGTGGGACCTCCGCTGGGTCTGTATACGGTGGGTTTGGCTCTCCCCATGTCGCCGGCCTGGCGCATGTTGAAACCTGGGAGGCCGGCCAGCGCGTACTGGGGGTTCCTCAGGGAGGACGCGAGGTCCTTGGCGGCCTCCACCTTCGTGGTGACGGCCTTGCTGACCTTGGCCGGGATACGGGTGAAGGCCGCGGCGACGTCGTCGAACAGGCGGCTGGCCTTGCTCAGCAGGCCCTTGAGGTTCTTGGCGGAGGTCACCACGTCGGCGACTTCCTTGGACAGGCGGAACGCCCAGGAGGGCACGTCGGCGCTGAGCGAGGCTACCGCCCAGCCGCTGGCTGTGCCTAAGGAGACGGCTGTGATGATCGCCTTCGACGTCAGTTTGCCGATGATGTCGGCGATGGCGTCGCGGACCATGTCGTGCACCATGCGCACGATCACTGAGGCGAGTGTCAGCCCACCGTTCGCCTTGAGGGAGTAGTAGGCGCGTCATGCGCACGATCACTGAGGCGAGTGTCAGCCCACCTGAAATCGCGCTGGCCAGCTGACCGGCTCATGCGCAGGTGGGAGGCGGAACCGGCCTGCAGGGTCTTGAAAGTCGCCACCGCCAGTGACTCCTGGCCGGCCAGGCGGCTGGAGCACACCTTGTCCAGGTCGCCGTCGCAGGAGTTCAGCTTGGTGGCGATGTTCGTCCACGTCGAGGCAGCCGCAGCCGCTGTGTGTGAGTGTGGGACGGTGGAGGTCGAGCCGTAAGGACTCGACCCCCACCGTTGGCTGGTTGATCAGTGAGGTGCTTGCTGGCCGGTCGGCTCGCGTGAGCCCCCTTTCAGTGCTCAGTTGGCTAGGACTGTGGGGATGGCCTCGTCGAGGTACCACAGCCAGAAGGCCCGGCGGGCGGGGACATCGGTCTGGTGGACCCTGATGATGTTGGCGGCTCCAGTCTCGGCGCAGGCGCAGGAATAGCTGGTCTCAATGGTGTCCGGCAGCAGATCGCTGTCGTTCGTCTCGGGGCCGGTGGTGTCGTCGTAGGGGTCGCGTGAGCACGCTGAGACCACCATGAACACGGAACCATAGGCCGCATACGTGGCGCGCTCATCCTCCTCCGACCAGTCGCTGTCGTCGGTCCAGACGTCCTTGCGGAACTTCTTGGCCTGCTTGAGTGCCTTCCTCGTGTTGGTCTCCTGGCCGTCGATGAGGCTCTGGGCCAGGTCCAGCATCTGACTGACCCTCTGGTCGCCTGGGTAGTACTGCTCCCAGTAGTGCTGGACGCGGCGCACGCAGGCCATCTTCAGCTCGATCCGGCGACGGTAGGAGGCATCCGGATCGTCGGGGTCGATCATGGCCCGCCACACCCGCTTACGGGTCCCCAGGGACAGGATCGCCTTGGGGTTGTCCTCCTCGTCGAGCAGCTCAGCACGAGCCGCCTCAACCTCAGCGCGCACCGCGCCCACGTCGATCATCTGGTTCCTCCTGTTGAGCACTAGTTAGTGTTGAGCACTGGTGAGCCCGGCTGGTGGTCACTGAGCCTCGAGGACTGTGGGGACGGCCTCGTCGAGGTACCACAGCCAGAAGGCGCGGCGGGCATCGACGTCGGTGTCCTCCAGCGGCTGCCAGTTCAGTGCCCCGGCTGCGGCGCTGGCGCAGCAGTAGCTGGTCTCGAGGGAGTCCGGCAGCAGCTCGTCGTCGTCCTGGATGTCTCCCACCACGTCGAAGTCCAGGCTGCGGTCGAGGGCTGAGCCGACCAGGCTGACGGCGCCGTTGGCCACGAACGCGGCAGGCTGGGTGATGGCGTCGAAGTCCTCGATCTCGTCGTAGACGTCGGCCAGGAACTCGTCGCTGGTCATCTCGGCGTCGTCGGGGTCCTGGCTGGCGTTGATGAGGCCCTGGGTCAGGTTCAGCATCTCCTGGACCCTGTCGTCGCCGGGGAAGGCGCGCTCCCACAGGGGCAGGACGCGGCGCAGGCAGGCCATCTTCAGCTCCGTGCGGCACCGGTAGGAGCGTTCAGCGTCCTGGGGGTCGAGCATCGCCCGCCAGATCCGTGTGCGAGCCGGCAGGCTCAGGATCCCTTTGACGTTGCCCGCATCGACCAGCTCACCACGAGCCGTCTCAACCTCCACGCGCACAGCACCCATATCAATCATCCAACAACAACCTCTCTATCGTTCTGTCGCTGGTTCGGGATGGGCCAGAACATCACTTCCCACACTCAGCGACCTGTCATCCTTCTAGGCCCTTCGGGTCCACAACCTACCATCCAGTAGCGGCATAGGGGGTGCGGACGAGGAGTATTGTCACTAATTCCTCGTTCAAGGTTTGCGGAGAGGCGCTCAGGGAGGCTTAGTCACTGCGCATTCGACGGATGCTGTGAATAAGCCTTACTGCCTGATCGACTGGATCGGAATGAAAATCTGATACTTCTGGGCTCACGCGCACGCAGGTGAGGCCTGAGGAGCCATGTGGTGCACGAGCCGTTAGACGTTGATTCTGCGTAGCAGCTCGGCTGGTGGTAAGGAGCCTTCCTCGATGTAGGCCCGGAAGACGGGGACGGCCTGCTCGCCGGTGAAGACCTCTTCGGGGTGGACCTGGATGGTGAAGGGCTCGGGATGCCCGTTGTCCCAGGACACCGTGGTCCACGCCTCGGGGTCGGCGACAGGCTCACGAGCCACCGTGTACTGCTCGTAGGAGTCGTCGTCGTGAGTCACGCGGATCTCGATGGTCATCGCCTCCGTGGACCCACCGCACTGGATGTACGTAGCCCGTGCCGGAGACGAATAAGGAACATCATCAATGTGCGATGCTCCCTCAGGAAGAGCCCACACCACAATAGAGAACACGTACTTCCCGTCCAGAAACTGGGGGGAAGTGAGGCTACGAGCCACCCGCTTCGCAAACTCCTGCGGAGTCTGAGGCATGAAGAAACTCTCTCTGGGGCCGCTCTCGCCGTTCGTCTCGCGAGCGAAATATCTCATTGTTTTGGAGCTTTCTACGTGAATCTCGGTGACATTAACGGTCTGTCTGTCGTCCACTTTGACGACGGCGAGGTTGTTTGGTGACACACTGTTGTCGGCGGCCACTGAGGGCGCCGCCCAGGGGATTGTCTGATTCGCAGGGAGTTCTCCGATGGTGGACTTGGAGCCGATCTTGCTGATGACGGTGGCAATCGCGTCGCGGGACAGGTCGTGCACCACGAGTACGAGTTCAGCTTGGTGGCGATATTCGTCCACGTCGAGGCGGCCGCAGCCACCGCGAGCTGATGCGAGACGGTGGGGGCCGGGTCGGAAGGACTCGGCCCCCACCGTTGGTGGGTTGGTTGGTGAGGTGCCTGCTGGATGGGCGGCTCGCGTGAGCGCTCCTTCAGCGGTCGGTCAGTCAGGGGCGCTGGGGCGGCCTCAGTGAGGTGCCACAGCCGCAATGCCTGGCAGGGCTGGTTCTAGTGGTTGATGCGCATCCAGTCGGGGGTGGCGTCCGGGGTACGGGGGAAGGCCTGGAGCTCCTGGGCGACGTCCTGGGCCGTGTAGGGCGGGTCCAGGTCAGGCTCGCGGTCGTAGTTGAAGTCGGAGACGAGCTTGTAGCCCTGTGAGCTGCTCATGGACAGCTGCGCCCAGGTCCACGCACCACCGCCGGGGCGCCCCATCGCGGTGCGCAGGTTCAAGCCCAGGCTCACCAGCTCCATCGGCAGGGCGTTGTTCATCCACTGGCCCTGGTGCAGCACCTGGCTGCTCACTGCGGCGCGGGGGCCGACGGCCTCGTACTCGGCGACGACCTCATCGGCGCCGGTGGACCGCATCCACCCACCCCACTGGTCGGCGATCGCCTGCGCGGCCTGCATCTGGGCCTCAAAGGACCATTCCACCATCACTGCTCTCCATTCATCATCCAATGCGCCCCGCTCAAGAAACAACGCGGGGGCACAGCTAACAACAGGTCGTCCGGCACCAATTCGGCCAGGGACCACTCACGCTACCGGCCCACCCCG
The DNA here is from genome assembly GCF_001929375.1 of Actinomyces oris. Taxonomy (GTDB): domain Bacteria; phylum Actinomycetota; class Actinomycetes; order Actinomycetales; family Actinomycetaceae; genus Actinomyces; species Actinomyces oris_B. The sequence continues at coordinate 1,877 of NZ_MSGO01000059.1, read as the reverse complement.
GCCATCACCACCCGAGTCAGCCGACCGCGCAGCCACGCACCGCCAAAGCAGGCCGGTGATAGTGGACGGCCCGGGAGCTGTGACGGGACAGGTGGGGCACCGGGACGCCGGGCGAAACCGTCGGCACCGTGCCCCACCAGGCCCGCTACTGGCCGTCCTCGTTGGCATTCGCCGTGTCCGTTGCAGCCTCCTGGGCGGCTTCGGCCTTCTTGCGTTCCCGGCGGGCCCGGTCGCGTTCGCGACGTCGTGCTCGGGCCTCCTCCTGCTTGTGGAAGGCGGCTGCCTTGGTCGCCATCCACTCAGGGATGAACTCAGGATCCCTGGGATGCAACCTCAGCTCCACCGCCGCGTCTTGGTCGCCAGCGGGATCTTCGTTAATGACTGGCTCGCGCATCCAGTCCGACTCCTGGTGGAGCACACCGTCCGAGGTCTCCATCCACAGGTGCGAGTACGTCCACGCACCCCGATGAGGATCCACCTGAGCCGGGCGAAGCTTGTACATGGTGAAGTCCAGCTTCGCGGGAAACAGTACGCCCTTGCGCTGGCCGTCGATCGTCAGCCAGTTGGTGATGAACCCGGTGCGGTGGATGGCGTGGTAGTCGATGTCGATGCGGGTCCCGCCGCTGTCACGCAGCCAGTCCCGCAGCATGCCCTCGAACCGCTCGAAGGCCTCCTGCTCACTCAGGTCCTCAACAGTCACGGATGCCCCTTTTCATGATGGTTCACGAACTGCTCGTTTCGAGGAACGCCTTCAGCGTCCGTCCACGTCGCCTTGAACTCGGTGGGTACTTGCTCGGTCTTGGTCAGCTCCGGCCCGACCGGGTCGCGGTAGTTGAAGTCTACGGCGAAGCCCTTGTAGTTGCCCGGAGTATCGGCGATCTTCTGCTCCAGCTCCAGGTAGGACTTGAAGTCGCTGTTGGGGAAGTTCTGGTTGACCTCCTTGAGCATCGCCACCACGTTGATCTTCTCAGGCGGGCCGTGGAACTGGGTACCTGCCCCGTGCCCACCGTTGTGCTCACCGGGCAGGTCGTCTCCGAGAGCCTTCACCTTGCGCTGGGTGTGGGCCGAGCGCACACCCTTCTCCCCGTTGTCTTTATCCAGGGGCTCCATGTGGCCGTCGACCTCCATGTGCGATGTACGCGCGTGCTCGTCAGTGACGTAGTGGAACTTGCCGTCCACCGAGTACGTCGCATTGGGCAGGGGGTTCTGCAGGTCCGCGTTGAGGTAGCCCGTCTCCCACTTCGAGTGGCACTCCACGTGCGTCACGTTTCCGCTGGCGTCCGTGTAGTAGTCCGAGTGCACCCCACCAGGGCGCTCGACCCGGTAGTGAGTGTTGGGCTTCAGCGTTACGTTGGGGTCGCGGGCGAACGGGGTGTTCTTGCCGGGATACAGGTCGTCACCCTCTTTCACCTCGACCGGCTTCCGGAACACCTCTGGGCGATGACGCTCATCGAACGAGGGCCCGTCCGCAGCACCGTCAGCACCCCTGGAGCCGTCCGCCGCCGCATCGGCGGCGTCGTCAGCGCCCCTGGCCCCATCAGCCGCACTGTCAGCCGCGTCACCAGCAGCATCGGCTGCGTGTTCGGCGTTCTTGGCTCCGTCGGCGGCGGCGTCGGCTGCGTGGCTGGCGTTCTTGGCTCCGTCGGCGGCAGCGTCGGCTGCGTGGCTGGCGTTCTTGGCTCCGTCGGCGGCAGCGTCGGTTGCGTGACCGGCTCCCTTAGCCCCTTCGGCCGCGTGGCTGGCGCTCTTGGCCCCGTCAGCGGCAGCGTCGGCTGCGTGACTGGCGCTCTTAGCTCCATCAGTGGCTGCGTCCGCTGCGTGACCGGCTCCCTTAGCCCCTTCGGCCGCGTGGCTGGCGCTCTTGGCTCCGTCGGTGG
>NZ_MSGO01000058.1:29062-34463 GCF_001929375.1 Actinomyces oris | reverse complement strand
GGTGGCGGCACCGCCGTCGTGTCTACGTGGTAAAATAAGCGAAATTCCGGTTCGATCGAACTGCAACTTCCGCTCTGGATCTCGATGATGAACATCCAGTGCGTAAGTTTCAACCAAATAAGGAGCTCCCAATGAAGCGAGACCTTGTCGACAAATTGACGTCTATTGTTAAAGTTCAATGGATGCGATGGAAGCATCGGCGAGTAGGCAACTTTGACGTGTTCATTTCCTACAGTCACGACCCATCTAGAACGCTCGCGTTTGCGTTGCACGACAGCTTAGAGAAGCTCAGTCGAAACTGGTACAGTTTCCGGGCGCTAAATGTCTTCTTAGATCGAAGTTCACTCGGACCGACGATGATGCTAGAAAAGGAGCTTGAAAGTATCATTAAGCGGTCCGAGTGGCTTGTATACATATGCTCCGAAAATGCTGCGAAATCAGTGCCTGTAATTAAAGAGCTTAACTGGTACATTGAACATAATGGTGTCGATAAACTCATACTCATAGTAGATGATGGTGTAATTCGCTGGGATCGAGAGGCTGAGCGTTTTTCCAGAACAACAACAAACATACCGAACGAGGTGTTGAGCAAGATTAAAGATGAGCCTCTATGGATAGACCTGAGAGGGAGGAACGATGCGCAAGAGTCCTTAGAAAGTTATCCAGACTATCTTGATGCGGTTCTTAGCATATCGTCACGCGTACAGAACACTTCCAGAAAGGCTCTTCTGGATCGAGAGAACAAGCGCCAAAAGCGCTTGGTGAGATTTCGGTGGACCTTCTTTGTTGTGCTCTCCGCTTTTCTCGTAATCTCCGTAGCAGTTTCCTGGGTTGCTGTATCTGCGCGGAATGAAGCCTTATCGAACCTGAATGTCGCGACCGCAAGAGCATTTGCCGCACGCGCTAATGAGTTATCGGAAAGCGACTCAGCTGATTCGCGAATATATGCGGCTCAAGCGTGGGACCTTCATAAAGATGAAGTTACTCGTACGGCTCTATTCAAATCCGTTGTAAACTCACAGAACTTAACCCGTCATCGGGTTACCTCGGGCGCTATTACGAGCATTACTGCCAATACCGATGAAACTGTCGTATATATAGGTCATGAAGATGGAGCCGTAGAGCGATGGGAATTGAGCACAAATGAGTTGAAGAGCATCGGGAAACTGAGGTTCCCAGTAAAGGATATTACAACAGACAGATCGGGGAAAGTCGTTGCAGCGACGGGATGGAAAGATATCTACAATGGAAATTTTGAAGCAGAGGTGAAACTATGGAGACCGGGGAAAGAGTTATGCCGTACGATGATGAACCGCTACGGTGGCGCAGCCGTCTCTCCCTCTGGTGAAACAATCGTGCTACCCCCTCAAGACTCTGATACTGTTAGGGTTTTGCGTGGAGGGCAGGACGACTGTGATTGGAAAAGGATAAGTATCGGTGATAGCGATTCGAAAATTCCACCTAAATATCCAAATGACGTGATTGCGTTACCTGATGATAATTTAGTCGTGATACAAAGTAACACTAGGGTAGATACATACTCCCTTCGCGATGGCCGTCCAGTCTTTAGAATTTATCATCAGATAATGGGGCCGGATGACGAGTCACCCGTTCTCTCCGATAATGGGGCATATTCATTTGGGGATGGAGGAGTTATTTCAACACAGCAGACCATCGACGAAAATGAAAATCCGATATATTTCAACGGGAAACTCGAATGGGTCAAGCATGCCTACACAAGGTGGCCCTTGCCAGCGGTTTCTCCCGATGGGCTAACCACTGCCGTGATTAATGCAGATGGGCTTGCTGTGTATGATGTAGAAAACGACCGGCCGAACAAATGGAAAACCGCAATTCTGCCTGTTGGTAAAGAGCTCTCCGCTTTGGCCGTGCCTACTAAACATGTGGTACTTACCGCGATAGGCTCAAGCGTTTCATACTGGAAGATGAATAACCCATCAAAGATAATTAGAGGCTATGACTCAACTGCTGCTCCGATGTGTGACGTTTATGGAGTTTCTCGAATTTCGCCGTCTCATTCGGGCAAGTATTTGGCTCAGCATTGGAACGGCCCTAGCGGTGACTTTACTTACATTCTCAACTCTGACGATAGTACGGAGAGCGTGGTTGAAGATGGGGATTTTCTCGCTTGGCGAACCGATGAGGACTTTTTTGCTATTCAGAATGGGAAGACTTGTCTTTATCGTGCAGTAGATGGTGGTTCTGAGCGATGCTGGAGCATACCTTCTTGGATTGAAGACGACTCTAATGCCGGGAACATCACATCCAATCCTGGACGCATAAAAGGTGTGTGGGATGGGAACTCTTTAAAATTTTCAAACGGTTCAACCATTTGGAGTTTTAACTACAAAACGCATCAGTTTAGTCAAACTATTCCCGAGGGTCGCGTAGTTGAAATGACCTCTCATGGAATTGTGGTTTCGGAAGATAGTGAAGAAGGTCCTGGTTCAGGTATATTCAAAGTGATTTATAGCGATGGAAAAGTGGAGATTTATGATCATTATGTTTGGTTAGCCAATGACGGTTCTAGTATCAGTACGTCGCGGAACGGAACTGTCGTTGCTAATTCGAGTTACGGAGCGATTGAGCAACGATCGTATCCGGGGAGATCTTCGACCGTAGATATTTCAACCAATGGTGAGTATCTCGCTTATGTCGATTCTCTGAGTTCGGTGTCAGTGTATTCTTTAGCTGCGAGAACGAAAGTTGGAACTATTCCGTTGCCTGGAGATCCATATTCTGCGGCCGCGGTTCAGTTCACTCCGTCAGGTTCTTCGTTGTATCTAAACTATTTTGACAGTTCGACAGGTAAGGAGGCTACGTTGAAGGTAGATCTTAATCCGGACTCCTGGTTTGATGACAATTGCAAGGTCGTGCGCCGATCGATTTCGTCGGACGATTGGTATCGAGTTACGGAGATGGATAAACCGAAGTCAGGTTTTGCTTGCTCGAGTTATGTTCACTGAGGTTATCTTATCTGGGGTGTCTCACGGTGCTCACATGTGGTGTGTCAGGTGGTGGTGGCTAGCTGCGTCGATGGCTGTGGGTCGTAGAGGGGGGTGCCCCTATGTGGTGTGTCAAGCGGCTGCGGGTAGTTTCGTGGCTGGTTGGCGGTTGTTGAGGGCGCGGTCGCGGATCGTGGCGTGCAGGGTCAGGATGTGGCGGTGGGCCAGGGCGAGGGCGGCCTAGCGTAAGGCGGTTTGCCTTGGTCGCGTTTGCGCTGGTAGTAGGCCTGGGAGACGGGGGCGGAGTGTAGTGTCAAGCCCCGGGTTTTTTGTGGAGGCTGGTTTATCTGTTGCCGGTGGTTGCCGGTTGTGATTGTTCCTGGCGGTGGTGGTCGTGGTGGGTGTCGGGTGCCCAGGTGGCTTCGTGCTCGGCGGGGGTTCGCATCCCGATGGCGGAGTGTGGCCGGGTGGTGCCCGTACCTGTGGACCCACTCGGCGGTGGCGAGTACGGGCGGCGTCGATGTCCTCCCAAGGGCCCTGGTTGCGGATCAGCTCGGCCTTGTACAGCGAGTTGAGCGCCTCGGCCAGAGCATTGTCGTAGGAATCCCCCTTAGAGCCTACAGAGGCGACTGCCTCGAGCGTGTTCAATGGTTTGTGTAAGCCCCTCCGTTGGAAGGACTGACACTGATGACTGCTACTGATGACGACACACAGAAGGTTCCTACTGGGCGTGATGCGGTTGACCGACTGCGTTCGCAGGGGGCTTTGGACGGCTTGTTCGAGCAGACCTGGTGTCGGCCAGGTGAAGATGACCGGGGCTGATGGTCTGCTGCCGGCCCTGGTCAAGGAGGCCCTGGAGAGGGGCCTGGCCGCTTGGCTTGAGCGAGCACCTGGGCTATGAAAAGGGCGAGCCGACCTCCCAGGCGCGCAGCAACGCCAGGAACGGGACCACACCCAAGACGGTGGACTCCGAGGTGGGGCCCTTCGAGACCTGTGGTGCCTCGGGACCGGGCCGGGACCTTCACGCCGCGCCTGGTGCGTAAGGGCCAGCGTCGTCTGGACGAGCTGGATGCGATGATCATCAGCTTGTATGCCGGAGGAATGACGGTGCGCGACATTCAGCACCACCTGGCCTCCACGCTCAGCGTGGAGCTGTCCGCGGGGACCATTTCGAAGATCACCGACGCGGTCGCTGACGCTGTCCTGGAGTGGCAGCGCCGCCCGCTGGACGAGTTCTACCCGGTGATCTACCACAGGCGCGATCCGGGTCAAGGTCCGCGTCAATCACCGGGTCGCCTCCCGCTCGGCCCATATCGCGGTCGGCGTCGACATGGACGGGATCAAGCACGTGGCTTAAGGATCTGGGTCCAGGCCGAGGAAGGAGCCTCCTTCTGGGCACATGTGTGCGCCGAGCTGGCCAACAGAGGCGTGAGCGACGTGCTGAACGTAGAGGGGGCACCTCCCGCACAGGAGCGAAGCGCGCGGGGGAATGCGACGGGCTGACGGGCCTGCCCGAGGCGAACGCAGGCAGTCCTGGCCCCAGGCAACGGTCCAGACCTGCGTGGTCCACCTGATCCGGGCCTCAATGCGGTTCGTGTCCTACGGGGACCGCAAGAAGGTCGCCGCCGCTGTCAAACCCATCTACACCGCCCCGAGCCAGGAGGCCGCTTGGCAGGCCCTGACCGACTTCTCTGAGTCCGATCTGGGGGTCAAGTACCCCCAGACGGTGACGACCTGGGAGCGGGCCTGGGAGAGGTTCACTCCCTTCCTGGACTTCCCGCCGATGCTCAGGCGCGTCATATACACGACCAACAGTATTGAGTCGCTGAACTACCAGCTGCGCAAGGTCACCAAGAACCGCGGCCACTTCCCCAGTGATGAGGCGGTGGTCAAGCTGCTGTGGCTGGCGATCTGCGACATCGAGGACAAACGAGCCCGAGAACGCGACAAGGAGAAAGGACTGCCAGCATCCAAGCGCAGGGCCAAGGGCAGACTCGTCGAAGGACAGATCACCACCGACTGGAACAAGGCCCTGGCCCAGCTCACCACCGCCTACCCCGACCGATTCGCCCCCCACCTGTAAACCGCTTACACAGAAACCTTGACAGGCTCGACTGCCTCGGCCTCGGACAGGGCCTGCCCGTAGCGGATGGACCGGTACTGCACCCCACGGTCGCAAGTGGTGCACCAGGCCCGTCAGGTCAGCACCGGCTCGTTTCCGCTGCCAGACGGCCATCTGAAGGGCATCCAGCCCCAGGAAGGTCCTCAGATCAGGGCCGGTGAAGGTAGTCTCAGGCACGTCGAGGTCTCTCAGGTGGCGTGTGTAGCAGCTCCCATCATCAGGGGACCTCGACCCCTACCCACCGCAACGACGCACCCACCCCACCTACACACTTCAATAGGCTCCAGTTACCACACCCTCAAACACGAAGAGC
>NZ_MSGO01000058.1:0-29012 GCF_001929375.1 Actinomyces oris | reverse complement strand
ACCACACCCTCAAACACGAAGAGCCGGTTTACTCCTTGTCTATTCATCAGGGTGGCAATTATAGGGGAGTTTGAATAATCGGGAACTACTTTAGGCAGAATAGGGAGGACTAGTGTGTGAAAATTCGGTTGTCCGCATTTACTTTGTAGTCTTGCGATATCGCCAAGGTAGTCTTTCCAGTGAGGCTTCTCTTTGATAGATGCGCGTATGAGATTCTCGTCAATGAAGGGGAGAATGACGGAGTACTGTGCTGGGTCGACGTTTAATGCTCGCTCTTTGTTTCCCACAATTCCATCTACAGTGACGATAGGTGCGGGGAGGTCGTTATTTCCGACTAGTGGGCGAGATCGTCCATACACCTCCACTGCGCTGCCCGCAAGTCCCGCAAAGGCATCGGAGTGGTAGTGCTGAAATAATCTGTCACAGATACTCTCGCCCTCACTGTCGGCTGGGTGCCAGACAACGAAGATGTCGAGGACGCTGGGTGAAGGCGCGGGTAGGGTGACGCTGAGGGATTGAGGTTGAAGGATTCTATGGGTCATGTTGTGATAATAATGAGATGCAGAACATTTCGCAATGACTTTGTTTGGTACCTGGTTCCGGAGGATGAGAGTCTCTTGCTCTGATTGCAGTCTGGGACCGTGACGTTTCGCTTCCATTGCCCGTAGGCTCATGCCATGAGCTCTACCTCCATGCCGGACCTTGACGAACTTCTAGATGACTCCGCCGAGCGTCCTCAGGCCCGCGGGCCGCGGCGGCGTACCGTCAGCCAGGGCCCGGCCGCCGGCCGCGAGGTCCTGAGCAATCCCGCTTCGGCCCGCATCTCCCGGGTGGCGGGCCTGTCCCGCCGCAACGCGCGGACCAAGCACCGGCGCTTCCTCGTCGAAGGACCCCAGGGCGTGCGCGAGGCCGTCCGGCACGCCCCCGGCCGCGTGCTCGACGTCTACCTCACCGAGGCGGCCCTCGAGCGCCACCGCGAGATCTGGGACGAGGCCGTGGCGGCCGGGCTCTACGTGCACGTCACCACCCAGCAGGTCATGGAGGCCATGAGCCCCGACGCGCAGGGCCTCCTCGCCGTCGTAGCCACCGAGGAGGCCACCGGCTCCGAGGCGCTGACCGCCGCCCTGGAGGGGGCCAGGCTCGTCGCCGTCCTCACCCAGGCCCAGGACCCCGGGAACGCAGGCACCATCATCCGGGCCGCCGACGCCGCCGGCGCCGACGCCGTCGTCCTCGTGCGCGGCAGCGTGGACCCCACCGCACCGAAGGTCGTGCGCTCCACCGCCGGAAGCCTCTTCCACCTGCCCGTGGTCACCGGCGTGGCCCTCGATGACGCCGTCACCGCCCTCCACGACGCCGGACTCACCGTCCTCGCCGCCGACGGACGCGGGGACTTCGACCTCTTCAAGGCCGAGTCCCTCCTGGAGGCCCCCAGTGCCTGGCTGCTCGGCAACGAGGCCCACGGACTGCCCTCAGAGGCGCTGAGCCGAGCCGACGCCGTCGTCTCCATCCCCATCTACGGCAAGGCGGAGTCCCTCAACGTCGCCGCGGCCGCGGCCGTCTGCCTCTATGCCAGCGCCAGGGCACAGGCCTAGCGCACAGGCCGGAGGGAAGTCTCGACGACGGGCCGCCGCTGACTTACAGCAACTCGCAGACCGCCTCGGCGGCCCGACCTGGTCCGTCCAGCCCCTCCATGAGCCCTGCCATCCGCCGAGCGCGCGAACGCATGCCGTCGTCGGCCAGGGCCTGCGCTACCAGCGCCGCCCAGTCGGCCCTGCGAGCCTCCTTCTGCGACACGAGCCTGGCCGAGCCGAAGGCCACACATCGCTGCACGTTGAAACGCTGCTCGAACTGCAACGGAATCCCGATGAAGGGCCACCCCTGGACGCAGCTGGTCTGCACCGTTCCCTCCCCACCGTGAGTGATGGCCAGGTCGACGGCACCGCCCAGCTCGTGGGCCGGAAGCCAGTCAGTGACGTGGACATTGCGCGGAAGAGCATCCAGGTCCTCCTCACGAAGATGGGTGCGCACCGGAGCCAGCACCTGGCAGTCCGCCCGGCCCAGGCCTGCCAGCACGTCAAGGACGAGATCGCGGTTCCCCGATGAGCCCATGGCGAAGTACACCAGGGGCTGGGGGCCGGCGGCCAGGTCGGCCAGAAACTCGGGAAGCTCCCCGGGCAGGCGGGCGTAGACCGGTCCCACCACCCGGTGCCCCTGAGGCATCCTCAGCCACCCAGGCAGCAGGTGCGGGGCAGTGGCGATGAGATTGAGATCGGCAGTGAGCCCCACGAGCACCCCCTGGGGCAGTGAGACACCATTGGCCCTGGCCACAGAATGGAAGGAACGAGGCAGGGGGACCCGAGTCCCAAGGACATGGAGCGCGCGGGCGGCCATATTGTCGGCCAGGCACTCCTCCGGGCAGGTGCGGGGCAGGAAACCGGTGGCCCCGGTGGCGCGTGCCGCCTCCAGATGCGCCAGGGAATAGGCGAAAGGCCGTACGAAAACCAGCGGCACGCACTCCGCCCGCGCAGAAATAAACTGGCTGGGAGTTACTCCGATGACAACGGCATCCGGACGCAAAGAGCGCAGCAGCACGCGCTCACTCGTCACCCGCTGGGCCAGCATCTTCTCCGTGAACGGGTGACGCAGGCTGCGGCCCTGATCGAAGTCCAGCGCCAGCCGTCCCTCCTCCTCACTGAGGCAGGGGGTCAACAGACGGAACTCGAAGCCCGCGGCCCTGATGTACTCGGTGTTGCGTCGCGAGAAGCCGGCGAAGACGCACTCAACGTGCGAAGGCATCCGACGGGCCACCTCGATCGCACGGGTCACCTCGGCGAAGTTGAATGTCTCCGGAGCGAAGAGGACGCGCGACGTCCTGCGGCGTACAGCCACCACATCTCCAGTGGTGCCTTCAGGCATGATCGGCTCTCCTTCTGAGAGCGAGGGGTGCCACAGTACGGGGAGCCCTCATCGTCGTTCTATTGTACGTCTTGTACAACCGGGGGAGAGGGTAACACGTTCGCACCGGCGTGAACGCCATTTTCTACGGAAGATTCAAAATGCCGGAAAAAAGAGTGTGTGAGCGGCCCCCAGGCGGACTGACTCTCAGTGTGGCTCGGCACTCACCCTCAGTGGTCGCTCACCGGTTCGTGGGCGGTGGCCGGTGTCGAAGCCTGCTCGGAGGCGTGCTCGGCGCCCTGCCGAGCCTGGAACACCAGGCTCCGCAGCGTCTGGGCGGACATGTTCGTGATGGTCTCCTGACTGATCTCGGGGTGATCCAGCCAGGCCAGGCACAGGGTGATCATCGTGCTGATCCACACCTCGGCGGCAAACATGGCGCGCTCGTCGGGCTCGGCGATGCCCATGAGCATGAGGACGAGGCGTTCGTAACGCTCGAAGCTGGTGGCCAGCGCGGCCGCGATCTCAGGGTCCTGGTCAAGACCTCCGGTGTGAAGCGCTCGAAGGCTGTCGGGCCTGGCCTTCACGTAGCCCGCGAAGGTGAAGATCGCCCCCTCCAGAGTCAGTACCGTCTGCTGCTCGACCAGGCCGTGAAGGTGAAGGATCTCGTACTCCACGATGGCTCGGGCGAAGGCCATCTTGGAAGGGAAGTAGTGATAGAAGAGCGTGCGTGAGACACCGGCCCGCTTGATGATCTCGTTGACGTGAGTGCGGTCCAGTGTTCCTTCCGCGAACAGCTCGACGCCGACTCTCACCAGCTCCTCCCGACGCTGCTCGGGCTGAAGGCGGCGACGCGGATCGATGGTATTCGCGGGACTCATGCAGATGAGACTACGACCGCACGGTCGGCGTACGCAGTTAGGCGCTCTGCATGGCGTGTGAGCATCGTCCCAGGATCTGGGACGCTCTGAGACGGTTGACGCTCCGGTCGGAGACGGTGCTACTCTTCCTGACGAGAGGTCGGAACTTTCTCACATGTGTAGGCCGACACGAGTCAAGGAGGAATGCAGTGCGCATGCGGATGTGTTGCTGTTGCTGTCGATGAGACAGATGACGCTCCCATACCCATGTTGAGACGAGGTACTCGTGACCGCATCCGCACCCTCTCCTGACCAGACAGCCGCAGACCGGAACGATGACGTCCTGGTGCGGATCAGCAGCGTCACCAAGTACTACGGCCATTTCAAGGCTCTCGACGACGTCTCCCTCGACATCCACCGTGGCGAGGTCGTAGCGGTCATCGGCGCCTCCGGATCGGGCAAGTCGACCCTGTGCCGTACCGTCAACCGCCTGGAACCGATCCAGGAAGGGCAGATCGAGATCGACGGGACCCCACTGCCTCAGGAGGGCCGGGCTCTGGCTCAGCTGCGCGCCGAGGTGGGAATGGTCTTCCAGTCCTTCAACCTCTTCCCGCACCGCACGGTCCTGGACAACATCACCCTGGCCCCTATCAAGGTGCGTGGCATCCCCCGGGACCGGGCTGAGGAACGGGCCCGTGAGCTGCTGGCCCGGGTCGGCCTTGAGGACCAGGCCGCAAAGCGCCCCTCCCAGCTCTCCGGAGGCCAGCAGCAACGCGTCGCCATCGCCCGAGCACTGGCCATGGACCCCAAGCTCATGCTCTTCGATGAGCCCACCAGCGCCCTGGACCCCGAGATGATCAACGAGGTCCTCGACGTCATCAAGGACCTGGCGGCCTCGGGCATGACCATGCTCGTCGTCACCCACGAAATGGGTTTTGCCCGCTCGGTCGCCGACCGGGTCGTCTTCATGGACGGCGGCCAGATCGTTGAGTCCGGCCGACCCGCCGAGTTCTTCTCCTCCCCGCGCACCGAGCGCGCCCGCGACTTCCTCTCCAAGGTGCTCAGTCACTGAGCCCCAGACCGCACCTTCTCCCGAGTGCGACCACCACCACAGGCCCAGCGCCTAGGACGGCCCCTCCCCGTCCGAACGAAAGGAACACCATGACCACCTTCTCCCGCCGCGGACTCCTGGTCACGACCGGCGCCCTCTCCCTGGCCGGCGTCCTGGCCGCCTGCGCCGACACGGGCGCCGATGGTAAGGCCGTCGCCTCGTCGTCGGCCTCCGACGCCGACTACGACAAGGCCATCAACTCCGGCCCGGTGGCCGCCGCCGACGTCGTGGCCGCATCGCCCTGGGCCGCCTCCGTGAAGCAGGCGGGCAAGCTCGTCACCGGCGGGATCAAGACCTCCGAGGTCTTCTCCTGGGAAGATGCCAAGACGAAGAAGATCTCCGGCTTCGATGCGGCCATCGCCCAGGCGCTGGCCCGCTACATCGTCGGCGGAGACGACGCCCGCTCCCTCCTTGAGGTTCAGCCGGTCACCTCCGAGACACGGGAGACCATTCTGACCAACGGTACGGTCAAGGCCGTCATCGCCACCTACACGATCACCCCGGAGCGGGCCAAGAAGATCGACTTCGCCGGCCCGTACTACGCCTCCAGCCAGGCCATCCTGGTCAAGGCCGACAACCAGGACATCACCGGCGTCGACACCCTCACCGGGGACGTCGCGGTCCAGTCCAACTCCTCGTCGGCCGCTGCGCTGAAGAAGTACGCCCCCAAGGCCAACGCCAAGCCCTTCGACACCCAGGCCAAGTGCGTCGCCGCCGTCGAGAGCGGGCAGGTCAAGGCCTACGTCGTGGACCAGTCCCTGCTCAAGAGCGAGGTCCTGTCCAATGACAAGGTCAAGATCGTCGGTGAGACCTTCGCCGAGGACCCCTACGGCATCGGACTTCCCAAGGACTCCGGGGCGCAGGCCTTCGTCAACACCTTCCTCAAGACGATTGAGGACGACGGCACCTGGAAGAGGATCTGGGAGGCGACGATCGGCAAGTCCCTCGGCGGCACCGCCCCTCAGCCACCGGCCATCGGATCAGTCCCCGGGTCCTCGGCCGCCAAGGACGCAACCCCGCAGAGCTCCTGAACGACTTCAGTGCCTGCCTGCCTGGCTTGCCGCGTTCCCGGCCCGAGCGGATCGGCCGCCGGGCCGACGGCGTGGCAGCCGACAGCATTCCCGTCATGATGACGACCCGCATCGTTCAAGGAGGCGACTGTGAGTGCCATTACCGACAATCTCCCCGCTATCGGTTGGGGGCTGCTGGTCACGCTGGTGATCTCCGTCCTGTCCTACCTGGGTGGGCTGCTCCTGGGATCGATCATGGCCATCTTCCGGGTCGGTCCCATCCCTCCACTGCGCGCGCTGGGTGCCGCATGGGTGACAGTGGCCTGCAATATCCCCAACCTGTGCCTCATGGTGCTCATTGCTCTGGCGCTGCCCCACGTCGGTATCACGATCCCACTTTTCTGGTCGGTGATCGTCGCGCTGATCTTCTCCTCATCGGGATTCGTGTGTGAGACGATCCGCAGCGGAATCAACTCGGTGCCGAAGGGGCAGATCGAGGCCGCTCGCGCACTGGGCATGCCCTTCGGGCTCATCATTCGCGGCATCGTTATGCCCCAGGCGCTGGCCCGCACTATCCAGCCACTGGTCAACATCTTCATCGCCTGCCTCATCGGCTCCTCGCTCGCCGCGGCTATCGGTGTCATTGACCTGACAGCCGTCACGCAGAGAATCAACCAGGAACGAGCCGAGGGAGTCATCACCTTCCTCACCTCCGGCCTTACCTATCTGGCCATCGCCTTCGCCGCCACCAAGCTCGGCGGGCTTCTTGAAAGACGCCTCGAGTTCATGGGGAAGGAGCAGGCATGAGCGAAAAGGTCATGACGATGACAGAGCCACGCCCCGCCAAGCCGCGGGGCAAAGGCTCCGGCGCGACGGATGCGGCGCTGCTCTTCGACGAGCCGGGACCGCGGGGGCGCATCCTGATCTCCATCGGATCGGTCTTCGCCGTCCTAGCAATCGCGGCGCTGGTGGCTGCAGGTCTCTACCAGTTGTCCCTTTCAGGGCAGCTCGACTACCCCAAGTGGCGCTACTTCCTGGGGCAATCGGTGGTCAGTCAGCTCCTGGAGGCTGCCGGTACCACGTTGAGCCTGGGAGTCGTCGCCGCTGCCCTCACCTTCCCGCTGGGAATCGCTCTGGGCTGGCTCCGGCTACTGGACAACCGCCCCGTGAGGTGGCTGGTCGGCATATGGATCGATGCCATGCGGGCAGTGCCGATGCTGCTGCTCGTCTACTTCTTCCAGCTGGTGGTTCCGGGGCTGGTGGGCGGCTCGTACTTCTGGATGCTGACGCTGCCCATCGTCATGTGCACCTCGGCGACGACGGCGGAAGTCTTCCGCTCCGGCGTCCGGGCACTGGACCGGGGCCAGACGGAGGCCGCCGCAGCACTGGGGATGAGTCCTTCACTCACCATGCGCCTCATCCTGGCGCCACAGGCCCTGCGTCTCATGCTCCCGACCCTGATCACGCAGATGGTCACCATCATCAAGGGCACCACGCTCGCGTACGCGCTCGCCTATGCCGACCTTCTGTATCGCGGCGCCCAGATCATCGGGCAAGCCAAGAAAGACGTTCATCTCTCCGTCTTCTTCCAGACCTACGTCATCATCGCCGTGCTCTACATCATCGTGAACTGGTCCTTGGGGGCACTGGCCCGGTACATCGAGTCACGTACCCGCTGAGGGTGGGGCGACTTATTGTCCCACCCTCAGCGGGCGGAATCAGCTCTTAGGAGGGTGCCACTGGGGAGAGGTTGCAGTAATGTGCGGCATCTTGCATCTCGATGTCATAGGTGATGATGGTGTCTGCTTGAATATCCAGTGCCACTGTCAGGTGGATGGCGTCTGCTGCCCTCAATCCCAACGATGTTCTAGCTGCGTCAATGAGCTGCGACCTTGATATGTCGATGAGGTCGATTCCTGAAAGGAGGGATGCGACCGCCTCCTGATCGAGTTCACTACGTCGTCGAGCGGCGCAGTGGAGCTCAGTATACAGGAGGAAAGAGGAGCATAGTGCGTCTCCGTCGGTTGTATGCGATGTGAGCCAGGCAGCCAGTGGCTCAGACTCCTTCTCCTCAATGAGGAGCTTCAAGGCCGCGGAGGTATCGAGGTAGTAGACGCTCATTATTCCCCACGAAGATCGTCCAATACGGCTTGGGAACTCACGTCTGCTGTGCGTTTCAGGGCCCTGAAGTCGACATGCGTCGCTTCACGGACCGCTCCTTGCTGTCTGAGGATGGAGAGCCGGTCTCGGGAAATAGGTGAGAGTATCGCAACGGGTTCACCATTGTTGGTGATCTCGAAAGTTTCACCAGCCTGAACTCGGTGGAGGATCGCGGCGCTGTTGTTGCGCAGCTCCCGGTGCATGATCGTCTGCATGTACATCACCCCGTAGCAACTGTAGCACCGCACTCCGTCGTCAGGCGGGCAGGTTGCGACGGGTGTAGGCGGCCAGGCCGATGATGATGCCGATGAGGCCAACCATGGCCTGGACGGCCAAGGGCTTCCAGTCGGGAGACCCGACGACGTCGAGATGATGCCCGAGCACGCTGAGGTCCTTGGCCCAGTCCTTGAGGTCGACGAGTCCGCCGAAGAACTGGGCGAAAGCGCTCCAGGTGACGACCACCCAGGACAGCCCGGCCAGCCTCGGCGCCAGACCCACCAGGGCTGCGGCGATCCCGATGGCCGCCACCATGCCGGGCAGCTGGCTCACCGTGAACACGAAGGAGCGCGCCACAGCATGGTCGTCGGTGAGCTGTGTCGCCGTCGTGGCCGCAAGGACCGTCGCCGAGACCAGCAGCAAGATGATCGACTCGATCAGCGCGCACAGAACCTGGCAGAGGAGCACTCGGCCACGACTGACCCCGGCAGCGAGCTCGACCTCCACCAGGCCCGCGCGCTCCAGACCCGCCAGCCAGTTCATCCGTCGCACCGCCGCCACGGCCACGAGCAGCACTGTCACCACCGTCATGAGGGACACGAACTGCTCCACCGGGGACCCCACCGCCATCTTGCCGACATAGGACGCCGTCGGAGAACCGGGGACCAGCAGGTCCTTGATGCTGCCAGAGACGGATCCGTACAGGAGTGCCAGCCCTGTCGAGGCCAGGGCCCAGCCGACGAGACCGCGCCACGACAGGCGCCCGAGCAGATCCATATGACCCCGCACCAGCCACCGGCGCCGAGACGAACTGCGGTCGGGCAGGTAGCCGTCCAGGTACTCACGGCGCGAGGCGAGCACCACGGCGCTGAGCGCCACAGCGATGGCCACGGTGCAGCAGGCCGCGAGCACCCCGAACCGGTCATCGGTGTACGGGCGCACGAGGTCGCGCCACCCCAGGGGAGTCAGCCACCGGAGCCAGTCCGAGCCGGTGCCGTCTGAGATCTGGTCGGCGCTCACCCGCAGCACGAAGGCGAGTGCGAGCATCACCATGGACAGGCCCCTGGCCTGGTCCGCCTGGCGTCCCATCTGGGAGGCCACCGCCGCGATGGCCGAGAACACCCAGCCGGTCACGCAGATCGTCCCGGCCAGTGCCCAGGCCCCTAAGACCGTCAGCTCCTCGATGCTCCTGGTCTGCCAGGTCAGAACGCCTCCGACCCCCGCAGACAGGGTACCGACCAGCGCCCACACCAGGGCCACCGGCACGACAAAGGGAACCGACCTGCCCGCGCCCGTGGCGCGCAGAACCTCGATGAGCCCCTCGTCCTCATCGGCCCGCAGGACCCGGCACGTCAGCAGAATCGCCATGAGTGCGGTGCACACGAGCAGGAAGGCCCCGGTCTCCCACTGCAGGAGCTGACCGAGCCGGCCGGGCAAGGGGACATAGCCGTAGAGGAGGCGCGTTCCCGGAGACTTGCGCATCTGCTCGATGAGCACCGTCCGAGTCTCCAACGAGGGGTAGACGCCCTCGTAGCTCGGCGCGGTGACACCGACTAACAGCCACAGGGGCACCAACCAGGCCGAGATCTGAAACCGGAATCGCCTGAGCAGAATCCACAGGTAGGCGTCCCAGCCGGACAGGGCGCCGTTCGCGCCGGAGCTGATGGCCACCACTGTCGCGCCCGCTGCTGTGCTCGATACGGCGTTCATCAGACCTCCTCGTAGTGACGCAGGAAGAGATCCTCCAGGCTGGCCGGCTCGCAGGTGACGTCCTGGATCCGGTGCTCGCCCGCGAGGCTCAGCACCGTTGGCACCTGCTCCGCCGGCACCTCAAGGCTCAGGCGGCCACCGTCCTCGACGACGTCGAGCCCCCTGGCCCCCAGCGCCTGCGAGATGGTCCCGAGCTCGTCGGCCGTAGCGCCCAGCTCGATGCGGGTGCGCGACAGCCGCCGCAGGGTCCCCAGGTCACCGTGCTCGACGACCCGGCCGTTCTTGATGATCGTCACCGCACTGCACAGGCGCTGGACCTCGGCCAGGATGTGGCTGGAGAGCAGAACCGTGCGGCCCTCGGCGGCGGCTCTGGCCACCTCCTCGGTGAAGACCCGCTCCATCAGCGGATCCAGGCCACTGGTGGGCTCATCGAGCACCAGCAGGCTCGTCGGTGCGGCCAGGGCGGCCACCAGCGCCACCTTCTGCCGATTCCCCTTGGAGTAGGTCCGTACCCGTTTGCTGGGATCCAGATCGAAGCGCTCAATGAGCTCGGCCTCCCGGGAGGCGTCGCGCGAGCCGCGCAGCCCGGCCAAGGCGTCGAGCGCCTGCCCGCCGGTCAGGGCCGGCCACAGCGCCACGTCACCGGGAACATAGGAGACCTGCCGATTGACGAGCGCAGCCTGCTTCCACGGCTCGCGGCCCAGCACTCTCACGCTCCCGCCGTCGGGCCGGTAGAGCCCCAGCAGGACCCGGATCGTGGTGGACTTACCCGCCCCATTGGGGCCGAGGAAGCCGTGGACGCTGCCCGCCTCCACTGTCAGGTCCAGACCGTCGAGCGCCCTGAAGCGCCCGAAGCGCTTGACCAGATCGCGCACGCACACCGGCGGCTCCGAGCCGGCTCCCAGGTCACGGACCGCGGCGGGAGGCGAACCCGTGGCGGGCTGAGCCGTGTCCGTACGAGATGTTCCTCCTGACGTACTCGTTGCCATCTTCGCCTTGGCTCTCTTGGCTCTCACAGCACTGGCTCCTCTCCCGCCGAGCGGCGGATCGTTGCGGCGAAGTCCGGATCGGCGAGCATGAGCTCCATGAGCTCAGCCACGAAGGCCTGCTGAGCCGGATACGGATAGCTGGAAGTGGTCAGGACATGGGTCAGTCGCCACATGGCACGCCCCAGAGCGCCTGAGGGAAGGTCCTCCAGGACGGCCAGGGCATGCTCCTTGTGACGGCACGCCAGCGTCCAGCTGTTGTGCGCGAGCCGGTGCGCCTCAGCGCGCCCCTCCTCCTCGCTCAGCGTGGCCAGGCGGGTGAAGTCCATGATCTGCTGAGCGGACAGCTCACGATCGTCCTCATCCAGCGCCTCGATGAAGGGGATCACGCTGTCGGGCACCATGCCCAACGAGGCGAGCACCACCATCATCTGGCGCTCAGCCCCCAGCACCCGCACACTGCCGCCCAGGCGAGCGATCCGGGCCTCGATATCGTCGTAGAACCGAGTCAGGGCGCTGGGAGCGGGGGACAGGCCCTCACCGCGCTCCACCCGGGCGATGAGCTCATCGACCCGGGAGGCCTGCTCGGCCAGGCTGCGCTGCTGCGCCTCGATCGTGCCCCGCGTGGCCCGCAGATCGCGCAGCACCACCTCGCGACGGGAGTCCTGATCGGTGCCGATCATGTCCGAGGCGAGCATCTCAGCCACCTGAGTCAGCGACAGTCCGCCGTCGGCCAGCCACCGGATACGCAGCAGACGGGCCACGTGCTCGACACCGTACTCGCGCCGCCCCCGCACCGTGGGCGGAATCTCCAACAGGCCCAGGTGGTGGTAGTAGCGCACCGCTCTCGGTGTGGTTCCGGCGATCCGGGCGAGCTCCTTGACGTGCATGAATCCATGACAGCAGGTGACGTAACGTCACCGTCAAGTCCCAGGCGGCAGCAACCCGACCGGAGCGCATGACCAGGCGGGGCAGCGTCGTCTACCGTGCCACCCCGGTGACGGGACGATTCACACCCTCGCGACGGCGCGGACTACCCTTAAGGGCGGACAACCCCGGAGACACCTGGTGGAAGGCACCGCATATGACTGACGCTCCCGGCGCGCTCTCGCCCCTGGACGAGGCCGGCATCAACGCCGCCGTCGAGGAGGCCCTGGCCGCCTTCGCCGCAGCCGGCACCCTCGCCGAGCTCAAGGAGGCCCGCCTGGCCCACACCGGCGACGCCTCACCCCTGACCCTGGCCAACCGGCTCATTGGCACCCTGGACAAGGCGGACAAGCCCACCGCCGGCAGGCTCCTGGGCGGCGCTCGCGGGCGCATCGCCAAGGCTCTGACCGCCAGGCAGGAGACCCTCGAGGCCGCCGCCGAGGAGGAGATGCTGCGCACCGAGGCGGTCGACGTCACCATCCCCACCTCGCGGACGCAGACGGGCGCCCGCCACCCCCTCGACGTCCTCATCGACGAGGTCTGCGACTTCTTCGCCTCCATGGGCTGGTCCATCGCCGAGGGACCGGAGGTCGAGCACGAGTGGTTCGACTTCGACGCCCTCAACTTCGACGCCGACCACCCCGCCCGCCAGATGCAGGACACCTTCTACGTCGACGGCGCCAGCGTCGGGGCCGCCGAGGGGCAGGCGGCCAACCTCGTGCTGCGCACCCACACCTCCCCGGTCCAGGCCCGCGTCATGCTCGATCAGCAGCCCCCGATCTACGTGGCCTGCCCCGGCAAGGTCTTCCGCTCCGACGAGCTCGACGCCACCCACACCCCCGTCTTCCACCAGGTCGAGGGCCTGGCCGTGGACAAGGGCCTGACCATGGCGCACCTCAAGGGCGTCCTGGACCACTTCGCCAAGGCCATGTTCGGCCCCGAGGCGCGCACCCGTCTGCGCCCCTCCTTCTTCCCCTTCACCGAGCCCAGTGCCGAGATGGACCTGTGGTTCCCCTTCAAGAAGGGCGGCGCCGGCTGGATCGAGTGGGGAGGCTGCGGCATGGTCAACCCCAACGTGCTCACCGCCTGCGGCATCGACCCCGAGGTCTACACGGGCTTCGCCTTCGGCATGGGGCTGGAGCGCACCCTCATGCTGCGCCACGGAATCGCCGACATGCATGACATCGTCGAGGGCGACATCCGCTTCTCCCAGCAGTTCGGCACCACCGGAAAGGGAAACTGACATGCCCTACGTCCCTATTGAATGGCTGCGCGAGCACGTCGACGTCCCCACCGGCCTGAGCGCCGAGCAGCTCGCCGCCGATCTCGTGCGCGTGGGCCTGGAGGAGGAACGCATCGTTCCCCCGGCCGTCACCGGCCCCCTCGTCGTCGGCAAGGTCCTCACCCGCGAGGCCAAGGAGCAGTCCAACGGCAAGATCATCAACTACTGCCGCGTCGACGTCGGCCCCGAGCACAACGACGCCCCCGGCACCGGCAAGGAGCCCTCCGACCTGCCCAGCCGCGGCATCGTCTGCGGCGCCCACAACTTCGACGCCGGGGACTACGTCGTGGTCTGCCTGCCCGGCGCCGTCCTGCCCGGCGACTTCCGCATCGCCGCGCGCAAGACCTACGGCCACGTCTCCGACGGCATGATCTGCTCAGCCCGCGAGCTCGGCATCGGTGAGGACCACGAGGGCATCATCGTGCTCCAGCAGTGGCTGGCCGAGCACGGCCACGACGGCGAGGAGCCGCCCGCTCCCGGAACCGACGCCATCGGCCTCCTCGGCCTGGGGGAGGAGGTCCTGGAGATCAACGTGACCCCGGACCGCGGCTACTGCTTCTCCATGCGCGGCGTGGCCCGCGAGTACTCCCACTCCACCGGCGCCCGCTTCACCGACCCCGCCGACGCCACCAGCACGGGGCTGTACCCCAACGGCGTGGCCCCCGCCGGGGAGGGCGGCTTCGACGTCGTCGTCCCCGAGGACCCCCGTCCCATCCACGGACGCCCCGGATGCGACCGCTACGTCGCCCGCCTCGTGCGCGGTATCGACCCGAGCGCCCCATCGCCCACCTGGATGCAGGACCGCCTCACCGCCGCAGGCATGCGGCCCATCTCCCTGGCCGTGGACGTCACCAACTACGTCATGCTCGACCTGGGCCAGCCGCTGCACGCCTTCGACGCCGGCAGGCTCGCCGCCCCCATCGTCGTGCGCCGGGCTCAGGAGGGGGAGCGCCTCACCTTCCTCGACGAGGTCACCCGCACCCTCGACCCCGAGGACCTGGTCATCGCCGACTCCCCGGAGGGCGAGGGCTCCCGGGCCCTGGTTCTGGCCGGCGTCTTCGGCGGGGCCCTGAGCGAGGTCGATGCCGATACCCGAGACGTCCTCATCGAGGCCGCCCACTTCGACCCGGTCAGTGTGGCCCGCTCCTCCCGACGCCACAAGCTGCCCACCGAGTCCTCCAAGCGCAACGAGCGCGGCGTGGACACCGAGCTGGCGCCCATCGCCGCCCAGCGGGCCGTTGACCTGCTCGTGGAGTACGGCGGCGGCACCGCCGAGCCCGTGGCCACCGACATCAACCGCACCCGGGCCCCCGAGCCCATCACCATGCGTGCCGACGCCGCCGAGCGCCTCACCGGCGTCGCCTACGGAACCGAGCGCGTCACCGAGCTGCTCACCACCATCGGATGCACCGTGGAGCGCAGCGGCGCCGCCGACGACGGCACCGTCCTGCTGACCGTCACCCCGCCGACCTGGCGCCCGGACCTGGTGGGCCCCGCCCACCTGGCCGAGGAGATCGCCCGCCTCGACGGATACGACGCCATCCCGGTCATCGTGCCCACGGCCCCCGCCGGCACGGGACTGAGCGCCGACCAGAGGGCCCGCCGTGACATCGTGCGCGCCCTGGCCGACGCCGGACTCACCCAGGTCCTGTCCTACCCCTTCATCGGGGACGTTCACGACCTGCTCGAGCTCCCGGAGGACGACGCGCGCCGCCAGAGGGTCCGCCTGGCCAACCCCCTGGCCGAGGACGCCCCCTACCTGCGCACCAGCGTGCTCGACTCCCTGGTCGACGTCGCCCGGCGCAACGTCTCCCGCGGCCTGAGTGACGTCGCCGTCTTCGAGGTCGGCTCCGTCACCCACCCGGTCGGCACCGTTCCCGCCCCGATCCCCGGAACCTCCGGGCGCCCCAGCCAGTCCGAGGAGGCCGCCCTCGAGGCGGGCATCCCCGCTCAGCCCACCCACGTCGGCGCCGTTATGACCGGTGAGCGCGAGCGCAGCGGGGTCCTGGGGGCCGGTCGCCCCTGGGACTGGGCCGACGCCGTCGAGATGGTCCGCACTGTGGCCGCGGCGCTCGGGGTGACGATCGAGGTCTGCGCTCCGCAGCGCCCCTACGCCCCCTGGCACCCCGGCCGCACCGCGGAGATCCGCCTGCCCGGTCGACGTCGGGGCAAGGAGATCGAGCCCGGCAGGCTCGTGGCCCACGCCGGCGAGCTCCACCCGCGGGTGGTGCGTGCACTCGGACTTCCTGAGCGGGCCTGCGCCGTCGAGATCGACCTCGACCCGTTGCTGGAGGCCGCCCGCAGCGCCGGGGCGCTCCAGGTCAAGGCCGTCTCCACCTTCCCGGCCGCCAAGGAGGACATCGCCCTGGTCGTCGACGAGACCACCACCGCCGCCAAGGTCGAGGCCCTGGTCAGACAGGCCGCAGGAGACCTGGCCGAGGAGGTCCGCCTCTTCGACGTCTTCCGCGGCCCCCAGCTCGGTGAGGGCAGGAAGTCGCTGGCTTTCTCCCTGGTGCTGCGAGCCCCTGACCGCACGCTGACCGCCGAGGAGACCGCCGCAGTGCGCAAGCGCGTGGTCAAGCGGGCCGCCAAGCTCCTGGGAGCCGAGCTGCGCAGCTGAACCACGCAGGTCTACCAGCACTGACGGCCATGGTGTGACGCACACCATGGCCGTCAGCGCTTTTTCAGTGCTTTCGTCGAGCAGGGGATCCCAGACAGCGGGTGTGGTCTCAGTAATACTAGGCGGCATGAAGATCCTGCTGACCTCTTCCTCCAAGCACGGGTCCACCGATGAGGTGGCCGCGGTGATTGCCGAGCGGCTCCAAGCCGCCCAGATCGATGTGGAGACCAAGCGTCCCGAGGATGTCGACAGCGTCGAGGAGTATGACGCCTTCGTCCTGGGCAGCGCGGTCTACATGACCAAGTGGACGCCGGAGGCCGTCGACTTCACCACGCGCTTCCGTGACGTCCTCAGGGCCAGACCCGTGTGGGCCTTCTCCGTGGGGCTCTCCGGCCTGCCCAAGGGCAAGGTCTCCGACCCCATGCGCATCGGTCCGGTGCTGCTGGCCATCGACCCGAAGGACCACATGACCTTCGCGGGCCGCTTCGACCCCTCCAAGCTCAACCTACGGGAGCGCTCCATCGCCAAGCTCGGAGGAGCGACCGAGGGCGACTACCGAGACTGGGACGAGGTGCGCCAGTGGGCCGACGCCATCGCCACCTCCCTCTATGACGACACGCTCACCGGCAACCACGATCGCTCCTAGTCCTCGGCCCTGAGGGCGGAGGGGAGATAAATCACAGCAACGGGCGATGAATGCATTTCTATGCATTCGGATGTATGGTTGCTGTATGACTTGGTCAGTTGCTGTTGCTGGAGCCACCGGATACGCCGGTGGTGAGATCCTGCGCCTGCTCACAGCCCACCCGGAGGTGGAGGTCGGCGCACTCACCGCGGCCTCGTCCGCAGGCAGTCGGATCGGAGACCACCACCCGCACCTGCTGTCCCTGGCGGACCGCGTCGTCCAACCCACCGAGGCGGAGCTCCTCGCCGAGCACGACGTCGTCGTCCTGGCCCTGCCGCACGGAGCCTCCGGAGCCATCACGGCGGCCCTCGAGGAGCTCACCTCGAGCGGCGGTACGCCGCTACTCATCGACTGCGGGGCGGACCACCGCCTGACCAGCCGGCGGGCGTGGGAGGCCTTCTACGGCTCGGACTACGCCGGTGCCTGGACCTACGGCATGCCCGAGCTCCTGCACCACGGCGAGACGCGCGCCCGCGCTCAGCGCGAGGAGCTGGTCGCCACCAGGCACATCGCCGTCCCCGGCTGCAACGTCACCGCCGTCACCCTGGCCGTCCAGCCCGGCATCGCCGCCGAGCTCGTCGACCCCTCCCGGCTCACCGCGGTGCTGGCTGTCGGCTACTCCGGCGCAGGCAAGGCGCTCAAGCCGCACCTCACCGCGGCCGAGGCGCTGGGAGCGGCTCAGCCCTACGCCGTTGGAGGCACCCACCGGCACATTCCCGAGATCCTCCAGAACCTGGAGGTGGCCGGCGCCGCCGCAGGGGTCGCGCACCTGTCCTTCACCCCGGTCCTGGTCCCCATGAGTCGCGGCATCCTCGCCACCGTCACCGCTCCTATGACTGCGGCCCTGCGCGAGGCCCCTGACCCTGAAGCAACTCTACGGGCGGCCTGGAACGACGCCTACGGGGCCACCGGCAGCGGTGAGAGCCTCATCCAGCTGCTGCCCGAGGGGACCTGGCCCACCACCGGCACCGTCCTGGGAAGCGGAACCGCCACCGTTCAGGTCGCCATCGACCGTGGCGCGGACGCAGTCGTGGCCATGTGCGCCATCGACAACCTCGGTAAGGGCACCGCCAGCGCCGCCCTCCAGTCCCTCAACCTCGCCCTCGGACTGGAGGAGACCACCGCCATCGTCGCCCAAGGAGTCGCACCGTGAGCGTGACCGCAGCCCAGGGATTCCGCGCCGCAGGCGTGCGCGCCGGCCTCAAGGCCTCCGGCAAGCCGGACCTCGCCCTCGTCGTCAATGACGGACCGCTGGACACCGCGGCCGGAGTGTTCACCACCAACCGGGTCGTTGCCGCCCCCGTGGTCTGGTCACGTCGGCTCCTGGCCGGTCAGGAAGGCGGGCAGCCGGGCCATGCCCGCGCCGTCGTCCTCAACTCCGGCAGCGCCAACGCCTGCACCGGAGCGCAGGGCCTGCACGACACCGAGGCCACGGCCGCCCGCACCGCAGGTCTGCTGGGCGCCGAACCGGGCCAGATCCTGGTCTGCTCCACCGGCGTCATCGGGGAGCGCATCGACATGCCCGTCCTCCTGGAGGGCGTCGACGTTGCCGCCCTCGCTCTGGCCGACACGGCCCAGGCCGGGACCGACGCGGCCACCGCCATCATGACGACCGACACCGTCTCCAAGGAGGACGCCCTCACGGTCGGTGCCGGGGAGCAGAGCTGGACCATCGGCGGCATGATCAAGGGAGTGGGCATGCTGGCCCCCGGGATGGCCACCATGCTCGCCGTCATCACCACCGACGCCGTCCTCACCTCTCAGCAGGCCCAGGACGCCCTGGCCTCCGCCACAACGCGAACCGTCAACCGGATCAACTCCGACGGCTGCATGTCCACCAATGACACGGTTCTCCTGCTGGCCTCCGGAGCCTCCGGCACCGCTCCCTCCCAGGACGAGCTCGACGAGGCGCTCACTGAGGTGATGAGCCGGCTCGGCCGGCGCCTCGTGGCCGACGCCGAAGGCGCCACCCACGACATCGCCATCACCGTCTCCGGCGCCGTCAGCGAGGAGGCCGCCGAGGCCGCAGCCCGCACCGTCAGCTCCTCCAACCTCCTCAAGTGCGCCGTCGCCGGCGCCGACCCCAACTGGGGGCGCATCCTCTCCCAGCTGGGGACCGTGCCCGAGGACGTCTGCCCCTTCAACCCCGACGAGGTCGACGTCGCCATCAACGGCATCACGATCTTCAGCCACGGCGCCCCCGAACCCAACCGGGACGCGGTGGACATGAGCCCACGCGAGACCCGCATCGACATCAACCTGTCGGCGGGTCGGGCCGAGGCCACCGTGTGGACCAACGACCTCACTCACGGATACGTCACCATCAACGCGGACTACACGACATGAAACGGACCCCTCTCGACCCACAGACCAAGGCATCCGTCCTGCTGGAGGCCGTGCCGTGGCTGCGCACCTACAAGGGCGCCACCATGGTCATCAAGTACGGCGGCAACGCCATGGTCAACGATGACCTCAAGCGCGCCTTCGCCCAGGACATCCTCTTCCTCCACCAGGTCGGGGTGCGCCCCGTCGTCGTCCACGGCGGCGGGCCCCAGATCAACGCGATGCTCAAGCGGTTAGGTATCAGCTCGGAGTTCCGCGGAGGCCTGCGCGTGACCACCCCCGAGGTCATGGACGTGGTCCGCATGGTTCTCACCGGCTCCGTGCAGCGCGAGCTCGTCTCCCTGCTCAACACCGACGGCTCCGCCGCCGTCGGCATCAGCGGTGAGGACGGCGGACTCCTGCGAGCCCGGCAGCGCCTGGCCACGGTGGACGGGCACAAGGTCGACGTCGGCCTGGTCGGCGATGTCGTCGACGTCAGCCCGCAGCCCATCATCGATCTGCTCGACCAGGGCCGCATCCCGGTCATCTCCTCGGTCGCCCCGCTGACGACGAACTCCGAGACCGTCCTCAACGTCAATGCCGATACGGCCGCCGCCGCGATCGCCGTGGCCCTCAAGGCCCGCACCCTGCTCATGCTCACCGATGTCGAGGGGCTCTACTCGGCCTGGCCCGACCGCGGCTCGCTGGTGCCCTTCATCAGCGCCGCCGCGCTGGAGGAGCTCCTGCCCACGCTCGAGGCCGGGATGATCCCCAAGATGGAGGCCTGCCTGCGGGCCGTCTACGGGGGAGTCGCACAGGCGCACGTCGTCGACGGACGCCAGGCCCACAGCATGCTGCTCGAGATCGTCACCGACCAGGGCGTCGGTACCGTCATTCACTCCGGAGACGCCCCGAAACCACCGCTGAACGGAGGCAAGAGCCTATGACCCCCTCCTTACAAGCTCAGGCACCCACCGTGGAGGTGAACGGGGCGGGCACCGGCAACGCCGGTTGGCTGACCCGCTACACCGACGCCGTCATGAACACCTTCGGCACCCCCAGCCGGGTCCTGGTGCGGGGGCGGGGCTCCCATGTCTGGGACGCCGACGGCCAGGAGTACATCGACCTGCTGGCGGGCATCGCCGTCAACTGCCTGGGGCACGCGCACCCCGCGATCATCCGGGCCGTCACAGAGCAGCTCTCCGAGCTGGGGCACGTCTCGAACTTCTTCACCACCCCCGCCCAGGTCGGCCTCGCCGAGGAGCTCGTCCGGCTCACCTTCCCCGGCCGCCCCGCTCACGACTCCCGCGTCTTCCTGGCCAACTCCGGCACCGAGGCCAATGAGGCCGCCTTCAAGATCGCCCGCCGCCACGGCGGTAGCCGGCGTCCCCGGGTCCTGGCCCTCCAGGATGCCTTCCACGGCAGGTCCATGGGCGCCTTGGCCCTGACCTACAAGGCGGCCTACCGTGAGCCCTTCGAGCCCCTGCCCGGCGGGGTGGAGTTCATCCCCGCCGGAGACGTCGAGGCTCTGCGCACCGCACTGGGGCCGGATGTGGCGGCACTCGTCGTCGAACCCATTCAGGGTGAGGCCGGGGTGCGTGAGCTGCCCGCCGGATACCTGGAGGCGGCCCGCGAGCTGACTGAGGCCGCCGGCGCGCTGCTCATCATCGATGAGGTCCAGACCGGAATGGGACGCACCGGCGCCTGGATGGCCCATCACCTGCTGGCACCGGGCGTCGTCCCCGACGTCGTCACCCTGGCCAAGGGGCTGGGCGGAGGCATCCCCATCGGTGCGGTTGTCACCACCGGGCAGGCCGCGGCTCTCCTCGGGCCGGGGCAGCACGGCACCACCTTTGGCGGCAACCCGGTGGCCTGCGCAGCAGCGCTCGCCGTCATCGAGACCATCCGCAGCCAGGCCCTGCTCAACCGGGTTCAGCAGCTCGGCTCGGCCTGGTCCGGGGAACTGGCGGCCGTTGACGGAGTAGACCAGGTGCGCGGCCGGGGTCTGCTGCTCGGTGTCGGGCTGGGCGGCGGGCTCCCGCCCGCTGCTGACCTCGCCGCCGCCCTGGCGACCCGCGGCTTCATCGTCAACGCGCCGCGCCCCGACACGATCCGCCTGGCTCCCCCCTTCATCCTGTCCGATGATGACGCCAGAGCCTTCACCACCACGCTGTCCGAGATCCTTGCTCGGGCGCTGTCAGAGAAAGCCGATTCATGAGCGCCACCATCGAGGCCTCTCAACGCGACCTGACGGCAACGGCCCCACTGATCCCCGGGACCAAGACCGCCAGGCACGCCAGTATTGCCCAGATCCTGTCACGTGAACGCATCCGCTCCCAGGCCCAGCTGCGCAAGGCCCTGGCTCAGCGCGGCATCAGTACCACCCAGGCCACGCTCTCACGGGATCTGGTGGAGCTGCGGGCCACGAAGATCCGCGCCCCGGGCGGAGAGCTCATCTACTCCATGCCTGAGGCCGGTGCCCCCGGCCAGGTCCATGCCGGCACCCTCTCCGAGACGGAGGAGATCGACGACTCCCTGCGTGCCCACACCACCCCCCGCCTGTCCCGCTGGTGCGCCGAGCTGCTCGTCACCGCCGAGTGGGCCGGCCCCCAGGTGGTCCTGCGAACTCCCGCTGGAGCCGCCCAGCTGCTCGCCGGGGCCGTCGATGACGCCATGATGCCCGGTGTCATGGGGTGCATCGCCGGAGACGACACCGTCCTGGTCATCACCCGCGGCGCCCAGGTCGCAGCCGATGTGGCCAGGCACCTGCTCGCTCTGGCCGACCCCTCGGCCCGAGCCTGACCCCTCCCCACCGCCCTTGACATTCTCAGTCACCTCAGCGCTGCTCCGTCGGCGTCATCACGAAGAGAAGAGTGATCTCATGAGTATCCACAAGGACCGTGTCGTCCTGGCCTACTCCGGAGGCCTGGACACGTCCGTCGCTATCGGCTGGATCGGCGAGGCCACCGGTCGAGAGGTTGTGGCTGTCGCCGTCGACGTCGGTCAGGGCGGCGAGGACCTTGAGGTGATCCGTCAGCGAGCCCTCGACTGCGGTGCCGTCGAGGCCTATGTCACCGACGCGCGAGACGAGTTCGCCAACGACTACTGCATGCCGGCTCTCAAGGCCAATGCCCTCTACGAGGGGACCTACCCGCTCGTCTCGGCCCTCTCCCGCCCCGTCATCGCCCGCCACCTGGTCAAGGCCGCCCGCGAGTTCGGCGCGCACACCGTGGCGCACGGCTGCACCGGCAAGGGCAACGACCAGGTTCGCTTCGAGGTCTCCATCACCTCCATGGCGCCCGACATGGACTGCATCTCCCCGGTGCGCGACCTGGCGCTGACCCGTGACGTGGCCATCGACTACGCAGAGAAGCACGATCTGCCGATCGAGACCACCAAGCACAACCCCTTCTCCATCGACCAGAACGTCTGGGGACGCGCCATTGAGACCGGGTTCCTCGAGGACCTGTGGAACGCCCCCACCAAGGACGTCTACGTCTACACCGATGACCCCGCTTACCCGCCCCTGCCCGACGAGGTGACCCTCACCTTCAAGGAGGGCATCCCCGTGGCCATCGACGGTCGCGAGGTCAGCCCCCTGGAGGCAATTCAGGAGCTCAACCGCAGGGCCGGCGCCCAGGGCGTGGGGCGTATCGACGTGGTCGAGGACCGGCTCGTGGGGATCAAGTCCCGTGAGATCTACGAGGCCCCCGGGGCCGTGGCCCTGATCGAGGCCCATCGGGCGCTCGAGGCCGTCACCCTGGAGCGCGTGCAGCACCGCTACAAGCGGAGCATGGAGCAGACCTGGGCCGAGCTCGTCTACGAGGCCCAGTGGTACTCCCCGCTCAAGCGCTCCATGGACGCCTTCATCGAGGACACGCAGCGCTACGTCAGCGGTGACATTCGCATGGTTCTGCACGGAGGCCGGGCGACCGTCAACGGGCGCCGCTCCGAGATGGGCCTGTACGACTTCAACCTGGCCACCTACGAGAGCGGAGACACTTTCGACCAGTCCTCCTCACGAGGATTCATCGAGATCTATGGGATGCAGTCCAAGCTCGCCGCCGCCCGCGACGTGCGCGCAGGCAACGGTCGAGGGTTCTGACTGAGCCGCGCCCAGGGCCCCACCCCTCCGAAGCACTCGGCTACTCGGCCGCTTGTGCCTCGTTGCGGTGGGGCTGGCGGCGCAGCCAGCGGGAGTCGTCATTGGCGTAGGCGTAGTAGCCACCGATCAGCAGGCCGCCGCCCACGAAGTTGCCCAGCAGCGCCACTGCCACGTTGCCCAGCGCCGGCAGCACGTCGATCCCGTGCGTCAGCCCCACGACAGTGAACAGGACGGTGTTGGCCACCGAGTGCTCGAAGCCGAGGAAGGCGAAGACGAATACGGCAATGATCATCGAGAAGATCTTGGACCAGTCCTCGTGGATGAAGCCGTTGTAGATGAGGAGCATCGCCAGGTTGATCATGAAGTTGCACAGGATCGCCCGTACGAACAGGTCAGCAACCCCGGAGGCCGATGACAGGTAATGGAGCTTGGCCTCCACCGAGTGCACGGCCTGCTCGCCGGTGGGGCCGTCCACGAGGGTGGAGAAGTGGTACATGACGGCGAAGACGAGACCGCCCATGAAGTTGCCAGCCAGGCACATGGCCAGCACCCTCAGGGTTCTCCACGCCGAGATGCGCTTGTAGTAGTAGCCGATGACCACCACCATCATGTTGCTGGTGAGCAGCTCGGACTTCGTGTAGTAGATGAAGACGAGGGCGGGCCCGAAGGCCAGTGCCCCCAGGAGCTTGCCGATCCCCGCCAGGGAGCTGTCCCCGACGTGAAACTCGTCGAAGATTCCGACGATGGCGTAGTTGACGATGTAGAAGACCGCCACGATCATGCCGGCCATGGCCGCGCGCATGAGGTAGCGGTGGGCGATCGCCCCGGTCATCCTGGTCTTGGTCTCGAGGGCCTCGAGTACGGTGGAGATGAACTGCTTGCCTGGGAAAAGTGCGTCTTGTTCGGCGGGCATTGGCTCATCATGGCATGGCCGATCAGCCACTATGCGGGCCTTTCTTCCTTCTCGTTGTGGCGTCGCCCGCCCGGGTCCCGCTCCTGCACGCAGGGGGTCGGCAAAGTCTGTTTAGGGTGTTGTTGGGTCAGTAGGCTGATGGCCAGGTTGCGACGGTCTCGGGCTGGGCGTCGGTCGTGGGCAGGGAGCGCGCCCGGGTAGACCACCTCGACGCGCTTCCTACCTTTGAGGGTGCGGGTGTGTCGGACCTGGACCGCCTGGGCAGCGGCGGGGAAGTCCACCCACGTGGGGCCCAGGCGGCCTTGACGGTGCGTCGAACCCGCCGACCGTGGGAGCGCTCGACCGAGGAGATGGGTGGGACGCTCTTGCAGGGAGGGGCCTTGAGAGTACGGTGCAGGGTCTTCTGGTTGCCTTTGACCGTCAGCACGTAGTGGCCACCCTGATCGCGGATCCACTGGGCGGTGCCTGTCTGGGTGTGCATCGCGTCGGCGGTGATCACCGCCCCGTCCAGGTCCAAGGGCTCGAGGAGCTCCCTGAGCGCGGGGAACTCGTTGGACTTGTGCCACCGGCTGCTGGGTCAGGACCGCGCTGGTGGCGTGGTCCAGGGCGGACAGGAGGTGCGGTGCCGGGTTGTCGCCGGTGTGGGCGCCGCGTATGGTCTTACCGTCAGCGGCGATCACCCTGTGAGCGTTGATGGTGCTGGTGCGTGTGCACAACCATGACCTCAGGTGGGCGTCAAGACCCGCGGGGTCCAGGTCCTGCAGGACCCGGCGGATGGTCGACTCCGATGGAAGAGGCTGTCCCTCCTCCAGTCCCAGAGACCGTAGCTCGGCGGCGGTCAGGTCGGTGGCGTGCTCCCATATCGTCGTCAGGCTCCGGCAGCCGGCCAGCACCCCGGTGATGGCCAGGGACAGGACCGTCGGCAGGCCTCAAGCGCGCACCCACCGGTCCCTGGGATCCGCCACGTTCCTGAGAACCTGGGTCAGGGGCAGGCGCGGCAGAGCGGTCGTGGTGGAAGATGACGTCGGCGCGGGTTCCTGGGGACGAAGGGATTGACTAAGCACCACACATCGTCCCTACGGGGCCCGTGTCCCCGGTCTCAACGACACACCACCCCTGTCAAAGCCCCGTCAACCCACCCCAGCCTCCATCACCCACCGACTTTGCCGCCCCCCTGCCTTCAGGGGCGGGCTTTATCTCGACCATGACCGGTATCCTTCCAGGAGGTGAACTCAGTGAGGACCGGCAGTCTTTACGGGTTCAGCAGGGGTCCCACTTTCGACACCAGTGCAGTCCGGGGTCGAGTGCAACGTGAACTCGCGTCGTCAACCCACCTCCCCTCGTTCTATCAGGGATAAGGGGCGGTGGGTTGACGGCGATGAGGGTGACGGTGCCCAGGCCGTCGATGTGGACGCTCTCACCCAGGTGCAGCTCGTACCTGGTCGGCTTCCCTCCCTTGGGGGTCCAGCGCACCGAGCCGATCCACTGATGATGCTCAGACCGCATACCACCGGTCTCCAGTCTCCCGGCCTTGGTCTCAGGAGCCGGAATCGGTCCGTCAAGAGACATGACGCTGCCCCTTCCCACCCCCGCCGGTAGAGGAACGCTGGTGGTGCTCGGCCGGGTCCACCACAGCCAGCTGCCTGCCCCCCAGCAGGAACGCGAGCACGACGACGACACCGACGGCGCCCCAGAGCACACGTCTCCTTCGGCACCTCTCCCGGTCAGCGTCTTTCGGGGAGGGGCAGGGCGCCATGGCAGGGTCCACAGGCCCCTCAGGGGCGGGCTGCATCTCGACCATGACCGGTATCCTTCCAGGAGGTGGGCTCTTGAGGAACAGTGCTGGGCTGAACCGTCACTGATGATGTGAGCTCAGTGACGGCCAGACGTCTTCGCGGGTTCAGCAGGGGTTCCAGGGGTCACACCAGTGCAGGTCTGGGTTGAGGTTGATGTTGACCTTGATGGCCCAGCCGCCGGGCTTCTGGCCTGAGAGAAGGGGTGGTGGGTTGACGGCGAGGAGGGTGACGGTGCCCAGGCCGTCGATGTGGACGCTCTCACCCAGGTGCAGCTCGTACACGGTCGGCTTCCCTCCCGTGGGGGTCCAGCGCACCGAGGCGATCCACTGATGGCGCTCGGAGCGCAGACTGTCATACTCCAGCGTTCCCGTTCTGGTCTGTCGGGGAGGGAGTGAATCAGCGAGACGGACTGTCTCACCCCCCTCCACCCCAGCCGGCAGAGAAACTCTCGTGGTACTCGGGCGGGTCCACCACAGCCAGCCGCCCGCCCCCACCGCAATCGCAACAACAATGACAATGGCTGTTTGCAGCATTGTTTTCTTACTTACCACCCTTCTCGTGTGCCCATTGTTTTCGCGCAGTGTCATATCATTTCTCGTGTCGCACATCTGTCACAGACGCTCTTTCAGGTGTCTTCCGCATCAGGGTATTGGACTGATATCCGTGCGGGCAAAGTATTTTTCGTAGTCCTCTCGGGTGATTCGGATGAGACCCCCGGGCTCTGCAGCACCGTCGGGATGCTTGTTGTTCCCCCATGGGTTACGTAGAGTAACGTAGTTGTCGTCGATGGCTTCAACGGTATATGAGTGGTCGCCGCTAATTGTGAGCTCTTGCTCTTTGTCCGACTGTGCGCCGTTCCCACCCGTACTGGTGGTGTCAATTTTACCATCACCGTTGGTGTCAGTTGCTGCCGTGACCTTGTTTCCATTGTTGAAATCCCCTCCTGTTGTTGAAGCAACAACGACTTGCCCGGAGTCAACGGCACTCTTGACGGTGTTCCATTCGCCTTGGTCGTACTTGTGGTCCTCTAACGGAAGGGGAATTCCGAACCATCCTGTCGCCCCCCACGTGTCGACATGGTAAGCGTCTGCGCCTGTGCTGACCTCCATAGCAGCGTCTTCAGGCCAACCGCCGTCGGCGAGATCTTCGAATCCGAAGTGCTTGCCGTAGGCGCGTTCATAGATGCTCATGAGGGTGGGTCTCCCCCGGTCGTCTTTGGTGCCGTCAGAGTAGTAGTCGTCCACGTCGACGTAGACGGGTTTGCCGTTGTCGTAGAGGGTGACGACGAAGCAGTTCTTCTTCTCGTCCCACCTGACCTGGTCCCGCAGGAACTGCTGGCCGTCCTCGGTCCGGGAGTAGCCCTGCAGCGTGGCAAGCAGGTAGCAGTCACCAATGAGTGTTTGGTTAGCGTCGGGGTCCCAGTCGCCTTTGCCGTCAGCTTGATCCCGCAACCGTCTCTTGTCCGCCTCTGAAAGCTGCGGTGTGCTTCCCTTGTCTGCCGGCGGCTCACTGTTCTTCCCGCTTCGTGGACTGGTACTTGCTGTGGCAGCCAGTGAGGTGGCGGTGGTGGTGGCTGCCAGGTCGATGGTGGACAGCAGGGTGTTGAAGGTGGTGGTGATGACGGTGGCCGCCACCTGGCAGGCCGGAGCCGTTGCGGGGCTGGCGATCGAGGTCACCAGCAACCGGGCGGCCTGAGCCTGCAGCTCAGCAGCCATGCCATGGGCCTGCTCCAGGACACCCGCATAGGCATCCATCACACCGGCCCCACGACCCAGCTCCCCAGCCCTGCCGGAGAGCTCACCACTCAGAGACGAGGCCGCAGCCGAGAAGGCCTGCGCACTGACCCCCTGCCACGACGGAGCCGAAGAAGCGGCCGAGGACATCAACGACGCCCCCTCACCAATCCTGTCCCCCGACCGGCGCCAAGACGCAGCCAGAGCCCTGACCCCGCCAGGAGAACCAGGAACCCGCGTAGCAATCACAGCCGCCAGCCCGGGCAACCCAACCGGTACCGCGCTCATCGTCCCACCCCCAGGCCTCCACGGCCCCGGCCGGCGCAAGCCCCCGCGCTGGCGCCCGCACCCACGCCGGCGCCGGTGCCCATCAGGCTGTGGGCGCCGGAGGCTGAGGACTCATCGGCCTCGGCCAGGGCGGACATGGCGTACTTGACCCCACCGGCGATCTGGTCGGCGCCTGCGGCCCCGTCGCGAGCACCGGCGCTGTGGGCCGCGGCGTAGGCCGCCGCAGCCGCCACCAGCACCCCCGGCCCCAGGTCACCGCCGCTGCCGGGCTCGACACTGACCGACCCCACCGCGGCCGAGCACTCATCAGCCAACGACACCACCCGCGCCAGCTCCTCGGGCACCACCCGCAACACCATCACGAACCACTCCAATCACCAACCCCGGAAGCACCAGCATCGCGCCCCCGGGAGAAGCCTTGTAGGAATCAGGGAACACCATGAAAGTTAACCTCACGGTCAGCACACACGCAGGGACCAAGGCCCCAGCCCCGATCTCAGCCCTGCGAACGGCCCTGCACTGAGCCAGCCACAGGCGCAACCAGCCGCGCGCGACACCCAGCCCCTCGACCCGGGATCACCCGAAGCCACCCACCGCACTCCACCCGGTCCCGCCGATGATATCTACCTGGATTTCACGCCCGCACAAGGAGGTAAGCCGGTACCCTTGACTGCAAGGGTGTCATTCATCAGACGTTCTCGGCTCTCAGTAATCCACCTGATTCCAGGAACCAGGACCACCTGTCAGTAGTGCCCCGACGGCGTAGTCCCGAAGCTGAGGGAAGCGAGTAGGTTGGTGGCAGACGAGGGCGAAAGCGACGTCAGAAGCGAGGGCGGCACCCCCATGGCAGTCCCCGCCCCGCAGGTGGGTGGACGGCGAAAGCGTGGCGTCACGGCGCGACGCGCCCTCCTCGGGATCATAGGAGCCTGCCTGGCCATGGTGATCGGCCTTGCCGGCCGGCTGTACTGGACCCACCCGAGCACCACCACTGCCTCCCTACCCGCCGGAGCTCAGAGGGGCCAGGAAGAATACCTCAGCGGGGCATTACCCCCTCCTGTCACAAGACACGGGATGCTGTCTCCAGGGCCACTGCACTCCAGGAACCACGAATGGGTTGGCACGGTGACATGGAAACCGTTCCATGCGGCGGAGCAGGACTATGAGCTGCGCCTCGGCGAGAGCGTACACATCGAGGGAATCGGAACAGTATGAGTCGCCCTGGGTTTGATGGGGGCAGTGATGACACGGAAGGATCACTGTCATGGGACAGAAGAAGTACCCCGATGAGCTGCGGTAGCGGGCCGCGAGGACGGGCGTTGGACGCGTTGGCTGACCCGGCGCGGGCCAGGGGCGCGATCCGCGGGATCGGCGAGGAGCTGGGTGTCCACCCCGA
>NZ_MSGO01000057.1 GCF_001929375.1 Actinomyces oris | reverse complement strand
GCCAGCGCCTGTGCCACCTTGGCCAGAACCCGCGCACGCTCTTGAGAATCCTCGATCCGCTCAGCCACCTCCTCAGCATGATAAAAAGGAGCGATCACATGACTGCCTTCGTTCACCTCATCAGCACCATTAAATGAAGAGCTCAGCGATAGAAATCCCCCTCCACTATTTGCATAAGCTTGAATCTCATTGACCCATCTTTCTAAATCAAAACTTTCAAAACCATTGACTTCAGAGTCGTTCACAGCACTGCCGATAGACACAAAAACATCCACCAGCAAACACAAAACCTTATCAGTAAAATCTCGGCAAGAAGCCAAGGATTCAAGCACAACAGGAAGGAACGGCAAGAACACACGAACGCACCCACATTCAACAGCTGCTTTCATTGTCTCCACAAGCGCATTCAGCCTGCTCTCCGGACTATCGATAGACAACACCATGTCCAACACAGCCTCGGGAGTGAGGTTGAAGTATAGAACATAGAGTTTAGGTAAACCAGGCACGTAGGTAGACGCCCGCACAACCAGCTTCCTCAACTCAGCAACCCCATAAAGGAAGGTCATCACGCCTTCAGGAATCTCCGCACGGCTCTCACCTATCATCTTGAAAGACTCACGATCGATCATTCGCAACACAAGCGATTTTCGTTCAGAACGTCGCCACACCTCATTATACCTACCTCGGTCGAGAGCAATTTTGACAGAAGAACCATCACATTTATCGTCACCAAGCATGAGTTCGAAGCAGGACTCACTCAGCACATAATTAGGGGTGTTGCACCCCCAACCCCTATCGGCACACTCCTTCACCCACCCTCGAATATCCTGATAGTACGGCAACAATACTCTCTCACGGGATTCTGCCCACCAAGCCTCATCCCCCACCCCTTCATCTCCTCCAAAGAGATCTGGCGAGAGCTCACGCAACACGGCTCGCAGAACGGCATCGTGTCCCAAAGTGTAGGAAGGGATTGGTCGATCACCGAAGCCGACGTTGACTCGCATGAGCATACGACCAGGAGAATGATCTACACACGCTTTGACGTCTCTACTGGGAACATTGTCAAGACCGCGACGCCTAGCGATCAGCTGTCGCAATTCATCGACAGTCAAAGAGCCACCACACGCCGCCAAAAATGCTCCGATATCGACAGCGAGATCAGACTTGAAGAACGTTTCAATATCCTTCTGATTGATCTTCTCTTGAGCAATAGGAGAAGGTTTAAGTGAGGCAATTACCCTCGAAGAATTGCATACTATATCCTCTGGCATCCGAGGGTTCGGCCGAGACGCCGTCACCAACTTCACGCCTTCGGGAAGATGTCGTGGCAGCAACGATAGAATGGACTTAGCTGCAGCATCATCTGGTCGCTCGTAGTAGGAATCCTCGTCCACTCCGTCAATGACAAGAACCAGAGGCCGAGGGTTCTTGTCTGATTGGCACGCCGTTGCTGCTCGACGCAAAAGTTGACGGAACTCGGTGTTCTGGGATGCCGGCTCAGAAACCCGCTCTGTGTACTCATCTCCTAAAATTTCCGCCAACTGAGCCCCAGCAACGAAAGAGAAACTTCTCCAGTCGTTCCCATCGCCACCCATGCGACGAATGAAGAAGGAAACGATGTGCACGTCGCTCGGCGGATTCAATGCGAAGGAGGACATCAGGGCGGTTTTACCACTAATCATGCCCGCCTCCATGGCATACCAAACGTCCGGCGCCCCATGGACAAATGCTGTCAGTTCCGCGATTTCTCGCTCGCGCTCCTCCAGAGGATCCGGAGCAAGGTCGCGAACCACCTCAAGATGGTCAGCAACAACGGCGCGCGTCTGTGAGGCCCCCGCAGGACGGTCCAGGAGACGCTGAACTCCGGTACTGACCTCGTCGACTCTCTCGAGAATGGAGGCCAACGCCTCCTTCTCAGTAAAGCAGTCAACGATACGATGGCAGGCCACCTCAAGCACCCAGTCGAAGGCATGCCTCGCCGATTCGTCTGCCAGATCGCTGCGCAGGTCTGTGCCACCCAGGTCAAGAAGAGTCCGGCGCAACTCATCACAGTTGTATCCCGCGGCTAGCCGTTCCTTCTCCGAGAGCCGGTCGATGAGGGACACCACCTGTCGGGTTGCCACATGCCAGTCGGCCTCGGAGATCCCCTTATGCTTTCCGAGCAGCTGCTTTGCTGCGTCGTCGGCGATCTTTTCCGCGAAGACTGCCCGCTTCCCGCCGATTTCCAGCGTTCCACGGAGCTTCGCCAACAGCCCGGCGCCTTCGCCAACCGCTGCGGCGAGTGCTCCCTGTCCGGAGGCTATGAGGAGCAGTTTCGCGATGGATATACCAACATCAATAAAAATGTCGCGATCCGTGGCCGCCATTGGCACTCCTCGACATATGGTGCGTATAACAGGGAAGTCTCGTTATTATACCGCAGCACACACACTCGCTTCCGAAACTTGGTGCCCAGTGTTCCAGTAGCCCTTGCCCAACCGGGCTCAGCGGTTACCGCCCCCCCCTACTCGGCGCCGGGCTCGGGCTCGTCGTCGGCAATCTTGTCCTTCT
The DNA here is from genome assembly GCF_001929375.1 of Actinomyces oris. Taxonomy (GTDB): domain Bacteria; phylum Actinomycetota; class Actinomycetes; order Actinomycetales; family Actinomycetaceae; genus Actinomyces; species Actinomyces oris_B. The sequence goes on along the minus strand of NZ_MSGO01000057.1, from coordinate 10,685 downwards.
TCTTGTCCTTGCCGCTCGTGTCCTCGGGCGGCTCGGGCACGGAGACCTCGGGGGCGGGGCGGCCACCGGGCGCGGCCACGGGGGCCACCGAGGGGCGGGCCTGCGCCTGGGCGGCGAGCATTTCGGTGACAACCTCGTCGGCGGTCTTCTTCTCCGAGTCCATGGCCTTCTTGACGTCGGCGGCGTAGAGGTCCACGTACTCCTGGCCGGAGAGGGCCATGAGGGCGTACATGATCTCGTCGGTGATGGAGCGCAGCACGAAGCGGTCGTTCTCCAGGCCCTTGTAGCGGGAGAAGTCCAGCGGCTCGCCGATGACGATGCCCACGCGGTGGCGGGTGGAGGGGATGGACTTGCCGATCGGCTGAGCCAGGTTGGAGCCGATCATCGCCACGGGCACCACGGGGGCGCCGGTGGCCAGGGCGATACGGGCCACACCGGTCTTGCCGCGGTAGAGGCGCCCGTCGGGGCTGCGCGTGCCCTCGGGGTAGATGCCGAAGAGCTGCCCCGAGCGCAGGCGGTCGATGCCGGCCTGGAGCGCCGCCTGGGAGGCCTTACCGCCGGAGCGGTCCACGGGGATCGTGCCCACGGTCTTCATGAAGTTCTTCACCGCCCAGCCCTTGACGCCCTTGCCGGTGAAGTAGTCGGCCTTGCCGATGAAGGCGACCTCGCGGTCCACCAGCAGCGGCAGGAAGAAGGAGTCGATGACCGCCAGGTGGTTGGAGGCCAGGATCGCCGCGCCCTCGGCGGGAATGTTCTCCTCGCCGCGGATCCAGGGCTGGTAGAGCATCTCCAGGGCCGGGCCGACTGTTGCCTTGATGGGTCCGTATCCCACGCGGGGCCTCCTGTGAACTGCTGGCTGGGCGGCCACCACACGGTCCTGCACCATCGGAGACGGACGGCACCGGAGCCGGCCGGTGCCGCTCGGGTATGGGGATGATTCTAGGGTGCTTCCCACCCTGCTCGCACCGACTTCCCGACTGCTGGCGAGGATGCGTGTCACTGCCATCCTCTAGCCTGCGACCGTGAGCACTATCGGGACCCAGGTGTCCTTCGCCGACATGGGCACGCCCCTGGAGCGGGCGACCTTCGTCGTGGTGGACCTGGAGACCACCGGCGGGGCGCCGGGCGCTCGCTCTCTGACCGAGATCGGGGCCGTCAAGGTGCGCGGCGGGCAGGTGCTGGCGGAGTTCTCCACCCTGGTCAACCCCGGCGTCGCCATCCCCGCCCAGATCACCATGCTCACCGGCATCACGAACGCCATGGTGGCCGGCGCCCCCGGCGTACGCACCTGCATGGAGGCCTTCCTGGACTGGGCGGATCTGCTGGCCGACGACGTCGTCCTCGTGGCCCACAACGCCCGCTTCGACGTCGGTCACCTGCGTGACGCCGCAGCGGCCCTGGGCCTGGAGTGGCCCGAGCCCCGCGTGCTGGACACGCTGGCGCTGGCCCGCAAGGCCTGGACCCGCAGCGAGGTGCCCAACCACAAGCTGGGGACACTGGCCGCCTTCGTCGGTTCCCGGACCCGTCCCACGCACCGGGCCCTGGATGACGCGCGCGCCACCGTGGACGTGCTGCACGCGGCCCTGGAGGTCATGGCGCCGCTCGGTGTCACGCACCTGGAGGACCTGGCCACCGCCTCCGACCCGGTCCCGGCCAGGCGCCGGGCCAAGAGCCGCTTGGCCGACGCCCTGCCCAGCGGCCCCGGCGTCTACCAGTTCCGCTCGGCGGCCGACCAGGTGCTCTACGTGGGCAGCGCCGTGGACCTCAAACGCCGGGTGCGCTCCTACTTCACCGCCGCGGAGAAACGCCGCAAGGTGGCGCAGATGCTGGACACCACCGTGAGCGTGCGGCACATCGCCACCCCCACGCTCATTGAGGCGCGGGTGCGCGAGCTGCGGATGATCGCCGAGCTCGACCCACCGGTCAACCGCCGCTCCCGGGCTCCGCGCCGCCGGCCCTGGCTCCACCTGGACCAGGGCTCGGGCCCGGGGGCCGAGCCGCGGTTGGCGCTCACCACCGTGCTGCCCACGGAGGAGGTCGGCCGCGCGGTGGGCCCCTTCGCCTCACGCGGCAGGGGCCAGGAGGCCCTGCGCGCCGCCGAGTCGGTGCTGCGTCTGGGCCGCTGGGACGGGCGCGAGCTGCGCCGGGTACGCCACGACGACGTCCCGGCTGAGCCGGCTGAGGTGCTGGCCTGCCTGTCGGGCGAGGTCGACCTGGTGGCCTCTCCCCTGCTGGAGCGCATCGCGGCACTGTCCCGGGCCGAGCGCTACGAGGAGGCCGGGACCTGGACGGCCCGTCTGCGCTGCCTGCTGCGCGCGGTGGACCGGGCCGAGCGGGTGCGGCCCCTGCTGGCCTGCCCGCACCTCATGGCGGCCCGCCGCCGCGAGGTCGGGGGCTGGGAGCTGGTGGTGGTGCGCTGGGGCGTGCTGGCCGGCTCCATGACGACCGCGCCGGGTGCCGACCCGCGTCCCGCCGTCGAGCTGCTGCGCGCCAGCGCCCGGGTCGTTGACAGGCCCGGCCGCGTCGGTGAGGTGGTGAGCATTGAGGAGACGAGCCTGCTGGCCGACTGGATCCTGGACGAGGGCGCCCGCATCGTGGAGGTCGACGGCGACCCCGCGGTGCTCACGTGGCCGATCGGGGCTGCTGCCCGACACCGCAAGGTCCTGGCCTCGCAGGAGTGACGGCGCCGCGCGTGAGCAGGTCGCCTCCGCGTGGCCGACGTCCGGTTCAGCCGGCGGGGGTGACGGTGCCGCGGCGCGCGGTGAGGGCCTTGGCGACGCCCTCCTGGAGGCTCAGCGGGTCCAGGGGGCGGGGCACGACGACCTCCGCCTTGGCCCAGGCGGCCAGCCAGTCGTCCTGGGGGCGGGCGGTCAGCAGGACGACGGCGGGGCGCTCGTCGAGCTCGGTGAACAGCTCGTGGGCCAGCCCCATGCCGCCGAGCTTCTTGGCCTCGGCGTCCAGGACCAGTGCGTCGAAGGGCGGCTGGTCCTCCTTCTCGCGGTCCTTGATGGCCATGCGCACGCCCTCGGCGGTGGCCGCCTCGGTCCAGCTCACCAGTGGCAGGCCCTTGGCCGGTCGGTGTCCGACACCGTCGATGACCTCCTGACGCACGGTGGCGTCGTCGGAGAAGACGAGGAGCTCGAGGCGGGCGGAAGCAGCCTGGTCGGTCATAGCGGATCCTTCGTGGACGGGTACGGACGGCAGTGTTTCCGCGGTCAGTGTAATCACACGCGGGCTCACTATCCCTCTTCCGGCTCCACGTCTAGCATGAACCATGTTCAGGACTTCAGTCCTAATGAGCCCTGCTGAGACGGGACTGAAGCCACCTCACCCACCGAAAGGCAGTCCTTGATGGCCGTGTACACCCTTCCTGAGCTCCCCTACGACTACGCCGCCCTGGAGCCTCACATCTCCGGCAGGATCATGGAGCTCCACCACGACAAGCACCACGCCGCCTACGTCGCCGGCGCCAACGCCGCCCTGGATGCCCTGGCCGCCGCCCGCGAGGCCGGCGACCTGGCCGCCATCAACCTGTGGGAGAAGAACCTCGCCTTCAACCTGGGCGGCCACACCAACCACTCCATCTTCTGGAAGAACCTCTCCCCCAACGGCGGGGGCCAGCCCGAGGGCGAGCTCGCCGAGGCCATCAAGGACTCCTTCGGCTCCTTCGAGAAGTTCCAGGCGCAGTTCACCGCCACCGCCATGGGCATCCAGGGCTCGGGCTGGGCCCTGCTCGCCTACGACTCGATCTCCGGTGGGCTCGTCACCTTCCAGATCTTCGACCACCAGGGCAACCTGCCCGTGGGCACCATCCCGCTGTTCATGGTGGACATGTGGGAGCACGCCTTCTACCTCGACTACCTCAACGTCAAGGCCGACTACGTCAAGGCCGTCTGGAACATCGCCAACTGGCAGGACGTCTCCGAGCGCCTGGCCGACGCCGTCGCCAAGGCCCAGGGTCTCATCGTCCGCTGACGCCGAGCCCCGACACGCGCCGCACAGGCTGTGGCCCGCGCCCCTCACGGGGTGCGGGCCACAGCCTTATCGCGAGTGGTTGCCTGAGCGGCGCTCTCCTCAGATGACCTTCTCGACGTCGATCACGAAGAGGTACGCCGACTGACGCTTCCCTCCGTTGGAGTTACCGGGGGCCAGCAGCACGATCCTGGATCCCACTGGCAGCCCGTTCGCATGGATCTGCGCGGCCGGCATGGCGCTGGGGGCGTGATCCTCCCAGGTCGAGCTCCTCGTCGTGCCGTCCCACGAGGTGCGCGACATCTGCACGGCCACCGTGTCAGTCTCCTTGATCGCCTGGCCCTTGCCGCGGGCGACGACGACGACCTCCGGCTGCAGGGGCTCCTGAGCCTGAGGGCTCGCGAGAGCGGCAGCGGGAGCGCCCAGGTCCCCGGAAAGCGTCACGCCGCGGTCAGCGAGCTTCTTGACCGCCGCGGAGTCGACCGTGGCGTCCTTGGTGGCCGGAGTCAGCTCATCGCCCGTGATGCGGCTGGTGATGTCGACGACGAAGACGAGCGGGCCGGTAGGCGAGTTCGGACGAGCCGGATCGGCGGTATCGCCGTACCCGAGCTTGCCCGGGATCGACAGCAGGACGCGCTCGCCGACCTTGTGTCCGGCCAAACCGCAAGTCCATCCGGGGATGACCCCGGTCAGGCCGAAGGTGATCGGGGCGCCCTTCTTGAAGGAGGAGTCGAAAGCCTCCGTTGAGCCCCACTTCCAGCCCACATAGTTGGCGGTGATGATGTCACCCGAAGCCACCGCCGGGCCTTCCGCGGCGGTGAGAGTCTTGGAGACGAGGTTGGCGGGCGCCTGCTTCCCCTCACTCCAGGTGACGGTCGGCTCGGCCCCCGCGTCACCGGCGATCGCCGGAAGCGCCTCGGAGTCGGTCTCGATCGTTCCGGCCTCCTGAGCGCAGTTGATGATCGAGGGGGTCAGGGTCGGGGACGCCTGGGCCGATGGCGTGGCAGAGGTGTTCTTGGACGACCCCGAGCAGCCGGCCAGCGCGAGGCAGGCGGCCGCAGCCAGGGCGGTCAGGGTCAGGGATGTGCGGCGCACATGAGCTCCTTGAGTGGGGGGAGGGCCTGCGCGGGAGGGATCAGTGGAAGGACTCGCCGCAGGCGCAGCTTCCGGCGGCGTTGGGGTTGTCGATGGTGAAGCCCTGCTTCTCGATGGTGTCGGCGAAGTCGATGGTGGCGCCCGACAGGTAGGGCACGCTCATGCGGTCGACAACCACCTCAACGCTAGCCATCTCGTCACTGCCCGTGGGGAAGGCTCGCACGGCGTCTCCGTCCAGGAGACGCTCATCGAAGTAGAGCTGGTAGACCAGGCCGGAGCAGCCGCCGGGCTGGACGGCCACGCGCAGGCGCAGGTCGTCTCGCCCCTCCTGGGCCAGGAGGCTGGCGACCTTCGCGGCGGCGGTCTCGGTGAGGATGACCTCGTGCTCGGGGGTCTGGCTGTCAGTGGTGTCGGTCAGGGCGGTCTCTGCCATGGTCCTCTCCTGGTCTGGTATGCCTACGTTCATCTGCGGCGCTCCGGGTGGCACCGCTGACGGTCCTGCGGCTCTCCTGACGAGAGCCTTCAGGAACCACTGGAGCCAACACTCCAGCCGGATGCCTTGTTCCTGGTGACAACCCTACGCGGTCCCCACCCCGGAGCCGTGGTGAGGGGACTCACTGTGTCCGACGGCATCGCCGCCGGGGCGGGAGGGTGCGGTCTGCCCCTCAGGCCAGGGCCACCAGCTCGAGGTACTCCGGCCCCCACAGGTCCTCGTCGCCGTCGGGCAGCAGGAGGACCCGGTCGGGGTTGAGGGCCTCGACGGCGCCCTCGTCGTGGGTGACCAGGACGACGGCGCCGTCGAAGGTGCCCAGCGCCCCGAGGATCTCCTCGCGGCTGGCGGGGTCGAGGTTGTTCGTGGGCTCGTCGAGCAGGAGGACGTTGGCGCTGGAGACCACGAGCATGGCCAGGGCCAGGCGGGTCTTCTCCCCGCCGGAGAGGACCCGGGCGGGCTTGTCGGCGTCCGAGCCGGAGAAGAGGAAGGAGCCCAGGACGCTGCGCACCTGGGTGTCGTCCATGCCGGGGGCGGCGCGGCGCAGGTTCTCCACAACACTCGCCGCGGTGTCGATGGTCTCGTGCTCCTGTGCGTAGTAGCCGATCTTGAGGCCGTGGCCGGGGATGACCTCACCGGAGTCGGGCTCCTCCACCCCGCCGAGCAGGCGCAGGAGCGTGGTCTTGCCGGCGCCGTTGAGGCCCAGGACCACGACCCGGCTGCCGCGGTCGATGGCCAGGTCCACACCGGCGAAGACCTCCAGGGAGCCGTAGGCCTTGGACAGCCCGGCGGCCCGCAGCGGGGTCTTGCCGCAGGGGGCGGGGTCGGGGAAGCGCAGGTGGGCGACCTTCTCCACGGCGGCCTCGTCCTCCAGGTCGGCCATGAGGCGCTCGGCCCGCTTGAGCATCTGCTGGGCGGCTACGGCCTTGGTGGCCTTGGCCCGCATCTTCTCCCCCTGGGCGCGCAGGGCGGCGGCCTTCTTCTCGGCGTTGGCGCGCTCCCGACGGCGCCGGTGCTCGTCGTCGGCGCGCTGCTTGAGGTAGGCGTCCCAGCCCAGGTGGTAGACGTCGAGGACCCCGCGGCCGGCGTCGAGGTACATGACCTGGTTGACGGTGTCGCGCAGGAGCTCGACGTCGTGACTGATGACGATGAAGCCCCCGGCGTAGGTGCGCAGGTGGTCGCGCAGCCACAGGATCGAGTCGTGGTCGAGGTGGTTGGTGGGCTCGTCGAGCAGGAGCGTGTCGGGCTGCTGGAACAGGACCCGGGAGAGCTCGACCCGACGGCGCTGACCGCCTGAGAGCGTGCCGATGGGCTGGTCCAGGACACGGTCGGGCAGGCCCAGGGCGGCGCTGATGCGGGCGGCCTCGGAGGCGGCGGCGTAGCCGCCGGCCATGGTGAACTCGTGGTCCAGGCGCGTGTAGCGGTCCAGGGCCTTGGCCTGGGCCTCGCCCTCGGTGACGGCGATGCGCTCCTCGGCCTTGCGGATGCGGGCCAGGAGCGCGTCGATGCCGCGGGCGGAGAGGATCCGGTCCCGGGCGATCTCGCTGAGGTCCCCGACCTTGGTGTCCTGGGGCAGGTAGCCCACCGAGCTCGTGCAGGTGATCGTTCCCTCGTGCTCGACGGCCTCCAGCCCGTGGCGCTCATCGGCGTCGTTGACGGCGCGGCCGGCGCCCTGGGCCACGGAGGAGGCGGCGAGCAGCTTGGTCATGGTGGTCTTGCCTGCGCCGTTACGGCCCACAAGGCCGATGCGCATCCCCTTGTCGACCCGGAAGCCGGCGTGAGCGACGAGCTGGCGGGCACCGATACGCATGGTGAGGTCCTGGACATTGATCACGCGCGCCATCGTACGGGCCCGCCGGCGCCGCCCGCCGCAACGGACCTATCAGTCCCACCACATCCACCAGCCGACGGCGCCGCCGGCCCACTCGGGGCGGGTGCGCACGATGTCGTCGGGCACGCACCCGGCGTCAAGCTCGTAGCGCTCCTTGACCCTCTCCCACAGCGCGGAGCACTGGCAGTCCCGGCTGTGCTCGACGAGGACCTCGTAGCCCTGCAGGTCGGCGTCGGCGACCCACAGGGCCTCGACGCTCAGACGCTCGTCCTCCCGCTGGGGACCGATGCCGTATCCGCACAGGCGCACCTGCCCGTCCGCCCCGGCGCAGGCGGTCAGCAAGGTCTTGAGGCTCGGGGCGAGGTTCTGACGGTCACTCAGTGCCGCAGTCGGCAGCCGGCACAGCAGGTCGGCCGCCGTGGCGGCGTCCATCCCGCGGAAGGGCACGTAGTCGCTCATTGGGGCGCCGAGGGCGTCCGTACGCAACGGCGTCTCCCCAGGCAGGCAGCGCGGGACGTCGAGCCAGGGCTCAAGCAGGCGCCACAGGCCGATGCGCACCGTCCACCCCGGTGGACCGTAGAGGCGCGGCGAATCGGACGCGGCGGTCGGGGTCGGGACGGGAGGCGGAGTCGTGGTGGGCGGGCGAACCGGGATGTTCGGTAGGACCGGCAATGCGGGCTGTGCGGCCAGGGAGGTCTGCGCACTCATGTCGGGCTCCTTCGCTTGAGGCGGGGTCGGTGCGCCTCAAGCGTGCAGAACCCGCTCCGCCAGTGCACCCACTGGCCCGAGCGCCTGTGCGTACACCCCGCCTCAACTGCACAAACGCCTACCGGTGGATACCGGGATCGCGCAGACTTACGGTCATCGGCCGTCTCGCGCAGGGCACGGGCACCATCCAGACAGGCTGTTCCCTTTTTGTTCTGCGCCGTGAGACAGTACCCTTTTCCTCAACCACCTTTTTGCGCCCGCGTGGCGCACGAGGTGTCAGATCCCCACCACCGAGAGCGAGTCCGTCGGGGACTCGGAGCGCGCCGAGGGTGCGTCCACCGTCCGCGTCACCCTCGCTCAGTAGGAAAGGGCCCGAATGGCAACCACGACCTCAACCCCTGAGGCAATCCTCGACGCCGTGGGCGGCGCCGAGAACATCATCCATTTCACCCACTGCGCCACCCGACTGCGCTTCGAGCTCAAGGACGCCTCCGGCATCGACAAGGCGGCCGTCGAGGCCATCCCGGGCGTCATGGGCGCCGTCCCCCAGTCCGGGGACCGCTACCAGATCGTCATCGGTGGTGCCGTGCAGAGCGTGTACGACGAGATCAACAGCCTTCCGGCCATGAAGAGCCAGGGAGGCTCCTCCGGCTCAGGCCAGTCCGACGCCGACGTCAAGGCCGCCGCCCGCGCCAAGGCCCGCGGCAAGAACGCCTACGTCGACGCCTTCTTCGAGTACCTGTCCGACTCCTTCCGGCCCCTGCTGCCGGCGCTGCTGGGCGCCTCCCTCATCATCGCGGGCGAGGCCATCTGTGAGGCCTTCGGCCTCATCAACACCCATGCTGACGACGCGCATAAGCCGGCCACGCTGCTGTTCGTCGACGCCATGTTCCGTGCCGTCTTCTACTTCCTGCCGGTCATGGTGGCCTACAACGCCTCCAAGAAGCTCAAGATCGATCCGTGGGTCGGCACCGCGGTGATGGCTGCGCTGCTCACACCGGAGTTCATTAAGCTGGATACGCACCCGAGCACCACCTGCATCGACAACACGACGCTGAACTCCAAGCTGTGCACGGCTCACATCGCTGGACTGCCCATGCAGCTCAACGGCTACGGCGGCCAGGTCTTCGTCCCCCTCATGATGGTGGCCATCCTGGCCCTGGTCTACAAGGGACTGGTCAAGGTCGTTCCGACCAACGTGCAGATGGTCTTCGTGCCCTTCTTGTCCTTCGTCATCATGATGCCGGTGACGGCCTTCCTCATCGGCCCCCTGGGTATCTGGATCGGTACCGGCCTGGGCACGGCCCTGTTCTGGCTGAACTCCCACGCCCCGATCATCTTCGCGATCCTCATCCCCATGGTCTACCCCTTCCTGGTGCCGCTGGGCCTGCACTGGCCGCTCAACGCCCTCATGCTGGCCAATATCGCCTCGGCGGCCACCAACCACACCGACTTCATCCAGGGCCCCATGGGCGCCTGGAACTTCGCCTGCTTCGGTGCCACCGCGGCAGTCCTCGTGTGGTCCGTCCGCGACAAGGACAATGAGATGCGCCAGACCGCCACCGGTGCTCTTTTCGCCGGTCTGCTCGGTGGTATCTCCGAGCCGAGCCTCTACGGTATCCACCTGCGCTTCAAGCGCATCTACCCGTTCATGCTCGTCGGTTGTGCCGTCGGCGGCCTCGTTCAGGGCATCGGCAGCATGCTGGGAGGCATCGACGGCGTCACGACCACGACCTTCGTCTTCACCTCACTGCTGACCATCCCGGTCTTCAACCCCATATGGCTCTACGGCATCGCCGTCGCCGCGGCCTTCGCCACCTCCTTCTTCCTCATCGTCACCTTCGGCTACCGCACCAAGGAGGAGCGGGCCGAGGCGCTCGCCGCAGCCGGCGTCGCTAAGGGCGGCAACACCACCGTCTCCGCTCCGGCCGAGGCCGCTGAGGCGCCCAAGGCCACCGCTGCGGCTGCCGCTCCCGTGGAGGAGGGCGACCGGACTGCGAAGGCCCCCACGCCCAAGCCGGCGCTCGTTCCCGGCGCGGTCACTGAGATCGCCTCACCGCTCAAGGCCACGACCATGGACCTGGACAAGGTCCCCGACCCGGTATTCTCCTCGGGCGCCGTCGGTCAGGGCGTGGGTCTGGAGCCCCAGGGCGACATCGTCGTCACGGCTCCGGCCGACGGCACCGTCGTCGTGGCCCCGTCCTCGGGGCACGCCTTCGGCATCACCCTGGACAGCGGCGTGGAGATCCTCATCCACGTGGGTCTGGACACCGTCAACCTGGAGGGCCAGGGCTTCGACGTCAAGGTCTCCCAGGGCGACCGCGTCAGCGCGGGCCAGGAGCTCGTCCGCGTGGACCGCTCCGTCATCGAGCAGGCCGGTTACCCGCTGACCACGCCGGTGCTCGTCACCAACACCGCCTCCTTCGCCTCGGTCGAGGTCGTCGGCGGCGACTCGGTGGAGCCCGGCCAGGCCCTCATCAAGGTCACCGCGCCCGAGGCCTGAGCCCGACAATAACGCCGCCGACCTGATCGGCCGCTGACACAACGGTGGGGGCCGGAGCCGTCAACGGACGGCTCCGGCCCCCACCG
>NZ_MSGO01000056.1 GCF_001929375.1 Actinomyces oris | reverse complement strand
CTACAAGCCCGACCTCGCCAAGGCCCTCAGCAACCTCGCCAGGCACGTGTCTAGCTCTGGGACACAAGACGAAGTTCTGAGCATCTACCAGGAGTCCGTCGATATCCTCAGAAACTTAGCCAACGACGATACACAGTTCTTCGGTCGCAAGTTTGCATACTCGCTCGAAACATACGGACGGATCCTAGAACACTACGGCAAGATGGAAGAAGCAGCCAACATCCGGCAGGAGCGCGATGAGGTCCTCAAACGGATTGAGGAGATGGAGGCGGGCGATAACTGACGTGCCTGAGAAGGCCCCACCGTCACCTCCCGCAAACACAGGTAGGGCCGGCCACCATCAGGTGACCGGCCCTCCCCGAAGCTCTCGCTCAGAGCGTCAAGCCCTGGTTCACTTCTCGATCTTCTGGGCGGCGGCGCCGCCGGCGGGGGCGAAGCCCGCGGCCTCGGCGTCCTCGGCGCTGGCGAACCAGACCTCGGCGACCGTGGCGTCGTACCAGCGCGAGCCGGGAACGTGGTACTTCATGGAGTCCTCGTTGCCCTTGACCAGGTGGTCGTCGTCGGGAGCGTCAGTGGCGCCCTCCTCGAGGCGGACCGCACCGGCGTACTCGGCCTTGTCAGCCTTCTCAGCCTTGTCGGCCTTCTCCTCAGCCTTCTCGGTCGTGGCCTTCTTCTCAGCCTTGTCCTCGTCGGCGACGGCCTTCTGGGCGGCCTTCTTGGCGGTGGCGACCGCGTCCTCCACGATCTCCTTGCGGGCAACCGGCTCCAGCACCAGGGAGATGACCGCCATGGGGGCGTTGTCGCCCTTGCGGGGGGTCGTCTTGATGATGCGGGTGTAACCGCCCTCGCGGCCCTCGAACTTGGGGGCGAGCTCCTCGAAGAGGCGGTAGACGGCGTACTTGTCCGTCACCTTCTTCAGCACGGTGCGGCGGGCGTGCAGGTCACCGCGCTTGCCCTTGGTGATGAGCTTCTCAACGTAGGGACGCAGGCGACGGGCGCGAGCCTCCGTGGTCTTGATCGACTCGTGGACGATGAGCTGCGTGGCCAGGTTGGCGAGCAGGTGACGCTCGTGCTGGGCGCTGCCGCCCAGACGGGGACCCTTAGTGGGGCGAGGCATGGTTGTCTCCTAGGTGAATAACGAGCCGGCTCAGGCCTGGGTCTCGTCGCTGAACGTGGGGTTGGCGTAGTCGTCGTCCGAGACGTAGTCGACCGGGGAGCCCTTGAGGGAGAGCCCCAGCTCGGCCAGCTTGTCCTTGATCTCGGAGATGGACTTGGCGCCGAAGTTACGGATGTCGAGCAGGTCGGCCTCGCTGCGCGAGACGAGCTCACCGACGGTGTGGATGCCCTCGCGCTTGAGGGCGTTGGAGGAGCGGGCCTGCAGGTCGAGCTCGTCGATCATGAGGGCCAGGTCCTGCTGGAAGGCCTCGTCGATCGGTGAGGGGCCGACCTCGATGCCCTCGGCCTCGACGTTGAGCTCACGGGCCAGGCCGAAGAGCTCCACGAGCGTCTTACCGGCGGAGGCCAGGGCGTCACGCGGGGTGATGGAGGACTTGGTCTCCACGTCGACGATGAGACGATCGAAGTCAGTGCGCTGCTCCACACGGGTCGCCTCGACGGAGTAGGAGACCTTCTTGACCGGCGAGTAGATCGAGTCCACCGGGATGCGGGAGATCTCCGCGTTGGGGTCCTTGTTCTGGCTGGCGGAGACGTAGCCGCGGCCGCGCTCGACCGTCAGCTCGATCTCCAGCTTGCCCTTCTCGTTGAGAGTGGCGATGACCAGGTCGGGGTTGTGGATCTCGACGCCGGCCGGCGGGGTGATGTCACCGGCAGTGACCTCGCTCGGACCGGACTTGCGCAGGTACATGACGACCGGCTCGTCGTTCTCCGAGGACAGGACGATCTCCTTGATGTTGAGGATGATCTGGGCGACATCCTCCTTGACCCCGGGGATCGTGCGGAACTCGTGGGGCACTCCGTCGATGCGGACGCTGGTCACGGCCGCCCCCGGGATGGAGGACAGCAGCGTGCGGCGCAGGGAGTTGCCGAGCGTGTAGCCGAAGCCGGGCTCGAGGGGCTCGAGCACGAAGCGCGAGCGGCGGTCCTCGACCACGACATCCTCGGTGAGCGTGGGTCGCTGTGCAATGAGCACGTGGTTTCCTTTCGTCGCGGCGCCCGCTATATGACGCCGTTCCTCATGGGTGGAGCAGCCGGCCCGAGCGGACCGGCCCTACTCCGCGTCCCGCCGTGGGGGCGGAACGTGGTGAGACGACGACGCAGCAACCGGCTGCGCCGTCGTCCCTTAAAGCTCAGACGCGACGGCGCTTGGGCGGGCGGCAGCCGTTGAAGGCCTGGGGGGTGACGTCGGTGATCGAGCCGACCTCGAGGCCGGCGGCCTGGAGGGAGCGGATCGCGGTCTCGCGGCCGGAGCCGGGCCCCTTGACGAAGACGTCAACCTTCTTCATGCCGTGCTCCTGGGCGCGCCGGGCGGCGGCCTCGGCGGCGAGCTGGGCGGCGTAGGGGGTCGACTTGCGCGAGCCCTTGAAGCCGACCTGGCCGGAGGAGCACCAGGCGATGACGGCGCCCTGCGGGTCCGTCAGCGAGACGATGGTGTTGTTGAAGGTGGACTTGATGTAGGCGTGACCGTGGGTAACGTTCTTGCGGTCCTTGCGGCGCGTCTTGCGCGCGGCGGCGCGGGTCTTGGGAGGCATTCTTCCTTCTTCGTGATGAGGTCGTCACTGCGCCCTGCGCTGGGCGGGGCGCGAGCTGCTGCTTACTTGGCCTTCTTCTTACCGGCCACGGTGCGCTTGGGGCCCTTGCGGGTACGCGCGTTGGTCTTGGTGCGCTGACCGTGCACCGGCAGGTGGCGGCGGTGGCGCAGGCCCTGGTAGCAGCCGATCTCGATCTTGCGGCGGATGTCCGCCTGGACCTCACGACGCAGGTCACCCTCAACCTGGTAGTTGCCGTCGATGTGGGTGCGGAGCTTGACCAGCTCCTCCTCGGTGAGGTCCTTGACGCGGGTGTCGGGGTTGACGCCCGTCGCCTTCAGGGTCTCGTCCGCGCGGGTGCGTCCGATCCCGAAGATGTAGGTGAGTGCGATCTCGACTCGCTTCTCGCGAGGCAGGTCGACACCGGAAATGCGTGCCACGGTGTGGTTCTCCTGTGTGCTCCCGGAGGTCGTCACCCATCTCCCCCACCTCGCCTGGTGGCCCCGGCCTCCGAGAACCGGGGGTTGCGGACCCGCGGTGCGGGTGCGCTGGGATGGGTGCTGGAAAGGGCCGTCCGGCTCTCCGGGCGGCCCGGCGCCGGGGACTCAGCCCTGACGCTGCTTGTGCCGCGGGTTCTCGCAGATGACCATGACGCGGCCGTGGCGACGAATCACCTTGCAGCTGTCACAGATCTTCTTGACGCTCGGCTTGACCTTCATGATGTTCCTCCGCCGGCTCTGGGAGCCGACATGTCACTTGTACCGGTAGACGATTCGGCCGCGGGACAGGTCGTAGGGGCTCAGCTCCACGACCACCCGGTCCTCGGGGAGGATGCGGATGTAGTGCTGCCGCATCTTTCCGGAGATGTGCGCGAGCACGACGTGCCCGTTGCTCAGCTCCACCCGGAACATCGCGTTCGGAAGGGCCTCGACGACCGATCCCTCGACCTCGATGACTCCGTCCTTCTTAGCCATGTTCCTCCATCGGTGCTTTCTCGCTCGAGTTCACCCCGACGACGTCGCCGCCGGGCAGCCGCGGTCGCCGTTGCGCAGGCCCACCGCGGGCCCCTGTTGCCAGGGTCGTGAATGCGGCATGAGGGCATGCGTCATCGACGGACGCGCGTCCAGCGGACAACTTTACGGCAGACGGCCCGGGCTCCACCATGCCAGATGGCGCGATCACGCGGTGTTTCCTGACACACCGCAGGCGCGTGCGTCGTCGAGGACGCACCCCCGCCCTCGACGACGCACGTCGCGGGCGCAGTCCACGGGGTTTAAGGTGCGTCCTCGGCCTCCGGGCGCCCCTGATTCCGACGGCTCCTCGCAGCAGGTCCCACCTCAGCGTCTCAGCCCAGTGCCTTGGGCTCGATGCCGTAGGGGGCCAGGCCCTCGGCGCCGCCGTCGGGCGCGGTGAGGACCCACACGCCTCCGGGGACGATGGCCACCGTGTGCTCCCACTGGGCGGCGTGTGAGCCGTCCCGGGTGACGACGGTCCAGCCGTCGTCGAGCTCGCGCGTTGCCGGGCTGCCGGCGGTGAGCATGGGCTCGATGGCCAGCACCATGCCGGGGCGCAGGCGGGGGCCGCGTCGTTTGACGGAGTAGTTGAGGACGTCGGGGGCCATGTGCATGCTCGTGCCGATGCCGTGGCCGACGTACTCCTGAAGGATCCCCAGCTCGTGGCCCTCCCGCTCGGCCACGTCCGCGACAACGGCCTCGACCGCGTCGCCGACCGCGTTGAGGCACAGCTGACGTCCGCGCCCCTCCCCCGCTGCGGCGCGGGCGACGGCGGCGATCGCCTCCCACAGGGCCTGCCGGGTGGTGGTGTCCACGAGCCGGTCGGTCCGGCTCAGGTAGGTCCCGCCGACGACGGTGGTGAAGGCGGCGTCGCCGTGCCACTGGGTGCCGTCCTCGTCGACGATGTAGGCGCCGCAGTCGAAGGTGACCAGGTCGCCGTCGGCCAGGACCCGCTCGCCGGGGATGCCGTGGACGACCTCCTCGTTGACGGAGATGCACACGGTGGCCGGGTAGTCGTAGTAGCCCAGGAAGTTGGAGTGGGCGCCGGCGGCCTCAATGACCCCGGCAGAGACGGCGTCGAGCTCGGCGGTGGTGATCCCGGCGCGCACCGCCTCGCGCAGGGCGGCGTGGATGTCGGCGACGACGAGCCCGGCCCGGCGCATGAGACGGACCTGCTCCGGCGTCTTGATCTGGATCTGTTCGCGTGAGAGCACGGGGGCCTCCTGGGGTCGTGTGGAGCGGGGTGGGCCTGGGCTGTCCGGCGGCCCCGTCAGATATGGGGACGCACCGGAGCATGCGCAGGCGGGTCGTCCGCGTGAGCAGACGACCCGCCGGTGAGCGTGGGCTTCAGGAGCCGGTGATGCCGCGGGAGGCGAGGGCCTCCATGATGCGGCCGGTGACGACGTCGATCTCGCCCATGCCGTCGACCTGGACGAGCAGGTCGCGCTCGGCGTAGAGGTCGGCCAGCGGCGCGGTGGACTCGGCGTAGACCTCGAGGCGGCGGCGGATGACGGGCTCGGTGTCGTCGGCGCGTCCCTGCTCACCGGCCCGCTTGAGCAGGCGGGCGACGACGGCCTCGGCGTCGGCGGTGATCTCGACGACGACGTCGAGGGCCAGGCCCGAGGCCTTCAGCATGGAGTCGAGCTCGCCGACCTGCGCCGTGGTGCGCGGGTAGCCGTCCAGGAGGAAGCCGGCCTCGCAGTCGGCCTGGGCGATGCGGTCGGCGACCATGGCGTTGGTGATGGAGTCGGGGACGTACTCGCCCTTGTCCATGTAGGCCTTGGCCTGGGTGCCGAGCTCGGTGGCGCCGGCGACGTTGGCACGGAAGATGTCTCCGGTGGAGATGGCCGGGATGCCCAGGCGCTCGGCGATCCGGGCGGCCTGGGTGCCCTTGCCCGCTCCGGGGGGACCGAGAAGAACCATGCGTGCGCTCATGACAAGAACCCTTCGTAGTGACGCTGCTGCAGCTGGGAGTTGACTTCCTTGACGGTCTGGAGGCCCACGCCCACCATAATGAGGATAGTGGTTCCGCCGAAGGGCAGGTGCTGAGCCAGGTCCAGCCAGATGACGGCGAGCGTCGGGATGAGGGCGAGGACCACCAGGTAGATGGAGCCCGCCGTCGTGATGCGGTTGATGACGTAGGACAGGTAGCGCACGGTGGGCTCACCGGCGCGGATGCCGGGGATGAAGCCGCCGTAGCGTTTCATGTTGTCCGCGATCTCCTCGGAGTCGAAGGTGATGGCCGTGTAGAAGAAGGCGAAGAACAGGACGAGGACGCCGTAGGCGGTCAGGTAGATCGGGTGCGTCTGGTGCAGGTGCGTCATGATCCACTGCACCCACCGGCTGCGGGGGTCACCGAAGCCGGAGACGAGCTGGGGCATGGCCAGGATCGAGGAGGCGAAGATGACGGGGATGACGCCGGCGGTGTTGATCTTGACCGGAATGTAGGTGGTCGATCCGCCGTACTGGCGGCGCCCGATCATCCGCTTGGCGTACTGCACGGGGATGCGCCGCTGGGCCTGCTCGATGTAGACGACCGCGAGGGTGGCCAGGAGGACGACGGCCACGACGATGGCGAAGTTGGCCGCCCCGTTGTTGCCCCCGGCGATGGAGAACATGTTGGAGGGGAACTGGGCCACGATGGAGGTGAAGATGAGCAGCGACATGCCGTTGCCGATACCGCGCTCGGTGATGAGCTCACCCAGCCACATGATGAGGCCGGTGCCGGCGGTCATGGTGATGACGACGAGCAGCAGGGTGATGACCGAGCCGTCGGGCAGAACCGGCTTGTTGCAAGTCGGGAAGAGCTTGCCGCTCTTGGCCGTGGCCACGATGGTGCTGGACTGGAGCAGCCCCAGGCCGATGGTGAGGTAGCGGGTGTACTCGGTGAGCTTGGCAGTGCCCGCCTGTCCCTCCTTGTGGAGCTCCTCGAAGCGGGGGATGACGACCCGCAGGAGTTGGATGATGATGGAGGCGGTGATGTAGGGCATGATGCCCAGCGCGAAGACGCTCAGCTGAAGCAGCGCACCACCGGAGAAGACGTTGACGAGGCTGAGAAGGTTCTGATCCTCGGCAGCGGCGATGCATTGCCGGGCGTTGACCAGGTTGACGCCGGGCGCCGGCAGGATGGACCCGAGCCGGAACAGGGCCATGATGCCGAGGGTGAAGAGCAGCTTCGCCCTGAGGTCTGGCGTTCTGAACGCCTGAGTGAACGCACTGAGCACTCGATCTCCTGTGGACTCGGGGGTGGGTTCGGCCCTGCGGGCAGCAAGGCGGAGCGCAGGGGAACTGCGCCCGGCCCAGACTACCCCGCCGAGCTCGCTACCTGGGCGCTGAGACGGGCTTGCAACGTCAATGAGGTGCGGGTTTTCTCACGTCTCGTCCCGGTGAGGTAGCCCGGGGTGATCCAAGACACTTCGCACTGGCGCGCTACGGCCGCCTCCCTGGGCGGCGCCCGCGCACGAACAACCCCGGCGGCCCAGGTTTCCCTGGACCGCCGGGGTCTGTGATCTCGCGACTCGTCAGGACCGCTTCTTCAGGGAGTCACCCCTGCCGGGCGCGGCTCGACGGCGTTCAGCGCGTGGCGATGGTGCCGCCGGCGGCCTCGATCTTCTCCTTGGCGGAGCCGGACCAGGCGTCGACCGTGAGCGTCAGGGCCACGGCGACGTCGCCGCCGCCGAGGACCTTGACGAGATGGTTCTTGCGAACCGCACCCTTGGCGACGAGGTCCTCCACGGTCACCGTGCCGCCCTCGGGGAACAGCTCGGCGATGCGGCCGACGTTCACGGGCTGGAACTCGACCCGGTTGGGGTTGCGGAAGCCGCGCAGCTTGGGAAGACGCATGTGCAGCGGCATCTGGCCACCCTCGAAACCAGGACGCACCTGGTAACGAGCCTTGGTGCCCTTGGTACCGCGACCGGCGGTCTTACCCTTGGACGCCTCACCACGACCCACGCGGGTCTTGGCCTTCTTGGCGCCGGGGGCGGGACGCAGGTGGTGCAGCTTGACGACGCGCACCTTCTCCTCCTGCGTGTTCTCGGTGTCAGCCATCTCAGACCTCCTCAACGGTGACCAGGTGGTGCACCGTGGCAATCAGGCCGCGCACGCTGGGGGTGTCCTCACGCACGACGGACTGGCGGATCTTGCGCAGGCCCAGGGTCTTGAGGGACTCGCGCTGGCGGTGGGTGCCCCCGATGCCAGAGCGGACCTGAGTGACCTTGAGCTGCTTGGTCATCTGCTTCGATGCGGACTCAGCCATCACGCACCCACTCCTTCAGCGGCCTTCTCGGCCTCCTGCTTCTCGGCCTGAGCGCGCTTGTCGGCCTCGCCCTCGGCGCGGGCCCGCAGCATGGACTGCGGGGCGACGTCCTCCAGGGGCAGGCCACGGCGGGCCGCGACGGCCTCGGGCTGCTCGAGCTGCTTGAGGGCGTCCACCGTGGCGTGCACGATGTTGATCGCGTTGGAGGAGCCCAGCGACTTGGACAGGATGTCGTGGACACCGGCGCAGTCCAGCACGGCGCGCACCGGACCACCGGCGATAACACCGGTACCGGGGGACGCCGGGCGCAGGAGGACGACTCCGGCGGAGTCCTCGCCCTGGACCAGGTGCGGGATGGTGCGGCGAATCATCGGGACGTGGAAGAAGTTCTTCTTCGCGATCTCGACGGCCTTGGCGATGGCGGCGGGAACTTCCTTCGCCTTGCCGTAGCCCACGCCGACGGTGCCCTCACCGTCACCGACGACCACGAGGGCCGTGAAGGTGAAGCGGCGGCCGCCCTTGACGACCTTGGACACGCGGTTGATGGTGACGACGCGCTCGATGTACTTGTCGTCGTTGCCGCGACCACGGTCGCGGCGGTCGTTGTTGCGGTCGCGGCGGCCGCGGCCCTCGCCCCGGCGCTCGTCGTTCTCGCGCTGGGCCGAGCCGTCGGACGACGCGGACCTGTCTCGCTGCGGTGCAGCCATCAGATGTTCCTCTGCTTTCTCGTCGTCTTAGTGCTCACAGCTTCAGGCCGCCCTCGCGGGCGCCCTCGGCGACGGCCGCGACACGGCCGTGGTACTTGTTGCCGCCGCGGTCGAACACGACTGCCTCGATGCCCAGCGCCTTGGCGCGCTCGGCGATGAGCTCGCCGACCTTGTGGGCGGCGCCCACCTTGTGGCCCTCGACGCCCTTGGCGGCCTCCTCCAGGGTGGAGGCGGCGCACAGGGTGTGACCGATGGTGTCGTCCACGACCTGAGCCACCATGTGGCGGTTGGAGCGGGTGACCACCAGGCGGGGACGCTCGGGCGTGCCGGAGATGTGCTTGCGCACGCGCTGGTGACGGATCTTGCGGGCGATGGCGCGGGGGTTGCCCTTGCCCCTCTTGATCGAGTAAGCCATAGTCACTTACCAGCCTTTCCGACCTTGCGGCGCACGTTCTCGCCGGCGTAGCGCACGCCCTTGCCCTTGTAGGGCTCCGGCGGACGGATCTTGCGGATGTTCGCCGCGACCTCGCCGACCTGCTCCTTGGAGATACCGGAGACGGTGATCTTCAGGTTGCCGTCGACCGTGAAGGTGATGCCCTCGGGGGGCTCAACGGTCACGGTGTGGGAGAAGCCGAGGGAGAGCTCGATGCCCTGGCCCTTGGCGGCGACGCGGTAACCGGTGCCGACGATCTCGAGCTGCTTGGTGTAGCCCTCGGTGACGCCGATCACCATGTTGTTGATGAGGGTGCGCGACAGCCCGTGCAGCGAGCGCGAGCGGCGCTCGTCGTCGGGGCGCGTGACCAGGATGGAGCCGTCCTCCTGGCGGGTGACGCTCAGGGGCTCGCTGATCGTGCGGGACAGGGTGCCCTTGGGGCCCTTGACCGTCACGTCCTGGCCGTCGATGGTGACGTCCACTCCGGCAGGAACCGGAACGGGGAGCCGTCCAATACGAGACATGGTTTTCCTCCGTTCCTTCTCTTACCAGACGTAGGCGAGGACTTCGCCGCCCACGCCACGTGACTCGGCCTGCTTGTCGGTCAGGAGGCCGGAGGAGGTGGACAGGATCGCCACTCCCAGGCCACCGAGGACCTTGGGCAGGTTGGTGGACTTGGCGTAGACGCGCAGGCCGGGCTTGGAGATCCGGCGCAGGCCCTGGATGGCCCGCTGGCGGTTGGCTCCGTACTTGAGGCTCAGCGTGAGCGTCTTGCCGACCTCGGCGTCCGTGACCTCGTAGCCGGCGATGTAGCCCTCGGACTTGAGCATCTCAGCGATGTTCACCTTGAGCTTGCTCGACGGCATCGACACGGTGTCGTGGTAGGCGCTGTTTGCGTTGCGCAGACGGGTCAGCATGTCTGCGATGGGGTCTGTCATTGTCATGAGTGGGCCTTGGCCCTTCCTCGTCGTGGTTTCCTCAGCGGACCTGCGACGTAAGTTCTTACCAGCTGGACTTGCTCACGCCCGGGAGCTCGCCGCGAAGGGCCATCTCACGCAGGCAGATACGGCACAGGCCGAACTTGCGGTAGACCGAGTGCGGGCGGCCGCAGCGCTGGCAGCGCGTGTAGGCACGGACACCGAACTTGGGCTTGCGGTTCGCCTTCTCAATCAGTGCGGTCTTCGCCATCTCACTTCTCCTTGAAGGGGAAGCCGAGCTGCTTGAGCAGCGAGCGGGCCTCCTCGTCGGTCTTGGCCGTGGTCACCACGGTGATGTCCATACCGCGGACGCGGTCGATCTGGTCCTGGTCGATCTCGTGGAAGACAGCCTGCTCGGTCAGACCGAAGGTGTAGTTGCCGTTCCCGTCGAACTGCTTGGGGCTCAGACCGCGGAAGTCGCGGATACGGGGCAGGGAGATCGAGACCAGACGGTCCAGGAACTCCCACATGCGGTCGCCGCGCAGCGTGGAGTGCGCGCCGATCGGCATGCCCTCACGCAGCTTGAACTGCGCGATGGACTTGCGGGCCCGGGTCACCTGGGGCTTCTGGCCGGTGATGGCGGCGAGGTCGCGCACGGCGCCCTCGATCATCTTGGAGTCGTGGGCGGCCTCGCCCACGCCCATGTTGACGACGACCTTGACGACGCGCCCGACCTCCATCACGTTGCCGTGCTGGAACTCCTTGAGCAGGGCGGGGCGCACCTCCTCGGCGTACTTCGTCTTGAGACGGGGGGTGGTCTTCTCAGCCATGGTCACAGGTCCTCCCCGCTCTTCTTGGCGTAACGCACGCGGACGGTGCGCTTGCGGCCGTCGGGACGCACGCCCTCCTCGACGCGGAAGCCCACGCGGGTGCGCTTCTTGGTCTTGGGGTCGACGAGCATGACGTTGGAGGCGTGGATGGGCGCCTCAACGGTCTCGATGCCGCCGGTGCGGGCACCCTGCTGGGACTGCCCCACCTTGGTGTGCTTGGTCACGCGCTGGACGCCCTCGACGATGACACGGTCAGTGCCCTTGAGGACCTCCAGAACGCGGCCGGTCTTGCCCTTGTCCTTACCGGCGATGACGATGACCTGGTCACCCTTCTTGATGCGTGCCATGTTCAGATCACCTCCGGGGCGAGCGAGACGATGCGCATGAACTTCTTCTCGCGAAGCTCACGGCCGACGGGGCCGAAGATGCGCGTACCGCGCGGCTCCCCATCGTTCTTGAGGATGACGGCGGCGTTCTCGTCGAAGCGGATGTATGAGCCGTCGGGACGACGACGCTCCTTGCGGGCACGCACGACGAC
This sequence comes from Actinomyces oris, assembly GCF_001929375.1. Lineage (GTDB taxonomy): Bacteria > Actinomycetota > Actinomycetes > Actinomycetales > Actinomycetaceae > Actinomyces > Actinomyces oris_B. The sequence continues at coordinate 10,225 of NZ_MSGO01000056.1, read as the reverse complement.
GGCCTTGACGACCTCGCCCTTCTTCACGTTGCCGCCGGGAATGGCGTCCTTGACGGTGGCGACGATCGTGTCGCCGATACCCGCATAGCGCCGACCCGATCCACCGAGAACACGGATGCAAAGGATCTCCTTGGCACCGGTGTTGTCGGCGACCTTCAGTCGCGACTCCTGCTGGATCATTGAGTGTTCTCCTGTCGTCGAGCCGGTTCTCAGGAAGCTCCTGAGCCTGGCCGAACGTTCTTCTGGTCTTGCACACGTCTCCCCCGGCCGCAGGCCGCACGAGGCCGACCCAGGGACAGGGGATTCCCGCGATACGCCGTCCCGACAGACACAGGCGCAGACTGCACGAGGTCTCTGCCGGGCGCACCGAGGGCGCGCGCAACTCCATTAGCCTAGTCCAGCCGCCGTATCGCGCGGAACCTGAGATGAGAACCAGGGCCTGTGCCTTTGCTCACCGGCTTTTCCCGGACCTCCTGCGCCAATGCCCCGAAGCGCCCGGCCGGCTGTCAGCCCCTGATCGACGACGTACCTGCCCGCCGACGACTGCGTTGTCCTCCAGACGACTGGGGTACGACCGTCGTCCTTTGGGGGAACAGGACGTCCTCGTCGGAAAGCGCAGTCCCCGATCCGCCTGACTGTCATCCGTGATCCGCAGCCGGCTCCAGTCAGGGGCGACCTGCGCCGAGTTCGGGTCCCGCGGTGTGCGCCCAACAACGCCGCCATCCGGGACGCCCGGCGGACCGGCGGTGTCCATGGTGCTGACATCAGGTCCGCGCCGACGCCGCACACCTCCAAGAAACCGCAGGATTCCAACGAACACCGCTGGGGGCACTGATGGCGAGATCGTCAATGTCAGCGCTGTGGACACTGGGCGCAGGGTTTTTGCGGCACCGCCCGGCGCCCTCCCCCAGGTCCGCACCCCACTGGCTCGCTGCGTGGCGCTCGCTCGGGGCCGGGAGATCGTGGTCCGACGTCGGCTCCGGCCCGATCCTTTTCAGAACCGCCTGTACTCCACGAGGGTCGGGATCTACTGGCCAAGGGTTGTGCACACTGCACGAAGGCCCCACCCACCCGGAGTACACCCGCCCCTCCCCCAGTAACACCCGACCCTCGTGTAGTACCGCCCGGTCAGGCATCAACGGCGCACAGCAAGGAAGACCACGCCCCAAACCACTAAGTCCCAACGAACACAGCGCCTATCGATGCACTTGAGTACAGCATTGACAGTCAACGCCCCCACAACTTCGACGCGCCACTGCTTGGGCGATCTCTCTGCATGACCGACGTTCACAAAGCGCAGTTATAGACCTGGAACTCCGCAGTACAGGAACGACCATGTCATTAAGGCCCTCAAATAGATGTCAGAGCCGCACCATACCGTAGTCACTATCAGTTCGACCACACCAAAAGGGGCATCCAATGCAGAAATTTCATCCAACATTCAACGATATCGCTCTCGCGTCACGGACTCGCACAATTTTCACTCCACTTCCACTCTTCAGGGCCACAATAGTGGCTGCACCGTTGCTGGTAGCCGTCACTGCACGGTACTGGACTAGCTCTACCTTCCCTTGGCTGTCATGGCTAGTCACAGCAGTCTCCGTGCCGCTAACTGCACTGGCTATCAAGACCTGGCTATCACCGGCTGAGGTTGAACGCAGACGGGTTGTGGATCTCCTACCCAACGATCTTGTAGTCCCCCCAAACGAGGAAGGGTTTCTTACATCAGCCACCCCAGTTCTCAGTAGGAACACCATCCTTGATGCATCCCCTCAGGTAGAAGTAGTCCTGGCAGGACGTAACCACCCACTGATCTACGATTGCGAAGGAGAAGTGAACACGATTCAACCTATCGACCTCAAGCCGCGCTCACACTCCTCAGAGGAGACAGAAATGGTCGAACAAGTGCTTGCGGCTGCCACGCACTTGAACGACAGCTGGTTTCGTATCGCTACAGATGACGAACAGCGGATCGCACGGCGACTTGGCCTTGTTGAGAAGAAGCCTCTACGAGGCGGTGAAAGATGGTCCAAAGCGGCAATATCATACGCCAATGCGGCCATAGCTGAGCACACAGATTCGCAGCAGGACACACTCGCTCAATCCGGTTCAGTCATCGTAATAGTTAACGGCGACCTTATGTTACAGATCGATGGGCAAGAGCAACGGATTGCCGATCTCGTTGATCGTCTTGCCGAAAAGGTCACCCAACTGACAGACCGCGCTATCGTTGAGCGAATCCGTGTAGCTGTTGATCAGAACGACAAGCGCAGCACAGCCGAAGGCCTACGGGAACTCGGACGGGACACACTCGTGAATGCTCTCGGAGCAGCATCCGGAAATGCACTGTGGACCGCAGCTTTGACTTTTATGCAAGGCTACTGGTGAGCAGCACTCACTGTCGGACGTGATGGCCGGCCGTCAGAACAACGCCGACGCCGCAGCCTCCCAGGTGGGATGCTGCGGCGTCGGGGGCCGTCTCGACGGGGTCGAGGGCGGCGTTCAGCCGAGGGTCACTTGGCGCGCTCGAGGATCTCCAGGAGGCGGAAGTGCTTGGTGGCGCTCAGCGGGCGGGTCTCCATGATGGAGACGAGATCGCCGACACCGGCCTCGTTGTTCTCGTCGTGGACCTTGACCTTCTTGGAGCGACGGAGGACCTTGCCGTACAGGGAGTGCTTGTAGCGCTCCTCGACGAGGACGACAACCGTCTTGTCCATCTTGTCGGAGACGACGTAGCCGCGACGCACCTTGCGCTGGGGGCGCGCGGTGGACTGCTCGACGTTCTCAGTGCTGGTCTGCTCGCTCACTTGGACTCCTCCGTGCTCGGGGCGGTGCGAATACCGAGCTCACGCTCGCGCACGATCGTGTAGATGCGGGCGATGTCGCGACGCACAGCCTTGAGACGTCCGTGGTCCTCGAGCTGGCCGGTCGCCGAGGCGAACCGGAGGTTGAACAGCTCGGCCTTGGCCTTGGAGAGCTCCTCGGAGAGGCGCTCGTTGTCCATGCCGTCGAGGTCGGCGGGGGTCAGGCCCTTGGAACCGATTGCCATCAGACGTCACCACCCTCACGAGTCACGAAACGGGTCTTCATCGGAAGCTTGTGCTGTGCGCGGCGCATGGCCTCGCGGGCGAGGGCCTCGTCGACACCGCCGAGCTCGAACAGGATGCGTCCGGGCTTGACGTTGGCGATCCACCACTCGGGTGCGCCCTTACCGGAACCCATACGGGTCTCGGCGGGCTTCTTGGTCAGGGGGCGGTCCGGGAAGATGTTGATCCACACCTTGCCGCCACGCTTGATGTGGCGGGTCATGGCGATACGGGCCGCCTCGATCTGGCGGTTGGTGATGTAGGCGGGCTCGAGGGCCTGGATGCCGTAGTCACCGAAGGCGATCTGGTTGCCGCCCTTGGAAAGGCCCGTGCGGTGCGGGCGGTGCTGCTTGCGGAACTTGGTCCGGCGGGGGATGAGCACGGCTCAGGCCTCCGTTCCCTGGTCTGCGGCAGCGGTCTCGGCGGCCGGCGTCTGCTCGACTGCCTGCTGCTGCTCGGTGTTCTGACGCGAACCGCGCTCACCGCGGTCGCCACGACGGCCGCCGCGGCGCTCGCCCCGGCCCCGGCCACGGGAGCCGGACTCGGCCTGCTGGCGGGCGAACTCGCGCTCGGTGATGTCGCCCTTGTAGATCCACACCTTGACGCCGAGGCGGCCGAAGGTGGTCTTGGCCTCGTAGAAGCCGTAGTCGATGTTCGCGCGCAGGGTGTGCAGGGGCACTCGCCCCTCGCGGTAGAACTCGCTGCGGCTCATCTCGGCGCCGCCCAGGCGGCCGGAGCACTGCACCCGGATGCCCTTGGCGCCGGCGCGCATCGCGGACTGCATGCCCTTGCGCATGGCGCGACGGAAGGACACGCGGGAGGCGAGCTGCTCAGCGATCCCCTGGGCGACCAGCTGGGCGTCCAGGTCGGGGCTCTTGACCTCGAGGATGTTGAGCTGGACCTGCTTGCCGGTCAGCTTCTCGAGCTGACCGCGCAGGCGCTCGGCCTCGGCCCCACGACGACCGATGACGATGCCGGGACGGGCGGTGTGCAGGTCGACGCGCACGCGGTCACGGGTGCGCTCGATGTCGACCTTGGAGATACCGGCCCGCTCCATGCCGTCCTCCATGAGGCGGCGGATCTTGACATCCTCCTCCACGAAGTCGCGGTAACGCTGACCGGGCTTGGTGGAGTCGGCGAACCAGCGCGAGCGGTGGTCCGTGGTGATGCCCAGGCGGAACCCGGTCGGGTTGACCTTCTGCCCCATTACCGGGCTCCTTCCTTCGTTGCGGCGTCGGACTTGTCCCCGACGATGACGGTGATGTGGCTGGTCCGCTTGAGGATCCTGCTGGCCCGGCCCTGCGCACGGGGACGGAACCGCTTCAGGGTGGGACCCTCGTCGGCGAACGCCTCGATGATGAACAGGTCGTTCTCGTCGAAACGCTCACCGTCACGCTCAGCCTTGAACCGGGCGTTGGCGATTGCGGACTCGAGGACCTTGCGCACCGGCACCGCAGCGGCCTGCGGGGCGAATCGGAGCACGTTGACGGCCTCGACGGCGCGCTTGCCGCGGACGACGTCCACGACCCGGCGCGCCTTCATCGGCGTGCAGCGCACGTACTTGGCCTGCGCCTTGGCTTCCATGTTCTCTGCCTCTCAAACTTTCCGACGTCCGTCAGCGACGCGACTTGCGGTCGTCCTTGACGTGCCCGCGGAAGGTGCGGGTCGGAGCGAACTCACCGAGCTTGTGGCCCACCATGGACTCGGTAACGAAGACCGGCACGTGCTTGCGACCGTCGTGGACGGCGAAGGTGTGCCCCAGGAAGTCCGGCGTGATGACCGAACGGCGGGACCAGGTCTTAATGACGTTCTTGGTGCCCTTCTCGTTCTGAGCGTCCACCTTCTTGAGGAGGTGGTCGTCGACGAAGGGACCCTTCTTCAGACTACGCGGCATGATTCAGGCTCCTATCAGCGCTTCTTGCCGGTCCGACGACGACGCACGATGAGGCGGTCGCTGGACTTGTTGGGACGGCGGGTGCGGCCCTCGGGCTTGCCCCACGGCGAGACGGGGTGACGACCACCGGAGGTCTTACCCTCACCACCACCGTGCGGGTGGTCCACCGGGTTCATGACGACACCGCGGACGGTCGGGCGCACGCCCTTCCAGCGCATACGGCCGGCCTTGCCCCAGTTGATGTTGGACTGCTCGGCATTGCCGACCTCGCCGATGGTGGCGCGGCAGGCGGCCTCCACGTTGCGGATCTCCCCGGAGGGCATGCGCAGCTGCGCGTACTTGCCCTCCTTGGCGACCAGCTGGACGGAGGTGCCGGCGCTGCGAGCGATCTTGGCCCCGCCACCGGGACGCAGCTCGACCGCGTGGACGACCGTACCGGTGGGGATGTGACGCAGCTGCAGGTTGTTGCCGGGCTTGATGTCGGCACTGGGGCCGGCCTCGACGACGTCGCCCTGACGGAGCTTGTTCGGGGCGATGATGTAGCGCTTCTCGCCGTCCATGTAGTGCAGCAGGGCGATGCGCGCGGTGCGGTTGGGGTCGTACTCGATGTGAGCGACCTTGGCGGGCACGCCGTCCTTGTCGTGACGACGGAAGTCGATGAGACGGTAGGCGCGCTTGTGGCCGCCACCCTTGTGACGGGTGGTGATCCGGCCGGAGGAGTTGCGTCCACCGGACTTGCTCAGCGGGCGCACCAGCGACTTCTCGGGCGTGCTGCGCGTGATCTCCACGAAGTCGGCCACGGAGGAGCCGCGACGACCCGGGGTCGTGGGCTTGTACTTACGGATTCCCATATCGGTCCTTTACCTTCCGTGGCGCACTAGGCCACATCACCGAAGATGTCGATGGTCCCCTCGCGCAGGGTGACGATCGCACGGCGGGTGTCCTTGGACTTGCCGATCCCGGTGCGGGTGCGGTGCGTCTTGCCCTTGCGGTTGATGGTGTTCACCGAGGAGACCTTGACGTCGAAGATGGCCTCGACGGCCTGCTTGATCTCGGTCTTGTTGGATCCCGGCGCCACGATGAACGTGTACTGGCCACGGTCCATGCAGGCGTAGGACTTCTCGGAGACCACCGGCGCGATGATGACGTCGCGGGGGTTCTTGGACTTCTCGAGGCTCACTTGGACTCCTCCTCACCCTTGCCCAGGAACGCATCCAGGCCAGAGGCCGTGAAGACGACGTCGTCGGACTTGAGGACGTCGTAGGTGTTGAGCTGGTCGGCCCACAGGACGTGCGCCTCGGGGGCGTTGCGCAGGCTGAGCCTGGACAGGTCGTCCTGACGGTCCACGATCACCAGGGCCTTGCGGTCGGTGAGGTTGCGCAGCGCGACCAGGGCGTTCTTGGTGGAGGGCACCGTGGTGGTGACGAACTCGGTGATGACGTGGACGCGGCCGTTGCGGGCGCGGTCGGACAGGGCGCTGCGCAGGGCGGCGGCCTTCATCTTCTTGGGGGTCCGCTGGGTGTAGTCGCGCGGCTGCGGGCCGTGGACGGTGCCGCCGCCGACGAACTGCGGGGCGCGGGTCGAGCCCTGGCGGGCGCGGCCGGTGCCCTTCTGGCGGTAGGGCTTGCGGCCACCGCCGCGGACGTCGCCGCGGGTCTTGGTGGCGTGGGTGCCCTGGCGGGCCGCGGCCAGCTGGCCGACGACCACCTGGTGCATGAGCGGAATGTTGAGGGGGGCGTCGAAGATCTCGGCGGGCAGCTCGACGCTGCCGGTCTTCTTGCCCGTGGAGTCGACGACGTCGACGGTGAGTGCCTCAGTCATGGTCTCAGGCTCCCTTCACGGCGGTGCGGACGACGACGACCGAGCCCTTGGGGCCGGGGATCGCGCCGTTGACGAGCAGAACGCCCTTGTCAACGTCGACGCCGCGGATCTTGAGGTTCTGGACGGTGCGGCGCGCGTGGCCCATACGGCCGGCCATGCGCAGGCCCTTGAAGATGCGTCCGGGGGTGGCGCAGGCGCCGATGGAACCGGGCTTGCGGTGGTTGCGGTGAGCACCGTGGGAGGCGCCCACACCGGCGAAGCCGTGGCGCTTCATGACACCGGCGAAGCCCTTACCCTTGGAGGTTCCGGTGACATCGACCAGCTGGCCGACCTCGAAGGTGTCAGCGGCCAGCTCCTGGCCGGGGGCGAACTCCGACGCCAGGGAGGTGCGAACCTCCGCCACGTGGCGGCGGGGCTCGACCCCGGCCTTGGCGAAGTGGCCGGCGAGCGGCTTGGTGACCTTGCGGGCGTCGATGTCGCCGAAGGCGAGCTGAACGGCCTCGTAGCCATCGGTCTCGATGGTGCGGACCTGGGTCACGACGTTGGTGTCGACCCGGACGACGGTCACGGGGCGCAGGACCCCGTTCTCGTCCCAGATCTGCGTCATGCCGAGCTTGGTGCCGAGCAGCGCCTTGGCAGGCGCGGCGGCAGCCGGCGTGTTAAGCGTTGTCATGGCAGTCCTCAGAGCTTGATCTCGATGTTGACGTCAGCGGGCAGGTCGAGACGCATGAGCGAGTCGACGGCCTTGGGCGTCGGGTCGACGATGTCGATCAGCCGCTTGTGCGTGCGCATCTCGAAGTGCTCGCGGCTGTCCTTGTACTTGTGCGGCGACCGGATCACGCAGAACACGTTCTTCTCGGTCGGCAGCGGCACCGGGCCCACGACCGTCGCACCAGCGCGGGTCACGACGTCGACGATCTTGCGCGCCGAGGAGTCGATGACCTCGTGGTCGTAGGACTTGAGCCGGATGCGGATCTTCTGTCCCGCCATGGCGCCTAACCTCTCTTGTACTTGCTTCTGGCCGGTCCACGCGCTCGGGCGTGTCGCTTCAGGACGCGCGCCGCTCCCGTGATGGAAGGCGGTGAACCGGTCTGGACACACGGAAACCCGTTCAGGAGGAACGGGTCCGTCAGAATGATTCCCGGGGAGTCCCGGGGTGGCACAGCCAGGGGCACGCAAGCGCACGCCCTTGGCCGGCCGGATTACGGTATCAGGGCTCCCGCGGGCAGCGGAACCCAGGATGGGGCCTAGAGCCTGTGAGTCCGCCCACTGGCCCCCGCGCTCGGGCGTGTCGCGTCCAGCGCCGGGATCTCCGCGGTGTCGATGAGCTCCTCGTCATCCCATCGACCAGAAGGCGCCGACAGCGACGCGATCTCCTCCAGAAGCGCCAGGTTCTCCATTTCGGAGGGCTGGGGCGGTACCGGCAGGTCGGTGAACCACCGCTGGGGCTCGACACCGGCGTCGTCGTCCATCCAGATGCGCATCTGCTCCGCCCAGGTCTGGGGGCGCGGCTCCTGCTCCGCCTCACGGGCCCTGGCCAGGGCCCGTTCCTTGGTCCTCGCCGCTGCGTAGCCCGAGCGCCACAGGTACAGCCCGACGACGATGAGCCCCGCCGCCAGGCCCACGGCCCACCAGGGGAAGTGGGGGACGTCAGGGCGCTTGCCCGCCGCCGCGAGGTCCTTGGCCGGGGTCGGGTAGACGCGCTCGCCGGTCAGCAGGATGCGGTGGGTGTTGATGCCCAGGGGCGTGCAGGTCACCAGGGTGAGCAGGTCCTTGCCCTCCTCGGCGCGCAGGGCCTCGGTCTCCTCGGGCTCGACGACCTTGGTGCTGGTGACCCGGTAGGTGAGGACCTCCCCGAAGACCTCGACGATGAGACTGTCACCGGTCTTGACCTTGTCCAGGTTGGTGAACATGGTGGCCTCGGCCAGGCCGCGGTGCCCGGTGATGACCGAGCGGGTCCCCTCTCCCCCGACCGGCAGTGAGGTGCCCTCCAGATGCCCCAGGCCCTTGAGCAGGGTGTCGTCGGCCGTGCCGTGGTAGACGGGCAGGTCCAGGGAGATGGAGGGAATCTTGAGCCGGGCCATGAGGCCTTCGTTGTTCGCCTTGAGGATGTTGGCGTACCTCAGGGAGCTGTCCTTGCTGGAGCCGGCGCCGGTGGGGACGTGGTTGTTGGCCTCCAGGACCGCTCCGGCAGAGAGCGCGTCGTTGTACGCGTGAGCCTGCTCGATCTGGGTCTTGGCGTCGGGCCGGGCATCGTCAACCTGGGCGGAGTAGTCGGCAGTCACCTTCGACTGGTTGTACTGGGAGATCCAGGAGGCCGCCGTCGGGTAGGCCAGCAGCCCCATGCCGACGACCGCCATGATGGAGGTGATGAGCGCGGAGACCGACAGGCGCCAGGCACGATGGCGGCGGTGCTTCTGGAGGCTCGAGGCGCGTGTGCGCGGAGTCCGGGCGGTGCGGGGGTGGCGTGCGTTGCGGGAGATCATGGGCCTCGTGCGCTTCCAGGGTCGGGTGTTTCGGGGTGGGGATGGTGCGGGTTCGCACATGACGGTGCAGGCGCTCGACGGAACGAGGTCCGCCGAGTGCCTGCACCGGTTCCGCTCAGGCCACAACCTGACGATCGAGACGTGTTCGGAACACAGTCACGACGTGGTTGAGGTGAGGCACTTGTGGTTGTGGTTGTGGTTGTCGGCCGGGGCTTGGGGGCCCCGGCCGACAGCGGTTGTCATCAGGCAGCGAGGTTCGCGCTGTGCTTGCGCTCGCGGTAGCGGGCCACCAGGACGGAGCCGACGGCGATCATCAGCAGGGACGCGCCGGAGGCGGTCAGGATGAGCATGCCGTTGGCACCGGTCAGGGGCAGGCCCGGGACCGCCTGCTTGGTGTTCTCAACGGTGACGTCGTCCGTGGCCACGGCGCCGGTCTGGACCTTGACAGCGGTCACGGCGTCGTCACCCGAGGGCAGGACGAAGCCGGTGGGCGCCTTGGTCTCGACCAGGACGTAGCAGCGCGCAGGGGCGTTGACCTTGTTGTCGCGGCCCGCCCCGTCAATGGAGTCGGAGACGAACAGGCCCTTGATGTTGACGACGCCGTTCTCGTCGGTGGTCAGCGTGGTCTTGCCGTCAACGGCGATGGGGGCCCCCTCCTTCTCCTTGGTGCAGGTGTCCGCGTAGGACTCCTTGGCCTTGTACAGCTGGAACTCGGCGCCCTTAAGACCCGCCTTGCTGGCACCCTTGTCGTGACTGTCAACCTTCTTGATCATCAGGTCGCCCCAGTGAGTGGTCACCTCGTCGGACGTCGGAGGGTTGTCAGGTTTGGTCGGGGGCTCGGTCGGCTCCGGAGGCGTGCTGGCATAGATGGTGTCGGAGATGAGCTGGGCGGTGTTCTTGATGTCACCGTTACCGATCGAGGCAACCGTGCCCTCGAA
>NZ_MSGO01000055.1 GCF_001929375.1 Actinomyces oris | reverse complement strand
GCCGCCTCACTCGGCACCGCAGCAAGCGCCAAGTCACGAAACGGGAACGGCGAGCCATCGAAGGGGAAAGGCGATACGCAGAGTTTTTCGGAGGAAGACAAGAAGCGACTGCGGGAGCAGGCCGATGGCAAGGGTGACTGGGACCCTGACGCCAATCAGACCAGCATGCCTGACTGCTTTATGCTGGTTACCCTTCAAGGGTACTCAGCGACTGAAAAAGGGCAGCAGTTCCTACGTGATCACGTCAAATGGGATGGCGGGAAGGGCTGTTTTACTGTGACCCTGTATGACGATAAAGGCAATGAGGTGCATGTTGATGTGTACGACTACTACGCCAACGGCACGAAGGATGAAGCGGGTCGCCCCACTCTGATGAGCGTTTATGAGCGTGCCTATGGGGAACAGTTTGGTGATGATGACTTGAATAATAAGCCGCCAGCCGAGGCCATGAAACGAATTTCCGGCAAAGATGTGACCCCGGCTAATACTTGGGGTGGTACCGGGTTCTTTTGGTTTCTTGCGGGGGAAGACCATAAGTACTCTGGAAGGCAGTGGGGCAGCATTGATCGTTCGGTGGATGCTGGATGTCCTGTCGTGGCAGTGACCGCTGAGGATATGCCGCCTGGCACCAAGGTTGAGGCTGCTACTGACACCAACGGTGACGGCAAGATCGACACTGAGAACAAGGGGGCTCACGGGGAGGCGCCCGATCGGGAGGTCACTCGTCGTCTAGGGAGTGGAGAAGGAAGGGCCCATGCGTACACAGTGGTGGCGGTTGATGATCAGTACGTCACGCTGAGAAACCCCTGGGGAATGAATCTGACTCCGAAAGGTGAGCGTGCGGATACTGGACTCATCAGGATAAGCCGGGAAGACTATGAGAGGTACTTCTCGCAGACTCGTATTGCCGCTGAACCGAGTAAGTGATGTCAGATTCTTTTGTTATTTCTGTGTGCATGGTTTGAATACTGTGCACAGGGAGAGACCGGGGTCGAGGGCGATGTTCACTCGATAGTCCCATCCCCCTGCACTTCTGTCTCTGAAGAAGTTGATCTCCGGGATGGCTGGGGGCGGGTCGACTTCGAGGAGGGTCACTGTTCCGAGTCCCTCGATGTGGACGCTCTCGCCGAGGCGTATCTCATAGTCCTGCTCCGCCGCATGGCGCGGTTGCCATGTCACCGTACCAATCCATTCGTGGTTCCTGGAGTGCAACGGGCCTGAATACAGCGTCCCGTGTATCGTTTCAGGAGGGGGTAATGCCCCGCTGAGGTATTCTTCCTCGCCCCTCTGGACTCCGTCAGGCAGGGGGATGCTGGTGGTGGTCGGGTGGGTCCAGTACAGCCAGCCGGCAAGGCCGATCACCATGGCCAGGCAGGCTCCTATGATCCCGAGGAGGGCACGTAGCACCGTGACGCCATGCTTTCGCCGTCCACCCACCTGCGGGGCGGGGACTGCCATGGGGGTGCCGCCCTCGCTTCTGACGTCGCTTTCGCTGTCGTCTGCCACGACCCACTCGCTTCCCTCAGTTTCAGGACTACGTCGTCGGGGGGCCAATCAGGTGGTCCTGGCTCCTGGAGTCAGGCGGACTTGGGAGAGTTGAGAACGTCTGATGAATGGCGCCCTTGCAGTAAAGGATACCGGCTTGCCCTCTTCTGCGGGCGTGAAATCCAGGTAGATATCGGGCCCCAGACGGCTTCGCGCTCGGTGGGGGCATGCCGGCGGCGGAGTGTGGCCGGATGGTGCCTGTATCAGTGGACCCACTCGGCGGTGGCGAGCACGGGCGGCGTCGATGTCCGACCAGGCCTCGAGGTCCTGCCGGTTGTCGCCAATATGGGAGTCGACGACCTCTTACGGCGCTCACGCCGCCCGCGGGACGCAGATACGCTCTCGCTTTGTGCGCACGATCTCATTGGCCTGACGCAGCTCTCTCTCGCCTCCAACACCGGCTCCCTCATCCGGGTCGCCTCGTCGGTGGTGGTTCCCGGCCTCAAGCCACCGTCGACCTGAGCCTTCTTGAACTAGGGGCGTAGAGCCTCAAAGTAGACGCTCAGCTCCTCGCCGATCCTCCGTGCCCCGCCCCCTCGGGTTGCGTCGGATCGGACAGTGCATCCAAGACCATCCTCGTGGTCCGCTCGCGCAGCTCGTCGGGGTACTTCTTCTGTCCCATGACAGTGATCCCTTCGTGTCATCACTGCCTCCATCAATCCCGGGGTGATTCATCTCGCAGACTCGTATTGCCGCTGAACCGAGTAAGTGATGTCAGATTCCTTTATTATTTCTGTGTGCATGGTTTTATTACTGTGCACAGGGAGAGTCCGGGGTCGAGGGCGATGTTCACTCGATAGTCCCAGCCTCCTGCACTTCTGTCCTTGAAGAAGTTGATATCTGGGATGGCTGGGGGTGGGTCGACTTCGAGGAGGGTCACTGTTCCCAGTCCCTCGATGTGTACGCTCTCGCCGAGGCGCAGCTCATAGTCCTGCTCCGCCGCATGGAACGGTTTCCATGTCACCGTGCCAACCCATTCGTGGTTCCTGGAGCGCAACGGCCCTGGGCGCAGGGTCCCATGTATCGTTTCAGGATGAGGCAGTGCCCAGCTGAGGTATCTTTCCTCACCCCTCTGGGCTCCGTCGGGCAGGGGGACGCTGGTGGTGCTTGGGTGGGTCCAGTACAGCCAGCCGGCAAGGCCGATCACCATGGCCAGGCAGGCCCCTATGATCCCAAGGAGGGCACGTAGCACCGTGACACCATGCTTTCGCCATCCACCCACCTGCGGGGCAATCGCCGCAACGGGGGCACCACCCTCGCGTCTGACGTCGCTTTCGCCCTCGTCTGCCACCAACCCACTCGCTTCCCTCAGCTTCGGGACTACGCCGTCGGGGCACTACTGACAGGTGGTCCTGGCTCCTGGAATCAGGTGGATTACTGAGAGCCGAGAACGTCTGATGAATGACACCCTTGCAGTCAAGGGTACCGGCTTACCCCCTTGTGCGGGCGTGAAATCCAGGTAGATATCATCGGCGGGACTGGGTGGAGTGCGGTGGGTGGCTTCGGGTGATCCCGGGTCGAGGGTCTGGTGTCGCGCGCGGCTTGTTGCGCCTGTGGCTGGCTCAGTGCAGGGCCGGGCGCAGGACTGGGTTCGGGATCGGGGCCTTGGTCCCTGCGTGTGTGCTGACCGTGAGGTTAACTTTCGTGGTGTTCCCTGATTCCTACAAGGCTTCTCCCGGGGGCGCGATGGTGGTGCCTCCTGGGCGGGTGGTTGGAGTGGCTGCTGATGGTGTTGCGGGTGGTGCCCGAGGAGCTGGCGCGGGTGGTGTCGTTGGCTGATGAGTGCTCGGCCGCGGTGGGGTCGGTCAGTGTAGAGCCCGGCAGCGGCGGTGACCTGGGGCCGGGGGTGCTGGTGGCGGCTGCGGCGGCCTACGCCGCGGCCCACAGCGCCGGTGCTCGCGACGGGGCCGCAGGCGCCGACCAGATCGCCGGTGGGGTCAAGTACGCCATGTCCGCCCTGGCCGAGACCGATGAGTCCTCAGCCTCCGGCGCCCACAGCCTGATGGGCACCGGCGCCGGCGTGGGTGCGGGCGCCAGCGCGGGGGCTTGCGCCGGCCGGGGCCGTGGAGGCCTGGGGGTGGGACGATGAGCGCGGTACCGGTTGGGTTGCCCGGGTTGGCTGCTGTGATCGCTACGCGGGTTCCTGGTTCTCCTGGCGGGGTCAGGTCCCTGGCTGCGTCTTGGCGCCGGTCGGGGGACACTATCGGTGAGGGGGCGTCGTTGATGTCCTCGGCCGCCTCCTCCTGAGTTGCACAGGTTGGGGTGGTTTGTGTTTCAGAGTGGGGTTTTTCGTTGGGATTCTGGGGGTGGGGTGGTCGTTTCGGGGCACTAAGGTGGCGGTAGGATCTGGCGGGTGAGTCCGTACCTGCGTCAGGTCAAGACAGCCTCGGGGGCCACGGCCGTGCAGGTCGTGGCCAAGGACCATGGTGTGCGCCGGATCGTGGAGCACCTGGGGTCGGCCCATGACGAGGCCGAGCTGGCTGCGCTGATGCGTCTGGGGCGCCAGCGGCTCATGGCAGGCCAGCAGGTCCTGGACCTGGGGCCGATACTCAACGACGACGCTGACGAGGTGGGTGGTCAGGCACCCAGTGACGGTGGCGTGGTGCGAAGGCCGCAGATCATCTCGCGCAGGTCGGGCTGGCTGATTGAGGTCCTCCGTTCGGCCTACAGGCGTCTGGGGCTGAGTGAGGCGGTTGGGGGTGACCGGGCCTTTGAGCAGATGGTCGCCGCTCGCCTGATCGAGCCGACATCCAAGGCCGACACTCCCAGGGTCCTGTCCGAGATCGGCTGGCCGGCTCCGGCCCACCGCAACACCTTGTACGCCTGCCTGGCCCGGGCCCAGGAGCGCGGTTACCGCGAGAGCCTCTCAAACGCCTTGTTCGAGCACGTCACCAACATCTCCGGTCTGGCCCTGTGCCTGTACGACGTCACCACGCTCTATTTCGATGCCGAGAAGGAGGACGACCTGCGGCGGGTGGGTTACTCCAAGGAGAGGCGGGTCGATCCCCAGGTCATCGTCGGCCTGCTGCTCGACCGCCACGGCTTCCCCCTGAGAATCGGGTGCTGGGAAGGAAGTAAGGCCGAGACCACCACCATCATCCCGGTGGTGGAGGCCTTCCAGGCCGCTCACGGTATTGAGGAGCTCGTGATCATCGCTGATGCCGGCATGCTCTCAGCAGCCAACCTCGCGGCCCTGGATGACGCCCGGCTGCGGTTCATCGTCGGGGCCCGACAGGTCCGCGCCCCAGGCGACCTGGAGGCCCACTTCCACTTCCACTGGCACGGGGACGTCTTCACTGACGGGCAGGTCATCGACACCATCACCCCCAGGAGGGGCTCGCAGAGCGAGCGGGACGTCAGCAAGCGTCGTGAGCCCGTCTGGGACCCGGACGCTCACCCGGGGTCGTGGCGGGTGGTGTGGGCCTACTCCAAGAAGCGCGCCGCCAGGGACACTCGGACCCTGACCGCCCAGGAGAACCGCGCTAGGGCCATCCGTCGCCGGAGAGAGACGTCCCAAGGGCACCAGGTTCGTCACCACCCATAAAGGCGATCAGGTCCTCGATGAGGCGTCCCTGGCCCGGGCCCGCTCTCTGGTGGGCCTCAAAGGCTACGTCACCAACATTCCTGCACGCCTGATGGGCGCCGGTGAGGTGGTCTCCTCATATCACGAGCTGTGGCACGTCGAGCAGTCTTTCGCCGATGAGCAAGCACGACCTGAGAGCCCGCCCCGTCTTCCACCACACCCGCGATGCCATCGAGGCTCACCTGACCGTGGTCATGGCCGCCCTGGCCGTCGCCCGGCACCTCCAGGAGACCACCGGGATTAGCGTCAAGCGCATCATCCGTGCCCTCAAGCCCCTCCAGGAGATCACCATCAACCTCAACGGCCACCACCTCACCGCCACCGACCCCCTGACCCCCGAAGCCGAAGAAATCCTCACCGCCCTGAGCATCCCAACAGGACACTAAAAACTGTGCAACTCAGGTGGGTCGATGAGTGCGGTGCCGGTTGGGTTGCCCGGGTTGGCTGCTGTGATCGCCACCCGGGTTCCTGGTTCTCCTGGTGGGGTCAGGGGTCTGGCGGTGTCCTGGCGTCGGTCGGGGGACAGGATTGGTGAGGGGGCGTCGTTGATGTCTTCGGCCGCTTCTTCGGCGCCGTCGTGGCAGGGGGTCAGTGCGCAGGCCTTCTCGGCTGCGGCCTCGTCTCTGAGTGGTGAGCTCTCCGGCAGGGCTGGGGAGCTGGGGCGTGGGGCTGGTGTGATGGATGCTTATGCGGGTGTCCTGGAGCGGGCTCACGGTATGGCTGCTGAGCTGCAGGCGCAGGCCGCCCGGTTGCTGGTGACCTCGATCGCCAGTCCCGCAACGGCTCCTGCGTGTCAGGTAGCGGCCACCGTCATCACCACCACCTTCAACACCCTGTTGTCCACCATCGACCTGGCAGCCACCACCACCGCCGCCTCACTCGGCACCGC
>NZ_MSGO01000054.1 GCF_001929375.1 Actinomyces oris | reverse complement strand
CAGCAGCGAAATACTCAGACGAGTTCAAGACCCAGGTGGTGCGTGAGGTGATCGAGAAGGACCGCACCATCTCCTCGGTGGCCGCCTCATACGACCTTGTAGCCCAAACGGTGGGTAACTGGGTCGCCAGGTACAGGAAAGAGCACGCCACCGATCAGGACCGCAAGAAGGCAGCCGAGTCAGCCGAGATAGCAAAACTCAAAGCGGAGGTTCGTGAGCTGCGTCAGGAGAACGAGTTCCTGAAAAAAGCAGCCGCCTTCTTCGCCAAGGAACGACCGTGACCGACCGCTACGAGGTCATCAACCGCGAAGAAGGCCACTATCCCATCTCCTCAATGTGCCGGTGGTCCAGGGTATCAAAATCAGGGTACTACTCCTGGCGCGACCGACCCCAGTCACAGACGGCCACCAGGAGGGAGGAACTGGCCATGATGATTAAGGACATTTTTGAGCGCTCGTGAGGGCACCTACGGTTACCGGCGAATCCAGGTGGTCCTGGAGCGGCGCGGGGCCCGGGCCGGCGGTTCCACGATCCGCTCCATCATGCGCGACCTGGGCCTGCAAGCCGCACAGCCACGGGCAAAAGTCCGAACCACCGTGCCGGCTAAGGACCTGGATGCGCGCCCGGACCTGCTCCGACGGGACTTCACCGCCGACGAACCTGGACGTAAGTGGTGCGGGGACATTCCCCCGCAAGCGGGAGGTGCCCCCTCCTACGTCAGGACGTGGGCCGGGTTTATCTATCTAGCGACCGTTCTGGACTGCTGTACTAAGAAGGTCGTGGGTTATGCGATGGCCGACCACATGCACACCTCCCTGGTGTGCCAGGCCATTGACATGGCGGCACGAAGGTGCCCGATCAAGAAGGGTGTGACGATCTTTCACTCCGACAGGGGGAGCCAGTACACATCCCAGAAGTTCCTGGATCACCTCAACTCCTATGGTATTCGTCCCTCGGTGGGGCGTACGGGAGTGTGCTGGGACAATGCTCGGGCTTCAGTCATTCAACGCTACGCTCAAGAACGAGAGAGTCCACCGGATGGTGTATCCCACGAAGGACAAGGCGATCAACGATATTGCCTCGTGGATCGAGCTGAGATACAATCATGTCCGTCTTCACTCAGCCCTAGGGTATCGCACCCCGAACGAGGCCGAAAGCGATTTCCTGGACCTGAAGAAGGCAGCCTGAAACACAAACAAGCACTGTCCGAAAAACCCCCAGCAGTCCAGCCCCTTAAAAGTCGACAATCGTGACACCGCACTCG
>NZ_MSGO01000053.1 GCF_001929375.1 Actinomyces oris | reverse complement strand
GTCGGGGCCGCGAAGAAGGCCACTATCCCATCTCCTCAATGTGCCGGTGGTCCAGGGTATCAAAATCAGGGTACTACTCCTGGCGCGACCGGCCCCAGTCACAGACGGCTATCAGGAGGGAGGAGCTGGCCATGATGATTAAGGATGTGTTTGAGCGCTCGTGAGGGCACCTACGGGTACCGACGCATCCAGGTGGTCCTGGAGCGGCGTGGGGTCCGGGCCGGCGGTTCCACGATCCGCGCCATCATGCGCGACCTAGGGCTGCAGGCCGCACAGCCACGGGCAAAGGTCCGAACCACCGTGCCGGCCCAGGACCTGGACGAGCGGCCCGACCTGCTCAGGCGGGACTCCCGCCTCTGACGAACCTGGACGTAAGTGGTGCGGGGACATTCCCCCGCAGGCGGGAGGTGCCCCCTCCTATGTCAGGACGTGGGCCGGATTCGTCTATCTTGCGACTGTTCTGGACTGCTGTACTAAGAAGGTGGTGGGTTATGCGATGGCCGACCACATGCACACCTCCCTGGTGTGCCAGGCCATTGACATGACGGTCAGGAGATGCCCGATCAAGAAGGGCGTGACGATCTTTCACTCCGACAGGGGGAGCCAGTACACGTCCCAGGAGTTCCTGGATCACCTCAAGTCTTATGGTATTCGTCCCTCGGTGGGGCGTACGGGGGTGTGCTGGGACAATGCTTGGGCTTCAGTCATTCAATGCTACGCTCAAGAATGAGAGAGTCCACCTGATGGTGTATCCCACGAAGGACAAGGCGATCAAGGATATTGAGGCTTATTCATAGGGGTGTTTAGGGTGTTTTGCCGCTAATGGCGTGTCGTTAAGCAGGGTGGCGGCTTGCTCTTGAGAGAGTTTTGGTGACTAAGCCAGCTCAACCAAGAAGCAAACCGCCATGACGAATAGTAGCACGAGGATCACTCGCGATGATGTCCTGGACCTGTGCGAGGCCATTCACGCTTCCGGCCCCCTGCCGGTGTTCGGGGCGAGGGTGCTGGGGCTGTTCCTGTGTGTGCGCCTGACCCTGACCTACCTGCGCCACAACCTGCCCCAGGAGCTGCTCGCCGAGCTCTACTGCGTCTGGCAGGCCACCGTCTCCCGGGTCATCGCCGCCTACACGCCCCCTGATCGCCGCCTGCCTGAACGGCAGTGTTCCAACGGTGGAGGATCTGGATCCCACGGCCCAGCTGATCATCGACGGCACCCTCCTGGAGTGCTGGTCCTGGAAAGACCACCCTGAGCTCTACTCCGGCAAGCACAAGACCACGGGTCTGAACGTCCAGGTCGCCTGCACCCTGTCAGGGACCCTGGCCTGGGTCTCCGACCCTCAGGACGGATGCACGCACGACGCCAAGGCCCTGCGCCGCAGCGGCCTGCTCGACGTCCCCGCCACCGACCTACCAGACGGGACACCACCACCACGCCATATCGGCGACAAGGGATACATCGGACTGGGAATGATCACCCCCAAGAGAAAACCCCCGAACCTGCCCCTCCACCCAGACGACAAGACCTACAACCGGGCCGTCAACCAGATCCGCTACAAGATCGAGCGAGTCATCGCCAACATCAAGACCTGGAGAGTCCTACACACCGGCTACAGAAGACCACTACAAACCTTCCCAGAAACCATCACAGCCATCCTCGGACTCATATTCACCTACACCCCATGAATAAGCCTCATTGCCTCATGGATCGAGCTGAGATACGAATCATATTCGTCTTCACTCAGCCCTAGGGTATCGCACCCCGAACGAGGCCGAAAGCGATTTCCTGGACTTGAAGAAGGCAGCCTGAAGCACAAAACAAGCACTGTCCGAAAAACACCCAGCAGTCCAATTCAAAGGGGCGAGACCCGGCCAACGAGGGGCAAGGGGCTACAGCGCCACGAATAGCACCATAGCCCCTTACCTTGAACCCCATCAGAGGAATGAGACGACAACGGTCCTCAGGAGGCCCGACGTCGCTGGGAAGAGAATCAGATCAGTCCTACTTGAGCACGAGGTCCTGGGTGTCGGAGTAGGCCGCGTACTGCTTGCCGGACTGGACGCCCTTTCCGGCTGCGCGGTCGTAGGCAATGCTGGTGGTGCCCTCGGAGAAGGGCTTCAGCTTGGTCGAGTCCGACACGGCGATGTAGGCGAACCAGCCCTCAACGTGAGTGGAGCCGGCGTCCTCGGTGTCAATCACGTCAAGACCGTCGTCCTTCAGGTCGTCGGCCACGTTTGCTCCGTACTGAACCGTCTTGGGCTTGGATGATGTTTTGTCCTGGAGCGAGGTGGAGTCAGAGAGCGTGCTGCTGTAAGCGATGTCTCCGTTGAAATCGAGCGTGCAGTGAAGCAGGTAGACGGTGTCTGTCTTACCTTTCTGCTTGAGCTTCGGTGCGGCGTAGTCCTCGATCACCTTGTCGCAGGTCTGGGTGAGACCGATCTCCTCATCCTTGAAGGTCACCGGCTTGATGCTCTGAATCGTGGAGCCGGACTTGGTGGTCTCATCGCCCTTGCTCTTGGAGTCCTTGCCATCCTCGGTTCCTTCGGAGGGGGGTGTGTCCGGATCTTCCGAGTCCGCCTTGGCAGAGGCCGCCGAGGAGGCGCCGGGTGAGGGCTGAGCGACGTCCTGCTCATCACAGGCAGACAGCCCGACAGCCATGGCGAGGGCGGCGGCGACGGAGAGAACTTTGACGGAGGAGCGCATGGGAATTCCTTTCTGGTGCGCTGGGAATAACCAAAGCGTGCGCCATGCGCGCCATCGTCGCCATGGGGAGGCCACCCGGGGGAGCACTCCCCACCCCCGCCCAGCTGCGCTCAGAAGTCCCAGTCCTCGTCCTGGGTGGCCTCGGCCGTGCCCATGACGTAGGAGGAGCCCGAGCCGGAGAAGAAGTCGTGGTTCTCGTCGGCGTTGGGGGACAGGGAGGCGAGGATCGCCGGGTTGACGTCGACGGCGTCGGCCGGGAAGAGCGCCTCGTAGCCCAGGTTCATGAGGGCCTTGTTGGCGTTGTAGCGCAGGAACTTCTTGACGTCCTCGGTCAGGCCGAGCTCGTCGTAGAGGTCCTCGGTGTACTGCTCCTCGTTGTCGTAGAGCTCCATGAGCAGCTCGAAGGTGTAGTCCTTGAGCTCGGCCTGACGCTCGGGCGAGGACTCGCGCACGGCCAGCTGGTACTTGTAGCCGATGTAGTAGCCGTGGACGGCCTCGTCGCGGATGATGAGGCGGATGAGGTCGGCGGTGTTGGTCAGCTTGGCGTGGCTGGACCAGTACATGGGGGCGTAGAAGCCGGAGTAGAAGAGGAAGGACTCCAGCATGGTGGAGGCGACCTTGCGCTTCTCGGGGTCGTCGCCGCGGTAGTAGTCCAGGATGATGTGGGCCTTGCGCTGGAGGTTCGCGTTCTCCTCGCTCCAGCGGAAGGCCTCGTCGATCTCCGCCGTCGAGATGAGGGTGGAGAAGATGGAGGAGTAGGAGCGGGCGTGGACCGACTCCATGAAGGCGATGTTGGTGAGCACCGCCTCCTCGTGGGGCGTGCGGGCGTCCGGGATGAGGGAGACCGCGCCGACCGTGCCCTGGATCGTGTCCAGGAGGGTCAGGCCGGTGAACACGCGGGTGGTCATGTTCTTCTCGGCCTCGGTCAGGGTGGCCCAGGACTGCACGTCGTTGGACAGCGGCACCTTCTCGGGCAGCCAGAAGTTGCCGGTCAGGCGGTCCCAGACCTCGAGGTCCTTGTCGTCGGTCAGGCGGTTCCAGTTGATGGCCTGGACGCGGTCGACCAGCTTGATGGGCTCGTGCATGAGTTCCTCCCGAGGTTTGGGTGATCTGTCCTCATGCTACCGATGAGGCCGACGGCCGGCAGTGATGCCCGCCCGAAGGGGGTTGTGGTGCCCGCCGCGCTCCTGAGGTCCGGTCCCCCGTCGTCCTGGCGTCCGGTTCGACGCCGTCGCAACCGTCACGACGAGGAGGCGGCCGCCTGCCGGGCGGCGGAGAGGATGGCCGCAGCCTTCTCGGGCGGGTCGCCTTGGCCGAGCACGTCACCTGACTGCATGTCGAAGGCGACAACCTCAAAGTCGTAGTCGTCGTTCAGCGCGGTGGTCAGCTCGACCCTCTCAAGAGTCTGATTTCCCAGGACAGCCGCCAGAACCGGGGCTGCCGCAGCAACATCCACGCCCTTCCCGTACTCACCGAGCCCTCGCACCCTCAGCTGGGTCACCTGGCTGACGTCATCGTGCGCATTCAGACTCACTATCGCATTAACTCGCTTACCTGCCGGAATCGCATCGAGAACACGCTTGATCGGCACGGACGTGAGATCCACACCTTTCAAGTGCGTGATAAAACAATAGGATCCGCCCACAAAATAATCCTGCTCAGTCTTGAGTGAACCAACACCCACAACCGGTGACGTCGGCGGCAGGATGGCGTTGTCTGGAAGGGTTGTCCCGTTCTGGTAGTCGAGCAGGATCCTCTCCTTGGAGATCCCCACGCTCTCCAGCTCCGAGGAGACCACTTTCATGGCCGCCAGCACGGCCTTCTCGGGGTCGTTCATCGGAAGGTTACAGGACATCGACGTCGTACCCTGAACCCATCTGACATCAAGGTCAACCTTGTCAGAATCAGCCAGATTGACTACTTCGTTTCGAGCATTGCGAATGATTGTGAGGACTGAGTCCTGCCCAGGATCATCCTTGAGATTCACTGTCACATTCCAGCGATCATCAGACACGAGGTCTGGATCAACATGCATTTCGACAGATGTCACGCCATCAAGCCCGGAAAGGTACTTACGCACCTTCCTCTTCTTCTTGCTGCGAGCCAGAGCGAACGGTGAGCATCCAGCCGCACCGAGAGCAAGAGACGCGGTACCCAGTGCCAGTACCTCACGACGTCGAACACGCATCGACCTCACTCTCCTTTCCGTGATGACGCCTGGAATATGCGAGTCAGACAGAGACGCCTTCGAGTCCGCGCCCCCATCATGACGGAGAGCCGGCCGTCTGCTGAGCGGCGGCGAGGATGGGCGCACCCTTCTCGGGCGGGTCGCCCTGGCCGACCACAGTGCCGGACTTCATGTCGAAGCCGACCACCGTGGACTGGCTACTGCTCTCCTCCGACGTACTCAGCTCCACCCGCTGGAGCACCTGGTTGCCGAGGACCGTGGCCAGAACCGCAGCGTCGGGCTGAACATCCGCTTCCTCCTCGCGCTTCCCCCATTTCTTGAATGTGAGACGGGTCTGTTTGCGATCCTCGTCCTCCGCCTCCAGACTCAGAACCGCCCCATATCGCTTGTTGGAGGGAATGGCCTCCAGTGCGCGTTTGATCGGCACGGACGTGAGATCCTTACCCTTGGTATGAGAGATGAAGCAGTGAGTCCGCCCGACCAGAATACTCTGCTCGATCTTCGGTGTGCCGAGTCGCAGCACCGGGGAGGTGGGTGGCAGGATGAAATGATCCGGGAGAGTCTCAGCAGTCCGGTACTCGAAGGATATTCTCTTCTCCTCGATCTGAACTCGCTCCATGGCGGGCGATACCGCCTCCACCGTGGCGGAAGCGGCCTTGTCAGCGTCCTTGATCGGCAGGTAGCAGAACACGGAGGTCTTACCCTGCGCCCAGGTGACAACCATCCTCACCTCGTCAGCACCGGTCAGGTTCAGCACCTTGGCGTAGGCGTCGCGCACAACTGTCACCACTGATTCTGCGGACGGATTGTCCTTGAGCGCCACATCCACGACCCAACGATCCGGCTCTAAGAACTCCGAGTGCACGTCCACTCGAGCAGATGCCACGGAGTCGAGCCCGGAGAGGTACTGATGCACCTTCCGTTTCCGCCTCTTGCGCGCCATGGTCATGGGCGAGCACCCAGCCACTCCGAACGCAAGAGACGCAGTCCCTACGGCCAGGACGTTACGACGCCGAATTCTCACCAGTCCATACCTCCACGCTGAAGCCCGTATTCATAATCCTCAAGAGCCGGATGACACGATGTCCAAGCACCTCTGGGCCACCGCAATATCCTCACAGTAATCCTTAGCAACCGTCCACTTCACCATCCTCTACTATCGGATGACTGCGTGAGAGAATCACTTCGGCGCGCTTTATTATCCACTTGACCTTCCCCCGGCCATGCTTCCCCCGGGAAGAGGAGCTAGCGCCACGCCACCCACCCAGCGCGCTGATACTCTCCAGAAGTTCTCTGATCGTGCTGTTGTTCGTCTCGTCAGACATCTTGATCTTCAGCCCAATGGCATCGTCGCCTGACACGCTGAAACTGACAACCCGCTTGTCAGAGGAAAGCAGATCACACAGCCGCCCAATGTCCGGGGCAGAACTGAACCACTTCAGTGGACTGGGTGCCGGCCATAGCCCGGCCCCTGCGGCAACCCCCGCGCCTATCAACGCACGGCGTCGCGCGTGAGGTTGACTCGCCCAGGCGCGTAGCCTTCCTCGAGACTTCGTCCGACTCGATGAGTCGGGTTGCTGGGCGAGCTCCTCCAGCACAGGTTCGTCGGCAGGACTCACGCAGAGATCGTTGCGCTCATCATTCTGCATCTGGAAGATCATTCAGGGAAATAGCGAGGGGACCACTCCCGGAAAACTCACCGACGCAGAGAACGAAGTCGGCCACAGCATCAGCCGGATCACTAGTCGAGCAAGTCAAGGCTCGTCTCAAAAACTGGAAGAACATCCCTGGGCATATTCCATATCCAACATGCCACCCTTCTGACACTAACCTCACTTAGCTGCACCCACCCATCTAAAATACCTCCCACGTTCGGACATCTACTACCTTCATGCCAGCAGCTTGTGCCGCAGCAATTCCACCTCCTGTGTCCTCGAAAGCCAAGCAACACTCCTTTTTTACCCCCAACCGTTCGGCCGCCCGGAGGAATGCGTCAGGAAAAGGCTTGGGTCGCAATCCGTCATCAGCCGTCACAATCACTGAAAATAGGTGTGAAATCCCCGCCCCCGCAAGCGTCGCATTAACGGAACTCGCGTCGCCATTCGATGCAACCGCCATATGACTAGCATCGCGGAACTCTTCCGCGATGGAAATAACAGATTCAATCGGCGCTAGTTTACGAGCTTCTTCAAGAAAGCACCTTAACTCCATTGTTTTCACAGTGGTTGCATCTATTGATTTACCGTGCGCAACCCCCATGTCGTCAATCAATTGATTAGCAGTCAAACCTGTTCTTTGGCGATACCAAGATGTGGACATAGATAGGCCAACAGCGCTAAACGCCTTACGCCAAGATCTTTCATGAGCATCATGAGTATCTACAAGAGTACCATCAAGATCAAAAATCAACGCACACGCACCTGATAGCACATGATGAACTTCGGGAGGTAAATATGACATTATCACACCAACAACTTCGACATCTTCAGATCCAAGGCTCCCATCACCAAATAAAT
This sequence comes from Actinomyces oris, assembly GCF_001929375.1. Classification (GTDB taxonomy): domain Bacteria; phylum Actinomycetota; class Actinomycetes; order Actinomycetales; family Actinomycetaceae; genus Actinomyces; species Actinomyces oris_B. Next base: position 863 of record NZ_MSGO01000053.1, on the reverse strand, counting down.
ACCACAACTGCCGCACTGCTGTTCATCCGACATCAACACCCAAAACTAAGCCATCAGCCCGCACACACATCGACGCCATAAAATACAGTGACCAAATACACGTCATCAGTTTCCTTCCTAGACAATCTGCAACAACGCCTGAGGCAGACGACGCCAATATTGGCGACCAGGGGCTACTATACTCGACAAAGAAAAACGTGTCGAGACCGAGATACTGAGGCTTATTCATAGGGGTATCGAGGGTGTTTAAAGGGGGGCGTGTCGTTAGATAGGGTGGCGACTTGCTCTTGAGAGAGTTTTGGCGACTAAGCCAACTCAATCAGAAAACGAGCCGTCGTCATGAATAGTAGCACGAGAATCCCTCGGCGTGAGGTTGTGGGCATGTGCGAGACCATTCACGCCTCCGGTCCCCTGCCGGCCTTCGGGGGCAGGGTGCTGGGGCTGTTCCTGTGCGTGCGCCTGCCCCTGACCTACCTGCGCCACAACCTGCCCCAGGAGCTGCTCGCCGAGGCCTACTGCGTCTGGCAGGCCACCGCCTCCCGATTCATCGGCGCCTACACGCCCCTGATCGCCCACACCCTCCAAGAGCACGTGCCTACAGTGGAGGATCTGGACCCCACGGCCAGCTGATCATCGACGGCACCCTCCTGGAGTGCTGGTCCTGGAAGGACCACCCCGAGCTTGACTTAAGGCAAGCACAAGACCACGAGGCTGAACGCCCAGGTCGCCTGCACCCCCTCAGGGACCCTGGCCTGGGTCTCCAACCCCCACGACGGCAGAGTCCACGACGCCCAGGCCCTGCACCGCCGCGACCTACTCGCCGTCCCCACCACCGACCTACCCAACCTCGAGTTTTCATCGTT
>NZ_MSGO01000052.1:2094-6157 GCF_001929375.1 Actinomyces oris | reverse complement strand
GTCGGGGCCGCGAAGAAGGCTCCTACCCCATCTCCTCAATGTGCCGGTGGTCCAGGGTATCAAAATCAGGGTACTACTCCTGGCGTGACCGGCCCCAGTCACAGACGGCCATCAGGAGGGAGGAGCTGGCCATGATGATTAAGGATGTTTTTGAGCACTCGTGAGGGCACCTACGGGTACCGACGCATCCAGGTGGTCCTGGAGCGGCGCGGTGTACGGGCCAGCGGTTCCACGATCCGCGCCATCATGCGCGACCTGGGGCTACAGGCCGCGCAGCCACGGGCAAAGGTCCGAACCACCGTGCCGGCCCAGGACCTGGACGAGCACCCGGACCCGCTCAGGCGGGACTTCACAGCAGACGAGCCCGGCAAGAAGCTGTGCGGGGACATTCCCCCGCAAGCGGGAGGTGCCCCCTCCTATGTCAGGACGTGGGCCGGATTCGTCTATCTTGCGACCGTTCTGGACTGCTGCACGAAAAAGGTGGTGGGTTATGCGATGGCCGACCACATGCACACGTCCCTGGTGTGCCAGGCCATTGACATGGCGGTACGCAGGTGCCCGGTCGAGGAGGGCGTGACGATCTTTCACTCCGACAGGGGGAGCCAGTACACGTCCCAGAAGTTCCTGGATCACCTCAACTCCTATGGTATTCGTCCCTCGGTGGGGCGTACGGGAGTGTGCTGGGACAATGCTTGGGCAGAGTCGTTCAACGCTACGCTCAAGAACGAGAGAATCCACCGGATGGTGTATCCCACGAAGGATAAAGCGATGAACGATATTGCCTCATGGATCGAGCTGAGATACAATCATGTCCGTCTTCACTCAGCCCTAGGGTATCACACCCCGAACGAGGTCGAACGCGAGTTCCTGGACTTAACTAAGGCAGCCTGAAACACAAAACAAGCACTGTCCGAAAAACACCCAGCAGTCCACTTGGAATCAATCATCTAGTCCCCCGCAGGCCTGCGGTGCAGGACCGGCCAGCAGGTGATCATGATGAGGCCTCCCAGCAAGCCGTAGGCTAGAGCCACCCACAGTCCGTGGTCGTCAGCCAGCCGGCCGACAACCGGTGGTGCCAGGAGGCCCGCCAGGCGGGCCAGCCAGGACACGATGGTCAGTCCCAGCCCGGGTGGAAGCCCTTCGACGTCGTCGGCGGCGGAGTAGGCCACGGGGACGGCGACGGCGCACCCCGCCCCGGAGATCGCCATTCCCAGCAGCGTCCCGGGAACGGAGGAGAGCAGGAGGGCGATGCTCATTCCGAGGGTGACCAGCGCTCCGCCCCACGCGATCACGGCTCGCTGACCGATAGCATCGATGATGCGGTCGCCCACCAGGCGCCCCACGATCATCGTTCCTTGAAGTGCCACCAGCCCCAGTCCGACATGACTGGCGCCGGCACCCTGCTCCGACAGGAGCAGGGACGACCAGTTCATGGCCACGTCCTCGGGGAACATCGAGGCGGAGCACAGCAGGCCGACGACGATCAGCACGAGAATCGTGACCGGCCAGCTGCAACGAGGAGAGGCCGCCGCCCTTGCCTCGGCGGGGGTGTCGTCAAGTTCCCCGGGCTGGTCGGGGGCGCGATCAGCTCGGTCGTGGCCGGGAAGGAACCATCCAGCGAGCAGGGGACCTCCCGAGACGACCAGCAGCACCACCGCTGTCAGCACCATGTGGGTCCCCAACCCCACTCCGGCTCCAGCCATGGCCTGGCCCATGGCTGCTCCCAGTACCGCCCCCAGCGACCACGAGGCATGGAAGCTCGTCACGATGGAGGCACCCCAACGGCGCTGGACCCGCAGCCCGTGAGCGTTCTGCGCGACATCGACAATGGCGTCCGTTCCACCCACAACCAGCAGGCAGACCGCTAGAACGAGCCACGAACGGGCCAGCCCCGCTCCGAGGAGGGCCAGGGATACCACGAGCATGCCCAGGCTGGCGACCTTGGCCGAGGTCAGGCGGGAGATGAGCCATGACGCGGCCAGCCCCGCCACGAGAGCGCCGACGCTGGCTGCGGCTACCGCCTGCCCGAAGGCACTCTTGCTCAGCCCCAGTTCCGCCACGATCTCCGGGAAACGCGGTACCAGGTTGGCAAATCCCAGGCCATTGGCCAGGAACACCAGACAGACTCCGGCACGCGCCCGTATGAGCTCGGGACTGCGCCGCACAACTGGAGGAGTACTCAGTGAAGTGGCGGAGTGCATGGGGGCTCAGTCTACCGAGGAGGCTGTCCTGTGACTCGGCGTAGGAGGTGCTCCCCACCGCAGCTGGAAGGGACCGAGGTGACGAGCCCTCCCCTCTGCCCTTAGGCTGTGACTCGTACGCCGATCTGACATCAGAAAGCGCATCAGCCCGGGTGCTCCCAGCCATGATGGCACCCGTCACTCCCTGCCCCGTCTTACATGGAGGATTCATGTCCTACGGAACCGGCCCCGCACCCTACGGCAGCCAGGCACCTTACGGTGGCCCTGCCCCCTACGGCGCCCCCAACCAATTCGGACAGTTCGGACCCCCGCCTCTGACACCCGACATCGCCCCCCTGCCCGGTGCGAGCTTCGGTGAGGCCATCAAGCGCTACTTCCAGCGCTACGCCCAGTTCCGCGGCTACGCCTCTCGCTCCGAGTTCTGGTGGGTCGCGCTCTTCAACATCATTATCAGCGTCGTTGCCTCTATGTTCATCATCGCTCCCTTAATGACCTCCCTGGCCGCCGGAATCGAAGCCGCCGAGCAAGGTGAGGCGGCGGAGCCTGTGGCATTCTCTGTCGGCTTCCTGATCGTCTGGGGTCTGCTGATGATCTACAGCCTCGCGACTCTTCTGCCGAACCTCGGCCTCACTGTGCGCCGCCTGCACGACGTGGGAAAGTCTGGAGCATGGTGGTTCATTCAGCTCATTCCGTTTGGTATCGGCGCCATCTGGTTCCTGATCCTGATGGCGTCAGAGTCCCGCCCCGACCTCTACCGCCCCGAATGGAGCTGAGCGAAGCCTCCTGAAGGACAGCGTATTGATCCCCGGAACCTTTTACTTCCGGGGATCATGCGTTGGTAGTTCTCGAGGGGCCCCGAATCTTTACATCGCCGGGATCGTACGCGAGCTATATGGCCTGTAGGAGTTCGCCATCAATCTCCGCGGCCGCCGAGTCATGCCACCCCACAAATAACACCCTCCAGGCCGAGGAAATCCTCGCTGTTCTCAGCACCCCACCCCGGCACACTAAGCGTCATGAGTCAGGCCCTGAGACTCGGCGTAGGAGGTGCTCCCCACCGCAGCTGGAAGGGGCCAAGGTGACGAGTCTTACCTTCTGCCCTTAGGCTGTGACTCGTACGCCGATCTGACATCAGAAAGCGCATCAGTCCAGGTGCTCCCAGCCATGATGGCACCCGTCACTCCCTGCCCCGTCTTAGGAGGATTCATGTCCTACGGAACCGGCCCCGCACCCTACGGCAGCCAGCCGTCCTACAACGACCAGGCCCCATATGGCGGTCCCGTGCCCTATCCCGGCGGTCCCGTGCCCTATCCCGGCGGCCCCGCACCCTACGGTGTCCCCAACCAGTTCGGACAGTTCGGACAGTTCGGCCCCCCGCCTCTGACACCCGACATCGCCCCGCAGCTCGGCGCGAGCTTCGGTGAGGCCGTCAAGCGCTACTTCCAGCGCTACGCCCAGTTCCGCGGGTATGCGTCCCGCTCCGAGTACTGGTGGGTTGCGCTCTTCAACGGACTCATCGGAGTTGGCCTCTACTTCCTGTTGTTCATCTTCGTCGGTATGAGTGAGGTGTCGGGCAGCTCCGGAGACGATATGGGGACCGGCGCCGTCATCGGAATGATCGTCATCTCGCTTCTCTTCTTCGCCTATGCGATAGCTACATTTGTCCCGAACCTGGCTCTCACGGTACGGCGCCTGCACGACGTGGGAAAGTCTGGAGCATGGTGGTTCATTCAGCTCATTCCGTTCGGCGTCGGCGCCATCTGGTTCCTGATCCTGATGGCGTCAGAGTCCCGCCCCGACCTCTACCGCCCCGAATGGAGCTGAGCGAAGCCTCCTGAAGGACAACGCAATGGTCCCCAGAA
>NZ_MSGO01000052.1:0-2044 GCF_001929375.1 Actinomyces oris | reverse complement strand
TGGGGACCATTGCGTTGACAGTGCCCGAGAGGGGAACTTGAGCTCCCACCTAATTCATGACAGTTCGGTGGTTTCGGAGTTTTGGAGCAAGTATTTCGCTGGTATTCCGTCGTCATGACCGCATACAACTATCCGTCATAAGTCAGGTCCTGTGATCCGACATAGGGACTGCTCCCCACCGCAGCTGGAAGGGACCGAGGTGACGAGCCCTCCCCTCTGCCCTTAGGCTGTGACTCGTACGCCGATCTGACATCAGAAAGCGCATCAGCCCGGGTGCTCCCAGCCATGATGGGACCCATCACTCCCTGCCCCGTCTTACATGGAGGATTCATGTCCTACGGAACCGGCCCCGCACCCTACGGCAGCCAGGCACCATACGGCGACCCCAACCAGTTCGGGACTACGCCATTGCCTCCCGACATTTCTCCGTTGCCTCGAGCGCGTTCAGGCGAAGCCGTCAAGCGCTTCTTCCAACGCTACGCTCAGTTTTACGGCTATGCATCTCAGTCGGAGTTCTGGTGGACATTTCTACTGCTCCAGGTAGTCATCCCCTTTGGTCTCTATGCACTCGCAGCCATCATCAGTATTCCGTCATCATTGACGCCCGTTCCTGATACACCTGCAGCAGTGTACGTGATCTTAGGCCTATTGTTGTCCTATGAGATCACGCTCATTACTCCGACGCTCGCAGTGACGGCCCGTCGCCTCCATGACACCGGAAAGTCGGAGCTGTTCCGGCTTTTCTACTTCATTGGATTGGGGATCGTGCCGCTCATGATGTGCTGCATGTCTACCCGCCCCGACCTCTACCGCCCGGAATGGGGCTGAGCGAAGTCCCCTGAAGAACAACAGATGATCCCCGGAAACCAGGAGGTTCCGGGGATCATCTGTTGGTGGTGTCCGAGGGGGGACTTGAACCCCCACGCCCGTTTAATAAGGCACTAGCACCTCAAGCTAGCGCGTCTACCTATTCCGCCACTCGGACTTGTGTTGTCTCCTCCGCCTTTCAGCGGCTGCGCCAGGACCTCACCCTGGCGACGCAGAGAAACTTAGCATGACGGCCACCAAGGCCACCAAGCCACACCCAAGTGCTTCCCATCACACTGCGGTGCTCTCGACGCTCAAGGTCACCTGCATGGACCAGCTCGCCCCGGACTCGATGGTGGGTGCGTGCTCTCGTACCGCCCCGCTTTCGACGCACACCATGGCAGGGAACTCGTCATTGGCCATATCCGGCAGTGGGGCGCTGTGCGTGGACCAGGGGTTCCACACGATCGTCGAGGGAGCATTGCGCTTGTCGATGCCGATGGTGCGCTGGTGTCCGGGATCAGTGACCGTAATCGGCTCGGCTGAGTCATAGATGCGGTCCACGGGGCCGCCGATCGTCACATCGCCTTCCTGGACGTGGCGGGCCTCCTGAGGGCTGCGAGCCAGATTGTCGCTGTAGGGGGCGCCTGCGAGCCCACTGATGCGGCTGGCGGTGACGTCGTGGACTGAGAGATAGGTGTGGGCGGCCGCCTCCACCGTGCGGGGCTCGGTCCCCTCGTTGCGCAGGCTGAGTCCCAGGCGCAGAGTCTCACCGACCTCGACCTCATAGAGCGCTGTCAGGCGGTCGCGACTGACGCTGAGAAGAGCTCGGACACCGCCGTCGTCGGTGGTGGTGACTGTTCGCAGCCGCCAGGGGGCGATGCGGGCCCATCCGTGTTTCGGTACGGCGTCGCCGTTGATGCCGACACCGAACTCCGGCAGGCACAGGGGGATTCCTCCACGGATGGCGGTGGCGCCGTCGAAGACCGCCTGCCGGGAAGTGAAGATGACCTCCGATCCACCGCGCGGCACCCAGGAGGTCACGGTGGCGCCGTGGAGATAGATTTCCGCGGCTCCGGCCGGGGCGTCGATGAGAAGCCTCTGCTGTCCTCCCCGCCCTGGCCCTAACGCGGCGGTGCGGGGCAGACGCAGCTGGTTCGTCACGGCGGGGTGCGTCGGATTGCCGACATTCGGAGCGGTCATGGGGCCACGCTAGTTGTACTTCCCTGTGAGGTTG
>NZ_MSGO01000051.1 GCF_001929375.1 Actinomyces oris | reverse complement strand
CACCGACCACCACACAAGGAGCGCCGAAAGTCGCTGTTTGGATCAGCCCTTGATACCACGTTGGTGTTGCTGAGAGGTGTGCCAGCGTTGTTGTGAAGGCGAGGATGTAGATCATGTCGCGTCTGAGGCCTCGGCCCAGGAGCATGATGCAAAGTCCCCACGGCAGTACCACGGCAATGCCGCCTAGATCGTATGGGGAGTTGGCGGCGAACCAGGCGACAGCCAGGCTTGCGGCTGCTCCTGCGGCGGGAAGCCGGGATGCCAGGGGCAGGCAGGCCAGGCTCATGGCGGTGACCAGAAATGCGGAAGGAGTAAGAGGGACACCTATGGTCACCGATGAGGTGCTGAGGAGCAAGATGGCAACTCCTGCGTGGAGCAGGTGGGTGCGTCGCGTGGGGTGCCATGTGAAGGATGTCTGAGTGTCGAAGGCAAGAAGAGACATACGAACCGCTCTCGGATCGGGAAAACTCAGTATCATTCTTCCATGCGGACAGATGCTCTCTCGGATAGTTTAAGTGGCAACAATAGCTCGGAGAAGATCCGGGTCATCGTCGTTGATGACGATCCCTTTGTCCTGCAGGCCCTGAGGGCCTACCTGAACGAAGCGCAGGAGATCGAGGTTCTCAGCACCTTCGGGTCTGCAACGGACGCCTTCGGCTTCCTGCAGAACTACCGGGTCGACGTGCTCATCACCGATGTGCGGATGCCGGGAATGGATGGTCTCCAGCTCCTCACCAAGGTCAAGCAGGGGATGCCCGGGGTCGCCGTCATCGTCCTCACCTCCTTCGATGACGACGAGGCCATGCGGACCGCGCTGGACCGGAAGGCCAACGGCTTCCTGCTCAAGGACTCCTCGGCGGAGGAGGTGATCCGGGCCGTCATCGCCGCCCACAACGGCGGAACGACGATCTCCCCGGCCACCACCTCCCGCCTCGTCTCCCAGTACCTGCGCCCCGTTCCAAGCTCGCGCCCCGGTGTCACCGAGGCCGAGCAGGCTGTGCTGGATCTCCTCTGCGAGGGGTACTCCAACGCTGAGATCGCTGACCAGCTCTTCATCTCGGAGGCCACGGTCAAGAGCCACGTCTCCCACCTCATGAAGAAGTACGGCGTGTCCTCACGCCTCAAGCTGGTCGTCGCCACTCATCAGGAGAGGTGAAGGCTCTCCTGATGAGTGGCTCCGGCCGGTTGTGTCACCTGGGAAGCCGGAGCGCTCCAGCGCCGTACCAGGTGTTGCCGCCGCCTGTGAGGGGCTCGCATGACAGAGCCTGCTTCTCGCTCGGGCATGAGATCGGGGTCGCCGACGTCGTCAGCTGTTTCTTGACATCACCCGCCGGTACTCCGCGAGACCTGAGTTCCGCCGCCGCGGCCGCGACCTGGGGTGCCGCGAACGAGGTTCCGCTCTGGTACCAGTAGTACCTGCAGGAACCCCCTCCTGAGGGGCAGTCGCTCAGGACCTCGTCGGTTCGGGGAGAGCCGTCGTCGTTGAGCACACCCAGCTGACGGAGCCTGTCCGCCGATGCCGTGGTGAGGATCCCCGACTCCGGCCCCTGGACCACGGCACCGCCCGGCCCTGCCAGAGGCGGCTCGCCCCCGAAGGCGACGATGTCGAGCGCGGCGCCAACATTGGAGTAGCCGGTCCGGTTCCCCGCCTTGGTGATGGCCCCAACGGTGATGACGTCGTCGGACTGGGCGGGCATGGTGACGCACTGATCGGTGACGGGACGTTCTCCCTGACCGGACCAGCCCGAGCTGTACGGGTCCGATGTGCCGTGGTCGAGATCGTAGGCCTCGTTGCCGGCGGCGGCCACGAGGACCACCCCGTGATCGGCGGCGTACTTCAGCGCCGAAGTCACCTTCTCCAGGTCCGTCTTCTGCTGTGCCCGCTGCTCGGCCGTGTCGGCGGGCGCGTTGTCGCAGTAGCGGAACCAGGGGTCGACGGTGAAGCTCATGACGAGGACGCTGAGATGCGCGTCCGCCCCGTACCGGATCGCCTGGCTGACGGCGTCGGCGGAGAAGGTGCCCGTCCGGTCCCCGGCCTTGAGACTGACGATCCTGGCCCCCGGAGCGGCCCCGACAGTGCCGTGCCCGTCCGCGGCGGCCGCGATGATCCCTGCGACGGAGGTTCCGTGACCGAAGCCGTCACGGGCGGGATCGTCACAGGCGGTGTCTCCGTTGCAGGAGCCCCCGGACAGGAAGGACTTGCTGCTGGCGGAGTCGTATGCGGCGGCCAGATCGGGGTGAGAGGTGTCGACGCCGGTATCGATGATGCCCACGGAGGCGCCTTTGCCGGTGGAGGGTGAGCCCGGGCGGTCCTGCCAGCTGAGGTACCACTGCTTGGACTGGAGGGAATCGCCCGGAAGCAGTGAGCCGTGAGAGGACGAGTCGGTTGAGGCGGCGCCGGCCGCCGTGCTCCCCGCGCCCAGGAGCAGTAACAGCGTAGCGCAGGCGGCCAGGGCCCTCCTGCGGCGACGGGGGGTGCATGCGGGCGCCTTGATGCTCACCACCTGGCCACCTCCTCGTAGAGCTCGCGAACGGGGGCGAGGGTCAGGATCACCGAGCCGTTGTGCTCGATCCAGGACAGGAAGCCCGCCTCATCGTTGTACGGAGCGCGCTCCCTGCCCACGACGAGGTCGACCGCGTGTCCACGACGGCGCGCGGCGGTCACCAGGGCCGCGTCCTTCTCGATGTCTCCGGACAGGGCGTCGCCGTGCTTCTCCAGGAGGCCGCGCAGTGCGAGGAGGTCGGCCTCGACCGAGTCGCGGTCCTCCGTGGAGGGCTGATCGGTGCGGGGAATCCACCCCGTCATTCCGGGCTGGTTCCGGGAGGTCAGGACGGTCTGGACGGAGTCCTTGATGTCGGAGCGTTTGATGCGGCTCATGATGGTGTTCCTTAGGTCGTGGCTGGTTACTGGTGATGGGACTGCTGAGGGGACTGGATGCGCTCACTCATCCAGGTCTCCTCCAGGCGACGGCGATCCACGATCGACTGCCGGGAGCTGAAGACGTGGCCCTCGCCGGGAAAGACGGACAGGGTGACGTCGGCGTCGGCGACCAGGAGGTTCTCGTACAGGTAGAGCGACTGCTCGGGAGTCGTCGCCGAGTTCTCGTCGGAGTCCCCGCAGGTCAGCAGGAAGGGGATATCCCGGTGTGCGCGAGTGCTGGGAAGGATGGTCATCATGCTGTACAGGCTGGGATCGGAGGCGGCGGTGCGCCGGTCGTGCTCGAATCCCGACGGCGTCGCGTACCGGTCATATGCGCCGCTGCGCAGGAGCACCCCCCTGGGGGAGGACGTGCCGCGCAGCACTGAGACTGCCGCGAGCGCCGCGCCGAAGCTGTGGCCACCCAGGAAAGGTGGGATCGGGGACTTCGGCAGTTCGGCGGCGATCACTCCCAGGGCGGCCTCCCAGGCCAAGTGCAGCTCGGCCAGGATGTCGTCTGCGCGGACCTCGGCCAGTGCCTGGTAGTCGATGCCCACCCGCACTACGGGGCGCGAGCCCGCGTGGCACCACCGGACGCTGTCCGGCTGCAGCGAGCCCAGGTCGATGGGAGCGGGCTCGGAGGCCTCGATCGGCAGTGCCCAGGAGCTGTCGAACCAGACCAGCGGAACTGACCCGCGTGTCGACTCGGTCAGGGTGATGTCGACCGTACGCTCGGGAAGGACTCGGGTGATCACGGTTCCGGAGACGTTGCCGGTTGGATCGTCCGATGAGGGGCACCACAGAATCGGGGATGAGGAGGCCTGAGGGGCGTCGGTTGCCTCGGCTGCTCCGCCGATTCCCACCAGCCGGTGGGAGCCGTCGGCGGTGATGACTTGGACGTTGTCGTCGGCCCCGCCGGGAAGGATGCGGTCGATCGAGCTGTCACTGGTCCAGGAGCCCCCTGCCCACCGCAGGACGTGGGGTGTACCGAGCTCGACCCATACCCCAGTTAGTCCGGGGACCCCCGTGTAGTGGCTGACGCCGTCGGCGACGGTGGCGATCACCGAACCGTCCTCGGCGGAGTAGGAGATCGTCTCATCGACCAGGCGCTCGGTGAAGACCACCGTGCTGCGCCCGCCCAGGGAGCGGTGGGCCACCGATCCGCGGGGCAGGTCACCGATGAGGGATACCGACGACGGCGATTTGCCTTCCCGGTCTTCCCTGCTCTTTCCGTCGTGGAGGTCGACGAGGTAGTGGGGGACATGGTCCTCCCGCATGAAGGCGGCCAGTTCCTCGGGCGTGCTGGCCACTCCGATGAGGAAGGGGGAGCCGGCCTCGAGGAGGACCACCGAGCCCTGAGGCACCCCGGGAAGCGGTGCGTCGTCGAGCATGACGGTGCACAGGGAGGAGGTGAAGAACTCCTCCACCAGGGCGTCCGGCCACGGCTCGGCGTCGCCGCTGTGACGAGTGACGACCTCGGAGGGCTGGTACTTCTGACGCAGCCACACGACGTGGTCTCCGAAGCGCCACAGGCGGGTCGAGCCGGCCGGGTTGGGGCGAAGGCCCAGAAGGGAGCGTGTGCTGGTTCCCCATCGGGATGCGGTGGTCCCGACCTCGTCGCAGGCGCTGACCTCGACGCGCCCGTCGTCCTGCCAGGTGGACAGGACCCAGCCCCGCGGGCCGAAGGGCAGTGGCAGTCCGTCACCGCGCTCGGAGAAGAGGAACGGGTGGCCGGCGCTGACGGTTCCCAGGTAGCCGTGAGGCACTGGGGAGGTGACGACGTCGCCGGACTGCCGGTCGTAGGTGACCCCTCGGTAACGGAGCAGGTTCATGCGAGTCCTGGGAGAGGTGCGGAAGACCGGGGCCTCCAGCACTGCTCGGGTGCCGGTGCGGTGGTCCACCAGCGTGTGGATGCTGAGCCGGTTGAGTCCTTCTCGCTGGTGCTCGATGGGAAGGTGCTCGATGGGAAGGGGCGTGACCGTCGTGCTCATGCGGGCACTCCTTTCTCTACTCGGGCGAGGGTTGGGGTGGGCACCTCGCGGAGTCTGCCGAACTCCATGCGGTAGGCCCGGTCGGTTGCGGCGAAAAGGCGGGCGTCGTGGGTGGTGACGACGATGCAGTGATCGCGTTTGAGGTTGAGCAGCGTGGCGATGAGACGATCGGTGGACTCGTCGTCCAGGGCCGCTGTGGGCTCATCGAGCAGGAGCACTCGCGGGTTGAGGGCGAGGGTTCGTGCGATCGCCAGACGCGCGCGCTCTCCGCCGCTGATGCGTGCCCCGCGTTCCCCGAGCATCGTGCTCGTTCCGGAACGGTCCCCCAGACGGGACAGATCGAGGCCGACCCTGCTGCACAGCTCGTGGATCCTGGCCTCGCTGATGCCGGGGCAGACCGCCTCGAAGTTCTCCTTGAGAGTGCCGCTGCGGAAGAACGGCTCCTGGGGGCAGTACTGAACGATGCTGTTCCAGGCCTCGGTGCCAGTGACGACGGGGGAGAAACCGGCGACAGTGATGCTGCCCTGCGAAGGGTGGTTGGCTCCGGCGATCAGGCTGAGGAGGGTCGACTTCCCACTTCCGGACGGGCCGACGATGGCGACGATCTCTCCGCAGCGGGCGGTGAGGCTGACCGAGTCGAGAAGCACGGTGCTGCTCGTCCCGACGGCAACCGAGTAGTCGGTTTCTCGGACTAGGAGTGCTCCGCCGTTGGGGACGTCTACCGGTGCCGGGGGAGCCTCGTACCACTCCTCCTTCGACTCGAGGAAGTCGCTCACGCGAGACAGCGCGGACCATGACGTCGCCAGGCCCGTGCGAACCCCGGATGCCGCCTGGAGCGGGGCGTAGAGCTGGGGGGTGAGGGCGGCCAGGGCGGCCAGGGCGCCGGGAGTCATGTCCCCCTGGACCACGGAGTATCCGCCGATGATGAGCACGGCCACGGTTCCCAGGGCACCGACGAGGTCCAGTGACGAGGAGAAGGCGCTGTCGAGGGTGATCATGCGGGTGTAGGAGGCGCGCACGCCGGCAGCACTCGCCTCAGCACGTCGCCGGTCCGTGGGGATGTCCGCCGCCGTGCGGGAGAAGAGGTGGCCGGTGACGCCGACGCGCTCCACCACGGTGCCGCTGAAGACGGACATGGCGTCGAGCATGCGGTCGGTGGTGGCACTGAGCGTCCGGGAGACCCGCTCAGTGGGCAGGGCCAGAATCAGTGCCAGTGCGAGGACCACCAGGGTGATCGTGAAGGACCGGGTCCACATGATGCTCAGCAGGATCCCCAGTCGGGCGATGAGGCCGAGGGCCTGCGGCAGAATAGTGGACACGAAGGTCTGGGCCTGGGCAGTGTCGTTCGTGATCCGTGAGAGCAGGGAACCTCCCGGCGCCGCGCTGACGGTGGATGAGGACAGCCGGGTCAGCTTGTTGAGCATGAGGACCCGCAGGCGCTCCTGGAAGCGCTGTCCGGTGAGCGCCGTCATGCGCTGCGAGGCCACGCTGACCGCTGTGCTGACGACGGCTGCGCCGGCGGCCAGAAGGCCCGGGAGGAGAACGTCTGCCGTCGAGGGGTTCTGGGCCAAGCCGTCGATGATGCGCTGGAGCATCAGCGGGGAGACTGTGCTCAGGCCCGCCTGAGTGGCGACGAGGATTGCCGCGATGATGATAGAGGGGGCGGAGGCTCGCAGCACCCGGCCGCATGACGAGGCCAGGACGCGCCGCGCGGAGGTCAGGCCTGAAGGGCGAGTTGCCGAGTGCGCCATGACTGAAGCACCTCCCTGCACTCACCTAGGCCCGACTGGACGTGGGCGTCGGACGGATCGGCAGAGTTCATCGAGACGACGGCGGGGTAGGCAGAGACATCGACTCCGGCCTCACGAAGCGAGGCGATCTGCTCGGAGTCGCGGTCCACCCACAGAATGGTTCCGTCGAGCTCAGAGTCATCGACGTCGTGGTTCTCCATCACCTTGAGTGCAGAGCACGCGGTGCACGTTGGAGACAGAACGATGAAGAGCTGATCGTGATTCGTGTCGTCGACCTCGATACGGGTCAGCCGGTTCCACAGCTGCATCGCAACGGTCATGACGACGGCCGAGGCCAGTGCCACCACGAGGCGAAGGGGACGGGGGCTCACGATCTCCTCGCTGCCGACCGTACTGGCCAGCAGGGCTGCGGCAGTCAGGGCGCAACCCCAGATGTGGACAGGGCCGACCTTCATGCCCTCGATGCCGAAGCAGCCGCACTCCTGGCCCTTAAGCGTTGTGGCTCCGACCACGAACCCGGCGTAGATGACGGCGAGAAGGAGGGAGACGATCCGATAGCCTGGAACGGCCAGCGCGATAGCGGACATGATGATCTCGGCGGCGATGACGAAGTTGCTCGAGAGGTGGAAGCGAAGGAAGTTTGCGCCTTCCGGCCAGGCGAGGTGGGTGCGGGCTGCTGCCCAGATCTTCGCTCCCGCGGTTCCCAGGAGGACCCCGGTTGCTCCTCCGATGAGTAGTGTGACGAATAGGCTGTTCATAATGACCTCTCCTGAGCGTTGGAAGTGGAATCTGAATTGATGATGATTTCGGACTCAATAGCGGACTCGATGATGGGTGAAAGCGGGATCGAATCGGTGGAATGGAGGGCCTTGTCAAGGAGGGCTCCGTTCTCCTCATCCAGCTCGTGTATGGAGAGGCGATGGAGGTCTGCGAGTGTCCAGCCCCCGTTCTCCAGGTGCGTCAAAGTCATTCCGTCAGCGAGCCTCCAGCGCTCAGCCATGAGGTCACCCACCTTTCTGTCTCTACGGTCTTCTTGACATCCAGTGCGTACTTCTGGCGAAGGAAGGGGTCTTGTCCGATCAAGGTCATTCCGTCGACGTCAATGCAGCCTTGGGCGGCGAGGGAGCCGTCGGCCAGCTCCTCCTGCCAGGAGGGCCACATCTCGGCGGCCTCCTTGACAGCGCGCAGTCGGGCTGCGGCGTGGTCGTTGACGGGCTCCTTACCGAATCTGCGGAACAGCGCGGCGTCATAGGTGCGAATGCCGTTCCGGACCTCCATGGAGCGCTGCTCAACAGGAACCTGGGCGAAGGCGCCGATAACGTCTGGGTCATGGGCTGGGCGGTACAGCGAGTTCGATGACGGCGATGAGTCGCTGGAGACTGTCCACAGGAGCTGGGCCACCCGCGGTGGGAGTCCCTTGAGGGCCTCCTCCCACGAGGACAGTGACACGATTCGTGCTACGTCGATCGTCTGTATGGCGTCAATGCTGAGCCATTGTGGGTCAGGCTCCACAATGACCGGCTCCGAGTCCTCCGAGGCGTGCTCGTGCTCATGCTCGTGTGAGTCCGACTTATCCTTCTTGGACAGTAGCCGCTGGAAGAAGCCCCCGCCTTGCGAGTCTTTCTTCGCCTCACTCGGAATAGAGCCGACGAGGTCCCGAATGCCCCGTGCGTCGATGTCGCTCGCCTCGGTCTCAGACGGTGCGGAGGCCCCGTCCGGAGCGGGCGCCGTGAGAGCATTGAGATAGCGCAGGATGATCTCGTCAACGGGCATTGATGCCGAGGAGAAGCGGGTGGCAGAGGTGTTCCGACTCAGGGCCTGGGCTAGTACCTCTTCGGCGGCCTCGAGACTGATGACATCGGTGCTGTACTGCTCGGGCTGCAGGGGCTGAATCGAGTCGTTGTCGAGTTGCGTTCCGGGAGCCTTGTGAAGGACCTTGGTGAAGAGCGACTGCCCGAAGGGCGGCCGGATGTCCGCGATGCGGGCGAGGATGAACCGGAGGGAGGCAGACGTGTGTTTGCTGGCGAGCGTGGCCTCATCAACCTGCTCCCAGGTTCCTGCGTGGTTGACGAGCAGTTGGTTGCTGTCGGTCCAAGGGGTATCATGGTGACTCATTGGTGTGAACCTTGATCTGGGTGACTGGGTTGAGGGCGGGGCCTGCCTGCGTCGCTGCTACGGCGCAGGCAGGCCCCGTGTTGTATGCGGCTTAGCGGTAGTAGGAGCAGTGGCAGCGGAGCGCAAAGATGGAGTCGCACCTTCCTCTATCGAAGCCGTTGTTCTGGCAGTGCGCGTTGCACCGGGACTCGTCGGGGCAGCCGAAGCCCTCAGCGCCCTCGATGGGGGCGTGGGTCTCGGAGCTGATGGCCTGCTTGAAGTCACTGTCGCTCAGAGAAGCAGTTCGGCGGGTGAACTTGTCCATTGGTGTGTTCCCTTCTGGTGGTCCTCCCCTGGGCGGTTCCCATGGGAGATTCAAGGGTGAGCGGGTGAATGGTCCGCTCACCTTCCCCGGACTGGGGAAGCTGGTGATGCGATGCCAACGGCACCGAGCCGCCAGAGTCACTCGCACGAAAGATGAGTCAGATAACGTTGTCCGGTGTGTTGCGATCCGCTGATTGAACTAGTAGCAGTGGCAGGACGTCTTGAGTGCTCCTCCGCAGTAGCCTCCCCGGTATCCGGAGTACCTGCAGTGGCGGTCGCACGGAGACTCGTCGGTGGGGCAGTTGTATTCTGCGCCCTCGGTGGGGGCGTGCGTCTCTGAGTGAAGAGCCTGCGCAAATGTCACATCCGCTAGGGCGGTGGAGCGGCGAACGAATCGTGGCATGGGGTGGTCCTTTTTCGTCTCTCGTGCAAGTGGTGTGAAACGTTAGTGTGACTGGTGAAGTCTTCGCCTTGCTTTGGCTGATATGAGAAGACTACGGGGTGCCTGGTAATGTGAAAATACCCCGAAGGGTGGGATATATGGAGGGGTGTCCTCCCTAAGGTGGACCATCCCGTTCTCTGGTACAGGGGCAGGGGGGAGGTGTGGGCTGTCAGATGCTCAGCATCTGACAGCCCACGTTCCATGTTTTCCTGCGTTGCCTCCAGGATGTGGAGAGGGGGTGCCGTTTGGCTCAGTAGCAGAGGCAGCGGAGGTTGAACAAGGAGCCGCAATAGCCTCCCCTGTAGCCGATGCTTCGGCAACGGTTGTTGCAGCCGTACTCGGCGCCGGGGCAGCCGTACTCGGCGCCCTCGATGGGGGCCTGGGTCTCGGAGCTGATGGCTTGGTTGAAGCTGGCGTCGCTCAGAGGAGCGGCGCGGCGGGTGAACTTGTCCATTGGTGTGTTCCCTTCTGGTGGTCCTCCCCTGGGCGGTTCCCATGGGAGATTCAAGGGTGAGCGGGTGAATGGTCCGCTCACCTTCCCCGGACTGGGGAAGCTGGTGATGCGATGCCAACGGCACCGAGCCGCCAGAGTCACTCGCACGGAGACTCGTCGGTGGGGCAGTTGTATTCGGGGTTCTTGGTGGGGGTGTGTGTCTGAGCGAAGAGCCTGCGCAAATGTCGTATCCGCTAGGTCGGTGAAACGGCGAACGAATCGTGGCATGGGGTGCTCTTTTATCATCTTTCGTGCAAGTGTCGTAAGACATTGGTGCGACTCAGGATGTATTTCCTTGTGGCAGCTGATGTGGAAAGACTATGGGGTGCTTGCCGATGTGGAAATATGCTAAAGTGTGAGATAGGTGAAGGGGATCCTCCCTAAGGTTGACCATCCTGTTCTCTAGTGCGGGGACGGGGAGGAGGTGTGGGCTGTCAGATGCTCGGCATCTGACAGCCCACATTCAGTGTTCTTCCCGAGCTCCCTACGAGTTGTGGGGTGGCTGGGTAATATGCGGATCAGTAGCAGGTGCAGCGCCGGCGAGCGGTCCAGAAGTCGCAGTAGCCTCCCTGGTAGCCGACGCTCTGGCAATGTGCGTTGCACCGGTACTCGTTGGGGCAGCCGAAGCCCTCGGCGCCTTCGATGGGGGCCTGAGTCTCGGAGCTGATGGCGTGCTTGGAATCAGCGTCGCTCAGAGGTGCGGTGCGGCGGGTGAACTTGTCCATTGGTGTGTTCCTTTCTGGAGGTCTCCCTGGGGGTTCCCATGGGAGATTCAAGGGTGAGCGGGTGAATATGTCCGCTCACCTTCCCCGGACTGGGGAGTTCTGTGGCTCGGCGGCAGTTTGCTGACTGCAGGTACCTTCCGCCGAGGTGATGGTGTCAATCTATGGGGAGGGCAAGCGGAGAGAAATTCATCGAAGGTAGGAAATATCATTGCCTGTCATCCTTAAGGGGGTTCCACCAGTGAGGTCCCATCGTCGTGCGGGGCAGTAGTGTCTTCTGGTGGTGTGTCGATGAATGAGGAGCGGGGCCGCTTCCAGAGATCTCTGGAAGCGGCCCCGTGCGCGATGGGGGTCAGTAGCAGCGGCATGTGGCGGCCGCGAATCCTCCGCAGAATCCTCCGCGATATCCCGTGCTCAAGCAGTGGTTGTGGCACTGATGCTCGTTGAAGGGGCAGGCAAAGCAATCGCTGGTTTCGAGGGGATTGCGGGTCTCGGCGTTCATGGCGTCGCTGAATCTGCTGTCGCTCAGTGATTTGCAGCGCCGGGAGAACAATTCCATGTAGATCTCCTTCTTCATGCGAGTTCTGTGTGTGGGGTGAGGAAGCTGTTGTCGGACAGGGGGATGCTTTCGAATCTTCGGCATATGATCAGTCCTCTGCGAGTGCCATGACCGGCGGCACCGAGGCGGCTCTCCTGGCGGGCCTCAGTGAGGCTGTCATGCCGACGAGGAGGGTGATGATGCTGATGCTGATCAGAGTGAGGTAGGGAATGCTCACGCTCACTCCATATGATTCGTCGACTACCGAAAGCGCTCCTGCTGCGCCGAGGGTGGTTCCTATGGTGAGTCCAAGTGTCCCGCCGACGAATGCGAGCAGTGTTCCTTCGGTGACGATGAGGCTTCTGATCTCTGAGCGAGGGCTGCCAGTGGCGCGCAGGACCCCGATCTCTCGAATGCGTTCCAGGACCGAGACGTCCGTGGTGTTGGCCAGCCCGGACAGGGCGATGGCCAGGGCGGCGCCCAGAACCAAGTAAATTACAAGGGATAATTTATTGAACATGGTTGACATCTGCTCGCTCGCTGACGCGCTTCCGCTCACCATCATTTCTTGACCGCGGATGGCCGTGTTGAGGGCGTGCTCGGTATCGGATGTCATGGAATTGCCGGTGGAGCGAACCCACATGGTGGCGTTGGTGGGGGTGTCGCCGTTGAGGCGCTGGGCCACTGCCGGGCTGACCACGGCTCCCCACCCCTCCTGGACGCGAGCCTTCAGCTCAACACTGCCGGCAGCCCCGGTCAGGGTGACTGTGGAGCCATCTGGAATGTCATAGATGCCGCCCACAATGAGGGTCTTGTCGTCGAGGCCCTCCAGGCCGCTGGTGGACCGTGCGATGGGGGCGATGGCTTTGAGGTCGATGACGTCGACAGTAATGTCCTTCGATTCTCCGTTGACGTTCTGGGTCAGGTCGAGGGTGGGGACGTAGGTCGCGTCCTTGATTCCGTTGACTGCTTTGACCTGCTTCGTCAGCTGCGCGGTATCGGTTTGCGGTGTGATGCCTAAGATTCTGGCGTCCACGGGTGAGCTGTGATACAGGATGGCGTCGAAGGAGGCGTTCAGGGAGGACAGGCCGACGAAGAGCGCTGACCCCACCAGGACGCAGACGAAGAGCGTGGCTGCGGTCGCGGCGGACCGCCCGGAGTTACGGGCCAGGTTCCGGGTAGCCAGGCGCAGGACCGGGAATCGCGCGTCACCACTGACTCTTCCGATGAATCCGATGATGACGGTGACGAGCAGCGGAAGGCCGAGGACCGCGCCGAGGACGACGATGCCGCTCCCGCATGCTGTGATGAAGATATCGGATACCTGGATGCCGAGGGCGACCACGGCCGCACCGATGGCGGCGATGATGACTCCTGCGACGGCGACCCATATCCTTCTGCGTCCGGCCTGCTTGGTGCTTGCGACCTGTCCGGTGAGTGCCACGAGCGGTGAGATGCGGGTGGCCTTGCGGGCGGGGCGGAGCACGGCGATGAAGGTGACCAGTGCCCCCAGAGCGACGGTGAGCCCGAGGGACACCGGGGAGATGGTGAGCTGATCGGCCTTGAGGTCCGCGAAGGTTCCCGAGGACACCGCGATGGCGCCGAGACCGGTCCCGAGCGCCGCGCCCAGGACGGAGCCGACCAGGCCAGTAAGGAGTCCAGTGCGCAACACGGCGAGCATCACCTGACGGCGACTTGATCCTATGCACCGTATGAGGCCGATCGTGCGTGTCTGGCGCGCCACCAGCGTGCTGAAGGTGGTGGCGATGACGATAATGGAAACGACCGCGCAGACCGGGGCCAGGAGATTGAGGATAGTTGAGATGTTCTCCCCGCCTGCAGTCTCCGACTTAGTGCGCTGGGCGATGGCCTCGTCCCTGCTTTGAATGATAGCAGATGGCTGGGTGGTCAAGATGGTGTTGGAAACACCACTCATCAGGGCGCTGGTGTCGAATCCTGGTTTGGCGTTGACGTATAATCTGTAGTAGTTGGTATGCGCCCCCATGGCCTGGAGCTGTTCGGTGGTTCCGAAAATAATTCCAGGTCCGGAAATTTGATTATCCGCTCCCGCGGAAACGATGCCGACGATCGTGGAAGATGAGTGGATGGCGTCATCCTTGTCATCGTTCTTCATTTTGATGGTGTCGCCGACGTTCAGGCCTTGCTGCTCGGCGAGTACCGTGTCGATGGCGACTTCGCCGGTTGTCTTGGGGAGCCGACCGCTGCTCAGGGTGGTGAACTTGGTGAGTGTTGGCACGTCCTGAGCGACGACCTGGGACCTGCTTCGCAACTGCTTGGGCACATCGAGCCACAGTAGGTCCCAGTGGGCGCCGCGGACAGAGGCGACGCCGTCGAGAGCGGAGAGCTTCTTGATCAGGGAATCGTCCAGGGCGCCTTCCGTACTGTTGGCTCTACGACCGTTCTGGACAACGATGGCGGCGTCGCCTACGGATAGACGTGCGCTGGTCTGTAGCTGGGTGCGGAAGGAGTCGGAGATGATGAAGGCGAAGGCGATGAGGGCGGCGCTCATGGCCACGGCCACGAACGCCGCGGCTGTTCGTCGCAGGTCGAGGAGGGAGGGCATCAGCGGGCCTCCATTCCTGTGGCGTAGGGGCTGCCGAAGCCGAACATCTGGGTCGCGCTGGGAGCCGCGGCATGGCGGGCGGTGGGGTGGGGTGCTGGCGGTGCGGAAGCAACGTCCGGCCTGGATACTCGGTGGGGCTCCGGTGCGGCCGCCGGGGTGATGGCCCGACGCACCGGCACGGAGCCGGCCGGGGGTGTCGCGGCGTCGAATCCTGCGGCGGGGCCAGGGTGGGGTGCCGGCGCGGTCATCGGTGGTGCGGGAGGAGCCGGCTGAGTGGGGGTGACGGGTGCCTGCTGGGCTGGGCGGGCAGTTGGTGTGGTGTGGGTGCCGGGGGTGTGGTGGACGGTGTCGTCGTTGGTGATGCGTCCGTCGCGTAGGCGGATGATGCGGTTGGTGGTGGCTGCGGCTTGTTCGTCGTGGGTGACCATGACGACGGTCTGGCCCAGGGTTTGGCACATGTGGGCGAGGGTTTGTAGGAGGTTGGCGGCTGAGGCGGTGTCCAGGGCTCCGGTGGGTTCGTCGGCGAAGATGACTTTGGGGCGGCCCACGAGGGCGCGGGCTACGGCTACGCGTTGCTGCTGGCCGCCGGAGAGTTCGTTGGGGCGGTGGGTGAGGCGGTCGGTGAGGCCGAGGACTGAGATGACGGCGTCGTACCAGTCTCGGGATGGTTTGCGGTGTGCCAGGCGCTGGGGTAGGAGGATGTTCTCCTCGGCGGTCAGGGTGGGTAGGAGGTTGAAGGACTGGAAGATGAAGCCGAGCTGGTCGCGGCGTATGGTGGTGAGCTGTTTGTCCTTCATGCCTGACAGGTCCTGTCCGGCGATGAAGACGCTGCCGGAGGTGGGGGTGTCCAGGCCGGCTAGGCAGTGCAGGAGTGTGGACTTGCCTGAGCCGGAGGGGCCCATGATGGCTGCGAACTCTCCTTCGGTGATGGTGAGGCTGACCGTGTCCAGGGCGATGACCTGGGCGTTGCCCTCGCCGTAGACCTTACGCAGCGCACGGGCCTCAACCACCTTGTTGACGGTGGGACTGATGTGTGGAATCTGGTGCGGCATAGTGTTTCTCTTCCTTCCGGGCGGGGCCGCGGCCGGCGTGCCGCACAGTCCCCGTGATAGATGGGTGGATGCCTAGAGGCTAGGAATCGGGGAGAAGAACCGGAATGCGCCGAAGGGACGGACTGCGGTGGCGTCTCCGCCTTTAGGATGAGACTCCCGCCGCAGCCCATAATCAGGCTCGTTGGAAGGCGCCCGACGCCGGGTGAGCGGAGCGCCGCAGGCGAACCGGATGAAGCCATCGGCCTGTCACGACCTGGTCGATCAGTAGCCCGGCGACGATCTGGGGACGAGCCTCTGCTCCTTGGAGCAACCCACCCGCCTCAGATCATCCTCACGCTCGGCCTTGAAATACAAGGTGTTCATGTCGTGCGGGCACAGGGCCAGGCCCCTGCCGGTGGTGACGTGATCGAACAGGGCCCGTGAGAGGCCCTCGCGGTAGCCCTGCTCCATGCAGCGACCCTGAGAACGGAACAAGGTCCGCATGCCGACCGACTCCAGGCCCAGGTCACCCAGCAGGCGAGGGATCTGGGCCTGGAGGTGGGCTCGATCAGACGCGCCAGAACCATCTGCTCAAGGGCCCGATTGCTCGCGGCCGCTCTATTCAGCCCCGGACGGGCGTAGGAGTCGCGCAGGATCTCCCACAACAGGGGCCCCTTGTTGTCGATCAGTCCTCTGCGAGTGCCATGACCGGCGGCACCGAGGCTGCGCGCCCGGCCGGGCGCAGCGAGGCCAGCAGGCCGACGGCCAGGGTCGCGGCGAACATGCCGATCAGTGCGAGGTAGGGGATGTGCACAGACATACCCTTAGCGGCCCCTCCCGCCGCAACCGTGCCTGCTGTGCCGAGGAACATTCCGATGAGGAGACCGAGGCTCCCCCCCACGGCCGCCAGGAGGGTTCCCTCGGTGACGATGAGGCGCCGGATCTCCTGGCGGGAGCTGCCGGTGGCGCGTAGAACCCCGATCTCTCGAATGCGTTCCAGAACTGAGACGTCCGTGGTGTTGGCCAGCCCGGACAGGGCGATGACGAGGGCGGCCCCCAGAACCAGGCAGACGATGAGGGCCATCCTCGTGATGATGGATGACATCTGCTCACTGGCGGCGGCGCTACCGGCCACCATCAGAGCCTGACCTCGGACAGCCGCATTGAGGGCGTGCTCGGTATCGGATGTCATGGAATTGCCGGTGGACCGAACCCACATGGTGGTGTTGGTGGGGGTGTCGCCGTTGAGGCGCTGGGCCACTGCCGGGCTGATGGCGGCGCCCCAGCCCTCCTGGACGCGGGCCGTCAGCTCAACGCTGTCGGTAGCGCCGGTCAGGGTGACTGTGGCGCCATCTGGAATGTTATAGATGCCGCCCACAATGAGGGTCTTGTCGTCAAGGCCCTCCAGGCCGCTGGTGGACCGTGCGATGGGGGCGATGGCTTTGAGGTCGATGACGTCGACAGTAATGTCCTTCGATTCTCCGTTGACGTTCTGGGTCAGGTCGAGGGTGGGGACGTAGGTCGCGTCCTTGATTCCGTTGACTGCTTTGACCTGCTTCGTCAGCTGCGCGGTATCGGTTTGCGGTGTGACTCCGAAGATTCTGGCGTCCACTGGTGAGCTGTGGCCGAGGATGGCGTCGAAGGAGGCGTTCAAGGAGGACAGGCCGACGAAGAGTGCTGACCCCACTAGGACGCAGACGAAGAGCGTGGCTGCGGTCGCGGCGGACCGTCCGGAGTTGCGGGCCAGGTTCCGGGTAGCCAGGCGCAGGACCGGGAATCGCGCGTCACCACTGACTCTTCCGATGAATCCGATGATGACGGTGACGAGCAGCGGAAGGCCGAGGACCGCGCCGAGGACGACGATGCCGCTCCCGCATGCTGTGATGAAGATATCGGATACCTGGATGCCGAGGGCGACCACGGCCGCACCGATGGCGGCGATGATGACTCCTGCGACGGCGACCCATATCCTTCTGCGTCCGGCCTGCTTGGTGCTTGCGACCTGTCCGGTGAGTGCCACGAGCGGTGAGATGCGGGTGGCCTTGCGGGCGGGGCGGAGCACGGCGATGAAGGTGACTAGTGCCCCCAGAGCGACGGTGAGCCCGAGGGACACCGGGGAGATGGTGAGCTGATCGGCCTTGAGGTCCGCGAAGGTTCCCGAGGACACGGCGATGGCGCCGAGACCGGTCCCGAGCGCCGTGCCCAGGACGGAGCCGACCAGGCCAGTAAGGAGTCCAGTGCGCAACACGGCGAGCATCACCTGACGGCGACTTGATCCTATGCAGCGCATGAGGCCGACCATGCGGGTCTGGCGCGCCACCAGCGTGCTGAAGGTGGTGGCGATCACGATGATGGCGACCGCCGCGCAGACCGGGGCCAGGAGGTTGAGGATGGTTGAGATGATCGTCCCTCCTAATTCGGCTTTAGCTCGCTGAGAGACGGCCTCGTCCGCGCTCTGGATGACGGCGGAGGGCTGGGTAGAGTGAATGATTTCGGACACATTCCTCATCAATGAACTGGTGTCAGTTCCAGGTTTGGCGCTGACGTAGAGCCTGTAGTAATTGATTCTGGCTCCCATCGCTTGGAGCTGCTCTGCGGTGGCGTAGAGGGTGCCGGTGCCGGTCTCCTTGCTGTCGGCTCCGGCGGAGATGATGCCGACCACCGTGGGAGCCGAGTGGACGGCCTTAGCGTTGTCGTTGTCCTTGGTCCTCAAGCGGATGGTGTCGCCGACGCTGAGGCCTTGCTGCTCGGCGAGGTCGGAGTCGATGGCCACCTCACCGGTGGCGGTGGGGAGCCGGCCGCTGCTCAGGGTGGTGAACTTGGTGAGCGCCGGGACGTCCTGGACGGCGACCTGGGCTCCGACGGCGCTTAGCTGCTTGGGCAGGTCGAGCCACAGCATGTCCCAGTGGGCACCACGGACGGAGCTGACACCGTCAAGGGCGGAGACCCGGTTGAGGAGGGAGTCGTCCAGGGCGCCTTCCGTACTGTTGGCTCTACGACCGTCTTGGACGACGACAGCGGCGTCGCCTACGGACACCCGCGCGCTGGTTTGCGTCTGAGTGCGGAAGGAGTCGGAGATGATGAAGGCGAAGGCGATGAGGGCGGCGCTCATGGCCACGGCTACGAGGGCGGCCGCGGTGCGCCGTAGGTCGAGGAGGGAGGGCATTAGCGGGCCTCCATTCCTGTGGCGTAGGGGCTGCCGAAGCCGAACATCTGGGTTGCGCTGGGAGTCGCGACGTGGCGGGCGCTGTAGACGGCGGCGGGACGGGGCTCGGGAGCGGCGCTCGCTCTGGAGGTGCGGCGGGGCTCCGGTGCGGCCGCCGGGGTGATGGCCCGACGCACCGGCACGGAGCCGGCCGGGGGTGTCGCGGCGTCGAATCCTGCGGCGGGGCCGGCCGGGGTTGCCGGTGCCATCATAGGTGGCATAGGAGGAGCCGGCTGAGTGGGGGTGACGGGTGCCTGCTGGGTCGGGCGGGCAGTTGGTGTGGTGTGGGTGCCGGGGGTGTGGTGGACGGTGTCGTCGTTGGTGATGCGTCCGTCGCGTAGGCGGATGATGCGGTTGGTGGTGGCTGCGGCTTGTTCGTCGTGGGTGACCATGACGACGGTCTGGCCCAGGGTTTGGCACATGTGGGCGAGGGTTTGTAGGAGGTTGGCGGCTGAGGCGGTGTCCAGGGCTCCGGTGGGTTCGTCGGCGAAGATGACTTTGGGGCGGCCTATCAGGGCGCGGGCTACGGCTACGCGTTGCTGCTGTCCGCCGGAGAGCTCGTTGGGGCGGTGGGACAGGCGGTCGGTGAGGCCCAGGACTGAGATGACGGCGTCGTACCAGTCTCGGGATGGTTTGCGGTGTG
>NZ_MSGO01000050.1 GCF_001929375.1 Actinomyces oris | reverse complement strand
CAAGCAAAAGTGACTGAGAACGCCCGAGCGAGCGTCGGCGACGCTGACGTGGTAGTTCTAGCAGGCTCTAGCGGCGACACTGCCAGCGGCAGGATCTCCGAGCAGGCTGTGCGAGAGGTCTCCGCAGCTGGCGGAGTTGCGTCCGTACGCCCCTATGTCGACGGAGGGGTTCAAGCTAGCCGCGCGGGCACAGGACAAGAAAGCGGTCTCATTGTCCTGAATGTACCGAAGCTCACGGGCGGTACCCGTTTAACAGAGGGGCGACTGCCGCAAACCGCTAACGAGATCGCTGTCGCACCCGCCGTCCTAGAGCGTCAGCAGGGCGTAAAAGTCGGCAGCACCCTGAGCCTGAAGGCTTCCAAGGATGCCTCCCCCACAACAGTCAGCATCGTGGGCGTGGTCCAGCCGGCGGCCGACATCACACGGGGTGATACTGACGACACCCCCTACATCTTCGCTACTGGAGAGGCGCAAGCCGCAATGGGGCTTCCTGATGGCCCCACCATCCTTTACGTCACCGCACAGGCGGGAACCAGTGACAAGGAGCTTCTCAGCTCCGTCACCAAGGCTCTGGCGGCCACACAGCCCGACACGAAAGCCTACACAGCCTCCGACATAGTCACCATGCGCGCCGAGAACTCAGACGCTACGGCATCGAAGACACTCACCCTTCTGCAAATCATCGCCCCTGTGTGCATCGTCGTGTCCGGGATAGTCATCGCCACAACCTTCACGACACTTATGGCTCGCCAGACCCGTCAGATCGGGCTGCTGCGCTGTGTCGGCGCCAGCCGCAGCCAGATCATGGGTTCTGTGCTGCGCACAGCTTTGTTCACCGGGCTGACTGGATCCGTAGCGGGGGCTATCGTCGGCGCCGCCATAGCGGTTCCGGTGATCCATCTCGGCATCATCGAGAGCGTCAAACCCCGCCATCTGACCATCTCCTGGACAACGTTCGCCTTGGCGCTCCTTGTCGGCACAGTGATGACCTTGGTCTCCGTCTTGAGGACGGCGCGCCAGGCCACTCGAGTATCTCCACTTGTGGCACTGACCGAGCAGGCCTCCAACCAAAAGTCACTTAGCAGACGACGGATGGCGACGGCAGTCGCGGGTGTGGTCGTCGCCATACTCGGCCTTGGCCTCATTCAGGGCGGGATTACCTGGGGCTTCTTGCAGATAATCGGGGCAGGGGCAGGGATATCCGTCCTCGGAATCATCTTTGCACTTCCTCTGCTCGTCATCGGAATGTCTCGCCTGATCGAATTAGTCTGTAGCCAGACCCACAAACCAATCCTCCACTTGGCCTCCCGCAATCTGGCCCGTCATCCCAAGCGGTCCGCCGCGACCACTGCGTCTCTGCTCGTCGCTGTCGCTGTGGCAGCCACGATGGCCAGCGGGCTGGCCGGCATTGCATCGTCCATGCAGAACTACGTCAGTTCCAATACTCCCATTGACATCATCGTGGGAGAGTTCGAAAGCGGACAAGATCCCTCGTCAACTGTCACAAAGATTGCAGCCGTTGACGGGGTGGATTATGTCACCTCTCTCCCGTGGCTTGACGTCAAGATGACCAGTGAAGACCAGGGCATCCAGGAAGAAAGCCTTAACGTTGCCGCCGTCGACCAGAAGAAGGTCTCCCCAGTCCTCCGTTCCCGGGAAGCCCTGGAGACTCTCGACGACCAGACCCTCATCTTGAGTCGCATATACAACATCCCCGACGGAACACCTGTGACCCTCAAGGGGCCTGCCGGAAGCGTTGAACTCACCGTCCGAGTGAAGGAGGGGCTCGACGCCGCCATCACGCCCACCGTCGCGAATCGGCTGGTCGGAGAGGTCCCAACCGCCTCCATCTTGTGGGTGCGCACCAGTGGGGACGCCTCCAACCAGACCCCTGTCTCCGCCGTCCGCAAGGCCTTGGCGGGTACCGGACTATACGTCGCCGACTCCCAGGAGGGCCGCGTCAACTTCACCAACCAGGTTCAGCAAGTCGCCATAGCGATCGGCGCCATGCTGATCTTCACGCTACTGATCGCCCTATCCGGACTGGCCAATACCATCACCATCAGTGTCCTGGAACGCACCCGCGAGCTCGGAGTCCTGCGCGCCACCGGTGCCCAACGCAAGGAAATCAGGCTTCTGTTCATCACCGAGGCCATCCTTATCGCCCTCCTGGGCGGCAGCATCGGTATCCTGCTCGGCTGCGGCGTGGGTATCGCAGGGGTGGCCGCCCTACTCAACACAAACTCCGGGGACTTCCTCACAATCCTCCAAGTCCCGTGGCTTACCTTAACCCTGGTCTTGGGTGGCATCCTCCTGGCTGCCACCGCAGTCGGAGTCCTGGCCTCACTGCGCCCAGCTGAGAGCGCCAGTAGGATCCCACCCATCCGCGCCCTCGCCCAGGACTAGCTTCCAGAATGCTGCCGAATATTCTTTTCGGTACTGCACGCTCCGCATTTCAGGCTGTTACGTCTCTGAACATGGGCGACAGTTCCGTGTCAGGTCTGTGTCAGGACATCGGTGACACTTCGGAGGGTTCTGGGGGGGTGACACGTGTGGTCTGAGATTGAGCGGTGAGCTCAGATAAGAATCGTAGTGTTGATCCTCGTGTCCGTCTGGTGATCGCCCAGTGGCCTGATGACGCGCCTCGTGGGGCGGTGGCGACGTTCTGCGCTGAGCACTCCATCTCACGCAAGACGTTCTACGTCCTGCGGCGCCGCCCCCGTCCGAAGGGGCCGGCGGCGGTGCTTGAGCCCCGGTCGCGTCGCCCGGTTCGCCTGCGGCGCTCCGCTCACCCGGCGTCAGACGCCCTACAACGAGTCTGATTATGGGCAGCGGTCAAATCTCATCCTAAAGGCGGAGACGCCACTGCAGCCCGTCCCTTCGACGCATTCCGGTTCGTCTCCCCGATTCCTAGCCTCGAGGCATCCACCCATCTATCACGGGGACTGTGCGGCACACCGGCCGCGGCTCCCGCCCGGAAGGAAGAGAAGCACCATGCCGCACCAGATTCCACACATCAGTCCCACCGTCAACAAGGTGGTTGAGGCCCGTGCTCTGCGTAAGGTCTACGGCGAGGGCAACGCCCAGGTCATCGCCCTGGACACGGTCAGCCTCACCATCACCGAAGGAGAGTTCGCAGCCATCATGGGCCCCTCCGGCTCAGGCAAGTCCACACTCCTGCACTGCCTAGCCGGCCTGGACACCCCCACCTCCGGCAGCGTCTTCATCGCCGGACAGGACCTGTCAGGCATGAAGGACAAACAGCTCACCACCATACGCCGCGACCAGCTCGGCTTCATCTTCCAGTCCTTCAACCTCCTACCCACCCTGACCGCCGAGGAGAACATCCTCCTACCCCAGCGCCTGGCACACCGCAAACCATCCCGAGACTGGTACGACGCCGTCATCTCAGTCCTGGGCCTCACCGACCGCCTGTCCCACCGCCCCAACGAGCTCTCCGGCGGACAGCAGCAACGCGTAGCCGTAGCCCGCGCCCTGATAGGCCGCCCCAAAGTCATCTTCGCCGACGAACCCACCGGAGCCCTGGACACCGCCTCAGCCGCCAACCTCCTACAAACCCTCGCCCACATGTGCCAAACCCTGGGCCAGACCGTCGTCATGGTCACCCACGACGAACAAGCCGCAGCCACCACCAACCGCATCATCCGCCTACGCGACGGACGCATCACCAACGACGACACCGTCCACCACACCCCCGGCACCCACACCACACCAACTGCCCGCCCAGCCCAGCAGGCGCCCCCTGCTCACGCCCACGCAGCACCGATGACGGCACCGGCTACCCCGGCACCCCCGGCTCCCCCCGCACCGACGCGTCGCGCCATCACCCCGGCGACCGCACCGGAGCCCCGCCGCGCCTCCAGAGCGAGCACCGCCCACGCGCCCCGTCCCGCCGAGGTCTACAGCGCCCGCCACGCCGCGCCTCCCAGCGCAACCCAGATGTTCGGCTTCGGCAGCCCCTACGCCACAGGAATGGAGGCCCGCTAATGCCCTCCCTCCTCGACCTACGGCGCACCGCGGCAGCCCTCGTGGCCGTAGCCATGAGCGCAGCCCTCATCGCCTTCGCCCTCATCATCTCCGACTCCTTA
>NZ_MSGO01000049.1 GCF_001929375.1 Actinomyces oris | reverse complement strand
ACCACACCCTCAAACACGAAGAGCCGGATAACCCTTAATGATGGAAAACTTCAAAAGTCTCTTGTTTCAACAGCAGGTTACAATGAACTCAAATTTCGATATCGCCACACCATTGATACGGGAAGCAATGGCAAGGACTATTCCGAAATTAATGGACTCACATCTAAAATAGACGGCCTCGCAGAATGGGCAGAAATGTGGCCGACCGAAACAGAAATAGAATACGACAGAAAGCAAAACAAGCTTATCGGAATGTCGGCAAAAGCAAAAAATCTTCCCCCAAAACACCTTCCAGGCGAACTTGATCCGCAGCTTGAAACTTACTTTTATCACAAGCCCGCAGAATACGATGAAGTGACATCGATATCTGGGGCTCTAGTATATAGAACGCATTCAGAACCTTTGAAAAGTTGGCAAAGCCACGAGAGCTCTCATCAAATGATGGCAGACCTGATGACACTCGCTTATGGCAAAGCCTGCCGATTCACCATCGAGTCTGCACGGAGAACAGATGACGAAGTAATCCGGCGAGGCCAAAGCATTCAGCAATGGCACGACACATTTACTCCAGAGGCACACAGAGATAAGGTACCGTTAGAAGCGAACTCCCAAAAAGTAACACCTTTATTTCATCTCGATGAAACCGAATCAAACCAACTTAAAAACTGGCTGTCCCCAAGATCACCCTGGCGTCGAGCACTGAACATCGCAATATCAACATATTTTAGCGACAACCTCACTTCAGAAATGAGGTACATCAACGTAGCAATAGCTTTAGAGTCGTTGGGCTATTCTATTGGAAAATGCCTTAACGTCCCCAAAAGTCGGCTCAAAACATTCAATGACCAAGTGCGTCAGATCGTCAGATTGCTAGGCGAGCCGCTGGCGTCCGTCGTCACAAAATCATCAACTCCCAACAACTGGATTACTGAGGCAGGAAACGCCTACAACGGGCTAAAGCATGCAAACAGACCGGCAACAGATTGGCGAGTTGCAGATGAAAAAGCCGAACAGGGACTCACCTTAATTCGCGCATGGACCGCCATCGAACTTGGAGTGGATCCTGAGCTAGTAAACGAACGACTAAAGTCCCACTGATCACCTATGCCGTACCACTGCTTACGGTATGTGACTGTGCCGCAATACGTCCTTGAGATCAACATAAACTGAACGTCGCTTTGTGGAGTTCAGATTCCCCCGCGTTTCATAGAACTTTTCTGCACCACAACATATGTTCTCACAGAGACCAGCAATATTTATTGTTGCATTGTAAGTTTTGTTGATTTTCAATCTGCCATATCGATACTCGCTGCACCCATATCCATCAGAACCACCCAACACTAGCCGGAATTGATAATCCGCAACTTCAGGATCGCCCCTATCGAAGGTCTTCCTTTTGAAATCACTGCTTCCTTCATGAAGAAAGGCACACCTTAACGCATAACAGGCGTCGCCAGTAAAGAAAAAGGGCGATTCCTTCTCGAAACATATTTTATCTTTTTCATTCCCGCCAATGAATCTCACGTACTTTGAGGCCACCCATTTATCAAACCACACGACGTATCGATCGTAAGACTTCATCTGTTTGCCCGAGTTTTCTATGGCGCCACACATGTCAGGAATCATCAAGGCCAGAGCGAGTGCAGCAAGATAAAGCTTCAACTCAAGACAGCGACGCACTTCAGAAATAATGTCATCCATAACGACATCCATATCTTCAATGTAGTGCTGACAACCACATAGAGTGGTTGACAAACTTTTCCTTTCAGGCCCAATCACTTGAGCTTCGCCTCGAGGGTAGCACTGCAACGACAGGAGACTCAAGACCCAAATTTGAGCCTCAAGAACCACCACTCCAATTTAATGAAGTTTGCACGTTAACTCCATTATTCCAAACGAACTAATTTGGCATTAGTTTCAGTTGAGTTAATTCCGTTTAACTTCACGTCGATTACTCATTATTGTTCTACCACCCTTGTACCAGGCGACGGCGATCTGGACGCGGTCGCGCAGGTGGAGTTTGGCCAGGATGCGGCTGACGTTGCGGCGCACGGAGGCAGGCTGCAGCACGAGCCGCTCGGCGATCTCCTCGTTCGACATGCCCTCCGCAATGAGCCTGGCCACGTCGAACTCCCTGGGCGTCAGCGCCCCGAATCTCTCCCGCAGCCCCTCGCGCTGCGCACCGGACAGCGCCCGCGGAACCCCACGCGCAATAAGCTCCTTGGTGACGCGCGGCGTGAGTACGGCATCGCCCTGCGCCACCGCCCGCACCGCCTGAGCCAGCTGCGCCGCGCGCACATCCTTGAGCAGGAACCCCGAGGCCCCCACCTCCAGCGCCCCGAAGGCGTAGTCGTCCTCGTCGTAGGTGGTCAGCACCAGAACCTTCACCGTCGGGAACCGCTGCGCCACTGCTCGAGTCGCGCTGATCCCGTCCATGCCCGGCATTCGCACATCCATGAGCATGACGTCGGGCAGCCCCGTTGACCGGTTCAGCCACTCCAGAGTCTCCAGCGCCTCCTGCCCGTCACCGGCCTCCGCCACCACGCGCAGGTCCGGCGCCTTGCGGATCATGAGTGCCAGTCCCAGGCGCGCGTAGCGCTGGTCGTCCACGATCATGACCGACGTCGGCCTCAGCCCCTCCGATTCCGCACCCATGCCTCAGCCCTCACCGCGAGTTCTCGGCACCGTCGCCGTCACCAGCCAGCCGCCGTCGGACTCGGGCCCCCAGTCCAGCGAGCCTCCCACAGCCTCGACCCGGGCCCGCAACCGCAGCAGGCCCGTCCCCTCCGCGGAATCGTCACGGTAACCGTTGCCCTCCCCATCTCTGCCACCCGAGGAGCCGTCGTTACGAACCGTCACCGTTGCCGCCGACTCGCCGTGGTCCCAGGACACCTGCACCTGCGACAGCCCGGGCGCGTGCCGCACCGCGTTGGTGAGTGCCTCCCGGGTGAGCGCGAAGCACAGGTCGGCCTGCCCGGCGTCGTCGGCCCGCTGCCCGGTCTAGGTGAAGACGACCGTGACACCCAGTGACCTCACCCTGCCGACGACGCTCCTGATCTCATCCCAGGTTCGGCGCCCGGCGCCGTCCCGATCCGGCGACTCCGCTGACTCACCCTCACCGTCGGCCAGGGCCCTGACCGCCCGGCGCGTTTGCTCCAGGCACTCCCGCGCCACCTCGTTGATGCCTCCGAGCGCCTCATCGACCTCCGGCTCGGCGCCACCGGCCAGCCCCTCGGACAGGGCGATGATCGTGGTCAGGCCGTGCCCCACGGAGTCGTGCAGCTCGGCGGCGATATCGGCCCGGCTCACTGCGCGGTCGCGCTCGGCCCGAAGCGCCCGGAAGCGCTCCCGCTCGGCTTTGGCCCCGGCTTGCGCCGCCCGCCAGTTCGCGACACTGCGCGCCAGCATCGCCGCGATGGCCGTCAGCAGGACGGCGACCACCTGGCTGAGCCACTCCTCCATCAGGACCCCGGGCGGGGCCACCAGGACCGCACTGGCCGTCGCCATGAGGCAGGCCGCACCGATGATTGCGAGGTGCTGCCACAGCGGGAGGCGGCTCACCGCGCTCCCCAGCGCCACCAGCACCGGGACGAGGAAGAAGTTGTTAGCCCCAGTGCCGAGGCCACCACGTAGACGGCACACTCGGCCAGAAAGACCGCCAGCGGGTACCTGCCTCGCGCAGTGAGGAGTGCCGTGGACCCCATGGCCGCCAGGACGAGAATCGCGAAACCGATTCTGGTTGGGGCGATCCCCGCAACCAGCCCGCCGTCGCCTACCCGGCCGGTCAGCACCGCACTACCGATCATGCCACCCTGGTAGGTGGCGCACAGGATGAGGAGCAGCGTGGACAGGATGCACGGGACCGGCCTGCGCGGGCGCCGGCTGACGCACCCACTCACCCAGCGTCCGCCAGTCGACCCGCACCCTCATGGCCGACGACGAGCTGCGCTCTGCACCGGACACCAGCGTCCCTCCTCTCCGTCGCGACCGTACCCTACGCCCCGAGATCTGAACCCCGACCGCAGCCAGCGGGCCGCCAAGCACGGTCGCAGCGGGCGCCGAATCGGTCAGTCCTGGGAGCGGAGGTCCTTGAGGACTTGGCGCACCTCGGCAGGGTCGTCATCGTAGGCGCCCATCGCCTGAGCGTCGGCCACCATGTCCGACAGGGCCTCATTCGCTGCCCGACGCTGACGCTCACGGAACTCCAGCACGTCAGTGAGGAACAAGCGACGATGCCGTCTGACCTTCTCAAACGGGATCTCGCCGGCCTCCAACATCCTGACCAGCGTCGGCCGTGAGATGCCCAGCATGTCAGCCGCCTCCTGCGTCGTCAGACGCTGGTCCTGCGGCGCCACCGTGACAGCCAGACCTCGACGCATCGCATCCACGACCTGAAGAAGAGCCTCAGCCACCGCGGGAGGGAGGTCAATCGTCTCACCATTGATGGTCAGCGCCGCACCGGAGGATGCCTCAAGCTCCGTCACCAGCTCGGTGAAGCGCCCGGCGACATCCTCCTCGGGAAGGTAGGTCTTGCTCTCAATCGTCACGGTCATGGTGTACTCCTACACTGCTGTTCGTCCACTGTTTTCGAGTTGATCGTTTTGAGCGATTTGAGTGTAGGGCTCGGTGGGCGTTGACACAAGGCGGGGCGCTATCACTTCTGCCAGCCTCCTCGAGCCCCAGGCAACCAGCGGCCTCAGCTCACCTGCTCCGGCCCATCTCACTCAGCCGCCAGGACGGTGCCGATCGGGGTCCGGGTAGCGCCCCGGATCGGAGCGAGCAACACCGCGGCCAGGGTCAGGAAGGACAGGAGCGCCACCAGCAACACCGGCCCGACGCCGGGGCGCACTACCAGCGGCAGCCCCGCCCTGGCGTAGAAAAGGGACTCGCCGGCCGTCGTCACCACCAACGGCACGAGCGAGATCAGCAGGGCCGTCCCCACGTACAGGCCCGCCTCGACGACCACCTGGCGGCACACGCCGCGCACCGTGCTCCCGGCGCAGCGCAACACCGCGAGCTCGCGCTGCCGGGACCGAGAGGACATGCCGACGACGGCCACGGCCCCCAGCAGTGCCATCGCCCCGAGGATCGTCGCCAGGACCAGGGAGTCCTCCTGGTTGATCGTCATGCTCAGGCGCGCCGCCTCCACCACCGCCTGCCCCGTGGCGAGACTGGTCGTGAGCGCCGCAGTGAAGGAGATCGCCAGGGCGAGCAGGCCGATGGCACTTGCCGCCGACTCGCTGCGCCACAGCGCCGAACGGCGCGCGATGAGCCACGGTCCACTCAACCGCGCCAGCGGCGCCGACCACAGCCGCAGCAGTCGCGGGATGAGCGCGGGCGCCAGCAGCACCGCGAGGACCGCGAGCAGGAGGGACGCCAGGGTCGCCTGGCCACCGCCGGTCGGCCATCCATCGATCTTCCTCCCAGGTGGGGCCAGAAAAGCGATGAGCAGCTGTCCCGCGCACGCGAGCACCCACAGTCCGGCCAGGATCCGTCGCCCCACACCCATGCGGCGTCGCCCACCCGGGGCCACATCACGCACCGCCTCCACGGCAGGTGTCCTCACCGCGGTGCGTGCCGGGCCCACGGCCCCCAGGACCGCGACGGCGACCACGACCACCACGGTGAGCAGGAGCGTCGTCGGTGTCTGGGCGACCTCGATCCGCCCCATGCGCGCGGCTGCCAGGCGGGTGAGCACCGAGGCGAAGGGCTGGGACGCCACCTGCCCCAGCAGGATCCCGGGCACGCAGGCCACCAGTCCCAGCACCGCCACGGTGGCGAGGACGGCGGCGAGCACCTGCCAGGGCAGGGCGCCGGCCAGCCGCCACAGGGCCCAGGTCGTGCGCAGTGCCTGCACGCAGGACTGCCCGACGACGGCCACCACCGGAACCGCCACCATCGCCGTGTAGAAGGCGACCGAGACACCGGGAACCGTGAGCTCGGCCGGGGCCACGCCCGCCGCCCGCGCCGCGGCGACGACGTCGGGACGGGTGACGGTCATGCGGTGCACCAGGCAGACGTTGATGAGCCCCGCGGCGAGGGCCAGCACCGCCACCGTCCCCGACCAGGCCCGCCACTGGGCGGCCAGGGCGCGCAGCGTGTAGCGGGTCATGCCGCAGCTCCCGTCTGGTTGACGGCGACCAGCAGCTCGTCGGGGGTGGCACCGCGGCGGCGGTCGACAATGCGGCCGTCGCGCATGATGAGCACGCTCTCCGCCAGGGCCGCGGCCCCCAGGTCGTGCGTCACGAGGATGACGGCGGCACCGTCGTCGGCCAGGCGCCGCAGCTCGGCGAGCACGAAGGCGGCCGAGCGGGTGTCCAGGGCCCCGGTCGGTTCGTCGGCGAAGACGACCGGTGGGCGGCGGTAGATGACCCGCCCCAGGGCGACGCGCTGCTGCTCACCGCCCGAGAGCGTGGTCGCGACCGCGTCAGCGCGCAACTCCAGTCCCAGCCCGGCCAGGACCTCCCGCACCCTCGCCGAATCGGGGCGCCGACCGGCCAGGGTGTCGGAGATCGTGATGTTCTCCCGCACCGTCAGGTAGGGCACGAGGTTGTAGGCCTGGAAGACGAAGCCCACCCGGTCGCGGTAGAGCTCGGCCACCCGCGCCGCCGAGAGCCCGCCGAGGTCGCGCCCCATGAGCGAGACGCTGCCCGACGTCGCCGGCTCCAACCCGGCCAGGCACAGCAGCGCCGTCGACTTGCCCGAGCCGCTGGGGCCGACCAGCGCCGTCATCCGCCCTGACATCATCGCGCAGGAGATGCCGTGCAGGATCTCGATCGGTTCCCCACCGGGGGTCGGGAAGGACTTGCGCAGATCGCGCGCCTCGACAGCCGGCGGAGCCACCGAGTGCCCGGCACCGGCGACGCCACCCTCCCCAGCCGCGCCGCCCAGGCCCCCGAGGTCCCCGGTTGTGCGTCCCCGCACCGGTTGAGCCGGTTGGCTCGGCCGTGTCCGTTCTCGTCGAGCTGCCATGGCCCTGCGCCGTCCTCTCCCCTGTGAGTCCGCCGGTATCGCTGGACGCCGTCGGACGCCCGCGGTTCAACCTAGGCGGCCGCCCCGGCTCCCGGGCCCGCAGACCGCGAACTGTCCACAGATGATGACAACCGGCCCCGCGCACGGACCCGCAACAAGCCCTCAGCCGCAGCCTTCCGGCGTCAGAACGCCGCGACGACCGCCCCGTCGGGCCAGGTCTTGCTGATGTAGTCACGCAACTTGTCGTCGTTGAGGAGCTTGGCGAGCTTCTTGAGGTGCTCGTTGTCCTTGTCGTCCTTGCGCACGACGAGCTGGTTGGGGTACTCGGAGTCCTTGCCGCCCTTCTCCAGGACGAGCGCGTCCTTCTTGGGGTTCAGCCCGGCGTCAATGGCGTAGTTGCCGTTGATGACTGCGGCCTCGGCGTCCGGCATCGACTTGTAGACCTGGGCGCCGTCGACCGTGGTGAACTTCAGCTTCTTGGGGTTGGAGGTCACGTCGGTGTCGCTGGGCAGCTCGGCGGACTTGTCCAGCTCGATGAGCCCGGCCTGGGCCAGGAGCTTGAGACCACGGGCCGTGTTGGCCGGGTCGTTGTTGAGGACGATCGTGCCGCCCTCCTTGATCTCCTTGACGTCCTTGTAGCCCTTGGAGGTGTAGATGCCCATGGGCTCGATGTGGACGTCGGCGATGGAGACGAAGTCGTAGCCCTTCTCCTTGTTCTGCTGAGCCAGGAAGTTGGGGGTCTGGTAGAAGTTGGCGGCCAGCGAGCCGTCCTCCAGCGAGGAGTTGGGCGTCTGGTAGTCGTTGATCTCCTTGATGTCCAGGTTGATGCCGGAGCCCTTGGTGAGGTTGTCCTGGACCCACTTGAGGATCTCGACGTGGGGCTTGGGGGTGGCGCCGATGGTGATCGTGGCGGTGTCGCCGTCGACCTTGATGCCCTGGACGTCGCCGTTCTTGCCGGACTTGGAGCCGCAGGCGGCCAGGGTGAGGGCGGCGGCGGTGGCCAGGCCGCCGGCGATGACGGTGCGCCGGGAGATGGAGGAGGACATGGTGGTTCCTTTCGCGGGGCCGAGTAACCCCAGTGACGGGAGAGAGGAAAGTCTTGACAGTGCTGGGGCCGACGACGCGGCCGACCGGTTCCAGGCGGCGCAGCGCGCTTACCCGGCTGGTGATCGCCTCAGCGGTGGTTCACCAGCCGGCTGAGCATGTCGCCGACCAGCTGGATGATGCCGACGATGATGACGATGACGACCACGGTGATGACCATGACGTCCACCTGGTTGCGCTGGTACCCGTACTGGATGGCGAGGTCACCCACGCCGCCGCCGCCGACGGCGCCGGCCATGGCGGAGTAGCCCAGGAGGGTGATGATGGTGACGGTGGCCGACTGGATGAGGATCGGCAGGGCCTCGCGCACGAGGACCCCCCAGGTGATCTGCCGTCCGGAGGCCCCCATCATGAGGGCCGCCTCGACCTTGCCGTGGTCGACGTCGTTGATGGCCGTCTCCACCAGGCGCGCATAGAAGGGGATCGCACCGATGGTCAGCGGGACACAGGCCGCCTGCCACCCCAGGGAGGTGCCCACGAGCACCCGGGTGAGCGGGATGAGGGCCACCATGAGAATGATGAAGGGCATGGAGCGCCCGATGTTGACGATCTGCGAGAGCACCCAGTACAGGGTCGGGTTGCGGAACTGGCCCCGCTTGCCGGTGGAGACCAGGGCCAGCCCCAGCAGAAGCCCGAGGATGACCGTCACGGCCCCGGAGACGAAGGTCATCGCCAGGGTCTCAACGAGGGCGTAGCCGAGCTTGTTCTGGATGGCCGGGTTCTCGAACCAGGTGCGACCGCTCGGCAGGGCGGCGGCCTGAGTCAGCGGAAGGAGGATCGGGTTCATGAGCGGACCTCCGCAGCAATACCGGCCTGGCGCAGGGTGCTCACGGCCTGTTCGGTGTCGGGCCCGGGGACGGTGACGGCCAGGCGCCCGATCTGGGCCTGCCCGATCGTCTCGAAGACGCCGGCGGCGATGTCCCCGCCGAGCTCGGCCACCATGGACATGAGGGCGACGGCGGCCGGCTGGCCCGGGTGGGCGGTGATGGAGACGTCGATGACGCTCTCCCCATGGGCGACAGCGGCCTCGGGCACCTTCGGGAAGGGCACGATCTCGCGCGAGAGCCGGGAGTCGACGTCGAGCACGATGTCCTCCAGGCGGCCGCTCTCGACGATCCGTCCGGCCTGAAGCAGGCTGACGGAGTCGCAGACCTGGCGGACCACGCTCATCTCATGGGTGATGATGATGACGGTCAGGCCCAGGGTGTCGCGGACGTTCTTGATGAGGTCGAGGATGGAGCGGGTGGTCTCCGGGTCCAGGGCGGAGGTGGGCTCGTCGCACAGGAGGACGGCCGGGTCGTCGGCCAGCGCCCGGGCGATGCCGACGCGCTGCTTCTGACCGCCGGAGAGCTGGGAGGGGTAGGAGGCGCCGCGGTCGGCCAGGCCCACGAGGTCGAGCATGCGCTTGACGATCGGGTGGCGCTGCCCGCCGGGGACGCCCGCGAGCGCAAGCGGGTAGGCGATGTTCTGCGCCGTGGTGCGCTGGTCGAGAAGGTTGGCGTGCTGGAAGACCATGCCGATGCGGCGTCGGGCCTCACGCAGCTGACCGGACGACAGGGCGGTCATGTCCTGGCCGGCGATGCTCACGTGTCCGCTGGTGGGGCGCTCCAGGGAGGTCAGGCAGCGCACGAGCGTGGACTTGCCGGCCCCGGAGGTGCCGACGATGCCGTGGATCGAGCCGGCGGCGACGTCGAGGCTGAGCCCGTCCAGGGCGCGCACCTCTCTGCCGCTGCGCAGGCGGTAGACCTTGTGGACGTCGCGCAGGGAGATCATGGGGGCCTCAGCCGAGCCGTCCTCCTCGGTGTGAGGGCTTCCGGCCTCAGCGTCCTCAGGCTCAGCGTCCCGAAGCTCGGCGCTCACGCCCTCCCCGTACTCGACGCGCCGGGAGTCGGAGGAGTCGCTCTCCTCATGCCGGCCGGGGTCGGCGGTCGACTGTTCGCTGGTTGTCACGTACTCCTCCATCGTTCCTGGCGGAAGCACCCGCACCATGAAGGGGGTTGCTGCAATGTCGTCGAGCCAGGTCTCTCGGTTGCTCTGGATGGCCACCGATAACTTACGCAGCGCCGCCTTCGCGACGCAAGCGAGGCCACTGCCAAGGGACCGAGGTCACGCCCGTACCCGGTGTCGTGCCCGAAGTACGAGACGGGCCGGGTGGAACGGGCTGTGCGAGACCCGCTTTCGGCCCGGGCCGTACGGGGCCAGCCGGCCGGGACAGGCCGTACCGGGCCGGCCGGCTTTCGGCCCGCGCCTGCGCCCCTGTCCCTCCCCGACCCCTCAGCCCGGCCGTCAGGCTGCCCGTCACCGGCGTTTCCGCAACATCCTGGGTATTCCCAGGTCGCGTGTCGGCGCCGCTACTCGCGCCGCACAGGGCAACGTGCTTGGATCTGCTCATGAGTGCGACCTCCGAGCCGACCGCCCCCGACATCCTGGGAGAGCCGTGGGTGGCCCGCCGTATCCCGGTGACCGAGTCACCCACGAAGGCGCCCGGCGCCGACCACGCCGTGCTCGTCTTCCAGCGCGAGGCGGCGGGCCGGGCCAGCCGGCCCCGGCACTCGCGCGCGGTCCTCTACCTGCACGGCCGCAGCGACTACTTCTTCCAGACCCACCTGGCCCAGGCCTACCTCGACGCCGGCTTCGAGTTCTACGCGCTGGACCTGCGGGCCTGCGGACGGGCCGGCGTCGGGCACCCCTCCCCGCACGACGTGCGCGACCTGCGCGTCCATGACGAGGAGATCGCCGAGGCCC
Organism: Actinomyces oris; assembly: GCF_001929375.1. Taxonomy (GTDB): domain Bacteria; phylum Actinomycetota; class Actinomycetes; order Actinomycetales; family Actinomycetaceae; genus Actinomyces; species Actinomyces oris_B. Next base: position 7,764 of record NZ_MSGO01000049.1, on the reverse strand, counting down.
TGCGCATCATCCGCTCCGAGCACGGGCACGACGTCGTCGTCCTCAACGGGCACTCGACCGGCGGGCTGCAGGCGGTCATCTGGGCGGCCGACCACCCCGGGACCGTGGACGCGCTCGTCCTCAACTCCCCGTGGCTGGACCTGCGCGGGTCGGCGCTGGTGCGCTCCTACGGCTCAGCCTTCGTGGATCTCCTCTCGAGGCGGGACCCCGAACGCGTCATCGGCGAGCCGGGAAGCAGCGGCGAGGACAACTACGTGGCATCCCTGCACCGGCGCTGGCGCGGCGAGTGGGACTGGGACCTGGCGCTCAAGCCGGCGCCGTCCTTCCCGGTACGGGCCGGCTTCCTGGCGGGAATCCGGCGTCTGCAGCGCGAGGTCCACCACGGGCTGGGGATCCGGGTGCCGATCCTCGTGTGCTGCTCAACGGCCAGCCACGGCGTCAAGGCGACCCTGGAGGAGGCGCAGCGCTCCGACGTCGTCCTCGACGTGGAACAGATCATCGAGCGCTCCCAGTACCTGGGCGACGACGTGACCGTCCGCCAGATCCCCGAGGGCGTCCACGACCTGGCCCTGTCCGGGCCGCTGGCGCGCGCCGAGTACTTTCAGGCCGTCACGCGCTGGCTGGGCAACCGCCTGCACTGAGCCTCAGTCGCGGCGCGCGGCGAGCTGCTCGGCGAGCTCGTCACTGACCCGTTCGACGACCTCGAGGGTGTCGACGAAGTCGGCCATGGTGCCGTACCAGGGGTCGGGCACGTTGAGGACGCTGCGGGAGGACCCGCCCGCGGCGACCGCCTCGACCTGCTGGGCGGAGGCCAGGTCGAGATCTCGGTACATGCGGATGCGGGCGGGCTCGGCCCCGAGGCCCGCGGCGCGGCGCTGGAGGACGTTCCAGTGGGAGTCGGTCATGGCCAGCAGGAGGTCGGCCTCGGTGATCTCGGCGTCGGTGATGCGGTGGGCGGTGTGGGAGGCGATGGTGATGCCCGTGGCGCGCGAGACGTCGTCGGCGCCGGTGCCGTAGCCGGCCTCGGTCAGGACGCGGCGGGCCCGGGAGTCGATGGGGTTGCCGCGCTCCTCGTCGGAGACGCCGGCGGAGGTGACGGTCACGCCGCCCGGCCCGGAGTCGGGGATACCGGCGGCGGCCAGGCGGTCGCACAGGACGATCTCGGCCATGGCGGAGCGGCAGATGTTGCCGGTGCACACCATGATGACGTGGTAGGGGCCGGCGCCGCGGCGGCCGGGCAGCGGGGCGGTTGACGAGGCTGAGGCGGCTGAGACGGTCTCGGTGCTGGCGTCGGAGGAGCTCACGCCCCCGAGCCTTGCGCACGCCGCGGTCGCCTGTCCACTGAGGCTGTCTCCCAACCGGGGATATCTCGCGCGGTCGTAGGGTAGGTCGCGCGGTCGTGCCCTTAGCCCTCGATCGCACGGCATAAGGTACGACCGCGACGGCGACAAGAGGCCGCTGCGGCCGGGCGACTGCGCGGGCCCCGTCTAGAGCGCGCGGCCGTTGAGGACGTCGGCGACCCAGGAGCGGGCCACGACGAAGTCCTTGTCGCTGGTGCCGGCCAGGACCGCCGTCGGGCGGGCGTCCAGCCGCGGGTAGGAGCCCAGGAATCGCACCACCGGGCAGGTGCGGTGCAGCCCGATGAGGGCGGCCTGGACCCGCTCCTCGCGCACGTGCCCCTCGATGTCGATGGAGAAGCGGTAGCGCCCCAGGGAGTCGCCCACGGGCCGGGACTCGATGCGCGAGAGGTTGACGCCGCGAGCGCTGAACTGCTCGAGCATGTCCAGCAGGGCGCCGGAGCGGTCGTGCGGGAGCTGGACGAGCAGGGTGGTCTTATCGGCGCCGGTGGGCTCGCCCACGCGGCCGGGCCGGGTCACCTTGACGAAGCGGGTGACGGCGTCGGGGTTGTCCGCCACGCCCCCGGCGATGACCTCCAGCTCGTACTCCTTGGCGGCCAGCGGGTTGCACAGGACGGCCTGGAACCCGGTGTCCCCCTCGGAGGCGGCCAGGGCGCGGGCGGGCGCCGAGGTGGAGGTCCCGGCGACGTACACGGCCTCGGGCAGGTTCTGGTGGACCCAGCCGCGGCACTGGGCCCAGGCATGCGGGTGGGTGGAGATGGCGCGCACGTCCCCCAGGCGGGTGCCGGGGCGGCCGGCCAGGACGAAGGTGATCGGCACGGCCATCTCGGCGGCGATGACCAGGGGCGTGGAGGCCACGAGGTTGTCCAGCGTGGCGTTGACCCCGCCCTCGACGGAGTTCTCAATGGGCACGACGGCGGCCTCCACCGTGCGCTCGCGCAGGTGGTCCAGGGCGGTGGGCACGTCCGGGCAGGGGTCGAGCTCGACGTCGACGGGGGCGACCTGGCGCAGCGCCATCTCGGTGAAGGTGCCGGCCGGCCCGAGGAAGGACCAGAGCGGAGCGGGAGCAGTCATGGGCACAGGGTAGCCAGTCCGGGCCGGCGGGCCGGTGGCGGCTTGCTCCGTGGAACGCGGGGCCCTCACCGGCGGGTCCGGTCCCGCCGCCGGGCCTGGCCAGGCCGGAACAGCCCAGGCCCGGCTGTCCCAGGCAACCCATGACAGCATCCTCATGGCCCACAACGGCTAGATCAGCACCAGCCCTCCGGCGGACCGCCCACCGGAGCCTTCTCAGGACACCTGACGTCCTCCCACAGACTCCCCCGCCGCAGCCGCCGCAGAACGCCTGCCGACCTCCCGCGACGGCGCCGGGCCTGGCAGGCTGGAGCCATGAGTGTTTTCCGTAAGCACGATGACGGCCCGGTCTCCACCGCCCTGGAGGCCCAGGGTCTGACCTGGCTCGCCGAGGCGATGGCCGACGGTGGGGCTCACGTGGTGCCGGTGACCAGCGGCCCGGGCTGGCTGGAGGAGCCGCGACTGACGACGACCGGCGTGACGCCGGCCGGGGCGGAGGCCTTCGGCCGGGCACTGGCCGTCACCCACGCCGCGGGCGCCCCGGCCTTCGGGGCGGCGCCTCCCGGGTGGGACGGTCGGGCGCAGATGGGCCGCTCGGACATCCGGCTGCGCCCGCACGCCATCGAGGAGGGCGAGCCGCGCCGCTGGGGCGAGTTCTACGCCGAGGACCGGATCCTGCCCTACCTGCAGCCCAGTCGGGACAACGGCTCGATCAGCGCCGGCGGGGCCCGCGTCGTGGAGCGGCTGTGCGAGCGCCTGCGCGACGGCGACTTCGACACCGACCAGCCGGCCCTGGTGCGCGCCGGCGCCCGTGAGCGCGGCGCGCGGGTCGCGGTGGCCCGCACGCACGGGGACCTGTGGTGCGGCAATGTCCTGTGGACCCCGGCCGATGAGGCCGCCCAGTGGGCGCCGCCGGGGGCCGGGCTCGGGCCGCGGGAGCCCGCCCCCGGGGCGGCCGGTGGGCCGGCGGTGGTCGGCGTGCTCATTGACCCGATGGCGCAGGGAGCACACGCCGAGACCGATCTGGCGGCCCTGGGCGTGTTCGGGCAGCGCTACCTGGATCGCATCTACGCGGCCTACCACGAGGTCTCGCCGCTGGCGGAGGGCTGGCGCGAGCGGGTGGGCCTGCACTCCTGGCACATCCTCATGATTCACGCCTTCCTCTTCGGCAGGGGCTATGGCGGGGAGTCGGTCGCCGTGGCCCGCCAGTACCTGTGAGCCGATGCCGGCCAGGACATCGCGCCCATTTTGTCCGCCTGGGACGACTTTGAAACCGGCTACGAGAAGAGCCGCCCGCGTTTGTGCTGGTCAGAGCAGTTTGCCTGCGCGTCGACCGGCAGAGACGCCGTCAAAGTCGTCCCATCTGGACACTTTTCGGGCTACGAGGCCCCGTAGGCTGGTCGGGTGAGACCTCGACGACGTCAACAGCCCCTGGTGCGCGTGGTCGTGTACGTCCTCGTGCTGCTGGTGGTCATCGGCATGATCCTGGCGGTGGTGGGTTCGGCGCTCGCCACCGCGGCTCCGACGGCGGTGGCGCCCGAGCCCGCGTCGGAGCCTGCGTCCAATGCCGCCTCGGCCTCACGGCCGGCACCGGTGGTCGTCCTGGCGACGGACAATCTCACCTGGGCGGACCTGCGGGAGCAGGCCTCCCGCGAGGGCGCCGGTGAGGACCCCGGTTCCTCCGGTGTCGGCTCGGCGGCCGCCCGCCTGTTGGCCTTCGCCTCCCGGGGTGAGCCGATGAACCTGTCCGTGCGCACCCCGGCGGACCGCACCTGCCCTGCCGACGCCTGGCTCACCCTGGGCAGGGGCAGGCGCGCGAGCGCCATCGAACCGGCCGCTTCCTGTGCCGGCCCCACCGCCACGATCCCTCGCGACACCCCCCTGGCTGGAGCCCTCGGGCGCGACGTCTCGATCCAGACCGTCGGCCCCGGCACGCAGCTGGCCACGGGGGCACCAGGGGGCGCACGGAACAGTCCCGCCCCCTTGGCGCCGTCGGTGGCCGAGGCCCTGGCCGCCGACGCTGACCTCACGATCGTCGACACCGCCCAGGCCACCTCCACCGACACCGAGCGGATCGCCGCCCTCGACGACGCCCTGCGCACGGTCCAGGAGCGGGCGCGCCCCGGTACCCGCCTCGTCATCGCCTCCCTGGCTGACGATGAGGCCCCCGGCCCCCAGATGGCGGTTCTGCCCGCGGGCACGAGGAGCACGCGTGGCACCTCCGACGGTCTTGTCGTCGGCGACTCCACGCACCAGCCGGGCCTGGTCCAGCTGACCGACCTCACCCCGACTCTCGTGTCCGCCCTGGCCGGCCGCCGTGACCCGGCCTTCGACGGCCACGCGCTCACGCTGCCCCAAACCGGCCGCGCAGGTGTGGCAACGACCGAGGACGCCACCGGCGACACCCGCATCTCGCGGCTCGCCGACGACACCCTGCACGCCCGCGCCTCTCAGGCCACGGTCATGCGGGCCGGTGCCCTGCTCATGGGCCTGGCCGTGGTGCTCCTGGTCTGGGCGGCCGTCGCACTGCGCGACCCGAAGGCGAGCCGGCGCGAGGCTCTCCGCCGCCGAGTCACTTGGGCGGCCGTCTACCTCAGCGGCCTGCCGACGGCGTTGCTGCTGGTCAATGCCGCCCCGTGGTGGCGAGTGGGGGCCCAGGCCGGCTCACCGTCAGTGTGGGCCTCGGTCGTCGCCGTGGTCGCGGCCGCGCTGGTCGCGGTCGGGATCGTGGGACTGGCCGCCGGGATCGTGGCGCTGGCGCGGCGACACAGGCGGTCCCGCTCCGCCGCCTCAGCGCTCGGCGCCACGGCCGCCGCTGAGGCAGCCGGCTCAGCCGACGCCCTCTGCGCCCGTGGGGAGGCCGCAGCCGAGCCGCAACCGGACGAGGCCGAGGGCCCCACGCCCTCCGCGTCGTCATCGCCCTCGAGCGGGGCGGGCCTGACGGCGCTGCTGGTGGCGGCGGCGATCCCGCTGACCTGGTTGGTCGACGCCGCCGCGGGCGCGCCCCTGGCCTTCAACAACCCGTTGGGCATGAACGCCGTGGTGGCGGGCCGTTTCTACGGGGTGTCGAATACGGCTTTCGCGCTGGTGGCCGGTGCTCTCGTCGTCGTCATCGCCGGTGTCTGGGTGGCGCTGGGCGGCGGGCGGCGGACCGCGCTCCTGGTGACGGCCCTGCTGGGCGGGGCGGCGCTGCTCGTTGATGGGGCCCCGCAGCTGGGCGCGGACGTGGGCGGCGCCCTGACGCTGGTGCCGACGCTGGCCTTTCTCGGGGCGGGCCTGGCGGGTCTGCGCCTGAGCTGGCGGCGCTGGCTGGCTATCGGGGCCGCGGCGGTCCTGGTGGTGGGCGGGTTCGCCGTCGTCGATCTCCTCCGGCCCGGTGGGCCCACGCACCTGGGGCGCTTCGCCCGTCAGGTGGCCGACGGCTCGGCCGCCGGCGTGCTGGGGCGTAAGGCCTACGCGCTGGTCGGCCCCTTCGTCACGAAGCCGGTCATGGCGGCAGCCCTGGCCTGCGTCGTGGCCCTCGTGGCCGCGGCCCTGTGGTGGGGGCGCCGGCAGGTGCGGGCCTGGCGCTCCGGCACGAGCCCCTACGCCTGGCTCGCCCCCACCCCCCACGGGGACGTTCCGCCCGTGAGGGGATCGGATTCCCGTCCCCCGGCGCGTGGAATGTCCCCCTCCGCACGCTGGGCGTCGACGGCGCTGAAGTCCTTGGGGGTGCTGACGCTCGTGGCCGTCCTAGTCAACGACTCCGGCGTCACGATGGCCGGTTTCATCCTGGCCGCCGCCGCTCCCGCCCTGGTGGCGCTAACGCTGCTGCTCAACGACTCCTTCACAGCATCTCGTCATCTCCACCGACGCCGGCGCATCCTTCCAGGCGCACAACGACGGTCGAGCACATCGCCGTCATAGCGCGGCAGCATGTTGGAGGACCTCTGCCTCACGACCATCAGAGGAATGATCATCATGGGCGGTGAACTGCCCATCCTGGCACGTGAACTCCAGCTGAGATGGGCTGGAGGAGTCTTGCTGTACCGTGTCGATCATCAAACGTGAGATACCAAGACTGCGGCAGTCGGCAAGACCGTGGACGATGGCCGCAGCCTTATCGACGCTGAGGACGTCGCCGGGTTCCGACACGAGCCCCGATAATAGAATTGAGGTTCCGTCGCCGAACGGTGAGGCCACGATTGCCCCATTCTGACCGGCGTGCCCAGCAGCAGCGATGATTCGCTCGAATGGAGCCTTGGCGAACGAATCCCCTGTTCCGCTACTGGTCGAGCTCACCTTCCAGCCGTTCAAGGTAAAAGTCTTCACAGAATGAGGACTTCCCGCCTGAGTCAGTGAGGGCGGCGTTGCAGTCACCACCCCGTAGTCGACTGTCGGCCCCGCATGCTCGTCAATGTCGCCCTGGATGGCTTTCGGCTCCCCGGCGGGGTTGATCGCGCGCAGAATGTCTGCCCGGATACGGTTCGCATCTCGGCGGCAATTGATATTGACGTCGATGTCATTGCCCCCTATTTTCCAGGATAGTGACACCTCCAAGGCGCCCCGGTACTTCGACTCCTTTTCCAGTGTTCTCTGCTGCACAGAGACTACCAGATCCGCAGCCTTGTGGACGCTCGTACCGTCCTTGAGAGAAGCACCCACACTGACGACGCTGCCATTTTGTCAGCTTCAGCATGGTCGACCTTCGCTGACACAACATCTGGATCGGCGGACAGATATTTTGCGGCCGTCTTACCAACACTTCGCACCCGATATGACTCCGGCCCCAGGCTGGGGTCCATACTGACCGCCACCCAATAGAGCACCCCTCCGGTCACCACCAGAAGGACCACCAGCGTCACGCACCCCGCCTTCAAGCGCCTCCACCATCGAGGATCACAAGAGCTATCGGTTTTTATGTCGCTCACTTCATCACTGCCAACACTCTTCATCTTGAGCAGCTCCTGGACTGCTAGGTGTTTTTCGGACGCTGCTTGTTTGTGTTTCAGGCTGCCTTCTTCAGGTCCAGGAAATCGCTTTCGGCCTCGTTCGGGGTGCGATACCCTAGGGCTGAGTGAAGGCGTATATGATTGTATCTCAGCTCGATCCACGAGGCAATATCCTTGATCGCCTTGTCCTTCGTGGGGTAAACCATTCGGTGGACTCTCTCGTTCTTGAGCGTAGCGTTGAATGACTGAAGCCCAAGCGTTGTCCCAGCACACTCCCGTACGCCCCACCGAGGGACGAATACCATAGGAGTTGAGGTGATCCAGGAACTTCTGGGACGTGTACTGGCTCCCCCTGTCGGAGTGAAAGATCGTCACGCCCTTCTTGATCGGGCATCTCCTGACCG
>NZ_MSGO01000048.1 GCF_001929375.1 Actinomyces oris | reverse complement strand
ATCGAGGAACCCTGGTCGCGTGCGTGGGTTCTGGCTGGGGTGGCAGAGGCGCTGGCCGGGGCGGGGCATGTCGAGGAGGCCCTCGCCACGGCTGAGCGGATCGAGGAACCCTGGTCGCGTGCGTGGGTTCTGGCTGGGGTGGCAGAGGCGCTGGCCGGGGCGGGGCATGTCGAGGAGGCCCTCGCCACGGCTGAGCGGATCGAGGAACCCTGGTCGCTTGCGTGGGTTCTGGCCGAGGTGGCACAGGCGCTGGCCCAGGCGGGTTCCATTGATGGAGCCCTGAAGATTGTTTCGGTCATGAATGATCCGACTTCTCGAAGCCGTGCGTTATCCTCAGCAATTAAGGCACTTGTGTGCAAAGGCTCTTCTGATGACGCTGTCGAGGCGATGCGCGCTGAGCTCGGCTGGGTCAGAGGGGTTGCAGAGCGTCGGGATGCCGCTGGCTGTTACGCCACACTCGCAGAGGCGTGCGCCGATGCCTCCGATCTCGTGGATTCAGAATCCACAATGCGCGGGCAGTGGCTCGGCCTAGCTCGTTCAGCGCTCGCTTGTTCTTGGTTGTACGGAGCATCTGTCTGGGGTCACTTCGGCATCCTGATGCGTGTGGCGCCAGAACTGGCAGTACAGCTCGTTGACGAGCGGATTCTCGCCGAGCCTGAGGGCGGCACACCCCCAGAGTCCGACCTCAACCGTGGGTCCGAAGGACCTGGCGGGGACGCCGGGTCGTACCGTTAGGATGGCTCTGTCACTCCTCGTATCCAAGGAAAGGTTCCCGATGTCGATTCGTCGCGTCGCCCTGCTCACCGCTGGCGGTTTCGCCCCCTGTCTGTCCGCCGCCGTCGGCGACCTCATCGAGCGCTACACGCAGGTCGCTCCCGAGGTCGAGATCATCGCCTACCAGTACGGTTACCACGGCCTGCTCACCGGCAACTACATCGTCATCGACGACGAGGGCCGCAAGAACGCCGGCATCCTGCGTGACTTCGGCGGGTCCCCGATCGGCAACTCCCGCGTCAAGCTCACCAACGCCAAGAACCTCGTCGAGCGCGGCCTCGTCGAAGAGGGCGTCAACCCCCTGGAGTTCGCCGCCGAGCAGCTGCGCAAGGACGGCGTCGATGTCCTGCACACCATCGGTGGCGACGACACCAACACCACCGCCGCTGACCTGGCCGCCTACCTCCACGAGAACGACTACGAGCTCACGGTCGTCGGCCTGCCCAAGACCATCGACAACGACGTGGTCCCGATCCGCCAGTCCCTGGGCGCCTGGACCGCGGCCGACGAGGGCGCAGGATTCGCCTTCAACGTCATCGGCGAGCACCGTTCCAACCCCCGCATGCTCATCGTCCACGAGTGCATGGGCCGCAACTGCGGCTACCTCACCGCCGAGACCGCCCGCCGCTACCACGACCTGCTCCAGACCAAGCAGTGGGTCCCCTCCCTCGGCCTGACCAAGGAGCGCTGGGACGTCCACGCCGTCTTCGTCCCCGAGATGAAGCTCGACATCGCCGCCGAGGCCGAGCGCCTCAAGGCCATCATGGACGAGCAGGGCAACGTCAACATCTTCCTGTCCGAGGGCGCCGGCGTCCCCGAGATCATCGCGGAGATGGAGGCCGCCGGTCAGGAGGTCCAGCGCGACCCCTTCGGCCACGTCAAGCTCGACACCATCAACCCCGGCCAGTGGTTCGCCAAGCAGTTCGCCGAGCTCATCGGCGCTGAGAAGGTCATGGTCCAGAAGTCCGGCTACTACTCGCGCGCCGCCCACGCCAACGCCGAGGACCTCGCCCTCATCAAGAAGATGTGCGACCTGGCCGTCGACTGCGCCCTGCGCGGCGAGTCCGGCGTCATCGGCCAGGACGAGGAGAACAACGACGAGCTCACCGCGATCGCCTTCCCACGCATTGCCGGCGCCAAGCCCTTCGACATCACCCAGGCCTGGTTCACCGACCTCATGGCCGAGCTGGGCCAGAAGGTCGAGCCCGCCGAGGTCGCCCCCGAGCACTGAGGTTGAGCCCGCACCCTGCCGCGGCCGGTGCCGTCCTCGTGACGGCACCGGCCGCTCCTCTGTGCACGTCTGTGCCCTGGAGGGTGGTGCCGGAGGCCCCACGTGTCACGTTTGGCGACTATTCGACCGGCCTGCGGAGCTTCTGGGACGGCGGCCTTCGCATCCGTGCAGGTCAGGGCGTTGCAACCAGGAGCTGCGTGCTCTGCTGCAGCCCTAAAAGTCGCCCGTAGTGACAGAATTCGTCTCCCAGCCCCGTGTTTCGCCATGCGGCACCGATCACGGGCAGTATTCCGACTGGCTTATGCTGACAGGCGTGATGAACGAGCTCTCCGTCGCCCGCACGGACGTCCCGGTCCCCGCATGGCGCCACCTGCCCGCCCTCCAGCAGCCCGCCTATCCTGATGAGGCCGCCCTGGCCGACGTGGTGGCGGATCTGCGCCGCCGGCCCCCGCTCGTCTTCGCCGGGGAGGTCGACTCCCTGCGCGAGCTCATCGCCCGGGCCAGTGCCGGGGACGCCTTCGTCCTCATGGGCGGGGACTGCGCGGAGTCCTTCACCCACAACACGGCCGACAACATCCGCCTCAAGGTCCAGACCATCCTCCAGATGGCCGCGGTCCTCACCTACGGCGCCTCCACACCCGTGGTCAAGATCGGCCGCATGGCCGGCCAGTACGCCAAGCCCCGCAGCTCGGACACCGAGACCCGCGGCGAGGTCACCCTGCCCTCCTTCCGCGGCGACTCCGTCAACGGTCATGAGTTCACCCCCGAGGCCCGCATCCCCGACCCCACGCGAATGCTGGATGCCTACCTGCGCTCGGGCACCTCCCTCAACCTCATCCGCGCCTTCACAATGGGCGGCTACGCGGACCTGCGCGAGGTCCACTCCTGGAACCGCGGCTTCACCGCCAACCCCGCCTACAAGCGCTTCGAGTCCTTCGCCGACGAGATCGACCGGGCCATGCGGTTCATGGAGGCCGCCGGAGTCGACTTCGAGGCCCTGCGCCAGGTCGACTTCTACGCCGCCCACGAGGCCCTCCTCCTGGAGTACGAGGACGCCATGATCCGCGAGGACTCCCGCTCCGGGCGCCTCTACGACACCTCCGCCCACATGCTCTGGGTGGGGGAGCGCACCCGTGAGGCCGACGGCGCCCACGTCGCCATCCTCGCCGGCGTCCACAACCCCGTGGGCGTCAAGGTCGGCCCCACCACGTCCCCCGACGACATCGCCCGGCTCATGGACCGCCTCAACCCCGAGGGCCTCCCCGGGCGCCTGTCCCTCATCACCCGCATGGGCGCCGACCGCATCCGCGAGGCCCTGCCGCCGCTGGTGGAGGCGGTGCGCGCCGACGGGCGCCCCGTCACCTGGATCGCCGACCCCATGCACGGCAACACCATCACCTCGGACAACGGCTACAAGACCCGCCGCTTCGAGACGATCCTCGACGAGATCCGCGGCTTCTTCGAGGTGCACCGATCCCTGGGCACCGCCCCGGGCGGCATCCACGTCGAGCTCACCGGCGACGACGTCACCGAGGTCCTCGGCGGCGGCGAGCACATCGACGAGGCCGGCCTGGCCGAGCACTACGAGACCCTCGTCGACCCGCGCCTCAACCACCAGCAGTCCCTCGAGGTCGCCTTCGAGATCGCCGAGATGCTCAAGGGCTGAGAACCCGCTAAGAGCCAGCCCCGCGAGGGGGCGGTGAAGCCGTGGCCCGGTCCGCTGAAGCGGTACCCGGCCACGTTCGTCAGAAGATGTTGATGGTGACCTTGGAGTCCGGCTTGACGCTGGAGCCCGGTGCGGGGTCGGTGGAGCGCACCGTCCCGAAGGGGCCGCCCAGGCGCTTGTTGACCTCCACCTTGAGTCCGGCGTCCTCCAGGGCCTTCTTGGCCTCCTCCTGGCTCTTGCCGGTCACGTCGGGGACCTTCACCTTCTCCGGCCCCTTGGAGACGGTCAGGTCCACCGAGTCTCCCTTGTAGTAGCCCGAGGCCCCGGCGATGGGGGAGGAGGAGATGACGTTCCCCTTGGCCACGGAGTCGGAGTAGCCCTTGCTGACCTTGCCCTTCTTCAGTCCGGCGTCCTCCAGGGCCTTCTTGGCCTCGTCCTCGCTCATGCCGGTCACGTCGGGGATCGTGGCCGGCTCCTTGCCCTTGGAGACCACGAGCGAGACCTTCTCAGTGTGCTTGATGACCTTGCCGGCCTTGGGATCGGAGGAGATGACCTTGCCCGACTCCACGCTGGCGGAGTATTCCTCGGTGACGTCCCCCAGGGCCAGGCCGGTCGCCGTGATCGCGGCTGTGGCCTGGTCCTTGGTCTTCCCGACGACGTCGGGAACGGTCTTGGTCTCCACGCCTCGGGAGACGGTGGCGGTGACGGCCTGGCCCAGTCCCACCTTCTGGCCCGCCTTCGGCTGGCAGGAGACGATGCTGCCGGCCGGGACCGTGTCGGAGTAGACGCGCTCGGGCGTGCCCCAGTTGAGCCCCTGCTTCTCCAGGGCGAGCTGCGCCTGGTCCTCAGACATACCGACGATGTTCGGCACGGAGACTCTTCTGCCGGGACCGGCCGTCAGGTACCAAGTGACGCTCGCCCCGGTTCCGGCCACGGCCAGCAGTCCGATGATGACCGCACGACGGCGGCTGAAGCCTCCGGTGCCCTTCTTCGGGGTGGGGACGGCGGTGGTCTTCTGGGCGTCGGCCGCCAGGGCCTTGCGGGAGAGCGCACGTGTTCTCCCCTTGGAGTCCGGGCCGATGGAGCCGATGGGAAGGGAGACGGTGCGCATACCGGCGTGCGGCGAGGCGTCCTCGGCGGAGGAGTCGTCGGCGTCGTCCTGGGGCTCATTGCCGATGGCTGAGCGTGCGGCCTGAGCATTGGCCGTCATGACCTGCTGGGTCCGGATGGAGCCGGTCCCGCCCCCGCGGCGCACGGAGAGCTCGGACTCAGTGAGCTCGTCGACGACGTTGCGCAGCAGCGCCAGCGCCTCATCGGCGTCGGCCGGACGCTCCTGCGGCTCACGGCGCGTCATGGTGGCCACGAGCTCGTCGACATCGGCCGGCATGTCGGGCACCAGCTTGGAGGGCAGGGGCACGTCCTCGTGGACGTTGCGGAAGGCGATCTGAATGGGGGAGTCCGCGCTGAAGGGCTGCTGGCCGGTGAGGAGCTCGTAGAGGACCACCCCGGCGGAGAAGACGTCGGCGCGAGAGGTGGACTCCCCGGAGGTGATGAGCTCGGGCGCCAGGTAGGCGACCGTGCCCAGCACGTTGCCCGTCGTCGTCTGTGTCACCTCCGTGACCGCCCGGGCCAGGCCGAAGTCGGCGACCTTGGCCACGGAGCCGTCCGAGGGCAGCAGGACGTTCTCCGGCTTGATGTCGCGGTGGACCAGGCCGGCCCGGTGGGCGGCGCCGAGCGGGCGCAGCAGCTGGGCCACCAGGCCCAGGGCCTCCTTGACCGACAGCGGTCCTGCCGCGATGAGGTCGCGCAGCGTGGGCCCCTCGACGTACTCCATGACGAGGTAGGCGACCCCGTCGAGGCTGCCCTGGTCGAAGACGGCCACCACCCCCGGGTTGGACAGGCGTGCCGCCGCCCGCGCCTCACGGCGGAAGCGCGAGACGAAGTCGGGGGAGTCGGCCAGGTGGGCGTGCATGAGCTTGAGCGCCACGGTCCGGTCCAGGCGACGGTCATGGGCGCGGTAGACGGTGGCCATCCCGCCACGCGCTAGGCGGTCGACGATCTCGTAGCGAGAGTCGACCAACCGACCAATGAGGGGATCTGTGACCACGCCGCGATTCTACGATGCCGGTGGGGTGGTGACAGCCGCCGGCCGGATCAGGCGGGTAGTACTGCCCACCTGGCGGGGCACCCCGCTTCCTGCACCGGATCAGGAGACTCGGTGTGTCAGCAGGTCCGCCAGCGCCGCCAGGTCCTCCAGGGATGCGGTGCTCACCACGCCCTCGTTCCCGAGCTGTTCCAGCGCCCGGTTCCCGGCCTCGCGGTGCGCGGCGATGATCTTCTCGTGGGCGGCGCGCGCGCCGCAGCCCTCAATGAGGGCGGCGACCTCGCCGATCTGCTCCTCCGTGGCCTCGGGATTGGCCAGGACGCTGCCGAGCAGCCTCCGGCCGGCCTCGTCGCAGCGCCCCCAGGTCAGGGCCAGCAGCACCGTGCGCTTGCCCTCGCGCAGATCGTCTCCGGTCGGCTTGCCAGTGGACTGCGGCGAGCCGAAGACCCCCAGCTCGTCGTCGCGCAGCTGGAAGGCGATACCGACGTCCTCGCCGAAGGCGGCCAGGTGCTCGGCGGTGGTCCCGCTCGGGTCCAGGCCGGCCAGGAGGGCACCGATGAGCAGCGGGTGACGCACCGAGTAGCGGGCCGACTTGTGACGCACGACCGACAGGGCCTCGTCGTGCATGCGCCTGGCCGCAGCGCCCGGCTCCCGGTCCCAGGGCAGGGGCAGGTTCTCGCTGCGCACGTCGAGGAACTGGCCCAGGGCCACCTCGGTGGTCATGGCGTCGAATGCGGTCCGCGCGTACTGCACCGCACTGCTTCCGGTCTTACTGGAGGCGCGCGACGGCGCCAGGGCGCTCATCTCCTCACCGGCCAGGGACAGCAGGAGGTCGCCGAGCAGGATGGCGCCATTGGCTCCGAAGGCCTGCGGGCGCCCCAGCCAGCCCCGGTCCCCGTGGTCCCGGGCGAAGACGCGGTGCGCCGCGGGCAGGCCCCGCCGAGTGTCGGCGCCGTCCATGAGATCGTCGTGGACCAGGGCACTGGCCTGGTAGAGCTCCAGTGCCGCACCCAGGTGGACGGCGTCGGATCCGGTCAGGCACTCGGCTCGCTGCTCCGGGGCGCTCAGGATCGCGCAGCCGACGGCCCCCAGGACGGCGCGCATGCGCTTGCCTCCACTCAGGACGCTCCCGGCGGCCTCCAGCAGCTCCGGTGCGGCCTGGCCCAGGTCCTCCCAGCGCCGGTGGCAGTCCTCCAGGACCTGCCTCAGACGGTGCTCGACGGCGGGACGGACACGGCCCAGGGCCGCAGGCAGCGCACTCATGACCGCCAGAGTAGTCCCGGCTCAGACGTCAGGAGGGGCGGTGACGCTCCCGGTGGCGGGTTTGCCGCGGCGCGACGCGAGCGCGAGCAAGGTGAGGTCATACTAAGTCGTCTGTGCGGAGATCCTGGGGAATAAACGCTACAATTCTGGGGTTGTCTACTGCGCCGGATCGGGTTCCCATACCCCGTCGCCGGCTGTCCGCCCGCCCACGCGAAAGGAACTCCGTGGCTTCTTCCACAGTGACGCGCTCCAGCACCGAGCTCACTGACGACGTCGACGAGACCCCGCTCGACGACGAGGACTTCGACCTCGACGACGAAGGAGACGACGACGCCGACTACGACGACGAGGACTACGACGACTCTGACGAGGACTCCTCCGATGAGGACGAGGACCAGGATGACGACTCCGGGACGCAGACCGTCCAGGAGGATGACGGCCCGGCCCCCGAGCTGCGCGACTACTACCTGGATGTGAGCCTGGAGGAGAACGGCGACGGCTCCAAGCGCAGCCCCTTCAACAACCCCGCCTCGCTCAAGGGGATCCGCCTGGCCCCGGGGGCGACTCTCTTCGTGCGCTCGCGCACGGTCGTGGAGAACCTGGAGATCGCCGGTCACGGCACCCTGGAGGAGCCCATCACGCTGGCCCCCTACGGTCACGGCCCGGTTCCCCGGTTCGTCGTGGGAGACTCCGCCCCCATGGTGGCACGCGACTACCTCGCTCAGAACGGCTACATCTTCCGCGGCTGGGTCATCAAGGGCATTAAGATGCAGCCCTCCATCGCGGCCCTGACCGGTGAGCTCGAGCGCATGCGCCGGGAGGAGGCGGAGAAGGCCGCCTCCAAGAAGTCCGGTAAGCGCGGCAAGTCCCAGGACAAGGACGGTTCCTTCACCGTCTCCGACTCCGACGAGGGCGACGAGCCCGCCCAGCGGGTCGTCACCGCCGGTGCCACCGCGGACCCGGTCAAGGACTACCTCAAGCAGATCGGTAAGGTCGCGTTGCTGAACGCCGAGCAGGAGGTCGAGCTCGCCAAGCGCATCGAGGCCGGTCTCTACGCCGAGCACCGCCTGGCTGAGGAGGGCAACGACCTGCCTGCCAAGCTGCGTCGCGAGCTGCACTGGGTGGCTCAGGATGGTCAGAGGGCCAAGAACCACCTGCTGGAGGCCAACCTGCGACTGGTGGTCTCCCTGGCCAAGCGCTACACGGGGCGCGGCATGCTCTTCCTGGACCTCATCCAGGAGGGCAACCTGGGCCTCATCCGCGCCGTGGAGAAGTTCGACTACACCAAGGGCTTCAAGTTCTCCACCTACGCCACCTGGTGGATCCGCCAGGCCATCACCCGCGCGATGGCGGACCAGGCCCGCACCATCCGCATCCCGGTGCACATGGTCGAGGTCATCAACAAGCTCGCCCGCGTGCAGCGCCAGATGCTCCAGGACCTGGGACGTGAGCCCACCCCGGAGGAGCTGGCCGTCGAGCTGGACATGACCCCGGAGAAGGTGGTCGAGGTCCAGAAGTACGGGCGCGAGCCGATCTCCCTGCACACACCCCTGGGTGAGGACGGGGACTCCGAGTTCGGTGACCTCATTGAGGACTCTGAGGCCGTGGTCCCGGCTGACGCGGTGAGCTTCACCCTCCTGCAGGAGCAGCTTCACGCCGTGCTGGACACCCTCTCAGAGCGCGAGGCCGGCGTGGTCTCCATGCGCTTCGGTCTGACCGATGGCCAGCCCAAGACCCTCGATGAGATCGGCAAGGTCTACGGGGTCACCCGGGAGCGCATCCGCCAGATCGAGTCCAAGACCATGTCCAAGCTGCGCCACCCCTCGCGCAGTCAGGTCCTTCGCGACTACCTGGACTGAGCGGGCTGACCCTGGCGAAGGAGCCCTGCCGGTCCCGCGTGTCAACGGCGTCGGCCCCGGAACCCCTGCGGTTTCCGGGGCCGACGCCGTTATCTACTTCCTCGTGCTCAGACTCATCGGCTGACCGACCGGTAAGAACGGTGGTAGGTTACTGCTGCTGGAAAATAGGTGACAACCACGTCATGTCGGGAGCGTTCAATGAAGAGAAGTGCTCGTTTTCGCAGAGCAATGAGTACTGGTGCAGCACTCATGCTACTGGTGGCAGGAGTGATTCCACTGTCCCTGGCTGCCGCGTCAACCGCTGATGCTGAGCCGGGACGGGGTGGGGGAGCGGAAGACTCCTCGACGGCGGTGACCGCGCCCACCAGCTTCGGTAGGAGCGCCGAGCCGATTCCCGAGGAGCGGCCGGCGGCCGAGGTGAATCATGCGGCTGACCAGAGCGTTCTGAGTTACTGGACGCACGAGCGCATGGCTGCCGCCCAGCCCCTGGACACGGGTATGGCCGATGACCCCGCCCAGGAGCGGCCGGTCGCCGCAGGGGGCGACGGGGACAGCTCCAGCTCGACTGATCCGGATGGAATGACCGAGCCCGTTGCTCCGGTTGCTGATGGGGGAACGATCCTGCCCGCCAGGGCCAAGGGGAAGCTGTTCTTCAACGGCTATGCCTCTGACAATGCCTACTGCAGCGCCTCAGTTCTCAATACTCCGTCCAAGAGCGTGGTCATTACGGCGGCCCACTGTGTCTACAGTACTGAAAAAGGGTGGGTGAAGGATGCGGTGTTCGTTCCGGACTACGACCGCACCCAGGCAGACCCGGATCCGGTGGGCGTATGGACGGCCCGGTCTATACGCACTTTCAACAGCTGGCGGGCCGATCAGACTGACTACAGCAGCGACGTCGCCTACGTGACGCTCAACAACGGCGGAGATGCGAACAAACCTGTTGCCGATGTCGTGGGTGGCTACGGGCTGGCCTGGGGAGGCAGCTACGTTTTCCAGGCAACGATCTTCGGATACCCGACCAACAAGACCAACCCGGACGGTCGCGGCACCATCCACTCCTGTGTCCGAACCGCGCAGGAGTCGGAGGGCAAGGTTCGGGTCGAGGGCTGCGACTTCGGCTTCGGCGGCTCGGGAGGACCCTGGCTCTACCGCTACAACGAGTCCACCGGGCTCGGCCACGTGAGGTCGGTGACCTCCCTGTGGCGGCCCCTTGGCGGCATCAACCGAGGCCCTTACTTCACTGAGGCGATGAAGAATATGCTGGATGCCACCGCCGGGGACTGAGACGGTGGGTGGTGCACAGCCCGGGCTCGTAGACTGAGGACCGGAGATTTCCCTAGGCCAGGAGCACTGAGATGGTTCCCGCACGCACTGTCCTCGCCCAGTCCGACACCCTCCGTCTCGTCTGGCCCCAGTGGCAGGGGGCGGGAGAGGCCGCGGTGCGCAGCCTCCTGCCGGAGTTGCCCTACGGGGAGGCGCGGCGTGTCTATGCACTGGGAACCCGGGTGCTGACGGCTCTCCTGCCCGAGCACGCCGGTCCCACGGAGATCGTCCCCGTTAGTGATGAACCTGCCGGTGAGGAGGCGCTCGTCACCAACGGAATGGAGTCGCGTGCCCAGATCCTGGCCGGGATTCGTGACGCCCGCGAGGCGATCTCCCGGCACGATCCTCCCAGGATCCTCACCCTGGGTGGGGACTGCGCTGTTTCTGTCGTCCCCTTCACCGAGCTCGCCGCCCGTTACGGAGACGATCTGGCCGTCGTCTGGATCGACTCCCACCCCGACGTCGGCACCTCGCACTCCCAGTACCCCGGCTACCATGCCATGGCGGTCTCCCACATCATTGGTACCGGTGACGTTGAGGTGATGGAGGAGCTGGCGGCCTTCGTCTCCCCGAGTCGCCTGGCCCTGGCGGGTCTGCACTCCTGGACCGAGGACGACTATCCGAACATCGCCAAGTGGGGGCTGCGCACCTTTGCTCCGGCCGACCTGCGCGACTCGACGACGCCCCTGCTGAAGTGGTTGGAGACCACCGGGTGTAGCCGTGTGGCGATCCACCTGGACGTCGATACCGTGGACGCCGACGAGGTCCGGTTGGGGCTGGGCTATGACCGCGGCGGCTTGAGTGTGGCCCAGACCAACCGCGTGGCCAGGGACCTGGGACGGGCGGCCGACGTCGTCGGCCTGACGATCGCCGAGTACGTGCCCCAGCAGGTCGTCGTCCTCGCCCACCTCTTGGAGGGACTGCCTCTTTTATGAGTGATCAGGGCGAGGACATCCGAGCTCGCCGCCGGGGCACGGACGTCAGCCGGCGACGACGTTGGCCCCGGTGGTCTTCTTGGCGGCGTCGAGGGTTCCCAGCTCGGTGACGCCGGAGAAGCCTGCGTTGCGCATGACGGCACTGGCCATCTTGGGCTGGTCGGCGGAGCCGTAGAGCTGGTACTGGGAGCTGCGGTCCAGACTCGAGATCTGGCTGGAGAAATCACCCGAGGAGAAGTCGTAGTTAACGGCCCCCTCCAGGTGCCCCTTCTTGAACTCCTCAGCTGAACGCAGGTCGACGATGACGACGGGGCCGGTGGCCTTCGCGTCCGCCGGGGCGGTGTGCGCTGAGGGGGAGGCGCCGGAGCCGGTGGATCCGGAGCATCCTGAAAGCGCTAACGCGCCGCAGAAGACGAGCAGGGCAGAGGCGGTCATGGCGCGGAGAGGGCGTTTCACAGACAGTTCCTTGAGGGGTCACGCGGCTTCGTCGAGCCTGGATGAGGGGCGGGTTGCTTAATTCAGCGCAAGGCTCTGTGCCGGGGGACTCGGGGCGGGAACAGGAGCAGGGCCTCAGGAACGAGGATATGCGGCATCCGGTAGAAAAAGACTGTGATGCTCAGTGAGTCGCAGTGCCGATCTCGGTGAAGAAGTCCACGTCGGCTGGGTCGACAGGCGCCGTCAGCTGCCGGCGGCCAGGCTCGCGGTCTCGTCCTGGAACAGCAGGGCGACCTCCTTGAGCTTCTCTCCGTGCTTGCGGGCGTGGTGGCCGCAGAAGAAGAGCTCGCCGGTCAGCATGACGACTCGGACGTAGGCCTGTGCGTCGCAGACGTCGCAGCGGTCGGCTGTGGTCAGCGGGCGCTCGGCGGAGTCGGAGGTAGGGGTGGTCTGCTCGTCCAGGGTGGTCACCGCCTGCGCGGCGGTTGAGGTTCCGGTTGTGCTCATGGACGGCATTGCATCATGACGCAGGCGCTTCCACCCGTCCGAGACGGCCGTTTCCGCCTGAGGCGCACGCGCTTTCGCCCACGGCGCACCGGCGTCATGGCGCACGTCACCACGGAGCCGACCGATCGGGTGAATGCTGGAGGAGGGCAAGGCGGACCGTGGGATCGGCAGCGCCAGGGTGGCTCCCGCCCTCCCACTTGAGTGGGCGCCTCAACGATGGCATGGGGCCGGCGGTTGCATGAGGTATGACGCCACACGCCTGCCGCGGCGGGGCACAAGGCGCCAGCGGCACTGATCGGCTAGATTCCCAGCGTGCCCTCATCTGAGAACAAGACCAGCCGGGGCGACTACTCCGCCCGCCACCTCTCCGTCCTGGAGGGGCTCGAGGCCGTGCGCAAGCGCCCGGGAATGTACATCGGCTCCACCGACCAGCGCGGTCTCATGCACTGCGTGTGGGAGATCGTCGACAACGCCGTCGACGAGGCCCTCGAGGGACACGGCGACGACATCTCGGTGACCGTCCACGACGACGGCTCCATCGAGGTGCGCGACAACGGGCGTGGCGTGCCAGTGGACATCGAGCCCTCCTCCGGCCTGACCGGCGTCGAGCTCGTCTACACCAAGCTGCACGCCGGCGGGAAGTTCGGCGGAGGCTCCTACGGCGCCGCCGGCGGCCTGCACGGCGTGGGGGCGTCCGTCGTCAACGCCCTGGCCGAGCGCATGGACGTCGAGGTCGACCGCGGCGGCAAGACCTACGCCATGAGCTTCCACCGCGGCGAGCCCGGCATCTTCGATGACTCCGCCGGGCGCACCCCCTCCTCACCCTTCACCGGGTTCACGAAGGCCTCCGAGCTGCGCGTCATCGGCAAGGTGCGCCGCGGCGTGACCGGCACCCGGGTCCGCTACTGGGCCGACCCCCAGATCTTCCCCAGGCCCACCGAGTACGACGCCGCCGCCCTGCGCGCCCGCCTGCGTCAGACCAGCTTCCTCGTCCCGGGCCTCACCCTGCGCCTGGAGGACAAGCGCCCCGAGGCAGAGGCCGTCGCCGCCTCCACCACGCCGGCCGCCGACGCCGGCGAGACCGACGACGCCGTCCACGAGGTCACCCTGCGGGCGGCCGCCAAGAACGCCACCGAGAACCGCGGCGACCTGTTCGACACCGGCGACGACGAGGGCGTCGAGGTCTTCCAGGCCCTGGGCGGCACCGCCGACTTCGTCGACTTCCTGGCCTCCGACGGCTCGGTCACCGACACCTTCCGCCTCACCGGTGAGGGCACCTACACCGAGACCGTCCAGCAGCTCGACCGCGCCAGCGGGCACCTGCGGCCCGTCGAGGTCGAGCGCACCTGCATGGTCGACGTCGCCCTGCGATGGGGGATCGGCTACGACACCACGGAGCGCTCCTTCGTCAACATCATCGCCACCCCCATGGGCGGCACCCACCTGACCGGATTCGAGCAGGCCCTCACCAAGGTGCTGCGCAAGCGCATCGAGGCCGACTCCCGGGCCCTGAAGCTGACCTCCAAGGACGGCCGCGTCGAGAAGGACGACATCATGGCGGGCCTGACCGCCGTCATCACCGTGCGCGTGCCCGAGCCCCAGTTCGAAGGGCAGACCAAGGAGGTCCTGGGCACCGGGCCCGTGCGCCAGATCGTCTCCAAGGTGGTCGAGCGCGAGCTCACCGCCCTGCTGACCTCCTCCAAGCGGGACCTCAAGGCCCAGGCGCGCGCCCTGGAGGAGAAGATCGTCGGCGAGATGCGCGCCCGCGTCTCAGCGCGCCTGCACAAGGAGATCACCCGCCGCAAGACGGCCCTGGAGACCTCCTCCCTGCCGGCCAAGCTCGCCGACTGCCGCAGCGACGACGTCGCCGCCTCCGAGCTGTTCATCGTCGAGGGTGACTCCGCCCTGGGAACCGCCAAGAACGCGCGCAACTCCGAGTTTCAGGCGCTCCTGCCGATCCGCGGCAAGATCCTCAACGTGCAGAAGGCCTCTCAGGCCGACATGCTGCGCAACGTCGAGTGCTCGGCCATCATCCAGGTGGTCGGCGCCGGCAGCGGACGCACCTTCGACCTGGAGGCCGCCCGCTACGGCAAGGTCATCCTCATGACCGACGCCGACGTCGACGGCGCCCACATCCGCACCCTCCTGCTGACCCTCTTCTTCCGCTACATGCGCCCCATGATCGAGGCGGGCCGGGTCTTCGCCGCCGTCCCGCCCCTGCACCGCATCGAGGTCTCCGGCTCGGGGCGGCGCAAGAAGGAGATCATCTACACCTACTCCGACGAGGAGCTCGTCGCCACTCTGCGCCGCCTGGAGCGCGCGGGCCGCAGCTTCAAGGAGCCCCAGCGCTACAAGGGCCTGGGGGAGATGGACGCCCACCAGCTCGCCGAGACCACCATGGAGCCCCAGCACCGCACCCTGCGGCGCATTACCCTGGGGGATGAGGCCCAGATCATGGAGGCCGAGTCCGTGTTCGAGCTCCTCATGGGCTCATCGGTTGAGCCCCGCCGCGACTTCATCGTCGAAGGCGCCCGTGATGTTGATCGCGAGCGCATCGACGCCTGATCCCCGCGTCAGGTCTCGGCCACTCCTTCAGGTAGGGTCAGTAACCTTCGTGTCACGGCCCGCCGCAGGTCGAGGCGCGCTGCTTACTGACTGATCGTCTTTCTTCATCCTCATGAGGGAGGTGCACTCATGGCACCCGGTTACGGTATCCGCCGGGCGGGGTCCTCACCGTGGCCCATCCTGCGCCCGGGTCCCCGTTCGTCCCTGTCGCGGGAGCTGTCCTGGCGGCCGCTGGGCCCGGAGGACAACCACGAGCTGGCCGCGCTCATCGCTCGGGCCGAGGACGTCGACAACCCGCCCTACCGCACCAGTGAGCAGGAGACGGCCGAGTACTTCCTCGACCCCACCTACTCCGGTGTCGCCGGGCGCGACGCTGACGGCGTCATGCGCGCCTTCGGCTTGGTGCGCCTGCGCCCAGCCGGGGAGATCTACGCCTCCATGACCGGCACCGTGGACCCGGCCGTACGCAAACGCGGCATCGGACGTGCCCTCCTGCACTGGCAGGCCGAGCGTGCCCGCCACCTGGTGGGTGCCGAACGAGCCGGCACCGTGGCGGGCAAGGGCTCGACCCGGGTCCCAGCCCACGTGGTCACCACCGTCATGGAGGATGACAAGCGCATGCAGGGGCACCTGGCGGACATGGGTTTTGAACCGACGCGCTGGTACCGGGAGGTGCGCCGTTTCCTCGGCGACGAGATCCCCGAGGTGGACCTGGACGGCTTCATCACCATCGACCCGTGGACCCCCGAGATCGACGACGACGTCCGCCGTGCCTACAACCAGGCCATGGCCGAGACCTGGAAGGCGGAGAACATCACCCCCGAGGACTGGACCGCAGGCAGTGCCTACTTCGCCCCCCAGTGGAGCTTCGTGGCCATGGACCGCTCCGGGGACCGGGCCCGCGTCGCCGGCTACCTGCGTTCGGGCCGCTACGAGCAGGACTGGCAGGCACTGGGCTGGCGGGAGGGCTACACCGACGTGCTCGGGGTCCTCAGCGACTACCGCCACCGCCGGATCGGGCCCGCGCTGCTGGTGGCCGCCATGCGCGCCTACGCCGCCGACGGCATGGAGTACGCCGCCGCCGGCGTCGACACCGACAACCCCAGCGGTGCCGTGGACCTGTACGAGTCCCTGGGCTACGTGCCCACTCGTGGCACCATCCTCTACGCCCTCGACGTTTGAGCGGGGCGCTCACCACCTGGGCGATTCACCCTCGCAGGTGGGCCACAGCGCCGGCCACCATGGTGGCCACTGGGCGAGCACCCGCCAGCTCCTCGGCCCCGAGGCGCAGGGGGTCCGCGGCCAGGAGCACCAGGTCGGCCGGAGAGCCCACCGCCACCGGACCGGCCCCGTTGACACTGGCGGCCAGCGCCTCCTCCGCCGTCAGCCGCTGCTCCGGCGACCACACCGAGCCATCCGGCGTCCGGCGCCCCACGGCCGCCGACATGGCCAGCCACGGGTCCAGGGGCGCCACCGGCGCATCCGAGCCCAGCTGGAGCAGGGCCCCGGCGGCCACCATGTCTGCGAAGGCGTAGGTGCGCCCCTCCAGCCCCGGCCACACCCGGCCCACGGCCGCCCAGTCGTCAATGAGGTGGGCCGGCTGGACCGACAGCTCGACACCGCAGCCCACCAGGCGACTGAGCGCCCCGTCAGGCTCGTCGAGGGCGTCGGCCGGCAGCAGCTGGGCGTGCTCCAGGCGTCCGGCGGCACCCGAGTGCGCGAAGGCCGCGGCGACATCGTCGACGGCGGCGTCCCCGATGGCGTGGATGGCCATCTCATAACCCTGCCGGGAGGCGTGGGCCATGAGGTCGGTGAGCTCGGCCCGGTCGATGTTGACCACGCCGTAGGCGTGCTTCAGGCCCAGCTCGGACGGGTAGGGCTGGCACATGTGCGCGCTGCCCGAGCCCATCGAGCCGTCGGCGATCACCTTGAGCGGCCCCTGAACCAGCACCGGGGAGCCGTCGGGCAGGCGCGGGGAGCCGGCCAGCGCGGTCCCGGTGCGCAGGCCCCTGGCGATCCACCGCTCCAGCTTGTCGCGGTAGACCCCGATGCGGATACGGGGCAGCACCTGGGGAAGAACGCCCTGGTCCGCCATGGCCCGAAGCCGCCGCGGCCAGTCATCGGGATCCTCCGACCAGCTCATGTCCACCACGCCGGTGATGCCCCGGGCCAGCATGTCGGCCAGGACCTGCCGGTAGCCGGACTCCCGCAGCTCGCGCGTCCCGGGCACCTCATCGAGGCGGTCCAGCAGGGCGAACCACGGGTCCTCCTTCATCGGTTCCCCCGGGTCCTGGGCGCTGGCCCCCGGCAGACCGAGAGCCCGCAGCGCCGCCGAGTTCAGCCACCCGGAGTGCACGTCCCCGGAGATGAGCAGCGTGGGAGTCTCCCCGGTGACGGCGTCGAGCTCGGCAACCGTGGGCACCCGGGGCCAGTTGGACAGACGGTGCCCGAAGCCCTGGATCGTGGCCGGCCGCGAACCCGCCGGATGATCCCGCAGCGCCCGGGCCACCAGCTCCAGGGCCTCCTCGGCGCTGCGGGTGGCCAGCGTGTCGATGCGTGCCGAGCGCGCCGCCTCCATGTCCAGGTGGGCGTGAGCGTCCCACAGACCGGGAATGAGGAAGGAACCATCGGCCTGCAGGACCCGTACCCCGGGAGCACTCAGCCCCCGCCCCACCTCGACGACCCGGCCGGCCTCGATGCGTACATCCACGGGCTCGCCCGGGGGTGGCGGCGCGGCCAAGGCACCGGGGGTCGAAGTATCACGGCGCAGCGCACCCAGCTCGGTGCGGGACCGGAAGGGGACGACGCGCGCGTCCCTGATGAGCAGGTCTGCAGAGGGCTGATCGGCCATGGACCACTGTAGGCACATTCGCCCTGCTCGCGGGTGGCTGTCCGGGGTGCTCCTGCCAGGAAGCCCCCGTCAGCCGATTCCGATGATGGGGGCCGGCAGCGGTGAGCCGGAGCCGTCGCGCCGCTCGTCGGGCTCGGGCAGCACGACGGGCTGACCTCCCTCGCGCAGCGCCCGCGGCGGGGCCACGCCCACCCAGGCCACCACCAGCTCGTCCTCACCGCGCAGGAAACGGTGCGAACGGACCCCGCCCGTGGCCCGTCCCTTCGCCGGGTAGCGATCCAAGGGGGTGACCTTGACACTGCCTCCTCCGGTGCCCGGAAGCGAGCCCTCGGACCCCGCCACCGTCACCACGACGGCCTCGGCCAGGAGCTCCTCAGGAACCGCCGCACCGGCGATGACCCGGGCGCCCTCGTGCAGCGAGATCCCCGCCATGCCGCCGGCACCCCGGCCCTGCGGGCGCACCTTGGCGGCCTGGAACCGCAGCAGCTGGGCGTCGGAGGTCACCAGCGCCAGGAAGTCCGTGTCCGCCGCGGTACCCGCGAAGACCACCCGGTCGCCCTCGGACAGGGAGATGACCTCCCAGCTCTCGGCGTTCCTGGGCTCGTCACCGGGCTTGACCCGCTTGATGACGCCGTCGGCCGTGGCCAGGACGATGGGCGGGTTGTCAACCGACCCCACCGGGACCATCCCCACCACCGTCTCCTCCGGCTCGATATCCACCAGCTGGCGAACCGGAGTCGCACCGGCCAGTCCCAGGGCCCCCTCGGTGCGGGGCACCTCCGTGGTGGAGACGACGTCGAGCAGCACCAGCCTCCCGGTGTCGGTGACCGCGCCGATCCGCCCACGCGCCGTGGTGGCCACCTGGGAGGTCAGGGCGTCATGGGGCCGGCGCCCACCGGTGCGGGCCACCGGCTCGGTGCCGGCAGTGCGCGCCACCAGTCCGGTGGCCGACAGCACCACCCGGCACGGGTCGTCGGGGACGGTCAGCGGCACCGGGGAGGCGCTGGGCATGAGCGTCATCGGCTGAGCGGAGGCGGCGGCCCGCTTCGCACCCCCACCTGAGGCGGAGGCATCGTCGGGAGTCGCAGCGCTACCGGCCGACGACGTCACCGGCTCACCGGAGGCCTCCAGCAGCACCGTGCGCCGAGGGGTGCCGAACTGCTCGGCCACGGCCGCCAGCTCACGGGAGACCACGCGCCGCAGCAGCACGTCATCGGCCAGGATCGCCTCGAGGGCCTCGATCTCCCGGGCCAGCTCGTCGCGCTCCTTCTCCAGCTCGATGACCGAGAACTTCGTGAGCCTGCGCAGCTGGAGCTCAAGGATGTAGCCGGCCTGCGGCTCGGTGAGGTCGAAGACCTGCATGAGCCTGGTGCGCGCCGTGGCGGCGTCGTCGGAGGAGCGGATGACGGCGATGACCTCGTCGATGTCGAGGATCGCGATGAGCAGGCCGTCCACCAGGTGGGCGCGCTCGCGACGCTTGCCCAGACGGAACCGGGTGCGCCGGGTGACCACCGTGAGGCGGTGACGCACGAACACCTCCAGCAGCTCGCGCAGCCCCAGGGTGTGGGGCTGACCGTCCACGAGGGAGACGTTGTTGATGCCGAAGGAGTCCTCCAGCGGCGTGTGCTTGTAGAGCTGGGCCAGGACGGCCTCGGGGTTGTATCCGTTCTTGACGCTGATGACCAGGCGGGTGCCGTGCCTGCGGTCGGTGAGGTCGGCGACGTCGGTGATGCCCTGGAGCTTCTTGGAGCCCACCGCCTCCTTGATACGGGCGATGACCTTCTCCGGTCCCACCATGTAGGGCAGCTCCGTGACCACGATGCCCTTGCGACGCGGGGAGACGGACTCCACGTGAGCGGTGGCCCGCGTGAGGAACTTGCCCCGCCCCGTGCGGTAGGCCTCCCGGATCCCGTCCAGGCCCACGATCATGCCGCCGGCGGGCAGATCCGGCCCCGGCACGAAGGCCGTGAGGTCCTCCAGGCTCGCCTCCGGGTGAGTCAGCAGGTGCCGGGCGGCGGCCACCACCTCCACGAGGTTGTGCGGCGGCATGTTCGTGGCCATGCCCACCGCGATGCCCGCCGCACCGTTGACCAGCAGGTTCGGGAAGGCGGCCGGCAGCACCTCGGGCTCGGTGAGCGTGTAGTCGTAGTTGGGGGAGAAGTCGACCGTGTCCTCATCCAGGTCCGCCGTCAGCGCCAGGGCCGAGGCGGCCAGGCGCGCCTCGGTGTAACGGGGGGCCGCCGGGCCGTCGTCCAGGGAGCCGAAGTTTCCGTGGCCGTCGATGAGCGGCAGGCGCATCGTGAAGGGCTGGGCCAGGCGCACCAGCGCCTCATAGATCGCGGTGTCCCCGTGGGGGTGGAGCCGACCCATGACATCGCCCACGACCCGGGAGGACTTCACGTGCGGACGATCCGGGCGCAGCCCCATCCGATCCATCTGGAACAGGATACGGCGCTGAACCGGCTTGAGCCCGTCGCGGGCGTCAGGCAGGGCGCGCGCGTAGATGACGGAGTAGGCGTACTCCAGGAAGCTGGTGCGCATCTCCGTGGACAGGTCGAGGTCGACGATCTCCCCGTCGGTCGGGGGAGGAGTCCGGGTGGTGGCAGACTTCGGCATGGGCGCATTCTCCGAGGAATCGGGCTGAAAACAAACCACGACACCCGGGCGTGACAGGTCAGACGCACCCGCTCGGCGCGATCGGCCCGCCTCGAGCATGGGCATACCGGCGCTCGACGACGAAGGGGCGGACGATGGCACAATGGCGACCATGACGACCCACTCAGGCCGCAGCTCGGCCGCCGGTCCCGCCTCGTGCGAGGCGTCGCAGGAGGCCTTCACAGACTTGGTGCAGCAGGTGGAGCTCGCCGGCTACTACCCCGAGCTGGTGCTCGACACCCTCCGTCTGGCCGCGGGCGAGGAGGAGATCCTCTCCGGCATGGTCCAGGCCGAGACCACCTTCGCCGAGGCGGTCCACCGCCACCTGACCGTCCTGGCCCTGACCCCCAGCCGCCTCATCATCGTCCACGTCGACGACACCCCCCGCGACGACGGCAGCCCCGGCGCCCTGGCCACCAGCGAGGCGGTTCCGCTCAGCCGTATCCGCTCCATGGCCCTGACACGGGGCGTGGCCGACCCGGCCCAGGGCGGCGGAACCCTCACCGAGATGACGATCGCGATCTCCTGGGGCTCGGTGCGCCGTATCGACATGGAGCCGGCCACCTGCGGCGACCCCGACTGCCAGGCCGACCACGGCATGACCGGCGTGTCCGTGCCCGACGACGTCGTCATCCGTGTGGCCGCGGGCGTGGAGGGCGCCGACGCCCTGGCCCGCGCCGAGACCTTCGCCGGTCGGCTCTCACAGATGGCGGCCCGCGCCGCCTCCCTGTGACGGGGCCGGTGATGGGAACCCGGACCGCCGGCGGGCGGCCCGCACCGCCTCCCGCCCCGGACTCCCCGCAGGATCCGGCGCTCCGCTACGTCCTGGCGGTCGGCGCCGTCAGCGCCGGACTGACCCTCGCTGACACCGGGCACGACGGCGATACCGACCTCAGCCCCACCGGCGACCCCGCTGAACCAGTCGTCTGCGACGCCCGGGCCCGTACGGTCGCCCGCAGCTGGGGGATCGACGTGGCCGGTGAGCCCGAGGAATCCGGTGGTCCGGGAACCGTCGTCGTCCTCGTGGACGGTCTGGGCCTGGAGATGCTCCGTCAGCGTCGCGGACACACCCCCACCCTGCGCCAGTGGCTGGGACGGCGCGAGACCGCCACTGCCGGCTCCGGTGCAGGAATCCTCACCTGCCGGCCCTCGACGACGGCTGCGGCCCTGACCATGCTGGGAACCTCCGCCCTGCCCGGCACCACCGGCATGGTCGGCTACTCGGTGCTCAACCCCCGTCTGGGGCCCGCTCTCGACGCCTCCGCCGTCCCCGGCCCCGACCAGGTCCTCAGCCTCATCACCTGGAAGGGCGACAACGTCCCCAGCCCCAGGTCCTGGCAGGAGGTGCCCACAATCTTCGAACGGCTCCCGGCTGGGAGCGCGGTGAGCATCGGACCGACCCGCTTCGCCGGATCCGGCCTGACCGAGGCCGCCCTACGAGGCGCCTCACACCTGGGAGCCGACCGGCTGGAGGACCGGCCCGGCCTGGCCTCCGGAGCCCTGCGCCGCGGCACCCCGCTGGTCTACCTCTACGTCGGCGAGCTGGACAAGACCGGTCACAAGCACGGGTGGCTCAGCGAGCAGTGGCTGACCCAGCTCGAGCGCCTCGACGCCGCCATGGCGGAGCTGGCCCGGCGCGTCCCCGCCGGAACCAGGATTCTCCTCAGCGCCGATCACGGCATGGTCGACACCGATCCCGACCACCGCATCGACCTGAGCGCCCATCGTGAGCTGGTCCGCGACGTCGTCGCCGTGGCCGGCGAGCCCAGGCTGACGCACCTGCACGTCGCCGACGGCGACGTGGACCTGGCCGCCGAGGTGGCCCAGCGCTACCGCCGCGTCCTGGGGGAGCGGGCGATGTGGATCGGGACCAGGCAGCAGGCCGGTGAGCACCTGGGCGTCCTCGGCGCGCGAGCACGGGGCGTTGTCGGCGACGTCGTCGTGGCCATGGCCGAGAACTGGGTCCTCGTGGACCCCCGGGTCCACTCCGAGTCCGCCATCGCCATGCCCGGCGTCCACGGCTCCTTCACCCCGGCCGAGACCGAGGTGCCGCTGCTCATCACCGAGGCCTGAGGCCCGGGCTACTCGGGGGCTACTCGGGCCTGGCGCCGAAGACGATCTCGTCCCAGGAGGGTACGGAGCGCCGTGAGCGACGGCGAGACTTCTTCTTGACCGGAGGCGTCCTGGGCATGTCGGGCAGAGGCTCCTGCGTACCCGCCGCAGAGGCGGCCGACGGGCTGTGTGAGGCCTTGGCCAGGAGCTCGGAGCGCGAGGGCATGGGAATCTCCGGCACCGGCTCGGTGGGACTGTCCGCCCCCAGCGGTGCTCGACGTCCCACGGGGACGCGCTCCACCGCGGGACTCGGGGCCGACGGCGCCGCCGAGGGGGCGCTGGAGGCCGTCACCAGCCTGGTGCCGGCCGGGTGGTTGCCGGTGTGCAGGCGCCTGCGCTCCGACATCGAGTAGACCTGCGCACTCAGGCCCGCGGCCTGCTCCAAGGGCTCATCGGCGGCTCTGGCGCCGGCCTGGGTGCGGCGCTCCTCCATGCCCCGGGCCGGAGGCGAGGGGACCTCGGGGCTCTCAGGGCTGCTGGTGTAGTCGATGCCGTGAGGGTCGGTGAAGGCGTCCTCATCACCGTTCCCTACGCCCGCAAAGCCGTTCAGGTCGTCGTCCTGGGGCATCTCCACCTCGACTCGCCGGCCCCGGCTGGAGGCCAGGTCGGCCAGCAGCGCATCAGTGTCATCGGCCGACATGGTGCCACTGGTAGGGCGGCCGTACTCCCGAACCGGGAGCATCCCGGCGGGCATCTCGACGGCCAGCCCGGTGGACTCGCCGGAGGCCGCAGCCGGGGCGGAGACGGCCGAGACCGCGCTGCTGGCCGCTGAGCCCGCGGCCGCGGGGGAGTGCCCCGACTGGGCCGACGGCGCTGAGGCGGAGGCTCCGGGAGCCTTCGAGTCCTGGTCGAAGACGGCCGGGCGCTTGGCCCCCGCTCCGGCCTCGGTGAGCCAGCGCGCCTCATCGTCCAGGGCGTGAACCGCGCGGGCGGTCAGGTCCAGTGACCAGCGCGCCTGCTTCTCCTCGGCGGACTGGACGAAGGTCACCATGATGAGCCAGGGGTCGCGGCCCTCGCGCAGCGCGTCCCACTCCAGGCTGGAGGGGTCGACGCCGCGCGTGGCCAGCCGGTCCACCACCAGCTCGCCGAGCAGGGGGGAGTCCTTCTCCCAGCCGATCCGGCAGGACTGGGCCTGCGAGACGGCCCATTGGCGCTCGGCGAGCACCGGCCCCTCGAAACGGCGCACGTGCTCCACGTCCATGCCCGTGCTGATCGCGACCTCGGCCGCGGTCGCGCCGGCGCGCATATAGGCCTGGAGCTGCCGGGGGCGCAGGGGTGCCGGCGCCTCGGCGACCGTCCCCGACGGGGGCAGGATCGCTCCGCGGTCACGGCGCACCGCGGCCCTGAGGGCGTCGTCGACGACGATGCTGTAACGCTCGCCGTCCTCGTCGGTCATGACAATCGTGTCACCGTTGGCACCCAGCAGCTCGAGTTCGACCATGGGTGGGGCCTCCTTCATCCCGTGTCAGCACGATATGCTCCACTGTGCCTCACAGCCTGCCATCCGCAGGCGCCGAGCCGTGGGAGGCGCAGCGGTGTGCCACATGTGAAGCACGTGTGAATACCCTCGTGAAAACCCTCGGGTCGGACGCACTGCAAGCGAATCGTGCTCCTTGGTCGGGCGATTTGGCTTGACGGGTCGCCTGGCGGTGCTATTGTGCGCGTGCCTTCCGGGACGGGGGTGCCGAATCCTCGGCACGACGCCGGTGCGCAGTGCACGGCTCGGCTCCCGCCTTCCGAAGGGCACCCGAGAGCCGTCGACAGAAAGAGTGACGAGGCCATGGCGACCGACTACGACGCCCCGCGCAAGAATGATGACGAGCCCGAGGCCGATTCCATCGAAGAGCTGACCTCGCGGCAGAAGGATCAGTCATCCGCCGCGATCGAGGAGGACGAGAACGAGGCCGCCGAGGGCTTCGAGCTTCCCGGGGCGGACCTGTCCCGTGAGGAGCTGAGCGTTCACGTCGTTCCTCAGCTCGAGGACGAGTTCACCTGCTCGGAGTGCTTCCTCGTCCATCACCGCAGCCAGCTGGCCTTCGTCGACGAGGCGACCGGTCTTCCGGTGTGCGCCGACTGCGCCGGCTGACGCTCCCACCCGACTCAGGAGATCCCCATGGGACTGTTCTCGCGCCGTCGTGACGACGCAACCATCGATTCCGACGAGTCCGCCCTCGGGCGCGACCCCGACAGCGACGACCTCGACGAGACCGCCGCCTCTGGCCCCTGGGACCTCAGTGAGCTGCCCGAGGACCAGGAGGAGGTGCCTCGCATCGACCTGGGTGCGCTGCAGGTCCCGGCCGTTGACGGGATGCAGCTGCGTCTGGACCCTGCGCCCGACGGCACCGTCACCGCCGTCGTCCTGGCTCTGGGCGGCTCGGCGCTCGAGCTGCGGGCCTTCGCCGCACCGCGCACCGAGGGCATCTGGGACGAGCTGCGCGGCGACATCGCTGGCGAGCTCGCCGGGAACGGTGCCCGCTACGAGGAGAGCCACGGGGAGCACGGCATCGAGCTGGTCGCTCACCTGCCCATGCGCGGCCCCGACGGCACGATGGCGACCAGCACGATCAGATTCCTGGGGATCGACGGCCCCCGCTGGTTCCTGCGCGGCGTCCTTCAGGGACCGGCCGCCTCCTCCGAGCACTCCGCCCAGGCACTGCGGGAGGTACTGCGCGGAATCGTCGTCGTGCGCGACGGCCAGGCCCGCCCGCCCCGCGAGATCCTGCCCCTGCACGCGCCCGGAGTCGCGACCGGACCCGAGGCCGAGGACCTGCCCGGCATCGACCCGCTGGCGCCCGGCCCGACCGTCGCCGAAGTGCGTTAGATGGGGGCGCTGTCGGCCCGGGTGAAGCGGCTCTACGAATCGCTGCGCACCAGTCGCGAGCACCTCAAGGCCGAGGAGGAGGAGCGCTCCGCCAGCAGGCGGGGCACCGATCCGATCGGTTCGCTGACCTCGCGCCAGCGGACCTGCGTCTCAGGTGTGCTGCAGGCGGTCACCTACCGTTCGAGCCAGGACAAGCCCATCCTCGTCGGGCAGCTCTACGACGGCACCGGCAGCATCGACCTGGTGTGGTGGGGCCGGCGACGCATCCCCGGCATCAAGCCGGGGGCCCATCTCCTCGCTGAGGGGCGGGTCGCCGACGGCACCCACCGCCAGCAGATCCACAACCCTGCCTATCGCCTGCTGGGGCCGGGGCAGTAGCAACCGGCAGCCACCTGCGGGAAGGACCATCGAATGAGCAGCCGTTCCACTGGAACCACCCGTACGGGCCTGGGAGCCATCGACTCCGAGCGCTTCGACGCCATGGCCGCCGTGGGCGGGTGGCGCGGCATCCTCGAGTCGGTCGTGCCCACTCTCATGTTCGTCCTGGTCATGGCGGTGCGGCCCACCGCACTGGTGGCGGCGCTGATCTCCTCCCTGGCCATCAGCGCCATCTGCCTCGTGGCCCGTCTGGTGCAGCGCCAGTCCCCGGTCCAGGTCGTCGGCGGGGTCGTGCTGGTCCTGGTCTCGGCCCTGTGGGCCTGGCGCAGCGGCGACGCCTCCAACTTCTACGCCACCGGCCTCATGATCAACGCGGCCTGGTTGGTCGCCTGCCTGGTCTCCCTGCTCATCGGCTGGCCGATCGTGGGCGCCCTCATGACTCTGTGGCACCGCGTCACCGACGAGTCGGACCGCAGTGAGGACTGTGGCGCGAGCAAGGACTCGGGCAGCGCCCAGGCGCCGCAGGCCCACGACGATCCCGCCGCACGCCCCTCGGCCTGGCGCACCGAGCCGGCCCTGCGCCTTGTCCGGCGCCGCTACCACGCGGGCACCTGGGTCCTGACGCTCATGTTCGCCCTGCGGCTCGTCGTCGAGGTGCCCCTCTACCTGGCCGGCGCCCAGGCCGTGTCCTACCTCGGGGCGGCCCGCCTCATCCTGGGCGTGCCGTTGTACGCCGTGACCCTGTGGTTCATCTGGCTGCTGGTGGCCCCCAGCCAGATCGCCCAGGCCCAGGCTCCCGCCGAGCGGTAGCGCCGCCCAGCGTCACGTGAAGATGAGGGGCAGCTCCTCCAGGCTGGACTCCCCCTCCCTCGCCGTGAGGAAGATGAGCTCGTCGCCGCGCTCGAAGCGCTCGTCGCGGTCCGGTGTGATGGGGCGGTAGTCGCGCAGGATCGCCGCCAGCACCGTGTGGGGCGGCAGCTCGATGTCGGTGACGAGCTCGCCGATGACCGGTGAGTCCTCCGGCAGGGTCAGCTCGTGCATGGAGGCGCCCGACTGGTGGAAGTGGAAGATGCTCACCAGGCTGCCGACACTGACGGCCTCCTCCACCAGGGCCGTCATGAAGCGCGGGGTCGACACGGCCACGTCCACGCCCCAGGTCTCGTCGAAGAGCCACTCGCTCTTGGGGTTGTTGACGCGCGCGACCGTACGGGGCACCCCGTACTCGGTCTTGGCCAGCAGGGAGATGACCAGGTTGGCCTTGTCGTCCCCGGTGGCGGCCACAATGACGTCGCAGGTCTCGGCCCCGGCGCGCTCCAGGGCGTCGATGTC
The DNA here is from genome assembly GCF_001929375.1 of Actinomyces oris. Classification (GTDB taxonomy): domain Bacteria; phylum Actinomycetota; class Actinomycetes; order Actinomycetales; family Actinomycetaceae; genus Actinomyces; species Actinomyces oris_B. The sequence goes on along the minus strand of NZ_MSGO01000048.1, from coordinate 23,104 downwards.
GCAGGCGTCGGCCAGCTGCCAGTCGGCCTGCGGGACCGAGGCGATGCGCATGGCCTCGGTGGAACGGTCGACGAGGGTGACCTCGTGGCCGTGACTGATGAGCTCTCGGGCGATGGAACGGCCCACGGATCCGGCTCCGGCGATCACGATCTGCATGGCTCAGACCTCCTGGGTCGGGGCGTGTGACAGGGCGCGGCGGACCTGACCGATACGGTCGGTGCTCACCGCCAGGTGCAGTCGGTCGTGCTCCTGGATGACGGTGGCGGCCTCGGGCAGCAGCGCCGTGGCATCACGCGAGATCCAGGCCACCCGCACCCTCAGGCGGTCCTCCAGGACCCCGATCGTCGTACCGACCCACTGCGGGGAGGCGTTGGGCTGGATGAGAGCCACCGTGCCCGAGGGATCCTCGAGCTCGCGGGCACTGGAGCCCGGCAGGATACGGCGCATCATCTGGTCGGCCGTCTGACGCACGGTGGCCACCGTGGGGATGCCCAGGCGCTCGTAGACGTCGGCTCGCCGCGAGTCGTAGATCCGGGCGACGACGTTGTCCACGCCGAAGCTCTCCCGGGCCACGCGCGCAGCCACGATGTTGGAGTTGTCCCCGTTGGAGACGGCGACGAAGGCGTAAGCCTCGTCGATACCCGCCTGCTCCAGGGCATCGCGGTCGTAGCCGACCCCTTTGACCTTGCGGCCGTTGAAGTCCGAGGGCAGACGGCGGAAGGAGTCCGAGGAGCGGTCGATGACGGACACCGAGTGCCCCATACGGTCGAGCTGAACAGCCATGGACGCTCCGACGCGTCCACAGCCCATGATGACGAAGTGCACGAGGAGGACGGTACTCCGTTGTCGGGCCAGGGACGTAATATCTGGAGACGTGCGTGACTTCGCAGACCGCATCAAGCGGCTTCTCGTCGGCCGTCCTGTCCCCAGCGGAGCTCTGGGGGAGACGCTCCTACCCAAGAGGATCGCCCTTCCGGTATTCGCCTCCGACGCCCTGTCCTCCGTGGGCTACGCCCCAGATGAGGTGCTCATCACCCTGGCCGTGGCGGGCGTCGCCGCCATCTCTCTGTCCCCGTGGGTCGCCCTGGCCGTCGTCGGCGTCCTGGTCGTGGTCGTGGCCTCCTACCGCCAGACCGTCCACGCCTACCCCTCGGGCGGCGGCGACTACGAGGTGGTCTCGGCCAACCTCGGCTCCCACGCCGGTCTCCTGGTGGCCTCGGCCCTGCTGAGCGACTATGTCCTGACCGTCGCGGTCTCGGTGTCCTCGGGCGCCTCCTACCTCGCGGCCGCCCTGCCCTCCCTGGTCCCCTACAAGGTGGAGATCGCCGTCGCGGTCGTCACCGTCCTGGCCGTGCTCAACATGCGCGGCTCGCGCGAGTCGGGCCGGGCCTTCGCCATTCCCACCTACCTGTACATGGGTGTCATCGGCGTCATGGCCGTCGTCGGCCTCATCCAGGAGCTGACCGGGACCCTCGGGCGGGCCGAGTCCGCCGGCTTCGACGTCGTCACCCACGCCGGCTGGGAGCAGGGCCTGACCGGCCTGGCCGGAGGCTTCCTGGTCCTGCGGGCCTTCTCCTCCGGGTGCGCTGCCCTGACCGGCGTGGAGGCGATCTCCAACGGCGTGCCCAGCTTCCAGCGCCCCAAGTCCCGCAACGCCGCCACCACGCTGCTGCTCCTGGGGGGAATCGCCGCGCTGATGCTCATGAGCGTCATCCACCTGGCCGGCGCCGTCGGCGTGCGCATGGTGGAGGACCCGGCCCACCAGCTCCTGCGCAACGGCGTCCCGGTCGGGGACAGCTACCATCAGGACCCCGCGATCGGACAGATCGCCGCCACCGTCTTCTCCGGCTTCCGCCCGATGTTCTACCTGGTCGCCACCGTCACCGGGCTGATCCTGGTCCTGGCCGCCAACACCGCCTTCAACGGGTTCCCGGTCCTGGCCAGCGTCCTGGCCCGTGACGAGTTCCTGCCCCGCCAGCTCTCTCAGCGCGGCGACCGCCTGGCCTTCTCCAACGGCATCATCGTCCTGTGGCTGGGGGCCGTGGCCTTCCTCATCGGATTCGAGGCCAACACGACTCGCCTCATCCAGCTCTACATCGTGGGTGTGTTCATCTCCTTCTCGCTCTCCCAGGTGGGCATGGTGCGTCACTGGACGCGCGAGCTGACCATCGCCACCGAGCCGCGGGCCCGCTCACGCATGCACCGCGCCCGCATCATCAACTCCATCGGCGTGCTGGGCACCGGGACGGTCCTGGTCATCGTTCTGCTCACCAAGCTCACCCGAGGAGCCTGGATCACCCTGACGATCATGGCGCTGCTCTACCTGGTGATGAACCGGATCCGCCGCCACTACCGCCGAGTCAGCGAGGAGGTGGCCATCTCCGACCTCCACGACGCCCGCGTCCTGCCGGCCCACGTCCACGCCATCGTCCTGGCCTCCCGCCTCCACCAGCCCACGCTGCGGGCCCTGACCTACGCCCAGTCGACTCACCCCACCGCCCTGGAGGCCCTGACGGTGGACACCGGCGACGGCGGCGCCGAGCGCCTCCTGGACGCCTGGGAGGAGGCCGACATCGCCGTGCCCCTGACGGTTCTGGACTCCCCTTACCGGGACATCACCCGCCCGGTCATCAACTACGTCCGCTCGGTGCGCCGTGAGTCCCCCCGCGACCTCGTCGTCGTCTTCCTTCCCGAGTACATCGTGCGCCACTGGTGGGAGCAGATCCTCCACAACCAGACCGCCCTGCGCCTCAAGACCGTCCTGCTGTTCACCCCCGGCGTCGTCGTGGCCTCCGTGCCCTGGCAGCTGGGACTGCCCGGACAACGGCACATCCACCACGGCGTGCGCGCCCGCACCGCTGAGGGAATCATCGACGCCGACGTCGCCATGCGCCGTCACGTCGACAGCCACCTCAGCCACCTCGACCAGCACAGCGCCCCCAGCACCGGCGGCGTCGGTGCAGACCCCCAGGAGAGTCGATGACCCCCCAGCCCAGCCGGACCGGAGACCAGCCCGCCCCCAGCCGCGGCGAGCCGCGCGAGCTGACCCTGGCGGTGGGGGCCCCTGCACACGGCGGGCACTGCGTGGCCCGACCCGTGGACGACCCGGGCGGCCGCGTCATCTTCGTGCGCCACTCCCTGCCCGGTGAGACGGTGCGGGCCCGCCTGACCGAGATGACCTCGCGGACCTGGCGCGCCGACGCCGTTGAGATCCTCCAGGCGTCCCCGGACCGCGTCGAGTCCGTCTGGCCCGAGGCCGGCCCGGCCGGCGTGGGCGGGGGAGAGCTCGCCCACGTGGCCCTGGACGCCCAGCGCACCTGGAAGCGCTGGGTCCTGGCCGACTGCCTGCGCCGGATCGGCGGGCAGGAGGTGGCCGACGCCGTCGCCTGCCTGCCCGAGGCCTCCGCCGCAGCCGCCGTGCCGATCGAGCCCATGCCCACTGACGCCGCGGCCCAGGCCTCCAGCAGCGCCAGCCGGCGCGCCCTGGCCGGAACCGCCACCCGCACCCGCATCAGCCTGACGGTCTGTGAGGACGGCAGGCCCGGCATGCACGCCTTCCGCTCCGGGACGGTCCTGCCCCTGCGCCGCCTGCCTCTGGCGGTTGGCGCCATCACCGAGATCGGGCTGCTGGAGCGCTCCCGCTGGCGCGCCCACTACCGGCCCGGCATGCGCATCGAGGCCATCGCCCCCAGCGGGGGTGAGCCCGTCGTCCTGCTCGACGAGCGGCTCCTGACCGCCCAGGCCCGCAGCACCGGACGGCGCCGGGTCCGGGAGGTCGTGGACGCCTCCGCCCTAGGACTGGGGGAGCTGACCTACTCCGTCCACGCCGAGGGCTTCTGGCAGGTTCACGTCGACGCCCCCCGAGTGCTGGTCGAGCGCGTCGTACGAGGCGCCCTGGGGGAGAACCTCGAAGGCGCTGCGGGCAGCCGCGTCCTGGAGCTCTACTCGGGGGCCGGTCTGTTCACCCTGCCGCTGGCCGCCCTGGTGGGGGCCGGCGGTCAGGTCCTGTCCCTGGAGGGCAATGAGCAGGCCGTTCGCGACGCCCGCCGCACACTGCACGACCACCCCGCCGCACGCCTGGCCTCGGGCCGTGTGAGCGCCCGCTCGGTGCGCGAGCTCGCCGTTTCCTTCACCGGTGGCCGCCCCGACGTCGTCGTCCTCGACCCGCCGAGGCAGGGAGCCGGGCGCGAGGTCATCGAGGCCGTCGGCGCCCTGGGGGCCCAGCGGATCGTCCTGGTGGCCTGCGACCCGGCGGCCCTGGCCCGGGACCTGGGAACCCTGCTGCGGGCCGGCTACGCGCTGGGCTCCATGAGCGCGCTGGACATGTTCCCGCACACTCACCACTTCGAGACGATCGCGGTGCTCGAGCGCTCCTGAACGGGGTTGCGTGCGGCCGGCGTCACCAAATGCGCTCCCCAGGTGCCGACCCGCTTACCGGCTTTGGTCAGGCATTCCTGCGTATTGACAACGGATGACATGCCGTGGGCTACGGTCCACACCGGAGCATCCGCGCAGCTCTCCGCCTAGCCGTCACCGCAGGTCCGCGTGCACAGGCCCGAGGCGGTGCAGCATGCCGGAACAGTACGACAACTGGAAGTGAGCCCCGGTGACCAGCCTCAACACCTTCGCCTCGCGCAGCACCCTCGACGTCGACGGCCGCGACTACGAGATCTACCGCCTCGACGCCGTCCCCGGCCTGGAGCGTCTGCCCTACAGCCTCAAGGTGCTGGCCGAGAACCTGCTGCGTACCGAGGACGGCGCCAACATCACCGCCGACCACGTGCGCGCCCTGGCCGCCTGGGACCCGGCCGCCGAGCCCGACACGGAGATCCAGTTCACCCCGGCCCGTGTCGTCATGCAGGACTTCACGGGTGTGCCCTGCATCGTGGACCTCGCCACCATGCGCGAGGCGGTCTCCGACCTCGGCGGCGACCCCGAGGTCATCAACCCCCTGGCGCCGGCCGAGATGGTCATCGACCACTCCGTGCAGATCGACTCCTTCGGACTGCCCGGATCCCTGGAGCGCAACAAGGAGCGCGAGTACGAGCGCAACGCCGAGCGCTACCAGTTCCTGCGCTGGGGGCAGGGGGCGCTGGCCAACTTCCGTGTCGTCCCCCCGGGCACCGGCATCGTCCACCAGGTCAACATCGAGTACCTGGCCCGCATCGTCTTCACCCACGAGGCCGACGGCGTCACCCGGGCCTACCCCGACACCTGCGTGGGCACCGACTCCCACACCACCATGGTCAACGGCCTGGGCGTCCTGGGCTGGGGCGTGGGCGGCATCGAGGCTGAGGCCGCCATGCTGGGCCAGCCCGTCTCCATGCTCATCCCCAAGGTGGTGGGCTTCAAGCTCTCCGGCGCCATCCCCGCCGGCGCCACTGCCACCGACGTGGTCCTGACCATCACCGAGATGCTGCGCGCCCACGGCGTGGTGGGCAAGTTCGTCGAGTTCTACGGCGAGGGCGTCGCCGAGGTGCCGCTGGCCAACCGCGCCACCATCGGCAACATGAGCCCCGAGTTCGGCTCCACCGCCGCGATCTTCCCGATCGACGAGGTCACCCTGGACTACCTGCGCCTGACCGGCCGCTCCGAGGAGCGCGTGCGCCTCGTGGAGGCCTACACCAAGGCCCAGGGCATGTGGCACGACCCGTCCCGCGAGCCCGTCTACTCCGAGTACCTCGAGCTCGACCTGTCCACCGTGGTGCCCTCCATCGCCGGCCCCAAGCGTCCCCAGGACCGCATCGTCCTGTCACGGGCCAAGGAGTCCTTCCAGGAGGTCCTGCCCGCCTACGCCTCCCAGTCCTCCAAGCCGACGCCGGTGACCCTGGCCGACGGCACCGCCACCGAGCTGGACCACGGGCACGTCGCCATCGCCTCGATCACCTCGTGCACCAACACCTCCAACCCCTCGGTGATGATGGCCGCCGGGCTGCTGGCCCGTAACGCCGTCGCCCGGGGCCTGCGCTCCAAGCCCTGGGTGAAGACCTCCACCGCCCCGGGCAGCCAGGTCGTCACCGACTACTACGAGAAGGCCGGGCTGTGGCCCGCCCTCAACGAGCTGGGCTTCAACGTCGTCGGCTACGGCTGCGCCACCTGTATCGGCAACTCCGGGCCCCTGCCGGCCGAGGTCTCCCAGGCGGTCAACGACGCCGACCTCGCCGTGGTCTCGGTGCTCTCGGGCAACCGCAACTTCGAGGGACGCATCAACCCCGACGTCAAGATGAACTACCTGGCCTCCCCGCCTTTGGTCATCGCCTACGCCCTGGCCGGGACCATGGACATCGACTTCGCCACCGAGCCGCTGGGTCAGGACCCCGAGGGCCGCGACGTCTTCCTGTCCGACATCTGGCCCGACCCCACCGAGGTCCAGGCCGTCATCGACGCCACCATCGACCGCGAGATGTACACGCGCGACTACGCCGACGTCTTCGCCGGTGACGAGCGCTGGCAGGGCCTGGACACCCCCGAGGGGGACACCTTCGCCTGGGACGAGGAGTCCACCTACGTGCGCAAGGCCCCCTTCTTCGAGGGACTGTCCATGGAGCTCACCCCGGTCACCGACATCGAGGACGCCCGGGTGCTCGCCCTGCTGGGAGACTCGGTGACCACCGACCACATCTCCCCTGCCGGCGCCATCAAGGCCGACTCCCCGGCCGGGCGCTACCTGGCAGAGCACGGCGTGGCCCGCGCGGACTTCAACTCCTACGGCTCGCGCCGCGGCAACCACGAGGTCATGATCCGCGGCACCTTCGCCAACATCCGTCTGCGCAACCGGCTGCTCGACGGCGTCGAGGGCGGCTACACCCGCAACTTCCTCACCGGCGAGCAGGAGTCGATCTTCGACGCCTCCCAGGCCTACCAGGCCGCAGGCATCCCGCTGGTGGTCCTGGGCGGCAAGGAGTACGGCTCGGGATCCTCACGCGACTGGGCGGCCAAGGGCACGGCCCTGCTGGGCGTCAAGGCCGTCATCGCCGAGTCCTTCGAGCGCATTCACCGCTCCAACCTCATCGGCATGGGCGTGGTGCCCCTCCAGTTCCCGGCCGGACAGAGCGCCGAGTCGCTCGGCCTGGACGGCACCGAGACCTTCTCCATCACGGGCCTGACCGTGCTCAACGAGGGCTCCACCCCGCGCACCGTCGCGGTCAAGGCGCAGAAGGCCGACGGCTCGGAGGTCTCCTTCGACGCCGTCGTGCGCATCGACACCCCCGGCGAGGCCGACTACTTCCGCCACGGCGGCATCCTGCAGTACGTGCTGCGTCAGCTCGCCGGCTCCTGACTGGATCGACGTGGCTACTTGGTCTCGTTGGGGTGAGCGGTGTGAACCTGCTCCAGGTAGACGGTACTGCCGTCGATATAGAACCAGATGCGGGCAGTACCCTTCGCAGTAGGTTTGTGCTGCCATCGCTGAAAAGTGCGACCGCCTCGGGTCACTGCGCCTAGGGATCCCTCGAGCGGGTAGTTGGTCGGAGTCGTCGTGAGAGGTGATTGAGTCAGGAAGTCCCAGGTGTCGCTCATGGGATTCCTCATCGTGGCTACGAGGTCACGCCACCCTTTCTCGGACTGCTTCGTGGCGAACTTCAGGACGTACTCCGACTTTTTCGTGGGCCGTGGAACCAAGCTCTCCTTGGACATGATCAGGGACGGTCGACGACTGCTTCAGCATCGTCGTCGAGCCACTCGACCGGATGCGGACTCAGACCCGCAGCGATTGCCGCGGCTGTCTCGCGCCAGCTGGTCAACTTGGTGATCGCCAGGTGCGGCTGGAGTGTGGAGAAGGAGGCTCGCGCAGCGTCGATAAGGTCTCGAGCGCACTGTTCTTGATCCTGAGGCGTCAGTGCATACATCCACGGGTATCGGCTGGCCATCCGTTTAGTGAGTGGGCCATCCTCAAGGGACACCGTGATGAGGGTGGCGGCTATGTTCAAGAGCTCAGTGCGAGCGTCTGCCTCGCGCTGAGACATGAGGACAAGGGACTCCCCGTCGCGGCGGGTCACAGTGACGGGGTGGTCCTCCGCCTCGGCGAAGACCTCGGCCGAATGCTTGCTCAGGTCGGACGAGCGCCGCACCGCTGTGGGGTAATCAACAGTTAGTCCCATACGAACATGGTATTCGGATCGTATTCGGAAGTCTAATGGTCGATTCCAGTGCGTTGATCGACCGCCGTCCACGAGGGCTTTGCTATGGGCGCACCCATTGACGTGAGTTTTGCCACGCGCGTCGACCCTCTGGATGCCGCTCTGGAATAGGGGCCCTCCGCTTCCCGTTGCCCTGGCGTTCAGATCACGCCGAGCGGCGACCGCCGAAGGAGATACACACCCATGTCCCAGCCCACCGTCAACAGCGACGCAACCAATCAGGCAGACGTCCCGGTCGAGGAGGTCGACCTTCTCGTCGTCGGAGGCGGCAAGGCGGGCAAGTCCTTGGCGATGCTGCGCGCCAAGGCCGGTGACAAGGTCGTCATGGTGGAGCGGGACAAGGTGGGCGGCACCTGCATCAACGTCGCCTGCATCCCCACCAAGACCCTCATCTCCGCCGCCCGCGTTCTCCATGAGGTCCAGGGCTCGGGTGCTTATGGCGTCACCCTGCCTGAGCAGGACGGTGGCGCCGAGGCCCTGGCCCAGGCCCGCATTGAGCTGGCCGCCTTCCGTGCCCGCAAGGAGGCCGTCGTGGGTGGCATGGTAGCGGCGCACGAGAAGATGTTCCCGGCCTCCGGCATGGACTTCGTCAAGGGCACCGCCCGCTTCGTGGGGGAGCGCACCGTTGAGATCACCCTGAACGACGGCGGCCTGCGGCGCGTGCGCGGCGCCAAGGTCCTCATCAACACCGGCACCACGCCGTCGGTCCCCCCGATCGAGGGCCTGGCCGACGTACGCTACTGGACCAGCGAGGACCTGCTCACCCTGCCCGAGCTGCCCAGCGGTCTCATCGTCCTGGGTGGCGGCGTCATCGGCGTCGAGATGGCCTCCCTCATGGGGCTCCTCGGTGTCCCGGTCACCATCGTCCACGCCGGGGAGCACGTCCTGGACCGCGAGGACGAGGATGTCGCCGCTGAGGTGACCGCCGGCCTGGAGGCCCTGGGGGCCACGGTCCTGGCCGGTGCACGCGCCTCGAAGGTCGCCACTACGGCCGACGGGAACGGCGTCGTCGTCACCACCGCCGACGGGCGCGAGGTGAGCGGATCCCACCTGCTCGTGGCCCTGGGGCGCACCCCCGTCACCGCCGGCCTCGGCCTGGAGGCCGCGGGGGTGGAGCTGACCGAGCGCGGCTTCGTGCGCGTCGACGACCACCTGCGCACCACCGCCGAGAACGTCTACGCCGCCGGTGACGTGGCCGGCACGCCCCAGTTCACCCACGCCTCCTGGAACGACTTCCGCGTCCTGCGCGACCTCTTCGCCGGCAAGGATGCCTCCACCACCGGGCGCCTCATCCCGTGGGCCGTCTTCACCACACCCGAGCTCGGGCACGTGGGCATGAGCGAGGCCGAGGCCCGCGAGGCCGGCTACGAGGTGCGCGTCGCCAAGACCCCGACGGCGGCCGTCCCTCGCGCCAAGACCCTGGGCCGCACCGAGGGCTTCTTCAAGGTCATCGTCGACGCACGCACCGACCTCATCCTGGGTGCAGCCATCATCGGCGCCGAGGCCAGCGAGGTCGTCACCAGCATCCAGATGGCGATGCTGGGTGACCTGACCTGGCAGCAGGTGCGCGACGCCGTCATCACCCACCCCACCATGAGCGAGGGACTCAACATCGTCCTGGACTCACTGGGCTGAGAGCCTGAAGGCTGGCCCCGCCTGAACGGTCCGACCGACCCGCTCAGGCGGGGCGCACGCCCAGGTTCTCGACGCGCTCGGCCCCCGGCAGTGCCACGAGCAGCGCCCCGGGCACCAGGAGCTTGGAGCGGCGCACGCCCGAGCCGATGAGCACCGTGGCCCGGTCCGCCACAGCGCCGTCGATGAAGAGCCTCCAGGTCTCGGGCAGGCCGACCGGCGTGATCCCGCCGTACTCCATGCCACTCATCTCCACGGCCCGCTCCACCGGCAGGAACGAGGCCTTGCGCACATCCATGCGCTTCTTGACGACGTGGTTGACGTCGGCGAAGTCGGTGGCACGCACGACGCAGGCGGCGATGCGCTCCTGGCCGGTGCGCTTGCCGGCCACGAGCACACAGTTCCCGGTCGCCTCGGGGTCCAGGGCGTAGTGCGCGTTGAGGGCGTCGGTGTCGGAGTGGGACGGGTCAATGGGAACCACCTGAGCCTGCCGGGCCAGGTCCGCTCCCTCGGGCGAGGCCGCCTCCAGCGCCCGCAGCGCGGCGGCCACGGGCTCGGCGAGCAGGTCGGTACGCTCCAGTGCTGGCTGCCAGCCGATCTCCGCGGCGAAGACCTCAGCCGGGTCACCCAGGTCAGTCATTCCTTCTCATCCTTTCGACGACGTCGAGCGCCTCTCGATACGCTCGACCAGACGGGTCCTGACCCCGGGCCACTGCTCCGGGGTGGGGGACGGGGTGCGCGGTGGAGCCGAGCTCATGCCTCGAGCATGGCAGGCGGAGCGCAGACATCGTCGGGATGCCCCAGCATGTGGTCTCATTGTCCCCGTGCTGCACGTCATCTTCTTCTCCCCGCGCATCCCGGGCAACACCGGGGCGGCGATCCGCCTGAGCGCCAACACCGGCTCCATGCTCCACCTCGTGGACCCCCTGTTCGACATGGACGACGCCAAGCTGCGTCGTGCCGGCCTGGACTACCACGAGCTGGCCAACACGCGCGTTCACGCCACCTGGCAGGAGTGCCTCGAGCAGGTCCCTGGACGCATCTTCGCCTTCACCTCCCACACCGAGCGCCTCTACACCCAGGTCGACTGGCGCGGTGACGACGCCCTCCTGTTCGGTCCCGAGCCCACCGGCCTGCCCCAGGAGATTCTCGACCACCCGAGGGTGAGCGCCCACCTGCGCATCCCCATGGTGGAGGGCAACCGCTCCCTCAACCTGGCCAACTCCGCCGCCATCGGCCTGTACGAGGCCTGGCGGTCCCTGGACTTTGCCGGAGGGGTCTGATCCCTCTGTATCAGTCGCCTTCTCAGAGCATGCCGGCGGGGCGGATCGCCAGGTCCTCCACGACCGCGTCCATCGAGGTGTTCACGGCCAGGCGCACGGCCGCGGCCACCGACTGCGGCGCCATATGGTCCGCAGCCCGGTAGGCGGGGGTGGCCATGATCCCCTCGGTGCGCAGGCGCGCCGCGTTGAAGGCGTGCAACCGCTCCTGCATAGGGGTGTCCACCCGTCCCGGGTAGATCGAGGTGACCCGCACCTTGCCCGCCTCCTCCTGGCGCAGCGTGTCAGCCAGGGACTTCAGCCCCGCCTTGGAGGCGGAGTAGAGGGCATTGCCCGAACGAGGGGTCACTCCGGCGCCGGAGTTGATGAACACCGTCAGCCCGCTCGCCTCCCGCAGTGCCGGCAGCAGCAGGCTCGTCAGATACGCCGTCGCCACCAGGTTGAGGTTGAGGACCGCTCGCCAGCGCGTGGGCGTGATCTTGTCAACGGTACCGGGCGCCTCCATGCCGGCGCTGTGCACCAGCACGTCGAGGCTCTCGATATCGATCCGGCTGACCAGCCTGGCCAGGGCCGTGTCATCGGTCAGGTCGACCGGGCAGATGAGAACCGCCGTCTGGGACTCCTCCTCCAGCGCGAGCGCCAGCTCCTCCAGGTCGTTGACGGAGCGGGCCAGCAGGATGAGGTCGTGGTCCCGGGCCAGGTCCCTGGCCACGGCCAGTCCGATCCCGGAGGTCGCCCCGGTGATCAGGGCGATGGGGCGGCGCTGGTGGCGGCCGGAGCCGGCGCGCGTAAAACCGTGAGCGGGGGTGAAGGGGACGGACTCCCCCTGACGGCGACGCCGGCCCGCCTTGGAGGACGAGGCGTCGACCTGGGCGATCTGTGGGCTCACTGGCCGTCCCTGAGGAAGGCGGCGGCCCCGGGCTCCCCGGGCACGGAGTAGGTGGTGGTGAGCGTGGCCCGGGCGATGCAGTGCGGCACCAGGGTGAAGGCCGCCATGGCGGGACTGGCCTCGTCATCCAGCCCCAGAGTGTCCACGTCCAGGGCGGAGACGGTGAAGACATAGCGGTGATCGCCGTCGCCCGCCGGCGGGTAGGGGCCGAACCAGGCGTGGTCGCCCGAGTCCCCGGCCAGGTGGAAGGCGGCGCCGTCGAGCTGAAGGTCACTGGCCCCCGCACCCCGCTCCAGCGAGGTGACCGAGGCGTCCAGGTCCACGATGGTCCAGTGCCACCAGCCCGACATGGTCGGAGCATCCGGGTCGAAGCAGGACACGACGAAGGACTGCGTCTGCTCGGGGAAGCCCGACCAGCTCAAGGCGGGGGAGACGTTGTCGTGGATGCCGGTGAAGATGTCCGGGATCCGCCCCTGCTCAGTCAGGTCCGCGGAGGTCAGCGTGAAGGAGGGGACCGAGGGCAGGAGGCCGGTAGGGGCCGGCGGGCGGGGGCGAGTGAGGTCGGCTGTCATAGGTGTACCTCCAGGCAGGTGATGGATAGGGAAGGTGGCCTTCCATGAGGGCACAGCCCCAACTGTAGACGCCCCTGCGCAGACCCGCCCCTGTGGATCTCCTGTGGGGGAGCTCCGTGGGCTCGTCGTGCAGGGCCCTGAGACCTCCGTGCTGCCGGCGCCCTCGAATGATGTCGTAGCGGAGCGTTATCCTGAACCACATCCGTCGAACATACGTACAGAAAGGGGGTGTCATGAGAGCCTCGACCACGCGCGCGCCATCGGAGGCCCAGAACCGCCTCGACCGGGCCCGCCTCGCCCTGAGACTGGCCGAGGAACGCACCGGACTGCGCGACTCAGCGGCCCTGACGGTGCAGCGCGCCCTGTCCGCGGCATCAACCAGCGACCTGCTGAGCGCGTCAGCCGACTCGCCTCCGGCTGCATCCCCCGCATCCCCCACGGAGCTCTCGGCCTGGCAGGACTCCGGTGTCCTCACTCTCCACGGATCCACCACCCTCCTTCTGGCCGCCCTCGCCCTGCGCCAGGGCACCGCCGGTTGGTGCGGCGTCATCGGGGGAGACGAGCTGGGCTGGTGCGCAGCCACCGAGGTCGGCCTCGACCTCAACCGGGTCCTCACCGTTCCAACGCCCCTCCTCGATGACGCCTCGACCCTGACGGTCACCTCCACGCTGCTCGACGGCGTCGACACCCTCCTCATCGGTGCCACTGTCGCCGAGGGCCTGCGCCCCCAGCACCGCAGACGCCTGCTGTCCCGGGCGCGCGAACGCGGCCACCTCATCCTGACCCCCGCCCGCTGGGAAGGCGCCCGCATCCTCCAAGCCGACCCCCTGGCCCCGGACACCGGAACCAAGAACGCGCCTCCCGCCCAGGCCCCGGTGGAGGCCCTCGGCATGCCCTCCACCGACGGCGTCGTCATCCCCATCGGGCGAGGAGCCCCACCCGCCCCGGTGCGAGCCGTTGAGATGCCGGCCGGCTACCTGCGACGCCTCACCTGGACCCTGACCGACCCGCAGCGCCCACGGCTCACCACCACCGAAGAGCTCACGCTCTCACTGTCCGCCGAAGGGCTGCGCACAGGCTCCCGCAACACCGTCGACACCGTCGACCCGGCCCCCAACCCGCAGGAGGCAGCCGGATGAACCCGCCACCACCGACCCCGCCGCCCGGCCCGCCCGCCTCCAGGCTCGTGGCCATCTGGGTCCCCGACTGGCCTGTCGTCGCCCTCACCATGGAGGCCCGCCAGCAGCGCCGACACCCCCGAGCGCACCAAGGAGCCCCTCACCTGCCGGACCCGGCCACCGAACCCGTCGCCGTCGTCGGCGCTCGCGGAGTCCTCGCCGCCTCAGCCCCGGCCCGCCGTGCCGGCATCACCACCGGCATGCGACTGCGCACCGCCCGGTCCCTGTGCCCCGAGCTCACCGTCCTGCCTCCCCAGGAGGAGTGCCAGGCCCGAGCCTTCGAAACCGTCATGGAGGCCCTCACCTCCCTCCTGGCGGACCCCATGGTGGCCCGCCCCGGACTGGCCCTGTCCGGCGTCAAAGGACCCGCCGCCTGGATCGGCGGAGAAGAACCCCTCGCCTCAGCCCTCGTGGAGACCATCACCCAGGAGGCCGACGTCGAGTGCCAGGTCGGCATCGCCGACTCCCTGCCCGGAGCCGTCCTGGCCGCCCGCCAAGGCATCATCGTCGAACCGGGACGAACCCCGGAGTTCCTCGCCCCCTGGCCCCTGGACGCACTCCTGACCTGCCTGCCCCTCAACCGCCTACAGTGCGATGCCCGCCCCCTGCTGGAGACCTTCACCCGACTCGGCCTGCGCACCTTGGCGGACCTGGCGGCCCTGCCCCGAAAAGACGTCACCGCCCGCTTCGGCCCCCTGGGGGACAGGCTCCACCACCTAGCCTCCGGCACCCACCACGAGGCCCCTGCCATGCCCCGGCCGACCCAGGACATCACCGTCACCTCCGACCTCGACCCTCCCATCGAACGCGCCGACACCGCGGCCTTCGCCGCCCGGCACCTCGCCGAGAACCTGGCGACCCGCCTCCTGTCCGCAGGACTCTCCGCCGGACACCTCTGCGTTGCCGCCCGCTGCGAGGACGGCACCGACCTGGCCCGAACTTGGATGCTGGAGGCCACCCCCACCCCCACCGAGCTCATCGACCGCGTGCGCTGGCAGCTCGAGGGATGGCTCTGCGGGCGCTCCGGACGCCCACCCTCCTCCGGCCTGACCCACCTGAGCCTGACAGCCCTCGAGCTGAACCCGGCCACGACCTCCCAGGCGGGACTGTGGCAAGCGCCGGGCCACCAGGCTCAGGCACGCGCCCACCGCGCCGCCGAGCGCGTGGAGTCCCTCCTGGGGGCCGGAAGCATCCAGGTTCCCAAGGTCGTTCCCGGGCGCGACCCGCGCTCGCGGGTGCACCTGATCCCCTGGGGTGAGAGCGAAGGCGCTGGTGGGTCCACGGGTGATGAACCGGCGTCCTGGAGTGGTGCTCTGCCCGAGCCCTCACCCTCCGTCGTCCTGCCCCGGCCGGTTCCCGCGCGCCTCACCGATCTTCAGGGGCGAGAGCTCGGCGTCGACATCCACGGTCAGCTCGACGGCGTCCCCGGCTTCCTCAGCGTCGGCGACGGCTCAGGCGGCGTTGATGAGGGTGCTGTGGGGACTTCCTCCCAGATGGAGTCCGTGCTCCTGTGGGCCGGGCCCTGGCCGGTCGACGAGGGCTGGTGGACCACGTGCGGGCCTTCGCGTCGCGCCTACCTCCAGGTGGTCACCGACGTCGGACCACCCCGCCTGCTGGTGCGATCAGGCCGGTGGTGGCTCGATGCCCTCTACTCCTGAGGAACTGTCTGATGGTACGGCCGCAGAGGGCAGGGCCTGGCGTCGTCGTCCCTTCAGCCACAGAAGCGCCAACGTCACCAGGCACAGCCAGGCCAGCCCCAGGGACCAGCCGGCCAAGACATCGGTCATCCAGTGGTAGCCCAGGTAGACACGGGAGGTTCCCACCAGCAGGGTCGCCCCCGCCGCCGCCATGATCGCCAAGGCCCGGTACAGGGCCGCCACGGTGGATACCAGAACCATCCCCGCCAGCAGGCCTGCGAAGACAGCCGTGTTGAAGGAGTGCCCCGAGGGGAAGGAGGTGGTCGAGGCGGGAGCGCCCAGAAGAGTGTCGGTCGAGGGGCGTGCGCGCCTGAAGATCTCTTTGAGCGCTACCGTCAGCAGGCTGGAGCTGATCATCGTGAGGCTCAGGACCAGCGCGCGCATGCGGCGGCCCCGCATGAAGAGGAGAGTGGCGCAGATCGCGGTCAGGATCGTCAGCCCCACAGTGGAACCCAGAGCGGTGAAAACCTGCATGATGATGGTCAGGGCAGGGTGGCGCTCATCCACGGCCCAGGTGGTGACACTCTGGTCATGAGGCGCCAGACCCGTCCCGGAGCTCGTGGTCAGAGCCAGCCAGGAGAACAGCGACAGTGTGATGACGGCGGTCGTGGCCAGCGTGCCGGCTCGCCTGGTGCGCCAGGTGTGAGGCAGGTGGTCGAGTGAGAGCATGAGGGGAGGTTATCCGTGCTGGGCTGGATGAGGCTATGCGTGCGCCATGGAGCGGCTGAGCGGCGTCGTCACGTCTTGTCCGCGCCCGGGACGCTCGGCGGGTAGCATCCGCCCGAGTGATTCGATCCGGCTCAGGAGGACCTGCGTGGCCAAGCTCTACTTCCGCTACGGCGCCATGAACTCCGGCAAGTCCACGGGGCTTCTCCAGACCGCCTACAACTACGAGGAGCGCGATCAGCGCGTCCTGCTTCTCAAGGCGGTGGTCGACACCAAGGGTGAGGACTCAGTGGTCTCCCGGCTCGGGGTGTCGCGCCGCGTCGACCTCCTCGTTGACACCGACGACGACCTGCGCGCCCTGGTGCACCGGCGGGCCCTGAGCGGTGCGCGACCCGTCCGCGACAAGAACGGTGCGCCGCGGGAGGCGGTGCCCTTGCGTGAGGTTCTTGACTGCGTGCTCGTCGACGAGGCCCAGTTCCTCACGGCTCTTCAGGTGGACCAGCTCATGGAGATCGCGCTGATCGACGACGTGCCCGTCCTGGCCTACGGGATCCGTACCGACTTCCGCACAGTCAGCTTTCCCGGGTCGCGGAGGCTGCTGGAGATCGCCCACTCCCTGGAGGAGCTCAAGACCATCTGCCGCTGCGGACGCAAGGCCATCTTCAATGCCCGCAAGGTGGGGGAGTCCTTCGTCTTCGACGGCGATCAGGTGGCCATCGACTCCGGGGACGTCACGTACGAGTCGTTGTGCGGCCAGTGCTACCTCGCCGCCGGTGGGAGGCTTCCCGGTCGGTGAACCGCGCTCCGGGACTGAGCTTGTGCTGGCGGGAGTACAAGGTTGACTGAGGGGATGGGGCGAGGAAGCGCCCCTAGCTCCGAGATGTTCCTTGTAATTCTGGTATTACAAGCATTATCGTGAAGCTGTGAATGTCTCCTACGCACTCATCGCAGACATCATCCGCTCGCGCGAGCTCCCTGATCGCAGGCGTGCTCAGTGCGTCATTCACGAGACTCTGGACCGAGCCGCTGAAGGGCTGGCGCTGACGCAGCGTCCGTACGCCACGGTCGGCGACGAGCTGCAGGCGGTCTCGGCAACCCTCGCCGACGCTCTCGCTCTCACCTTGCGCACGCACCTCCTTCTACCTGAAGGGTTGGGCCTGCGCTTCGGTATCGGCGCCGGAGCGATCTCCGAGGTTGAGGGCGCGATGGGAAGCGGTGCGGACGGTGTGCCAGGGCGTCTCATTCAGGACGGCTCGGCATGGTGGGCCGCACGTGAGGCGATCGAGAAGGCGCACCATCTCCAGGATGAGGGGAGGACGTTCGTTCGCACCTGGCTGCGCATCCATCCGGATGCGGTCAGCGGATCCGGAGGGGGGCGGGGCGAGCATGAGAGGTTCGTCAACTCCGTCCTCATCCTGCGTGACCAGACGATATTCCGCTTTCAGCCCCGTCAGCGCCGCATCATGGCCGGACTTCTCATGGGGATGACCCAGATTGAGATCGCCCGTCAGGAGAAGGTGAGTCAGCAAGCCGTCTCTGAATTCGCTCGCAGTGCCGGTTCCTCCTTGCTGGAGGTGCAAAAGCTACTCGACGGGTTGAATGGGAAAGGTGAAGGGAAATGACTGCCCTGCTCGTCCTTCTGCTTGCCGCCGCCTCCGTGGTTGACGGCTCCGACCGGGTGAGTAGGGGATTGTCCCGGATGCCCACCGGGGTGGGACTGCTGGTGGGGGTGCCTGCAGTCGTTGCTCTTGGCGTCCTGGTCGGGTGGCCCGTTCTTCATCTTGGGTCGGGAAGCGTCGTCATCATCATCCTAGTGGCCACTGCATGGTTGTGCTGCGGCCTGGTTTCACGGGCCTGGTGGGAGAAGCTGTTGAGGGCCCGCCAGCGGGAGCGGGCGGGGCAGGGCGCCTCCGAGAGCGGTGCGGATCGGCTGGAACGATTTATCCGCCTTGCCTGCGCGGGGCTGTTGCTCCTCGCCGTGGCGCTCTGTGTCGTTGTGTCTCAACCGCTTGGGTCTCGGGCTGCCAAGATGAGCGCTGTCGTCGGAGTCGTCGTCCTCCTGACTGTTCCCGCCAATCGAGTCGTCGCCGACATTCTTGCTGTTGCTCGCCACTCCTCGCAGGGGAATGGAACGGCTGTTGTCGTTGGTTGCGAGCCTTCGCAGGAGAGTGGGAAGCAGAATGGGTCGGGGAGCTCGATGCGCGGCGGTCGCTGGATCGGTCCGCTTGAGCGAATCCTCATTCTCCTGCTTGCCTCCGTTGAGGCGCCCGCTGCTATTGCCGCAATTGTTGCCGCCAAGGGTGTGATTCGGTTCCCCGAGATCAGTCAGGATAAAGCGGGGCAGAAGGCTGAGGAGTTCCTCATCGGCTCCTTCGCCTCTTGGATCCTGGCGGTCCTGGGTGCCGTCGTCATTCATGTCTCCTG
The DNA here is from genome assembly GCF_001929375.1 of Actinomyces oris. Taxonomy (GTDB): domain Bacteria; phylum Actinomycetota; class Actinomycetes; order Actinomycetales; family Actinomycetaceae; genus Actinomyces; species Actinomyces oris_B. The sequence goes on along the minus strand of NZ_MSGO01000048.1, from coordinate 4,628 downwards.
AATGGGAGGGTAGACAGTGCCCATATAGTGCACTATGATGCACTATGTGGAAGTGAGTGCAGAGTCGTTGACCCACGAGATCGGTGTGCGGATCAAGCAGGAGCGCAGCAGTCGCAGTTGGACACTCGACCATCTCGCAGAGGTCGCCGGGGTGAGCCGGCGAATGCTCGTGAAGGTTGAACAGGGGGCGGTCAATCCGAGCATCGGCACGCTGCTGCGGCTCTCGGACGCGCTCGGTATCGGGCTTCCGGCACTCGTTGAGCCCCCGATGTCGCGCGCGGCCAAGCTCGTGCGCCGCGGTGAAGGGGCTCGTTTGTGGAGCGGCAACCATGGAGGATCTGGTGTCCTCGTCGCCGGCACGCAGCCGCCCGATGTTGTTGAGCTGTGGGACTGGACCCTCAATCCAGGAGAACGTCATGTGAGCGAGGCCCATGCTGCTGGTACTTGCGAGCTGCTGCACGTCCAGGCCGGATCGATCCTTGTCGCGGTCGCTGATGATGTCTACGAGCTCCACGTCGGAGACGCTTTGACGTTCTACGGCGATGTCAACCACTCCTATGACAACCCGAACCAGCAACCCGCACGGTTCTCACTCTCGGTCTTCGAGCCGGGGGTTGGAACCACGCCCAGAACGGAGACCTTGAATGACTAACCCCATGAGCCCGAACGAGTTCCTTGACGCCTGTGCCATCGATCCGGCTGTACTCGAGCTACGCCCCGACTATCGCGTGCAGTTACTTGTTGTCGATGGTCTTTCACCAAACCTGGGATCCGATGTCGCAGATGACCTCATTCGGGCCGCCCAGGATCATGCTCAAGCCCTGCTCGCCGAGTCGACGGTCGATCAGCTGCCGCACATCGCAGCCTGGCGTGAGGCCTACCGGGCATTCGGAGCCAAGCCCCAGCGTACCCGCAACAGCCTCGAGGCCTTGACCCGTCGTGCGGACAAGGGGCTGCCCCGGGTCAATGCACTCACCGACATCTACAACGCGATCTCGGTGCTGCATCAGATCCCGCTCGGCGGTGAGGACTTCGCCCTGTACGCGGGGCCAGCGCGCCTGATCCGCGCCACCGGCCGGGAACAGTTCGACACCACCGCGAACGGTGAGGTCGTCGTCGAGCATCCCGATCCCGGGGAGGTCGTGTGGTGCGACGACGCAGGAGTGACCTGCCGGCGCTGGAACTGGCGTCAGGCCCGCCGCACCGGTCTGAGTGATGCTACCCGGACGGCCTTCTTCATCCTCGATGCTCTCGCTCCGGTCGCCGACACCGAGCTGAGCGCTGCTGCTGACGCTCTCTCTCAGGCGCTCAGTGCCCTCGGCTCAGACGTGAGCGTCTCCCGACGAGTGATTGGCACGTCATGAAGCGACCGCACCAGGAGGGCGGTCCCGCCCCGAGCCGTCTTGCCGGGCTGAGTGCTTTTCCCCTCACACCGCTTCGCGACGACGCCGTTGATGAGCGCGCCTTCATAGGTCTCATCAAGAGGTTGACTACGGCTGGAGTCGATTCCATCACCGCCCTCGGTTCGACCGGGTCCTATGCCTACCTCACAGCGGCCGAGCGTGCCCGGGTGGCCCGCCTCGCCGTTGAGTACGCCGGACCGACTCCGGTGTTCGTCGGGGTCGGCGATCTGCGTACCTCTCGCGTCCTCGCTCATGTGGACAGCGCGCAGGAGGCTGGTGCGGCCGGCCTGCTGCTGGCCCCGATGACCTACCAGAGCCTCAGTGACGACGAGGTGTTCGGACTGTTCCGCACTGTCACCGAGCACACCGACCTCCCGGTCATCGTCTACGACAACCCTGGCACCACGCACTTCACGTTCACCACGGAACTGTATGCCCGCATAGCCGAGCTGCCCGGCGTCGTATCGATCAAGATCCCCGGCGTCCCCGCCGACCCCGCTGTAGCGTGTGAGCACGTTGCGATGATTCGGGCCGCGATTCCTGAGCACGTCACGATCGGCGTATCCGGCGACGCGCTTGCAGCCACTGGCTTGAATGCCGGCTGCGACGCCTGGTACTCGGTGATCGGGGGAACCCTCCCAGCTCCTGCGCTATCGATCACCCGAGCTGCCCAGGCGGGACGGGCCCAGGAGGCTGTCGTGGAGTCGCGACGACTCGCGCCTCTGTGGGACCTGTTCGCTGAGCTCGGCGGGAGCCTGCGCGTGACTGCGGCGATCGCCGAGCACCTCGGTCTCGTTCCACCGTCCTGCCTGCCGCTGCCGATTCAGGGGCTCACCGACTCGCAGCGCGGGCAGGTCATCGACGTGGTGGCCGGGCTCGATCTTGTCTGAGCGTCGTGAGGATTCTGGTGCGCCAGGTCGGACGACCTGGGCGCTGGCGCGGTACGTGTTCGCGGCCACGCTCGTACGCTTGGCTGATGGAGGTGCGGTAGTCGCCGTCGTGCTGCTTGCCCAGTCCTCCGGAAAGCCCGGATGGATGTCCGGCATGCTGGGAGCGGCAATCATCGCACCGCATCTGCTTGGTCCGTTCATCGCCCGCCGCCTCGACACTGCAGATGATGGCAGGAGGATTATCGCCATCTCGGCCCTCGCTCACGGTCTACTGCTCGGGGCTGCCGGGCTGCTGCTGCCGGTGACGTGGACCGTCGTCCCGGCATTGCTTCTGGTCCTCTCGGGAGTATTCGGGCCCATGCTCACCGGAGGAGTGAGTAGTCGGCTGCCGTCGATCGCGGGGCCGTCGCAAAAGAGCCAGCGGCGCGCACAGAGTTGGGACGTCGCCAGCTACGGCGTCAGCGGCACGCTCGGGCCCGCTGTTGTCGCATGGATCTCGGCCGCTACTGATCCGCTGGGAGCGATGCTGGTCCTTGCCGTCTCGGCACTCATTGGCGCCGGGGCTGTGCTCGCGCTCCCGAAGCAGGCACCGGCGCTGCTGAGCCGGGTGCTGTGACCTCGTCAGCGTACGTCCTGATGACGATCTGGCGATCCCGACCGCTGCGCTGCACGCTGGGGCTCACGGTCGTGGTTGCGTTCTCGGTTGCGGCGCTACCGATCTACGCCGTTGCCGTCGCCCCGACTCTTGGTGGGACTGCTTTGGCCGGCACTCTGGTTGCTGGGTATGGAGGTGGTGGTCTCGCTGGATCCGCGCTGTTGATGGTGTGGCCGCTCAAGGGAGACGCCGACAGGCTCGCGTCGCTGCTTGCCGGAGTGGTCGCCGTGGCGCTGGGTGTCGTCATATCGGTGTCGAACCCCGTCCTGACGATGATTGCGTTCACCGTTGTCGGCGTTGCTAACTCCCTGTTCTTTGCTGCGACATTGGCGGCTCGCAGCGAGTACTCGCCTCTTGAGCTGCGGGGGCAGGTGTTCATCTGGGTTGGGGCCCTGAAAATCGCGGCGGGTTCGGCTGGTACAGCGGTTGCCGGTGCACTTGCCGGCGCTGCGGTGTGGCTTCCGATCGCTGTCGCTGCCGTCCTATCGGCTGCAAGTTCCCTCTGGTGCGTCATGGAGCGCCGACGGGCTGGGGCGGGCTGACAGAGGGAGCGGTTTCGGTTTCTCGATTATTCGTTGTTATTGCAGCGGTTTCTGGATGACTGCTTCAGCGTGCGGGTGGTCGGGGATCGGGCTATACTGTACGTATGTTCGAAGGTGGTGTGCTTCCTCTCGCCCCGGCCGGTGGTACGGCCGGGGCGCTGGGGGTGCCTGGCGGGGAGCTGGCGCCGGGGCCTGTGACCTTCCCTGAGGACGTGGCGGGCCTGCTGGCGTCCCTGGGTGCGGGCGGAGCGCTGGCCGGTGTGGTGGAGGGGCTGCTGGCCCGTCTGCTGGTGACCGCCCAGAGCCACAACGACGGCGACGGCGGTGGTGGCGGCGAGGACTCTGATGCCGAGAGTGCCGGCAGTGCTGATGGTGAGGGCTTGTTTGATGGCGAGTCTGGGACTGACGCGACGCTGGTGGCCGCCTCCGAACAGCGCCGGACGATGGGCGTGGAGGAGGCCGGTGATAGTGGGCTGCTTGGCCTGGGGGCCTCGGGTTTGGGGGAGCTGGCGGCGGCCTGTCACCGCCTGGCGGCCTGGGCCGCCTGGGGTGAGGCGCTGGCCGCGGCCTGCCTGACCGGGTGCCCTGAGCTGTCGAGTCATCCGGGTCAGTGGGGCCCGCATGGTGAGGTCTCTCCGGTGGTGGGTTATGAGGAGCGGCGGTTCAATGCCACCTGTCTGCTCTCCACCCGCCTGGGCATCTCTCGGACTCGGGCCGGTCAGATGGTGGATCACGGCCAGGCCCTCATGAGCATGGGCTTCGGCCCCACTGAGGTGATGGAACGCTGCGGGGTCCTGGACTCAGCCAAGGCCTCCCTGGTGACCCGCCGCCTGGAAGACGTACCCGTGCCGGTGGCGCTGGCGGTCCAGGACAAGGTTCTGCCTCAGGCGCCTAGGCGCAGCGTGTCCCAGGTGGGGCGCGACATTGAGAGGGCCCTGATGGAGACAGACCCCACCGGACACACCGAACGAGTCCGGGTCAATGTCTCCAGGCGGTGCGTGACGCGCCCCAAGCCCGCCGGCGAAGGAATCTCCCAGGTCCGGCTCGTGCTGCCCACCATGGACGCCCTGCTGCTGGACGCCACCCTGGACGCGATCGCCGCTTCGGCGCGGGCCTGCGGTGAGAAGCGCTCCCTGGG
>NZ_MSGO01000047.1 GCF_001929375.1 Actinomyces oris | reverse complement strand
AACGATGAAAACTCGAGGTTAGTTCAGACAATTCCCAATCCTATGTTATATACCTTGAGGCTTATTCACAGGGCTAGCCTGCGCCGGCATCTGCGCAGGTCACAGCACCTTTGACGGATGCTGTGAATAAGCCTCCTTGCTTTAACTGACGGATTTATCGACCCTCCTCGAAAGGCGGATAAGTCAAGCATTTCCGGAGGCATCTCCACAAAAGTTAAAGCTGACGCCGGACTTCGCGCCGGAACAGACGGAGATGGAAAGAAGTCAGTCAACCTCAATACGGGTATATACGCAAAGGCTCAGGCGGACAAAAACTATACTAGCCAGAAAGACAATCGCAAAGGCCATGAAGGTGAGCATACGGACACGGTAAAATATTCCGGATCTATCAGCGGAGGCGCAAATGCTTTTTTTTGGGGGCTGTCAGGAACAGGAAGTTACGAAGGAGGAATGTCTACCACCTACGATAAGAACGGCAAACTCACTGAAATTACGTTCACGCAACAGACTTCAGGAGATGTAACCTGGAACACGACAAATGGTCCAGTGAAGGGCAATGGCAACACAACTGGTTCTGGTTCTGCAAGCTCAACCGACAAGAAAATACACGTTACAACCACGAAACTAAAGGTCACTGACGAAAATCGCGCCATTGTAAACGAATGGCTTTCGCAAGCCTATGTGACAGACCCTCATTCCGGGACCACGACGCTGACGATCCCACCAAACGTGCTTACCCCAGACTCGCCAGTACCAGACGACCCAATGCAGCAACTGTTGTACGAACAGGCTGTCAGCACTGATTCTATCTACAATGTTGATGGGAATGATATCTCTATTGGCGGAGAGGTGGCCGCTGGACTCAAACTCGGCGCTCAAATGAACATCGGAAATGAGGACTCAAAGATTGCGCAGCAAACTTATCTCGGTAGCACTCCTTCATCTGGCGCAGGTCGTCCAAGAAAGGTGGTAGACTGGTGCACGAAGTAGAGCCAGCTATTTCAACGGTACAAGCACAAAAAGGAGGAAGCTATGCGGCGTCGAGACTTCATTGCGTGCACTTCGGTTGCGGCGGCTTCATTAGCGCTTGGAGGGTGCATTTTTCACTCTCAAGCACCGAAAGGATGGAAGCGGGAAACCGCCGGACACTCATCGTTCTACGTTCCTGAGAACTGGAAACAAGTGAATATTCCGGACGACGCCATTTTATTTGGTTGGGATTGGGTCATGCAAGACACCTCAGAGTTTCGCGATAGTTCGACCACCTGTCGAGCACTAGTCATGTCACATGGCGTGGATTCAGCAATACATAATCCTCCGAAAAACGACACAAGAAAACTAGCAGTCCTTCTGTCTGAAACCGCCGTATTTGGCGGAGGAACTGCGATCGGGATCAATAATTCTCCGTATCAGATTAAAGGCACTCCCGACCAGTTGTGGCGCATGGACTACCGAGAGGAAGATGACTCAACTAAAGTCTCTGACCATGTTTTTGTTGCACAGGATGAGGGGAAATCAGAAGTTGCGATCATTGGCCTGACGGGACCCGGAATCACGGAAGAGCTTTTGAAGACGTTCGCAACAGGAATCGAAGTTAATCATGACTAACATTCACAGTACGCCACAGAATCGAAGCACTTTTCGATCTTTGTTAATAACCTGGGCACTAAGTGCCGGATATTTCCTACTGTTATGCGTCATATTTTCGTTCCTGAACGACTCCATCATCAGAGTCTTGGGCATTAGTGGCGCCGACATTCTGGCACTTATGGCACCTTGGAGCACCGCATTTCTTAGCACTTTCCTGATCCCTCGTTGGCTGACCAAGAGGTTCGTGACGTGCTTTACATTCTCGTTTCCCGTCCCGACGCTTCTCTGTATCGGGTCGACTTTCATGATCCCTTCCGGTATCCCCAACCGCGAATTTTATGTCGCCCAAGTCATAGCCCTCGGACTCGCGACTTCGTCGTTCGGCACTGTTGTTGGGTGGATCATTCGACGCGGAAAATGACACTAAGCCAGGCATCGCCCGTCTCATGTTCGGACAGGCTGAATCCTCGCGGCGATTCCCGGCTTGTCATCTCACTGATGGACGTACCCTGGACGGCACCGGATCGGCCAGCACCCCCGGTGATCATCCTCGCAGCACTCTCACACAGTTCCAACGAGTAGCTCACTCATCCCTATGGCAGCCGCCCTCACTCAGCATCGGAACGGCCCTGCCCTGGACCAATTCCATATTGGCAACAGCACGCGTCTACCCGTAGAGTCTCAGTCAGATAACGGTATCGACCCCGACGACACCGCTCTGCACCTGTCGCCTCATCGAAAGGACGCACTCCGTGCGCTGCCGTTCCCAGATTCCCCGACTGGCAAGGACAGTCGTCCTCACACTCTTCGTCGGTATCTCAGTCAGCACCATTCAGCCCGCTGCCGCAGCCCCAGGCTCAGGGGCGAAGCAGGCCGTCAGCACTACACGGTCACTGACCAGCGGATACAGCGCGGAAGGTTCCGGAACCAACCCAGTGACCGCGCAAGTCGCCAACGCACGGGCCAAGCGAGCAACGTCTCAGTGCGCCAACCAGCGCTCCTGCCCGTCTCCCTCATCCCCGGAGGTCACCAAGCAGGCGGAGAACACGGGGGCCGGTCGGGCCAAGCATTCTCACCCTTCTGCGGCACCTCAACCCGACTCCACGGTCGAGTCGTCGCCGGGCCGGCTGACAGTCGGCACGACGGCGTCGGGCAAGGCCTCCGGCAGCACAGCGGCTTCCCAGTCCTCGGTCACGTATCCGGTTCTGACCATCGGCGGCAGCGTCACGTACCGGCGAGCAACCTCCGCTGAGCCCGATGGAACCGGTGCCGTCAGCCATACGCTCTCCTACAAGGCCGACGTCCCTGTCCCGGAGCACAGTCAGGAAGTCGACTCGGCATGGAACAGCTTCGGTATCGTCTCGCCCCCGAAGGGGCAGCGCATCAGCCTGGGCAGCCTCGTTCTCTCCTACGACACCGGCGGCGACCTCGACAAGATGACCTTCACCCATGTCACCGAGGGATCCGCTAACGGCGGCATCTCCGGAGTCGCCGCGGGCACGGCAGTCACGACGGTGGTCACCACGACACTTGACGTCTCAGCACTCAGTGGATCGGACCGCGATCTCGCCAACGACTACGCCACTTCCGTCCTGCTCTCGTCGGGCGCCGTCAACATCCCCGCGGCCTCTTTGTCCGTAGGTGATCCGTTGGGCTCCTCTGCCAGTGGCACATTCGCCACCGTCCTTGCTACCAAGGCGAGCACCAAGCAGGTCGTTGTCAACGGCACGGCGATCACTGACAACGGCGGCTTTGACGCCCTCTCCGGGAGCTGGAGCACTGACAAGCTCACCAAGGACCGCAAACAGCTGGCGAGCCACACCCACTAGCCGGTTCCTCTTGTGGACGCCTGACGACAACGCAAGGACAGCGTATGAAGACTCCTGTAAGAGCTGTGGCGGCAGCGATGGCCGTACTCGCCCTGTGTGCCTGCGGCCACCGAGGCGCCTCAGACTCCAGCACCGCCTCGGCTGCAGCATCCGCATCCCAGCCATCGGCGTCGAAAGACTCCGGTGCGACGGCGTCGGACAGCATGATGACCCTTCTCCCAACTGGGAACCTCGTCATCCAGGTACCCGGGGACGCCGTCACTGGAACCACCACGACCTACGACGACGGCATGCAGCAGACCTACTACGACAGCAGAGGCAGCATTCCTCTGACGGTTGCTGTCGAGTACTACGCCGCCGGCGCCAAGCCCGCGGCAAGCATCCTGACCGCGGAGCAGCAGGCGCTGACCGCCCAGTCCATCCAGCCAACGGTCACCCCCGTGAAAGTTCCTGGCGGATCCGGCGGGAACCGGATGGACTGGAAGACCACGGCGATCCCGCCATGGCTGCAGGACCGTAAGACCTCCGAGGTTCCCATCACCTGCGCCGGAATCATCGTTGACGGCCCCGGCGGGGAGAGCTACGGCGTCTACGTCTTCGCGGACCCCAAGAACAAGGAGAGCCTTCGCCGCATGTCGTCCGTCCTCACGTCAGTGGCGGTGAGCGCCTCATGAAGCGCCGCCTCCTCATGGCCGCCGGCGGTATCGCCTCCCTGAGCGCGGTCGCCTCATGCAGCAAGTCTCCTGAGAAAACACCCGTTTCAGACATGACCTCTGTCGACGACGTGAAGCAGCCGCAAGCCCCGTCCAAGAGTCCACAGGATGCTCCCCAGGACTGGACGAGCATTAACTTCTCCGGCATCTCTGTCAGTCTGCTGTCCTCCCTCAAGGGCCCCACCCGGCGCAGCGGGTGGCCCCCGTATGCCGTCTCCTACGACCAACAGACCAACGACACCAGCTTCGAGCAGCGGGTCCTGCTCTCCGGCATTGACGCGAGCACCACCGCCGACGGCATCAGGCAAACCGTCAGTCTCACGAGCTCCTACCTCTTTGAGAACTACTCGGAGATCGGCCGGATCTCCTGGGAGGCCAGTGGAGACAAGCCCGCCACTGAGAGGGTCGCCTTCTACTGGGGTCCTGCAGCGTCCTGGCTGGGATGGACCTGGCTGCTCGCCTCACAGGTGGGGACCGGCGTCGTCACTCTTCTGAGCACCGTCCTGGATGACGGCCTTCGCAACGGCATCGAGAACTCTCTGACCCTGACGAGGCAGCAACAATGACCATCCACCGACGACGAACACTTCTAGCGGCCTCGACGGCCACAGCCGCAGCGCTTCTTACCGGCTGCTCCTTGGCCAAGCACCCGGGCCCAGAAGGGGACTGGGACCGTCTTGAGGACGGCGACCTGCTTCTCGCGGTTCCCAAGGGCTGGGATCGGTCAGTGGCGCAGTCCAGCATCTGGGGCACCAAGTGGACCGACCCGTCAGACAAGTCCGCCGTCCTCATGACGGCCCAGTCCATCGAGGCAACTGACGGCTACGACGCCCTCGACCTCGCCATGAACGCCGCTCGGGCCGTCACTCGCGGCTACCAGCCTATTGGCTCTCGGACCGCTGCCACCGACGGTTCCATCATCCTGGCACAGCAGCAGTACCAGACCACCTGGCCCTACCAGAAGAAGGGCTCACTGTGGGCCATCAGCCGGGAGTCGAAGATCTGCCTCGTGGACTTCTCAGGAGCGAAGATCACCAGCGATCAGATCTCGACCGTGGGCCAGTGGATCGAGCTGCGTTGAGTGGTCGAGGCGCCCCGCCTCACCCCCAGCGCACATCGACGTGACGGTTGGCGGCCTTGCCGGCCTCATTGACGCTGCCGTCCGGATTGGTCTCGGAGGCCACGGGCTCGCTCTCCCCCTTACCGGAGGACTGAACGTTCAGGGACGGGACCTTGGAGGTCAGGTAGTCGGCGACGGCCTTGGCCCGCTGCTCGGAGAGCGTCTGGTTGTGAGCGTCGTCGGCGACGGAGTCCGTGTGCCCCACCACGGTGACCGTGGCCGGAGGCTTGCCGTTCCAGCGCTTGACGATCTCGTCGAGCACCTGCTTGGCGCGGTCGGTCAGGGCCGAGGAGTCGACGTCGAAGGTGACGTCTCCGGACAGCGAGGCCACCGTGGTCTGGCCGTCCGAGGAGTAGGTGACCGCGCTGTCCGAGCTGCTCGAACGCGACACCGGCGTGACGACTCGGTCCACGGTCTGAACCACCCGGGGGTTGCCCGGCCCTGCGCTCTCCGGCTGCCTGACGATCGGCGTCGGATCGGCTGTGGCGCTGTCGCTTGCAGCGGCCAACGGGTGGCCCGCTTGCGGTACTGCGGGTAAGGCAGCGGCTCCGGCGGACACCGACCACGATGCCGCGCACACGACCGCGACCGCAGCGGCAAGCACCTCGGTTCGGGGGCGAGACGTGGCGCCCTTGACCCATGCCCCATTCATCTGCCGTCTCATCGGGCCACCGCCACGTTGCTGAAGGTCCCTCCATTCGGAATGGTGATGGTGACGTTCTTCGCCTCAGCCGGCACGCCGGTGAAGGTCGCCTGAAGCGCGATCGTCTGACCAGGTTTGACGTACTCAGTGAGGTCACTGGAACACAGGCAGCCGCCCTGGGAGTCGTAGGAGACGCGGTAGATGCTTGAGGAGGACGGCTCAATGAGCGTCAGGCCGTCGGCGTTGTTCGTGCTCCCTCCCGGACTCGCCTTTCCACTGGGCTGCGGTACCGAGTCATCCCCGTCGGAGAACGAGTCATAGATCCACATGTCATTCTTCTTGTCATTATTCGTCACGGAGAACATGACGGTGACCGTCGTTCCCGCACCGGACACGGAATTCAGGGAAACAGTTCCAGGCTTGCTGTCAACGGTCGTGGGATGCGACTCAATGGCCCCACTATGGCCGCCGCCCCCGGCCTGCGCCGATTTCGATGCGGACGCGGACGCCGACGCCCCCTCCCCGTTCGCCCCCGAGCCTCCTGGCAGCTGGCAGGATGCCAGAGTCGCCGCCAGACCAATGGCGCTCACGGCAGCCAGAACTCGCTTCGAAGCAGTCATCATGATGGAACCTCCAGTGCTATCGATCAGGCCACGTCGACCTGAGGAACACTGAAACTCTATGCAGCATCCATCGGCCAAAAAATGGGGAGACTCCCACGGGGAAATGACGTGCTGTACCCGGGGCACCATGGGGACCCCAGGGGACTCACATACTCCCCGTGCAGCGATGGGGAGTACCCGGGGAGCCATGGGGAGTACCCGGGGAGCCCCTCTTGATGAGATGATTACGTTATGATTACTCTCGGTCGTTGAGAAATTTCGACGGACCCATGAAGGAGTTCTTGTGTTTCCCGTATCGTCTGGTTCTTCTTGTGTTCCTTCGGCACCGTCTCGTCGGTCTTTTGTGGCGCTCTCGGCCCTGGTGGGGGTGGGTGTGCCGGCGCTGGCAGGCTGTGATCTGCCGGGGGCATCGAAGGACAAGGCAGGGGCGGCCTCTCCGTCGGGCTCCACAGCCTCAGACGTGGGTTCGGCCTCGGCCAGCGCTCCGGCTAAGGCGGGGAGCACCCAGTGGCAGAAGCTCGACGGCCACGTCATGGGCCACAAGGTGAGCGTGGAGGTCTCCCCCGTCATCCGCCAGGACGATAAGACCTCGTACATCGCCGTGAAGCTCACCCGCGCATCCGACGACGCCTCCATCGACGCCGTCAACGCCCATCCCTTCAGCGACAATCGCAACAGGGTCGTCCTCTCAAGCTACTTAGGAGCTCCAACCATCTTTCGGCCTGGCGCAGGAGCCGACCTGGTCAAGCTGCTCGACACCGCCACCGGGCGCGTGTGGAGCGCCGTCGACGGCAGCGGCGGAATGCTAGAACTCACCCCAGGCAAGGAGATTATCTCCTACCTGTCCTTCGGCAAGGTCGACACTGACACCGTCACCGTCATGGTCCCCATGGCCGGCTTCACCACCGTCTCCGTCCTGGACGCCGGCGACGCCAAGAAAGCCAAGATCGACCTGAGCACAGCCCAAACCGACATCGACAAGTACCCGCGCGCTGCCCCCGAGCTCGCCGACCCCGTCGCCATCGAGCGCTACACCCGTGCCCTGGACGACTCCACCAGCACCCACGCCGGCAGCAAGGACATCACCGTCACCCTCGCATCAGACGTCACCTTCGACTCCGACTCCGCCAACCTGACCCCCGGAGCCGACACCCAGCTCAAAACCGTCGCCGGCCAGCTGGCCCAGCACCCCGACGGCGGCACACTCACCATCGTGGGCCACACCGACGACATCCAGGACGACGCCTACAACCAGACCCTGTCCGAGAAACGAGCCAACGCCGTCAAGACCCGCCTCGAACAGCTCACCAAGCTCGACAAGTGGAAGACCACCGTCTCGGGCAAGGGCGAGAGCCAGCCCAAGATCAAGGGCACCACCGACGAGGCCAGAGCTGCCAACCGACGTGTCGAGATCACCCTGACCCCCACCGGCGGCACCACCCCCAAGAACACCAACACTCCCACCAGCAGCACAGCCCCTCACCCCAGCAGCGGCAAGCTGCCCGACCCCCAGGGCCCCGTCGCCAAAGGCCCTGAGGGCGTCACCCTCACCCCCAAGAGCGGTGACACCAGCGGAGAGGTCACCATCACCCTCGACCACGTCACCCGCAAAGGCGGCTACCTGCTGGGCACCGTCACCTGCACCGTCAAGGACGGCTCCACCGGCGCACAACTCCACCCCCTGCTCCAGGACCCCCAGACGGCCCTGAGCAACCAACGCGACGAGGACGGCAGCGCCTTCGTAACCCAGTTCGCCAGCGACGGCCTGACCCTCCTCAGCAACGGCGAACGCATCTTCCCCGCCGACTACAACGATGCCTACAACAAGCAGCACCTCCCTCTGACCGAACTCAACCTCAGCGACCACCTCAAGACCGGCACCACCACCATCTGCGTCGTCTGGCCCGACCCCGGCGGCGACACCATCACCCTCGACCACGCCAAGGGCAAGTACTCCATCCCAGACACCGCCTACCGCCTCACCGACATCCCCATCAAGAACAGCTGAGGCGCATTCGGACCTGCCGCGAAACGGAGAGGTTGTCCCCGTCCTTGTGAGAGGGAGAGACAAGGACGGGGACAACCGGCTTCTCCACTCCCGCCCCCATCCGGTGCTCCACCGACGACTTCACCGTAGCCAGCACGGCATCCCTCGAACCATGGGCAGATACCCCCGTGGAGGATTCGTGCAGTCCCCGGGCCCTGCCCGGGGACTGCACGTACGCCCCGGAGCCGGAGTGCAGGCGAAGAACGGCGTCGGCCACCTCCCAGGCGAGGAGGCGGCCGACGCCGTCGTGAAGGAAAAGAGCCTCAGGCCTTGGTGACATCCATCGGGATGCCGGGGCCCATGGTCGTGGTCATGGTGGCCTTGAGGATGTAGCGGCCCTTCGAGGTCGAGGGCTTGAGGCGCAGGACCTCCTCCAGGGCGGCCTGGAAGTTCTCCGTCAGCTGCTCCTCGGAGAAGGAGGCCTTACCGATGATGAAGTGGAGGTTGGAGGCGCGGTCCACGCGGAACTCGATACGGCCGCCCTTGATGTCGGAGACGGCCTTGGCCACATCCATCGTCACGGTGCCGGTGCGGGGGTTTGGCATGAGGCCACGGGGGCCCAGGACGCGGCCCAGGCGACCGACCTTACCCATGAGGTCCGGGGTGGCCACGGCGGCGTCGAAGTCCGTGTAGCCCTTGGCGACCTTCTCGATGAGCTCGTCGCCACCGACCTCGTCCGCGCCGGCGGCGAGGGCCTGCTCGGCGCGCTCGCCCTGGGCGAAGACGACGACACGGGCGGTCTTACCGGTACCGTGCGGCAGGGACACGGTGCCACGGACCATCTGGTCCGCCTTGCGGGGATCGACCCCCAGGCGGAAGACGACGTCCACGGTGGCGTCGAACTTGGTGATGGAGGTGGACTTGGCCAGGTGAACGGCCTCGGCCGGGGTGTAGAGGACTCCGGACTGGATCTTCTCAGCCGCGGCGCGGTAGGCCTTGGAGCGCTTGGTCATCTGCTTCTCCTTGCAGTCGTGGTGTTCGGGCCGCGCGAGGCCCTTCCACGGTTTCGTATGGGGATTGAGTTGAGAGAGCCGGCAGGTCGGCGAATGCCTCAGGCCTCGACGGTGATGCCCATGGAGCGGGCGGTACCGGCGATGATCTTGGCGGCGGCCTCGATGTCATTGACGTTGAGGTCGGGCATCTTGGACTCGGCGATCTCACGCACCTGAGCCTGGGTCAGGGAGGCCACCTTCACGCTGTGGGGGGTGGCGGAGCCCTTGGGGACGCCCGCGGCCTTCTTGATGAGCTCGGCGGCCGGCGGGGTCTTGGTGATGAAGGTGAAGGAGCGGTCCTCGTAGACGGTGATCTCCACGGGGATGACGTTGCCGCGCTGCGACTCGGTCGCCGCGTTGTACGCCTTGCAGAACTCCATGATGTTGACGCCGTGGGCACCCAGGGCGGGGCCGATCGGCGGAGCGGGGTTGGCCTGGCCAGCCTGGATCTGGAGCTTGATCAGCCCGGCGACCTTCTTCTTGGGGGCCATAGGAATGGGTCCTTCTTACTTGTCCGGATGTGCTGCACGCCTGCCGCGCAGCCGTGGGTGCATGCGCACACACAAGCGCTCATCGTAGCCCGCTGCTGGGCCGAGCAGGGCGCCCGGTGCGCGGTATCACAGGACATCGGCCTGTGATTCACGGCTCCCGCGCCGTGGCCGCTCGCGCGACCCGGACGGGTGTGGCCCGACGACGCTGTTCCGCGTCGTCGGGCCACACCCGATGTCGGGACCTCTCCTCAGGTCCGCCTCAGATCTTGGCGACCTGGGTGAAGGAGAGCTCGGCCGGGGTGTCGCGACCGAACAGGGAGATGAGCACCTGGAGCTTCTGGGTCTCGGGGTGGATCTCGGCGATCGTGGCCGGAAGGGACTCGAAGGGGCCGTCGGTGACGATGACGGACTCGCCGACCTCGAAGGCGACCTCGAAGACCTGCCCGCCGGTGGCGATCTGGGTGCCGGAGCCGGACTCGGGGGCCGTGGCCTCCGCGGCGGCGGCCTCCTTGGCGGCGATCTCCTCGGGCGTGGGGCCGAGCTGGGCGACGGCCTCCTCGAAGGTCAGCGGCACCGGGTTATAGCGGTCACCCACGAAGCCGGTGACGGCCGGAGTGTCCTTGATGGTGCGCCACACCTTGTCCGAGGTCTCCGGGTCATCCAGGTCCATGCGCACGAACACGTAGCCGGGGATGCGTACCCGGGAGACTTCCTTCTTCTTGTTGCCGTTCTTGATCTCGATGACCGTCTCCATGGGGACGGTGGCGTCGAAGATGTAGTCCTCGACCTCGAAGTTCTCGGCGCGGGCCATGATGTCGGCGGCCACGCGGCGCTCGTAGCCGGAGTAGGTGTGCAGCACGTACCACTGCCCCGGCAGGGCCGACATCTGGCGGCGGAACTCGGCCAGCGGGTCGACGACGGGCGCCTCCTCGGACGGCGCGGCCGGCTCATCAGCAGCGGCGTCGGCCTGCGCCTGGGCCGCCTCGTCGGTCGCATCGGCCTGGGCGACCTCAACCGGCGCGACGGTGTCACCGGCGTCGTCGGCCGCGAGCGAGGCGAGGGCCTCGACGTCGTCGGGGGTGGTCTGCGAGGAGACATCCTCAGACATGGTGTACCTGCTTTCCAGTGGCGTGAGACGAGCGGATGCAACGGGCCGCGCAAGCAGCAGCGCCGTCGGGAGTAGACATGGTCAGGGGCGCAACCGCGCATCCCCGATGAGGGTGCGGCCGCGGAAACCGGGAGGTCAGGCGAAGAGCCACATGACGACCCGGTTGAAGGCGAAGTCCAGCACCCCGGTGAAGGCCATGATGGCGATGATGAAGACGACCACCACTGTGAAGTAGGTCCACAGCTCGTTCATGGTGGGCCAGACAACCTTGCGCAGCTCGTCAATGACCTGGCGGATGAACAGGGCGATGCGCCCGAAGAAGCCGCGCTTCCTGCCCGACTTGCCTGTCGCGGCGCGTGCGCTCTCGCTCATGAATCTGGGTCCTCAGGGTCGACGGTCAGGTCAGTTCCCGCACAGCGGGGAGAAGACGAAACCGACGGGATCTCCCGACAGATCCGCCGTTCTCAGCAGGGCAGGCGGGACTCGAACCCACAACCGCCGGTTTTGGAGACCGGTGCGCTACCAATTGCGCCACTGCCCTTCAGCGGTGCTCTAGTTTGCCATACGAGGAGGCCTTTGCGGTAACCACCGGCCGTGGGGTGCGCCACGCCGGGGCCTGCCGGGGTGAAGCCGCCTCGCCGCGACCCAGGTGACGCCCCGGAGGCGCCCCGGGGTGCCATGGCCGGCGGATCAGACATGTTTTCTGACGTACAGGCCTTGCAGGTCGTGGGACCATAGTCGGGTGACACCTGCACCCACGCACCGCGTTTCCGCCCGCCTGTCCGCCATCGCCCCCTCCGCCACCCTGGCCGTCGACGCCAAGGCCAAGGCCCTCAAGGCCGCCGGCCGCCCCGTCATCGGCTTCGGCGCCGGAGAGCCCGACTTCCCGACCCCCGACTACATCGTTGAGGCCGCCGTCGCCGCCGCGAAGGACCCGGCCAACCACAAGTACTCCCCCGCCAAGGGCCTGCCGGTCCTGCGCGAGGCCATCGCCGCCAAGACGCTGCGCGACTCCGACTACGAGGTCTCCCCCGACGACATCCTGGTCACCAACGGCGGCAAGCAGGCCGTCTTCCAGGCCTTCGCCGCGATCGTCGACCCCGGTGACGAGGTTCTGCTGCCCGCGCCCTACTGGACCACCTACCCTGAGGCCATCGCCCTGGCCGGAGGCGCCACGGTCGAGGTCTTCGCCGGGGCCGACCAGGACTACAAGGTGAGCGTCGACCAGCTCGAGGCCGCCCGCACCGAGCGCACCAAGGTGCTGCTGCTGTGCTCGCCGTCGAACCCGACCGGATCGGTCTACACGCCCGAGGAGCTCACCGCCATCGGCCAGTGGGCCCTGGAGCACGGCATCTGGGTCATCACCGATGAGATCTACGAGCACCTCCTCTACGACGGCGCCCAGACCGCGCACGTCGTCAAACTGGTCCCCGAGCTCGCCGAGCAGACGATCGTCCTCAACGGCGTGGCCAAGACCTACGCCATGACCGGATGGCGCGTGGGCTGGATGATCGCCCCCAGCGACGTCATCAAGGCGGCCACCAACTTCCAGTCGCACCTGACCTCCAACGTCGCCAACGTTTCGCAGCGCGCGGCGCTGGCGGCCGTCAGCGGCGACCTGACCGCCGTCGAGCAGATGCGCACCGCCTTCGACCGGCGCCGGCGCACCATGGTGGAGATGCTCTCGCAGATCGAGGGGCTGACCGTGCCCGTGCCCCGCGGCGCCTTCTACGCCTACCCCAGCATCGAGGGGCTCGTGGGGCGCACGCTGCGTGGCACCACGATCGACAGCTCGGCCACGTTGGCCGCGCTCATCCTCGAGCACGCCGAGGTCGCCATCGTTCCCGGTGAGGCCTTCGGTCCCTCGGGCTTCGTGCGGCTGTCCTACGCGCTGGGCGATGACGACCTGGTCGAGGGCGTGGGCCGGATTCAGAAGCTGCTGGCCGAGGTCGAGTAACCCCCGAGGCTCCACTTCCTCCGCCCCCTCCACCGAGCCGGGCATATTTCGCGTAGCCCCACAGGAATTCTGTCGGGCACCGCGAAATATGCCCGGCTCGACGTGAGACCGGCGGGCTTCAGTGGGCACCGCGGCGGGCCTGGATCTCGCGGCCCTGCGCCAGCCAGGTCTCGGCGCGGGCCAGGCGGCCCTCGGCGTCGGGGCGCCACGGCCCACCGTCCTCGCGGCGGGCGCCGGCCACCAGGGACAGGACCACACCTGCACAGCGAGCACGCAGGGAGACCGGGTCCACCTGCCGTTCGGCCATGCGGGTCCAGGTCTCCAGGATGGGGCGCAGCTTCGGGTAGGAGGCGGGTGCCAGGTGGTCCAGCACGCTGACGTGCCCCAGCAGGCAGGCCAGGTCATCAACCCGGTAGCCGGGCCCCAGGGAGTCCACGTCGAGCAGGCTGGTGACGGCCTCACCCTCCATGAGGACATTGGCCTCGTAGAAGTCACCGTGGACCGGGACCGGCCGACCGGCGTCGGAGGCGGCCATGAGCTGCTCGACCCCCTCGGCCACTGCCCGGGCGCGAGCGGCGTGCTCGGGCAGGACCGTGGCGGCGGCGTGCGCGTAGTGACGGGCTCGCTCCGACCAGGCGGCGTGCGCCGGCAGCTGCATGGCACTGGCCGGCAGGGCGTCCAGCAGTGAGATGAGGCCGTTGAAGACGCGTTCGCTGCGCGAGACGCTCATCCCCTGGGACAACAGGCCGGACAGGGCCACCCCCCGACCGGTGGACAGCAGGACGAGCCCATCGGGGTCCTCCCGCAGGACCTCGGGCGCAGGCACGCCCGAGGCCGTCAGCAGGCGGTGGCGCTGAGCGAAGGACGGAGCCTGGCTCGGGCGCAGGACCTTGGCGTAGGCGGTGGTCTCATCCGGGAAGGTGGCGCGCACGACCGCTCGACGTGTGGGCCGGTAGGCCACCATCGTGGCCTTGACCTGCGTGCCGATCCGGGCCGAGAGCAGCGAGGGCGTGCAGGCCACCACCAGACCGGGAAGCTCGGGGTCGGCCGGGTGGCGCCACACATGGACCGCGGGGCCGTCCCCGCCGGTGGGGGCCACCCGGGTCAGTCCCGGTGCGTGCGGGTTGGACAGGCGAGCCGTCGTAGCACACAGGTACTCGGTGGTGGAGCGCCCGTTGGGTGCGACGACAACAGCCGTGTACCCCACGGACACCCCCGCTCCGGGGCGGTGGTGGACTGAGTGGACCTCCCAGCTGGCCAGACGCTGGCCGGCAGGGGCGAGGGCGGCGGAGAGCACGGACGCGGCGCGCGGCCCCGTCAGCAGGGCCACCTCCTCGGGCTCCTGGGACGCCGACGAGTGGTTCATGGCAGTTAGTCTGCCCCACCCACCTGGTGGTTCGCCTCTAAAACGGCCCCCGGTGTTCGACAACAGCGGAAGCGATCACTCCCGCTCCAAGGCGATGCGCTGGGTGTCCGAGGTGGAATATGTGCAGGAGCACGAATCTGTCACTCCGGGCGACTTTTAGGCCGAGCCGGGAAGGGGTCGCCGAACCCCCTTCCCATATTGGCGCAGGTCCACGCCACTCCCTTCCGCCACGAGCCGTTGGCACCTCTCGGAAAAGTCGCCAATCGTGACACGGAGGGCACTGTCAGCAGCGCAGGGAACCCAGAGTTATCCACAGCGCCAGTCCGCACCTTTTGCTTTTCAGTACTGTTTGCCATGATTTAAATATGTTTGAGGATGGTCGCCAGGATGAGCTACACGCTCGGCTTCTGGCCAGGAACGGTGCAGCCCGACTCGCATCACTGAGCCTTACCCGGTCAGAGCGCAGAACGGTGACGCGCATGCTGTCAGAGAAGGCGCTGACGTCCCATCCCGGTCACGTCGTGGCTCTGCCCTCGACCAAGGCCTTCGTCATCACCTGCCGCCGACTGGGAGGCGTGGTGACCTGTGGTCGTGCGATGAAGCACTACGGCATCCCGCTGAGGACATCACCCGGCGCTCTCCATGTCGCCATCCCGGCGCAACGCAGCCGCATTCCCGACGCGATCGGCCGCACAGTGGTCCACCGCGTCAGAGGGCTGTCGCTCCCCGAGGACACCGAGCCGCCAGTGGCTGAGGTCGAGCAGGCCCTCATCTGCTACATGCGCTGCAGCGGCGAGCTCGACGCCCTCATCGCTCTTGATGCGGCCCTGCGCCTGGGATACACGACCCGCGCTCAGCTGGCATCCGCTTTGCCGGGCCCGCGCAACGCACCGCTGCGCTCCCTGCTCTCCCAGGCCCGCCCGGGGGCGCGCTCCCTGCTGGAGACGATCGCCCGCTACGACCTGAAGCAGGCCGGATACCACCCCGTCGCGGCGGTGAACGTGGACGGGATCGGAGAGGTGGATCTGGTTCTCAGCCGGAGGCCTCAAGCGATCATTCCCGGACCTGCGAATGGCACTCATGTCCTCACCGCAGCGGCCGGTCCGGCCCTGCTCATCGAGACAGACGGCTACACCTACCACTCCTCCCGCTCCGACTGGCAACACGACCACCTGCGCGATCAGGCTGCTCTCGCGCTCGGCCACACCCCGCTGCGTCTCACCAGCAGCCAGGTACTGGATCGCGAGACGGTCCGGATCGTCTCTCCGGTGGCGCACCGCCTCGGAATCCACCCGGATGTCACTCCGGGCGACTTTTAGATCGTGTCGGGGCGGGATCGCAGGGCTCCTCTCCCCTATCTGTACAGGTCCGAGCCTTCTCTTGCCGTCACAGACTGTCGGAGCCTTCCGGAAAAGTCGCCAATCGTGACACTTTGGCGCCTCCCGCCTCACGTGGGAGAGCTGCCGGCGGGGTGCGCACGCGTGGAAGAATCCACCCATGCGAGACCTCGCCACCCTTCCCAAGGCGCACCTGCACCTGCACTTCACGGGGTCGATGCGCCTGGAGACCCTCATCGAGCTGGCCTCCTCCGCGCGCACGCGCCTGCCGTCGAACTTCCTGGACGGAGACCCTCTGCGCGTCCCGGCCGACCGACGCGGCTGGTTCCGCTTCCAGCGCGCCTACGACACGGCCCGGGCCCTGGTGCGCACTGAGGAGGTCATGCGCCGCATCGTCCTGGAGGCCGCTCTGGATGACGCCGCCGAGGGCTCGCGCCGCCTGGAGATCCAGGTCGACCCGACCAGCTACGCCCCTTTCGTCGGCGGGATCACCCCCGCCCTGGAGATCATCCTCGATGCCGCCAAGCAGGCCACGACCCTGAGCGGAGTGGAGGTGGCGGTCATCGTGGCGGCCTCCCGGATGCGTCACCCGCTGGACGCCCGTACGCTCGCGCGCCTGGCGGTGCGCTATGCCGGGGACCAGCCGGGCGAGGTGATCGGCTTCGGTCTGTCCAACGATGAGCGCGCCGGCCAGACCTCCTCCTGGGAGCGTGCCTTCGCCATCGCCCGCCGGGGCGGCCTGGCCTCCATGCCGCACGGAGGGGAGCTCTTAGGGCCCGACCACCTGCGCGAGGTCGTCTCCGCGCTCGGCCCCACGCGCCTGGGTCACGGGGTGCGCGCCGGCGAGGACCCCGCCCTGCTGGACGCGATCGTCGCCTCCGGCATCAGCCTCGAGGTCTGCCCCGCCTCCAACGTGAGCCTGGGCGTCTATCACAGCCCCGACGACGTCCCCCTGCGCACGCTCATGAGCCATGGGGCGCAGATCGCCCTGAGCGCCGACGATCCTCTGCTCTTCCAGTCCCGGCTCGTCGACCAGTACGAGATCGCCCGAGCCCTGGGCTGCGACGACGCCGAGGTGGCCGAGCTGGCCCGCGGATCGATCCGCGCCTGCCTGGCCTCACCGACGACGAAGCGGGCCTGGCTGGCCGAGGTGGACGCCTGGCTTGCGGCGCCCGACCAGGCTCCGCAAGCGCAGTCCGGCAGCTCAGAGACCGGCGACCTCGAGCCTCACGCGCTTGCGCACTCGGGGGTCTAGAAGCAGCAGGCACGCAGGGACGCGCTGACGCGCCCCGGGGTCGCGGGCTGAGCCGGCGGCGTCCGCAGTCGAGGACCAGGGTGCGTCGCGGCGAGCCAGACGAACCACACGCCGCCCGCACGCTACGGCCGCCGTGGCTCTGGCGAGACGGGCTAGAAGCCGACCTGGACGG
>NZ_MSGO01000046.1 GCF_001929375.1 Actinomyces oris | reverse complement strand
CAACCTCACAGGGAAGTACACCTAGCAACGAGGAGCACTAGGTACCTCATTCTCTGCTTACTGTAACAATCGGCACTCGGAGTACAAAGTGAAGGCCTGAGCTCAGGGTGGTGATTCAGTGTTGAGTCATGCATGAGGTGGGGGTTCTCATCGTTGTATCGGACACGCAACGCGTTGACAGAGGGACATCGGTTCGTCTATTCCTGTGGGTGACTGCTGCGGGATGACGGTCGTGCTGCCATGATGCCAATGCGATGGTTCTGAGTAGGTTTCACGTGAAACCGATTGCGGAGGGTCGGAAGGGTGTGCTCCGTGAGAACCGGTAGATGGGACCGAGCATTGTGTGTGATCCTCCGTGCTGCCGGAGGGGATGCAGTTGTGCACCCCTTCCCCAGGGGAGCGACACGTTGTTTGCTGTAACAAGGGTGGGTGAAGCGAGTATCGCGCCTGTGTGGATGATGAAGCTCATCCGCAGAGAGCGGTGCCTCCAAGCGGATCGAGGGAGTACTGCCGAGGCGGAGGAGCTCGGGAGACGTATCTGTGTAAGTCAGCGATCGCCTGCCGTGCATAGGAGACGCATGGTGAATCCAACAGCCACGACGTGTACTGCGTACTGCGGACCGATATGCTCGCGGTGGTGGTCGTGCTGCGGGGTCTGGCGTTCGGTTTCACGTGAAACCAACAGAGAGCCGGTTCCTCAGCCCTTCCCCCCAGGACGAGGCCGGCTCTCTCCCTGCGAGATGAATGAGCGGGCACCTCATGTTCTCAGCGCTGCGAAGACCAGGACTCGGGACACGGTGTGGGCACCTTCGCCAAGCATCGTCGCTCGGTACGGAGACAGAGATGGTAGGTCGCTGGACCCCACGGCCGAATCGAGCATGTAGTACTCCAATGCACCAGTAATGAACAGGTTTCACGTGAAACCACGGAGAATGACGGAGAACAGTTGCATGACATGTACCGCGACGAGCCAACGGTGTGCGAGGTGCGTGGGAAGAGAACGGCTCAGCAGGTCCCGCTCACGGTGGGATCGAATAATGCCAGCGCTATGAGTGGGTGCATCCAGGGAAACAAAGATGATCATTCCGGGGTCGGTTTCCGCCCTCCACCATGACCAGGCGCCGGACTTGTTCGGCGGCGACATGTGAACACGCTCCCCGATAGGGGTACAGAGTTTGAGCTGCGGGGTGACGTCGTTCACGAAGAGAGGGGGCTGGAGACAGCCCATCGTCGTCTGCAACTGGTCCGATGACGGCTCTCAGCCAGCCCGGTGGGGAGTGATGCTCTCAGGGAGACGGCGTATGTCAGAGAGAGTGTCTCTGTATGGGAATCCCCGGGGCAAACCTGAGGGAGCAAACATGAGGGAGGAGGCTTCCACCCTCCAAGAGCACACCGATCCTCTCTCCCGTGGTGCAACGGCATACTGACCAGGCCCCGTGGGCCCGGCAACTGGTGTGATGCTGTGAGCGGGATCTTGTTTCACGTGAAACACGGAATGCAATGCCCGACTGTTCCAACGGAATGGTGACGTTACGGGCCTCCCCTGATCGGAGGCCTCGACGACGCCTCGGCCTCGCGGGTGGAATGGGAGTGCGTACAAAGCTCTTCCTGTACTTCTCCGCCCTTCGTTGCTTCATAGGCTCCTGAACGCGCAGCGTGTGACGGGAATATGGGTGTCTTCCGCAATGCATGACGGTGGTTCCCGTTCCGGTTGCCCAGGAGGAGCGTTGCTCGCGCAAGAAGCACATTGGCGTGCGAGGGAAGCTACAGGTGTACCGAGCGCACTTGAGAGTCTCTCGGCGACACGGTTGACGGTTGGTTTCACGTGAAACAAGCGCAATTGCTCCGCCTTCGCCAGCACATGACGGCGATTGAGAACTTCGTTCATCTGAGATGAAGTGTTCGCTCCCCGATGTTATGACGGCGTTGATCATGCATCGGAAGGAGGTCGGGTGGGTGAAGGCATGAAGGACGTGAGTGCGGGACAGATCGCTCCACCGATGAAGGAGTCGGAGAAGCACTGTCACAGGCGTGAGAGCAGAGGAGAACATGGCGGTAGGTTTCACGTGAAACACTGAGGATTCTGTGTCTCCCGAGGCATCGTCTTCCCGCGTGCGACGCCGATACTGGTCCTGGAGGAGGGACATCGGGACTGGTCCGAGTGAAGCCCCCTGCCCTGTTCTGAATACGGTAGTCCACAACGACCGGTGAATGACCTCGTCCCTCAACGGCGGATGGACACGCACCGGGTCCTGTTTCACGTGAAACCAACGACCCTGATCCTGTCCGCGATGAACTCATACTGGGAAGACGGAGCGGATATCGATATGGACTTAACGGCACTGCGGGACGGGAACTAAGAACAACGGTGGCTCCACTCGACATGAGTGGAGCCACCGTTTCACGTGAAACCGAGGCGGCATTACGGATGAACCAGTGGGTTCCTCACCAATGCGTCATACAGCTCCTCCAGTGACCCCTCTGCCTTGGCGGCAATAGGCAGGAGGGATGTCTCCGTCATTCCCGGAATGACGTTGACGTCGATGAACCATGGAGTCCCCTCATCGTCGAGAATCAAGTCGGTGCGCGAGAGATTGCCCAGCCCGAGGGTGGTGTGAACCGTGACCGCCGTGGTTCTCACCATCTCGATGACTGCGTCATCCAGCCGGGCCGGAACGAAGTACTCTGAGCGGCCCGGGTTGTACCGCGCATCAAAGTCGTACCGCCCATCGGTGACGACCTCAACGGGAGGAAGCGCACGTGGCCCCTCTCCTGTATCGACGACGGAGACCGCCAGCTCTGTCCCCGGGACATAACGCTCAATCAGGGCTCGCTCGTCATAAGCGAAGCAGGCCACCATCGCGGAGCGCAGCTCGTCCGCCGTCGATGCGTACGAGACCCCAAGGCCGGAGCCCCCCTGATGAGGCTTGACGACCACCGGCAGTCCCAGATGACCCGCCACGACGGTGAGAACCTCCTGGGTCCCCAGTTGACTGAAATAGGACTGTGGAAGCGTCAATGAATCAGGAGTAATCACTCCGCCGGTACGAACGCTTGCCTTAGCCGTCGGTTTGAAAGAGGCCCGCTGGCAGCCGTCCGAGTGTGTACCGACATACGGCAGTCCCAGGGAGATGAGCACATTCTGAAGCCCCCCGTCCTCCCCGGGGCCGCCGTGGACCAAGGGCCAGACGACGTCGGGCCCGAAAGTCTTGAGCGATCCAATGGTGCGTGCGTCAATGTCCAGGACGAGGACGGTATGCCCGAGGTGCTTGAGCACCTGGGCGACACGATGCCCCGAGCGCAGGGAGATGTCGCGCTCGTGGCTCAATCCGCCGGCGAGGACGGCGATACGGAGTGGAGACTGGTTCATCGTCAACCTCAGATCTGGTCGGGTGCGGGCGCGTGGACGCCCTCGGACGGATGGGGACTGTGAGTGGGGCCGAACAGGCTCAGCAGCTCGAGATCGCGGGTCACGACGCCGGACAGCCTCCGTACCCCTTCACGGATCTCTGCAGGCTCGGGATAGCAGAAGGACAACCGAAGGTGGTCCTGCCCCGCCCTGCCGCCGGCGTAGAAGGCCGTGCCGGAGACGTAGGCGACCAGGCTCGTGACCGCGCGTGGCAGCATGTCCTTGGCGTCGAGTCCCTCGGGAAGCCCGACCCACACGTAGAAGCCTCCGTCGGGCACGTTCCAGTGGCACATGGGCAGGAACTCCTCCAGTGCCGAGACCATGGCGTCGCGCCGCTCCTGGTACATGACCCGGAAGTCCAGGATCTGCTGCTTCCAGTCGAACTGCTCCAGGTACATGGAGATCGAGAACTGACCCACCGACGACGGGCACAGGATGGCCGCCTCGGAGGCCAGCTTCATCTTCTCCCGCACGGCCGGCGGGGCCACCGCCCAGCCCACGCGGTAACCCGGAGCGAAGATCTTGGAGAAGGAGCCCAGGTAGACGACGTCGTCGGGCGCGAGGGTCTTGAGCGCGGTGTAGGTCTGCCCCTCGAAGCCCAGAAGACCGTAGGGATTGTCCTCCACGATGAGGATGTGGTGGCGTCGGCAGATCTCAACGACCTGCCGACGGCGCTCCTCGGTGAGCGTCACTCCTGCGGGGTTATGGAAGTTGGGGAGGCAGTAGAAGAACTTGATACGGCGCCCCTCGCGCGTGAGGCGGACGATCGTCTCCTCCAGGGCATGCGGGATGACGCCCCCGGCATCAATGGGTACCTGTTGTACGTCGGCCTGGTAGGTCGCGAAGATCGACAGTGAGCCGACGTACGTGGGCGCTTCGGTCAGGACGACGTCGCCGGGGTCGACGAAGAGCTCGGTGATGATGTCGACGGCCTGCTGAGAGCCGGTGGTGACGATGACGTCCTCAGGGTCGGCCCTGATGCCCTCCAGAGCCATGACCTCGGTGATCTGCTCGCGCAGCCGCGGCAGTCCCTGGCCGTTCCCGTACTGCAGCGCCCGGCCGCCGTCCTCCCGGATCATCCGCGCGGTGGCCTCGGCCAGGCGCTCCATCGGGAGGTCCTTGAGGTTGGGCATTCCGCCGGCAAGGGAGACGACCTCGGGACGGGAGGCGACGGCGAACAGGGACCGTGTCTCCGAGGCACGCAGACCGTGGGCTCGTGCCGCGTAGCTGTCCAGCCACGGATCGAGTCGATTGCCCTTCACCTGGTTACTGCTCTCACTCATCTGCGGTCCTTCCTTGGTCGCCACGGATGCGTCCGTGGACCTAAGTCTGCCACGGACCCAGCCGTGCTCAGCAGCCGGCGCGGGCAGGACTAATCCGCGGTGTTTCACGTGAAACACGCTCATCGCCGCGTCGTGGGGACGGTGCGTGGGCCGGAGAAGAACGCGCCGCGCATCGTGGGCACGATGCGCGGCGGGTGTCAGTAGCCTTGCGGGCCGACCTTGTTCAGCGGCTCAGGGCCCGCTCCTCAATGAGGGCACGCAAGGGAGCCTCCTCGTTGTCGATCGTTTCGACCTTCTGGGGCCGGGCGAGCAGATCGGCGACGACGTCGGGAGTCTCCGGCTCTCTGCCAAGTGCTTCAGCCACGGTCTGCGGGAACTTCGCGGCCTTGGCGGTCTCCATGACGAGCGTGGGGAAACCGGGCTCCATGATGCGCAGAGCGACCGTGACGCCGTCGGCCGTGTGCGGGTCGATGAGCCGGCCGGAGCGCTCCTTGACGCTGCGGATGGCCTCCAGGCGGTCGGCGTGCGAGGACGTGCCGGCCACGAAGCCGAACTCCTCGCGCAGGCGCGGGAGCTGATCGCGCAGGTCGAGCACGCCGGTGGTCTCCAGCTCCGCCCAGCGCTGCACGAAGACCTCGGGGCCCAGCAGCACCCAGATGAAGCGCTCCAGGTTGGAGGCCTTCGAGATGTCCATCGACGGGCTGGAGGTGGCCAGGGTGTCCGCCGCCGAACGGGGGCGGTAGATGCCGGTGGTGAAGAACTCCTCGAGCACGTTGTTCTCATTGGTGGCCAGAATGAGACGACGGATCGGCACCCCTATGGACCGGGCCAGGAAACCGGCGTAGATGTTGCCGAAGTTGCCCGAGGGCACGCACACATCGACCCGGTAGCCGGCGCGGCGCCCCTCCTCCACCGCGTCGGTGACCCGCAGCCAGGACCACACGTAGTAGACGGCCTGCGCGGCGATCCGGCCGATGTTGATGGAGTTGACGGCGCCCAGGTGATGGGCGGCCTTGAATGCCGCGTCGTTGTTCAGCGCCTTGACCAGCGCCTGGCAGTCGTCGAAGACGCCACGCACCGCGATGTTGTGGATATTGGCGTCCTGGAGGGTGTACATCTGAGCGCGCTGCACCGGGCTCATGCGGCCGGCCGGCGAGAGCATGAAGACGTTGACGCCCTCCTGCCCCCTGAAGGCGTGCTCGGCCGCCGAACCGGTGTCGCCGGAGGTGGCGCCCAGGATATTGAGAACCTGGCCGTGCTTGGCCAGGACATAGGGAATCGCCTGCCCCAGGAACTGCATGGCCAGGTCCTTGAAGGCCATCGTCGGCCCCTCGGACAGGCCCACGAGGGCGAGGCCGTCGGCGACGTCGTCGAGCCCGGTGACAGGGACGACCGGCTGCGGGAACCTCTCCGCACCGTAGGCGGCCCGGGTCAGCTCGGCGAGGTCCTCCCGAGGAATGTCGGTGGCGAACAGACCGATGACCTCCGTGGCCAGGTCGGCGTAGCCCAAGGGCCGCCAAGCCTCGATCTGCTCGGGGCTCAGGGCGGGCAGACGGCTCGGTACCGCCAGGCCACCGTCAGGCGCCAGGCCCGCCAGAAGAACGTCCGTGAACCCGGCTGCCGCCATCTGGCCACGGGTGGAGATGTACTGGGTGTGTTGCATGTGCCGCCTTCTTGCCGTGTCGCATGCCCTGGTGCCGCGTGCGATTCCGGTGCGATTCTACGGGGCCGTGACGGCGGGTGACAGATGCGGTGACGGCCGGCCCGACGACGGAACCAGACATCAGACAACCGGTGGGACAGCACATCGGCCCCGCCGAGACACCTGAGAGGCGGCTCGGCGAGGCCGACGTGTGAGGTTTAGAAGGAAGGGTGGAGGCCCCGGGCTCAGGCCAGGACCTTCTCCACCTCGGCCTTGAAGGAGGCCTTCGGGCGCGAGCCGGCGAACTGGTGGAAGACCTCGCCGTCGCGCACCACCGCGAAGCTCGGGATGGAACGCACGCCGTAGGACGCGGCCGTGGCCGGGTTGGCGTCCACATCGACCTTGACGAACTTGACCTTGCCACCGAAGTCGGCGGCGACCTCGTCCACGATCGGCGCCATCTGACGGCAGGGGCCGCACCACTCGGCCCAGAAGTCGACGACGACGGGCACCTCGGACTTGAGGACCTCCTCCTTGAAGGTGGCGTCGGTGACGGCGAGAGCCTCGGACATGATTGTTCTCCTCGAACGTTGTGAATGGGTGAGTCGGGATGGGACGGGGGCGGCTCTGCGACGTCGGCGGAGCCGGCCCCGC
The DNA here is from genome assembly GCF_001929375.1 of Actinomyces oris. Taxonomy (GTDB): domain Bacteria; phylum Actinomycetota; class Actinomycetes; order Actinomycetales; family Actinomycetaceae; genus Actinomyces; species Actinomyces oris_B. The sequence continues at coordinate 21,520 of NZ_MSGO01000046.1, read as the reverse complement.
CCTGCGTTGAGCGGAGCGAGCCGGCCCTCAGGCCTGAAGAGTGGTCAGGTAGTGCTCGGCGTCCAGGGCCGCGCGGCAGCCGGAACCGGCCGCCGTGATCGCCTGCTGGTAGGTGGGGTCGGCGACGTCACCGCAGGCGAAGACCCCGGGGATGCGGGTGCGCTGAGAGGGCACCTCGACCTTGATGTAGCCGGCCTCGTCGAGCTCGAGGACGTCGGCGACGAGCTCGCTGCGCGGCACCTGACCGATGGCGACGAACAGACCCGTGGCCTCGAGGTGGCGGTGCTCCCCGGTGACGGTGTCCTCCAGGGTGACACCGGTCAGCGAGTCCTCACCGTGAAGCTCGATGACCCGCGAGTTCCAGGCGAAGGAGATCTTCGGGTCCTTCTGGGCGCGCTTGGCCATGACGGCCGAGGCGCGCAGCTCGTCGCGGCGGTGGACCACCGTCACGGAGCGGGCGAAGCGGGTCAGGAAGGTGGCCTCCTCCATGGCCGAGTCCCCACCACCGACGACGACGATGTCCTGGTCCTTGAAGAAGAACCCGTCGCAGGTGGCGCAGTAGGACACGCCGTGGCCGGAGAGGCGCACCTCCCCGTCGATGCCCAGGTGCCGGTACTCCGAGCCGGTGGAGATGATGACCGTGCGGGCCTCGTAGACGCCGTCGGAGGTGGTGATGCGCTTGACGTCGCCCTCCAGCTCGAGGGCGGTGACGTCCTCGTAGCGGATGTCGGCGCCGAAGCGCTCGGCCTGCTCCTGCATCTGGGTCATGAGCTCAGGACCCATGATGCCCTCGACGAAGCCGGGGTAGTTCTCCACCTCGGTCGTGTTCATCAGGGCGCCGCCCGCAGTCACCGAACCGGCCAGGATGACCGGATCGAGCTGGGCGCGGGCCGCGTAGATGGCGGCTGTGTAGCCGGCGGGACCGGAGCCGACGATGACGACGTCGTGAATCATGACTCTCCTGACGAGCGGATGGGGGACGCAGTGCGCGATCGCCTAAGGTAACTGGTAATCAATACAGTCTGTTCCCGGAGAAGGTCTTATTTAATTGTGACCTCAGTCACCGTCGCCTTGTAGGGGTACTCGCCGGGCTCATTGTTCTTCGGCAGCTGGATCACCCTGATGACGAGGGTGTCGACCTCCTGGGGATTGTCGACCTTGAGGGTGGTGCTCCCCGAGGTGAAGGGACCCTGGGCGAGGACCGTACCGCCGTCGGCGTTGTTGATGTCCGTGGCGCGGACCTCGACCTGCCCGCCCTCGTTGGTGCCCTGCAAGTCGATCTCAGAGACCTTGGCGCGGTTCTTGAGCTTGATCTCGATGTCGATCGGCTGGCTCAGGTCCTGACTGCTGGTGTTGTGAGAGAACCAGGGGTGGCTCGTGTCCCCGTCAGCGAGGTACTGCTGGTTGTTGGCCGCCTGCGAGCTCGGGTTGTTGACCACGTTCACACCGGCGATCTCGGGCTTGGACGCAGCCGGCTGGGGCGCGGGCTGCTGGCTGCCCCCACCGCCGTTCTGCTGAGCACTGGCCGAGGGAACGGTGTCCGCGGCCGCGCGGTCCTTGTCCGCGAAGGGGATGCCGATCGTCTGGTAGACGATGTAGCTGGCCGCCACGAGCAAGGCGATGACCATGAGGACGAAGGTGACCAGGACGGAGCTGGTCGTGCGCTGCTCGCGGCGAACGGCCTCGGGGTCGATCTCCTCGTCCTCGTCGTCATCGAAGGCCGGGAAGCTGCCGGTGAAGGGCTCGGCCGGAACCGGTGCCGGCCCGGGGACCGTCTCGGAGGCGGTCGACAGGACATTCGGGATCGGGTTCGCCGGCCCGGTGACCTGGACGTAGACGTTGTCGGACTGCTCCTGCGCAGGTGCCGGCTCGGGCTGCTGCGGATCAGGGGCCTGCGTGGCCGGTGCTGCGGCAACGGAGGCCGCCTCGATGACGGAGGTCTGCTCGGCAGACGCATCGGAGACGGCGGGCGCGGATGGTGCCGGCTCCGGCTGAACCGGTACGGGCGCCACCTGCCCTGCCGGTGCGCTGACCGTGGTGCTCTTGCCGGCACCACTGCGCCGCAGCCTGTCCAGGACTCCACGCGCCGCGTTGGCGACACCGGCACCCGCGGCACTGACGGCGGCCGACGTACCCGCGGAGGCGCTGCTCCCACCGGCGGCGGTGCCGCTCGACGAGGGGCGCTGGGACGAGGGGACCTGCGTCGGTCCGGCTTCACGGTAGCCGGTCACCTGGTCCCAAGTGCCCAGTGATCGCGCCACCTCCGCCGAGGAGATGGGGGGCTGGCTGCTCCAGGTGCGCTCGCACAGCTCATCCAGAATCGGGTCGATTCCCGGCACGAGTGTGGAGGGCTTGACCGGGACTCCGCCCAGCCTGGGTGCGGAGGGAATGCCTGGGCGCTTGCCCGGCCACCGGCCGGTCAGACCGTAGTAGAGGATCTCCACCAGGGAGCGGGCGTCGGCGCGGTCGGCGGCCGTCGGGTCATGACCGGCGACCCGGTTCTCCAGATCGAGGGCGGCGGCCTCGATCCCCAGGCCGCTGACCTTCACCCTTCCGTCGGGAAGAACGCGGATGGACTCGGGAGACAGGTTGAGGTGGTGCAGGCCCTTGCGAGCACCGGCGTCGAGCGCCTGCGCGGTCTCTCCGATGATGGCGCGCGCCTGCGCCGGGGGCATGCCCCGGGAGACCAGGGAGGAGAAGGTGCGTCCGGTCAGCGGCTCGGTGATGATGACGGAGGGCTCGGCGCGCTCGACGTCATAGACCTGCTGAAGACGCTGGTCCTCGACCAGCACCGCCCTGCTGGCCGACTCCAGGACATTGTCGCGATGAAGCGTCGCGTCGGTGAGAACCAGGATCGTGACGTCGCGATCCAGGATCGTGTCGACGCCACGGTGCCTGACAATGCGCGGCAGGGTGGTGGACAGCGTTCCCAGGAGCCCGTAGCGGCCACTGCCGATCGGCGTCGCCTCCGACATACGTCTCCTTCCTTGAGATGGTTGTCCATCTGAACCAGTTGACCCCATCGTAACTGTCTGCGGGCTCCAGACCGGGGTGATGTGGCCCGTGTGGGCAGAGGTGTGTGACGGGTGGAGAACTGACTGCCCTGTGGCCACCCGGGACGGAGGAATACTGGGCGGCAGTGACGGCGGGATACTCCCGGGTGCGTTGGCCGGGACGTGCCCCGGGGTGAGCCAGTGGTGGGAGGAACCGGCTGTCGCACCTGCGCTCGGGGGCGGTGGCGGAGCCGTGGCCTGCGAGGCTGCCGGTGGCAGCGGTGCCGGTGGGTAGATGGGCTGCCCGTCGTGAGGGTGGCCCGCCGTGGCCTGAGACGGGTGGCCGCCTGCTGGCTGGGACCCCATTTGACCCGGCTGTCCCCAGGAGTGGGTCTGTGCCTGAGCAGGCGGCGGCGGTGCGGACGGTACCGCCTGGGCGCCGCCGGAGGTGTAGCCAACAGCACCATGCGCCGTCGCGCCCGTTGAAACACCGGAGGGGCCTGAGATCGGCTGAGCCGGTGGCGGCGGTGGCGGCGGTGGCGGAGGCGTCTGGACGGCGGCCATTTGAGCGGTCGCCTGAGCCTGCGGCTGCGCCGGTGACAACCAGGCCGCCGCCGCCAGGACCGCTCGCCCGGGTGCACCGGGCAGACGACGACCGAGCGTGGACAGGATCCGTGAGAAGGGCCGGAAGGCGACCGTGATCTCCTCGATCCTGATGATGCGCCCCATCAGCAGGTAGATGAGCGACATGACGGTGGCGACGACGGCGATGTGCCCGAGTGCCGCCGACATGTTGGCCAGGGAGGAGTCGGCGTCGATGTCACCGAGCATCGCATTGAGCAGGAGCCCGACGACGACCGCGGGCGCCACCGCCATGATGAGACGCAGGTGGGTGGTGACGATCTTGCGGCCGTCGAGGCTGGGCAGGTGGGAGCGCATCATGGGGATGACCACCACGCAGCCCCCGATCTGGCTGATCGTGTTGGCCGCGCCCGCCCAGGCCATCCAGTGGTTGGCCGGGGCGACGAAGTAGGCCAGGACGCACAGGATCACGGGGATGACGCCGACGACGACGTCGGCCAGCAGCAGCCGCTTGGTGTCGGAGTAGGCCAGCATCACCCGCTGGGTCCCGAACCAGATCCCCTGCGGGACGATGCCCAGCGCCAGCGCGATGAGCATGGGGGCGCTGGCCTGGGCCTCGGGCAGGGTGATCGAGGGGGTGAAGAGCTGCAGGGCCGGGACGGCCAGGACGCAGATGCCCGCGGTGGCCAGCACCGTGAAGACGCCCGCCGAGCGCAGTCCCAGGGAGAGGTCCTTACGCACGCCGGCCGCATCCCCGGCCGCGGCCTTCTCACTCATCCGGGTGAACAGGGCCGTGATGATGGAGGTGACCACGAGGGACTGGGGCAGCATGTACACCAGGTAGGCGTTGAGCCACATGGTCGTGGAGGGCACGATGACGTTCGCGTACTCGGGCTGCTCGGAGGCCGTGACCGCGTAGGAGCCCAGGTTGGAGGTGATCCAGTTGCTCAGGCTGGCCACGCCCACCCCGGCCAGCGCCCACAGGGCCACCTTGACGGTCTTGCCCAGCCCCAGGCCCCGCACCCCGAAGATGATGCGCGGCCGGAACCCGGAGCGCACCAGGGGGATGTAGAGGATCAGCGCCTGAACCGCGATGCCCAGGGTCGTCGTCGCCCCGATGAGAGTGATCCGGCTCCAGTCCCAGACCTCTGCGCCTTCACCAGCGGTGTAGCGACCGTAGAGATGGAGGTAGAACAGGATCGAGGCGATCGAGATGATGTTGTTGAGCACCGGGGACCACATGTAGGGCCCGAAGCTCGAGCGGGCGTTGAGCACCTGCCCCCACAGGGCGTACAGGCCGTAGAAGAAGACCTGCGGCATGAACCAGAACGCGAAGGCGAAGGACAGCGTGCGCCACTGCCCCTGGGCCAAGGAGTTGGCGTTGAGGGTGAAGATGAGGGGCGCGGCCGCGGTCGCGATGCACGTGACCGCCAGCATGAGCGTGGCCGCGGCGGTCAAGAGACGATTGACGACTTCCTCACCGTTGCGCCGTCGGAGCGCCTGGACGATCTGCGGCACCAGGATCGCGTTGAGGATCCCGCCGATCATCATGTTGTACAGGTAGGTGGGCAGGTTGTTGGCCGTGTTGAAGGCGTCGGCGGCCCCCGACCCGGTGGCGCCCAGCGCCATGACGATCAGGGCGTTTCGCACCATGCCCAGGATGCGGGAGACCAGGGTCCCCGAGGCCATGATGGCCGAGGAGCGCGCCAGGGAGGCCTGGCTGCGCCCCTGGGAGAGGGAGCGCCGGGCTCGTGCGTGCTTGATCATGCTCATGCCGTCTCCTGTGCAGCCGGGGCCACTGCGGTGCGGCGGCCTCGTCGTACTGTCCTCACCGTACCGATCACCACGATGGAGACCAGGACCCCGACGATGATGCCGGTGCCGCGTCCCTCCCAGTCGGCGCGCACTCGCATGTTGACGGTGGTGGGTGTGCCCACGGTGGTGCCGTCGGCGGCGAGCACCTGCACCGTCAGGCCCACGTCGCCCGAGCCGACGGCCTGGATCGGCACCGTGACCTTGGCCTGCTGATGGGCCGGGACCCTGACGGTGGTGGTGCGTGGGACCTGGAGGCGCTTGTTGTTCGAGATCAAGGAGACCTGGACCGTGACGTCCTGGCTCAGGGAGGAGGTGATGCGCACCGGCAGCTGCGCCTCGGAGCTGATGACATTGATGGTCGACGACGGCACCGCGGCCAGCGAGGAGGTGACGTCGGCCCCGGCCGCCTCGGCAGCCGGAACCTGGGCGATACGGGTCTTGGGGTCGGCCCGCCAGGACGCTGAGGAGACCACCGCCTCCAGGCTGGTGTAGTCGCCCAGCAGTGCGGCCGGCTCGGAGAGCACGGAGGAGATCGACTGCAGGGTTGTGGCCGTACGGCCGGCGGCGGCGAGGGTGTCGGCGGACAGCTCGTTGGTGTCGATCACCACATCCGGCAGCTCGGAGCGCTCGATCCGTGAGGTGCCCTCGGCCACGGCCGCGACCTCCTCCTGGGCTCGCTCCTGGAGGGCGGACAGAGGCTGGGACTGGACCCAGGGGACCGAGCGCAGGGCGGCCACCCGCTCCCGCACGACCGACGACTGCACGGCGGAGGCGGCCTGGCGGGGCATCGCCACGACGATGTTCCGCTCCAGCGCCGGGGCCTGGCGGGTCAGGATGGCACTGTTGCCGCGCAGCAGCTGGCGGGTGTCGAGTGCGGAGGCCTGGGCGCTCTGGGTGGTCGGGGTGCCCTGATCGGAGGCAGTGGGCTTGGCGTCCTCACCGGTGAGCGCTCCCGACAGGGACTGCTCCGGGATGAGGACCGCGTGCTCCCCGGAGGCGCTCAGACCGGAGGGGGTGTAGGTGAGCTCGTCGGCCGGCGGCAAGGACTCCGGTGAGGTGATGATGGTCGACGCCGGCTGCGCCAGCGCATTGACCGTGGTGGCGTCCGTGGCGCTGGAGGCCAACCAGGCCACCGACGTCGGGGCCCCCGCCTTGACGATGGCCGACTCCTGGGTGTGCCGTGCGGCGGTCTCGATGAGGCTCGTCTGCTGCAGGTGCGCCAGAGCCGCGGTGTCGGAGTCGCCCCATGGCAGAGCCACCAGGCTGTCGGTGTGGATGGCCCGTGCGAGAGCGGCGGAGAGCTGGATGACCTCGTTGGAGGCCTGCGGGGCCTTGCCCGACGGTGAGGCCGCGGTGGTGCCCCCCGCCTGCGGGGACGGGGTGGTGCTTGCCGAGGGGACCGTCGTCGACGGTGCGGTCGGGGACGATGAGCCGGAGGAGTCGGTGCCCTGGGGCGCCTGAGGGGAGGCATCCGGCGTGGAGGGCTGGGAGCCGCTGTTGCGGGCGGCCTGCTCCAGGCTGGCCGTGGTGACGCCGAGGGCCTCGATCAGCGCCGGGTCGACGGCGACGACGACGCCGTCGCCGGCCATGCTCACCAGGCCGAGGATCCGGCTGTGGATGCGACCGAGGGCCTCCGTGCGCTCCTTGGTGCGTGGAGCGGACAGCACCGTCATCTCCTGCGCGGAGGCGGTGACCGGCAGGAAGACGGTCATGCGCACCGATGCGGCGGAGGTGCCGCTGTCCCACACGAGGATGCTGCGGTCCTGGGCCAGGGAGACGTCCTGAGCCGTCAGAGCGACGGAGACGCCGCGCGGCCCCCACTGGTCAGTGCTGGTCAGCGGCAGTTCGCCGGCGGGGATGGTGATGGAGAACTGGGAGACGCCCCCCGGCTGGAGGTCGTGACCCAGTGGGACCGTGAACGGGTCCGACAGTCCCGACTCATCGGTCCCGGTCAGCCACCTGCTCAGGCCCCGACTCGTGGCCTCCGTGGATCGCTGCACCCGAGTCACCAGGTCCGCCCCGGTAATGGTCTGAGCGGTTCCGTTGGTGATGGTGCCGGTCAGGTTGAGGTCCTGGTCGGAGTGCAGCACCTCGGGGGCCAGGGCGTCGATGCTCACAGTCACCTGGTTGGCGGTCTTCTCGCCCGACGCCGCCGGGGCCGAGGAGGAGGCCGTCGTCGCGGACGACGTCGCCGGGGCGAGCGGTGCGACCTCAGCGGAGAGCCCGCCGGACTGCGCGACCAGGAGCGCGCCGGGGCTCCGGTTCGCCTCGGCCGTGGGCAGCGCGATCACCGGCCACATCACCAGGCCGACCACACCCAGCAGGGCGGCGATGGTCACCATCGCCCTGCTCCGCAACCGGGAGCCCAGCGTGGTGACCACCTTCGCGCACACAGAGGTGGTGCCCGTCATCCATCCCCCACCAGGATGTCCCAGGCCGCTGCCACGATACGGCGCTCGTTGGGGTAGGCCAGGCGGTGGGAGACGACGTCGAGGGCGACCCACTCGACGTCCTCGGCCTCATGGTCCGGGTCGTTCTCCGTGGTCAGGGTGCCGCTGACCGCCTCCAGCAGGAAATGGTGCACCACCTTGTGGACACGGTGCTCGTGGCCGGCGAACCAGTAGTCGATGGTCGCCAGGTGGCGAAGAACCCGACCGGTGATCCCGGTCTCCTCCATGATCTCGCGGACCGCGGCCTGCTCGGGGGTCTCCGTGCCCTCCAGGTGCCCCTTGGGCAGGCACCACTCCAGCCGCCCGCCCCGGTTGCGCCGGGCGATGACCGCGGTGAAGGCCTGCCCGTTCTGAACGTCGACGACCAGGCCGCCGGCACTGGTCTCGTTGACGATCGGCAGGGCGCGTGCACTCGCCCGGTGGGCCGGGTTTCCGGCGCGGGGCGTGCGAGTGCGTGGGGATGGCATGGGGACACTCTAGGGCGTTCGGACCGCCGGGCGCCGCTGGCCGAGTACGTCGTCGCACACAACTGCGCCATCTGCGGACGGACCTGCGCTGCGGAACGGGCCCGCCCGGGCGAGATGGTCCTCACCAACAGGGCGGCTGAGGCCGACGAGGACGGCGCGCCGGTCAGGGTTCATGGCAGGCTTGGGCCGATGACTGCGCACCCCGCTCCCGCTGAACCCGTCGACTCCCCGGATGCCGCCGAGAACCGGGGCCTGACGCCCAAGGCCCGTCAGGCACTCGAGGGCCTGCCCCCCGCCCTGGCGGCCCTGGGGCACGCCTTCGTGCGCGCCGGGCACGAGATCGCCCTGGTCGGCGGGCCGGTGCGCGACGCCTTCCTCGGCGTCGCCCCCCACGACCTGGACCTGACCACCTCGGCCCGCCCCGAGCAGACCGAGAGGATCCTGGCCGCCTGGGGCGAGACCACCTGGGACGTGGGCCGGGCCTTCGGCACCATCGGCGCGCGCAAGGGCTCCACCGTCGTGGAGGTCACCACCTACCGCACCGAGGCCTACGAGGTCGGCTCGCGCAAGCCCCAGGTCACCTACGGCGACACCCTCACCGGGGACCTCACCCGCCGCGACTTCACCGTCAACGCCATGGCGCTGCGCCTGCCCGACCTCGAGCTCGTCGACCCTTGCGGCGGTCTGGCCGACCTGAACGCCGGCGTCCTGCGCACCCCCGTCAGCGCCGAGCAGTCCTTCGACGACGACCCCCTGCGCATCATGCGGGCCGCCCGCTTCGCCGCCCAGCTGGGCTTCGACGTCGAGATGGACGTCATGACCGCCATGGAGGAGATGGCCTCCCGCCTGGAGATCGTCTCCGCCGAGCGCGTGCGCGCCGAGCTCGAGCGCCTGCTCATCAGCCCCTGGCCCCGGCGTGGACTGGAGCTGATGGTCCACACCGGCGTGGCCGACGTCGTCCTGCCCGAGCTGAGCGCCCTGCGTGAGACCGTCGACGAGCACAAGCGCCACAAGGACGTCTACGAGCACACCCTGACCGTCCTGGATCAGGCCATCGACCTGGAGACCGGCCCCGACGGACCCGTCCCCGGCCCCGACCTGGTGCTGCGCCTGGCCGCGATCCTCCACGACATCGGCAAGCCCGCCACCCGCCGCTTCCTGCCCGACGGCACCGTCACCTTCCACGGCCACGACCACGTCGGTGCCCGCATGACGGCCAAGCGGCTGCGGGCCCTGCGCTTCGACAAGCAGACCATCAGGGACGTCTCCCGGCTGGTCGAGCTCCACCTGCGCTTCCACGGCTACGTCGACGCCGCCTGGTCGGACTCGGCCGTGCGCCGCTACGCCACCGACGCCGGTCCCCTGCTGGAGCGCCTTCACCGGCTCACCCGGGCCGACGTCACCACCCGCAACCGCCGCAAGGCCGCCATGCTGGACCGTGCCTACGACGACCTCGAGGAGCGCATCGAGGCCTTGCGTGCCGCCGAGGAGCTCGCCGCCATCCGCCCGGACCTCGACGGCGGCCAGATCATGGCCGAGCTCGGCGTCGCCCCCGGGCCGGTCGTCGGCGAGGCCTACCGCTTCCTCATGGACCTGCGCATGGAGAAGGGACCGCTCGGCGAGGACCTGGCCCGCCAGGCGCTGCGCTCCTGGTGGGCGGCCCGCCAGAAGAGCTGAGGGCGACAGAGTGCTTGAAGCGTCAAGGGAGCTGCGGGTCGGTGTCGTCGGCATCGGGGCCCGCTGCTACCTGGCCGCGCTCGCGGACTCCTCACCGGTCCCGGCCCGGCTCGTCGCCGCGGCCGACACCGCCCCCGACGCCGTCGAGCGCGCCCAGCGCCTCCTGCCCGAGGGCGTGGCGGTCGTGGCCGACCACCGCGACCTGCTCGGACACGGGCTCGACGCCGTCGTCCTGACCACCCCCGACGACACGCACGAGGAGCTGGCCCGCTTCTTCCTTCAGGCCGGCATCCCGGTCTACCTGGAGAAGCCCCTGGCCATCACCATCGAGGCCGCCGACCGCATCCTGGAGGTGGCCCGGCGCACCGGCACCCGCCTCTACGTGGGCCACAACATGCGCCACATGGAGGTGGTGCGGCTGCTGAAGTCGATCATCGACTCCGGGCGGATCGGCGAGGTCAAGGCCATCTGGTGCCGCCACTTCGTGGGCAACGGCGGCGACTACTACTTCCGCGACTGGCATGCCGAGCGCCGCCACGTCACCGGCCTGCTGCTGCAGAAGGCCGCCCACGACATCGACGTCATGAGCTGGCTGGCCGACTCCGCGCCGGCCCGCGTCGTCGGCATGGGCGGGCTCATGGTCTACGGGGAGGCCGAGCGGCGCCCGGCCGGGACGAGCGCCGGCAGCGTCATGCAGGACTGGTTCAGCCTCGAGCACTGGCCCGCCGACGAGGTGGTCGGGCTCAACCCCGTCATCGACGTCGAGGACCACTCCATGCTCATGATGACCATGCGCAACGGGGTCATGACCTCCTACCAGCAGTGCCACTTCACCCCCGACTACTGGCGCAGCTACACGGTCATCGGCACCCGCGGCCGGGCCGAGAACCTCGGTGACGGGGCCGGCGACGTCGTCAAGGTGTGGACTAAGCGCACGGAGCACTACGCCGAGCGCGCCACCCAGGAGTACGTCATCGCCGAGGAGGGCACCGGGCACGACAGCGCCGATCAGCTCGCCATCGACGAGTTCCTGCGCTTCGTGCGCGACGGCGGGGCCACCGAGGTCTCCCCGATCAGCGCGCGCGACGCCGTCGCGGCGGGCGTGCTGGCCACCCGGTCCCTGCGCTCGGGCTCCGTGCCCTTCGACGTGCCCGAGCTCGACGCGGAGCTGGCGGCCTACTTCCACCGTGGGCAACAAAACTCTCACTCACCGACGGAATCTTCATAAACGACGCGGCTCCGCGTCATCTTTGAAGAAAATGTCGGTCTGTATGGCCGGCAGCACGTACAGTGCGAGCCGGGCGGTGCCGGTGCCTCGAGGGGGACCCGAGCCGCGGGCAGGACAGGTCGGAGCCGAGGAGAGCGCATGATTCACCACATCACCCTGACCGGGCGCAGCATCGCCCTGGCCTGCGACGGCACGGTGACCACCCAGCACGGGGCCGGCGGCGCCACCGGCGCGGTCTATGTCGAGGCCTCCCACCTGACCCTCCTGCACGACATGCGCGACGGCGAGTTCTACCGCACCGGCCAGAACTCCTGGTCGCCGTCGGGCTGGCGCCGCCTGAGCGAGGCGCCCATGCGCATCGCCGACGAGCAGCGCCGTCGGACCGCCGACGACGCCCCCTGGGACGACCCGGCCCGCCACCACTCGGCCTGGATGGCGGTCCTGGAGGACTCCGCCGGGGCACTGCTCGTGGGCTGCCTGGACGGGCGCACGCCGCGGCTGCGCGCCGACACCGCGGTCCTGGAGGCCTTCACCGAGTCCGGCGACCCGGCGCGCTGGGTGATCCTGCCCGGCCCGGCCACCGCCGTCATGGCCCGCTACGCGCGCGAGCTCGGCGAGAGCCTGGGGGGCCGGGCGATCGAGCCGCAGCGCGTGTGGTGCTCCTGGTACTCCTACTACGAGGGCATCTCGCAGGAGGCCCTCGAGCGCGAGATCCCGCAGGTCGCCGAGCTGGGTTTCAAGACGCTTCAGATCGACGACGGCTGGGAGGTCGCGGTCGGTGACTGGGAGGCCGGGGAGAGCTTCGGCGACGGCATGGAGGCCGCCGCGAGTCGGATCCGGGAGGCCGGTATGCGGCCGGGCCTGTGGGTGGCGCCCTTCATCGCCCTGCCGGGCTCGCGGGCCGTGCGCGACTACCCGGAGATGTTCGTCCACAACGCCGACGGCGGACTGGCCGTGGCCGGCTCCAACTGGGGCGGCGACTACTACGCGCTGGACACGACCCACCCCACCGCCCAGACCTACGTGCGCAAGCTCATCGCCAAGATCGTCCACCGGTGGGGCTTCAGCTACCTCAAGCTCGACTTCATCAACGCCGCCGCCATCCCCGGCTACCGCCACCGCCAGATCGACCGGGAGGAGGCCTACCGCACCGGGCTGCGCCTCGTGCGCGACACCGCCGGGGAGGAGACCTTCCTCCTGGGCTCCGGGGCGCTCATCATGCCCTCCATCGGGCTGCTCGACGCGGTGCGGGTGGGGCCGGACGTGGCCCCCATGTGGGAGAACTACGCCTCCGACGACCTGTCCGACGCCAAGGCCTACAACGCCCTGCACGCCGGCGTCAACCGGCTCTGGCTGGGGCGGGTCATCGGGGTCGACCCCGACGTCGTCTTCTTCCGCCACCGCCGCAACCTCCTGGACGACACCCAGATGCAGTGGCTGCGCGACGTGGCCGAGGCCAGCCGCTACCGGTGCCTGTCGGACCAGATGACCTGGCTCGACGAGGAGGAGAAGGAGGCCGTGCGCGCCTACCTGGCGGCCGCCGACGAGCCCCTGGAGATCCTGGGCCGCTACCGCTTCAGCCTGGGCGAGCGCGAGATCGACCTCACCGAGGCCATCGAGGGCAAGGCGTCGGCCTACCCCCTGTGAGGCGGGGCTGAGGTGGCGTCCGGGTTTGGGAGGTCGAGCGGGGTCCTACGGTCCCAGCAGGGCGGCGGGCACGACGGCGATCCCGTCCTCGTCCCGGTAGGCCAGACGGCCGGTAGTCACCAGGACTGCGTCCGCGAGCCTCGGCCCGATCTTCTTGCGCAGCCAGCGCAGGTGCTTGGTGTCCTCCGGCTTGGGGGCGGCCCTCGCCTTGATCTCGAAGGCGACGACCCGACGGTCGGCTCCTTCGAGGATGACGTCGATCTCCTGGAGCCCGCCTTTGGTGCGCAGGTGGAAGACCCGGGTGCTGAGGACCTCTGCGTAGACCTGAAGACTCTGAATCACCAGGGACTCGAATAGTGAGCCGAGCACTCGGGGGCGGCGTGGGGTGCCCCGAGGGCTGGTGAGGATCGGGTGGCCGACCCCGAGCACCTCGGCGGGACCGTATCCGAGAAGACGAGCGGCCAGGGCCGGGTCGCACAACTGGTGCTTGTCGGTCAGATTGTTGCGGGAGAACTCGTTCTCGCTGGGGCTCCAGCCCGGAACCGGGTCCAGTAGCCACATCCCGCTGAGATGGTCTCGGTAGGAGCGCGCCGTCGCCAAGCCCATGTCGGTGCTCAGGGGTCTGGTCGCCAGCTCGGCGATGGAGCTGAAGCTCGCCGTTGTGGCCACCGCGCTGGCGTAGGCCGTCAGCCACTCCCTCACGGATCGTGGACGTCGCCTGCCGCCCGTCGCTTCCGGTAGATCATGCCGGAGCGTTTGCTCGATGTATCCGTCCAGCTGGGCCTTGCGCCCCAAAGGCGGCTGCTCCCTGATGGCGGGGAAGCCGGAGCGGCAGATCTCATCGACGTACTGGTCGATCGTGACACTCGTGTACCCCTCGATCGGGGTCAGGGCGGAGAGGTCCTGAGTGCCGAGACCACTGCCTAACAGGCTCCCCACCGAGACCGTTGGGGTCTCGATCGCACGCTCGGCCAGGCTGAAGGGACGCATCCTCAGGGTGATGATCCGTCCTGCGCCGGTGTGGGTGGGCGCCTGGGACGGTGTGGAGGACCCGGTGAGCAGAAAACGACCGGGAGAGGGATCGTCGTCGACGGCGCGACGTACCCGGTCCCACAGCTCGGGCATGCGTTGCCACTCGTCGATGACGAGAGGGCTGGGAAGTGTGGTGAAGCGCGATCCGATGGCGGCGAGCTGGGCGCGTTCATCGGGATCGTCAACGGCAATGAAGGTAGTGCCGTGGGCCCTGGCGGTGCGGGTCTTCCCGACGGCGCGGGCTCCCTCGACGCTGACCGCCGGGACCGACCGCAGCAGCTCCTCGAGGCGCTGGTCCATGAGACGCGGCTGGTAGGTGGTCATGAACTGATCGTAAGGGCCACTTTGCGCCGCCGTACAGCCAAAAGAGTGGGTCTGTGGATAACTCTGGGGTCTGGGAGCCGTGGGTGACGATCAGATCGGTCGTGCCTTCATCGCCTATTTGGTCAAGAGTTAATGATCGGTTTGGTCAAGTTCGATGTTGACCGCGGTGCCCCTCTGGACCCTCGGCGCAGCAGCGGGCAGTGACAGGGGGACTCACCAAGTGTAAGATGAGTCTCATCGTCGCCGCGTCTCTCAAGAGACACATCGGCTCCACAGCTGGTGGAGGTAGCGGATTATCAATGGTCCGCACGGAAGTGCCGGCGATACTGCCCCAGGGGACTGGGGGTTGAACTTATCTATGGTAGAACCAACATCTCAGGAGCGTTGATGTGAGCGGCCTCGACTTCACAGACCTCTTCCGCGAGATCACTGGGCATGAGCCCAGGGACTACCAGGTGCGCCTGGCCGAGCGACTCGCCCAGGGAGAGCCGCCGTCCCACCTCAGCGTGCCGACCGGGATGGGCAAGACCCTCGCGGTCCTCATCGGATGGCTGTACGCACTGGCACAGGACGCCGAGCAGGTAGGCCGACGTCGTCGGAGGCGGGTGGTCCCCCTGAGACTGCATCTCGTTGTCGACCGGCGCGCCGTCGTCGACGACTCTTTCGAGGCGGCGCAAAGGATCAGGAAGGCGCTCAGAGAAGGTGCCGGTGATCGGTCGACGGTGAGACGCTTGGCCGAGGTGCTGCGCTCGGCTTTCGCGATCCCTGCTGCGGCGGAGGTGCTCGAGGTGCGGCGCCTGCGCGGCGGGCTCGCTGATACTGATGGGGACCTGACGGAGCACACGCGCTACCCCTCACGCCCAGCCATCATCCTGGGAACACTCGACATGACCGTGTCCCGTCTGCTGTTCCGCGGCTACCAGCTCTCGCCCTACCGCCGCAGCATCGATGCGGCGCTGACGGGGATGGATACGTTCTGGGTCCTCGACGAGGCGCACCTCTCCAAGCAGGCCCTGACCACCTTGTTCGTGCTCCGCAGCGAGGAGAGCAGGCTCGAGGATCGTTGTGGTGGCAGCGTCCCGGGCCTGCAGGTCATGCCGATGACGGCGACACCCATGACGCTTCCCACCCTCCACCGGGGGGCCGACCAGGAACCGACTCCCGGTCTCAGCCTGGACTGGGAGGAGGAGTGCCGCCTGGATCCGCAACTGGCTGCGCGGCGGGCGCATCGTGACGGTGTCCCGGTGGACGTTCACTGCGTGGAAGGCAAGGCGGCAGCCGCTCTCACGGAGCAGGCTTGTAACCGCGCGAAGGAGCTGAGCCGGGGAGAGTCGCTGGTCGTCTTCTGCAACACCCTGGACACCGTCAAGAGGGTCGTGGCCGGGTTGAAGAAGCAGGCCCGAAGGCTGAAGGATCAGGCTCCTCACGTGGACGTCATGGTCGGCGGGATGCCTGCTCGCCGTAGCGAGCACGTCGTGGAGGGACTCTCCCCTTATCGGACGGGGGCCGAGGGCCGTCAGGACGCGCAGGCCACCGTCGTGGTGGCCACATCGACTCTGGAGGTTGGTGCCGACCTCGACTTCACCCACCTCCTGACGGAGAGCTGCCAGGCCGGCTCCCTGGTGCAGCGCCTGGGGCGAGTCAATCGGGTCGGCGCCCGCCCCGACGGCAGCGCGACCATCGTTCACTCCACCACGAGTAGGGACCCGATCCACGGTGGAGCCGCAGACGCCGTCGTCGAGCTGATCGACGGAGCCGCCACCCTCGGTGAGGTGGTGAAGCGGCTCGATGAGGCTGGTGGGCGGGAGGATCTGGTGAACGCGACTCAGGTCCCGGTCGTCATCCCTCCGAATGTCTTCGCCGCCTATCTGCGCACCCTGGGGTCCCGCAACGACGCCCCGGTCCACCCGTGGATCCGACCGCTGTCCGATCCACGGCCGGACACATTCATCGTCTTCCGCAAGAGCGTGGGAGACCTCGCCGGTGTCAGTCCCGAGGCCCTCCAGGAGGACCTGACTCGGTGGCGGCCCGATCTTCGAGCCGAGGCCTGGAGCATCCCGCTGAACGATGCTCGGGAGGTAGCGAAACAGGCGGTGAGAACGCAGCCCCTCGTCATCATCGATCCGACGTCGCAGGAGCCGCGCGTCCTTGAGGCCGGGGACCCCCCTCCCGATCTGGTTCCCGGTCAGATCCTCGTCATGGCGCCGAGTGACGACAGCAACCCCTATGGGCTGGAGAACGCCGGCCGTGACTACTCCGGGCAGCACGTCATGCCCGGCGCCACGGCTGAGGAGGTGTCCAAGGAGCTGGTGTCCCTCGCGACGGGGACGGACCGGGGAACGAGCCGGAGGGAGGCGGTCATCCTCACGGACCTGTCCGGGGGTGACCTGCGAACCGACGACCCGTACGCCGACCTCCTGGAAGAGGCGGCCCTGCTCGCAGTGCCACTGGGCTGGCAGATCGTCGACGACGTCCTTGGCGCCGACAGTGGTCACCCATGGCTCCGCCTGCGGCTCGTGGAGGTCGCCACCGAAGGTCCCGCGAGCACCGAGGATGACGCCGACGAGCGCACCCTGTGCGGCCACGGAGACCGGGTGGGTGAGCGTGCAGGACAGTGGGCCCGAGCCATCGGCCTGCCCGAGAACCTGGTGGAGGACCTCGTCACGGCCGGGCGCCACCATGATGATGGCAAGGATGATCCCAGGATGCAGGCCGCCCTCGGGGCTGCCGTGGATGAGAGTGGCTTCCTCGTCCTGGAGGATCCGGGGCAGCGGGAGCATCGAAGGCGGCTGAGCAAGTCCCGGCTCCCTCGCAGGTACTGGAACCGCTCCATGCGTATGGCCGGCGTTCCCTTCGGCTGGAGGCATGAAGCGGCCTCAGCGGATCTCCTCAAGGAGCAGCTGGAAAAAGGTGAGCAGACGGCGCACGATCCTGACCTGGTGATGCATCTGGTTCTCAGTCACCACGGCCGCTTCCGCGGCCCAGGACCGGTGTGCCCGCCCGAACACGGACCAGCTCCACGGCATCAGGACCCGAATGCCCCCTCCTGGGCGGAGGCCATAAGCCGTTTCCACCGTCTCAATGATCGCTACGGTCCCTACACCTTGGCGCTGGTTGAGGCGATCCTTCGCCTGGCTGACTGGGACGTCTCGCAAGAACTGGAGCAGAACCATGAGTAGCGTGCAATGCCCTGATGAGCCTGCCGAGTACCGCCTGACTGCGCTGCCGGGAAATCGTGCAGCCTATGTCCTGGCGACCTGGGGACTGGTGTCGTTGCTACTGGAGGCGACGCTCCACTTCGAGGGGGAAGCAGTTCCCGTCGTCCGCTATGGCGGGGATACGGACGAGCTGGTGAATGTGGCCGCCCGTGGCCTGGTGGAGCGAACCTGGAGCCTCGGGGAGCGTGGGCTGCGCGGCATCACCACGACGACGCCCGCGCGATCCGCGGTCAACATCCTGTCACATGCCGGCTGGCAGGCCGCCGACAAGACGAGCGACCTCAGCGCATCCGGACCGGTAGCCGTCTTCGATGCGTCAGCGACGTCAGCCGAGCGGTTGAAGAGTACGGGCATGCAGGATCTCCAGGTCCGCTCCTCGGCGTTGACCTTGCTCAGCGGCAAGAGCCATACCGCCAAGTCGGTGCAGGACACCTGGAGGCTCATGGGTGCGTCACGGGCCACTGCGGACGATGCTGTCGCTGCGGGGGCGGCGCACCTTGACCGACTTGTGCGCGGCGAGATTGTCGTTGCCCGGGCCAAGCCGGGACTGCGCTTCTCCGCCAGCCAGGCGACCCCGCGTATCACCAGTGGATCGGAGGAGTGCGACGTGTACCCGCTCGTGGATCTCCTGGCCTTCTGCGGGCACCTGCTCCTCCAGCCGCAGCAGCGCGAGATGGCGCGAAAAAGTCCGGCCAAGGCCCTCACGTGGGTGCTGAATCCGGTTCCCTTCACGATGGAGGCGATCATCGATCTGCACGAGTCCCCGCCGCCTGACCTGCCGTGGCACCGGTGGACATCCCTCATTCGCGGAACCGGATCCACAGCCAAGGTGACATCGTTCGCGCCGGCCCACCGTGGGGCATGAGAGAGGAAGAGGTGACAACAACCCATGCCTGATCAGATCGCAGTCCTTCCGCTGGCACAGGCGCTACCGGACCTGGGAACACCTGATGCGGTCCATCGCCGCGCCATGTCGTACTTGCCGGATCTCAGAGGCGCTTCGCGGTCGATTCGCGCAGACCTCGGCGTCCTGTACCGCCTGGCCCTACCAACCGAGTATGGCGGGCAGAAGGGTTCCCTGGTCATCAGATTCCGGGCCGATCTCGATCTGCCCGGAACACAGCCCATCGAGGCTCCGTCAGGGTTCGCTGTCGGTCAGCGCTTCACTGTTCGAGTGGTGGCTGAGAAACGTCATGCCGACGAGTCGGGAAGGAACCGCGTCCGGGCTGTCCTCGATGAAGAAGCTGATGGTTGGGCCACCGATTTGCTGGAGCGCCATGGTCTGGAGGTCAGCGAGCTGACGGTCTCGCCGAGGTGGTTCGTGGGTCGACGAGGCGGACGCTCCTTCACGCTCCGCGATCTCACCGGCACGGTGAGCAGTATCAGTGAGGCTGGGGAAGCCGCCTACCACCAGGGAATCGGGAGGGGAAAGGCCTACGGCTACGGAATGCCCCTGGTGCTGTGACGACGTGAATGAGAACTGTGCTCGACCAGTATGACAATAGATATGCAGATAAGGAGATTGAACGATGACGACGGCTCAAGAATTTCGCTCCACCATCGGTGCTCTCATGGAGGACAGTGCGGTGGCTGGAATCAGCGTGACCAGCAAATACGACTCATTGGCGGGAATGACCGTGACGCCGCCGGCGGGCACGATCCGCCAGGGCGGCGAGATTGTCGGCTTCTTTGAAACTGTCGACGATGGGAAGGCGGCCACAATTGACAGCTGGGGCTCTCAGGCCTCACGGTGCGAGGTGCTTCTGGCCAGTCGCTTCAGAGGAGGAACCAACACCCTCGCTGAGGTGCTGGGTTTCCCCATGGTGGTACTCGTCGATGAGGACGGAGAGGTGCTGACCACCTCCGTGGAGCTCTCGCACCGGCAGGCCGACGCCACGTGGAGGCTCATACGAGACGAGCTCACCGACAAAGGGGTCGATTTCGAGGGGATCCAGAATGCCACCCGCTCCCAGCCGGATGCTCTGCTCACTGGATTCCCTACAGCGATCCCCTTCGGATGGTGGCACTCGCAGACGAAGCGCTCCCAGAAGGCTGTCGATGAAGCCAACAAGGGAGGGAAGAAAGGTGGGGGCAAGGATGCTCGTGAGCTGAATGCGACGCGAGACAAATATCTTGGTTACTACGTCATGAATCCTGCGGAGTCGCGTTCCGCAAGGCTGTTCACATCGGAGATTATTGCGACCGGCGTGTCTGAGCGTCGTCGCATGGCCGGGAAGACGGATCCGCTCTTTGCGGCAACCAGTAATAAAACGACGATTCGGGGAGTAAAACTTTCCGCTCTGGGAATTGGGTCGTTGCCTCCGCTTGATATTTCTGAGGCTCCATCAGATTTAACGTACGACTCTATCGTGGGGAAGGCCTTCTTCTCCCTCGCGGGGTTGAGGACATTCGCCTTCTCTCGCCCGGAGCCTGCGCGAGCACTGGTGGTCAGCCTGACCCTGCTGCTGTACCGACTGCTGCAGGAACGGCTGGACCTGCGCGCAGGGGCGGAGCTGCGTCTGTGCGAGCCGGGTCTCGAGGTCAAGGTCGAGAGGCACGGAGCACCCTCTGAGCCCCTCGCACTGCCGGAGGTTGATGAGCTGGTGGACCTCGTGCGTGACCTGGGCCAGGAAATCGGTTGGAACGGCGCCACCGTTGTCACGATCACTCACGACTCCCCGCTGGGAAAGATCATCCTGGACGTCGACGGGCGCAAGACTGACGGACGCAGCGATGAGTGATCTGACCATCACGGCCTCGTTCCCCCTCGGAGAGTTCAACGCGCACGATGGAGAGGGGCGCGCTGAATGGCCGCCGGCTCCAGCGCGGGTACTGGCCGCGATGCTGTCTGCAGCCTATGGCCTCGGAGAAGGCGTTTCCGAGGTCGAGGCTCTCTTTCGATGTCGTCCTCCTCGGATCACCGCCCCTTTGGCCGGTGAGCGTCAGATCGGTTACCGGCGGTGGGTTCCCGTTAACAATGAGCTGAAGATGGACAAGAACGGTTCTCCGACCGGGATTGTCGACCGAAATGACCGCCTCCTGGAGAAGCAGGCGAAGGATCCCGAGTGCGGCATGATGGTCGGTACCGGCCCGGACGACGTCGTGCGTTGGACCTTCGCCGCCGATGGCCCGGTCGATCTGGGCGTTCTGCAGAAGGTGGCGCGATCCGTGGAGTACCTCGGGCGTCCGACCTCACCTGTGCTGCTCGACGTCGTCGACGGTGCTGTCGAGGTGCCACCTGGCCATTTCTGTTGGGAACCGGACCTGACGGGCTGGATTCAGCTGCGGGTGGGAACGGAAGGACTCCTGGCTGCTTTGGACGCCCGAGAGGAGGAGCGGCGGCGCAGCACCGTGACGGGGACGCATCCGTATATGAGCGTGCGACCCACCGCTCTCTATCGGCTCGTGGGTGAGAGGTCCGGTGATGGGGCTGCGCCTGATGCTCGGGAGCTGCTGCGCACGTGCTCGCTCTACCGAATGCCCCACAGTGGGCGACAAGGTGCAGTTCTGGTGCATGCCGCCGACGCTGCTCTCGTCACGGAGCAGCTGCGAGACTCCCTTGAAGAAACAGGCTGGATGCTGCCACTCATCGGTGGGTTGGGCCGCCGTCACCTGCCCGTCCTGCGGGGGGTGCTCGTGGCCGGGGGGCCTCGGCTTCCATCCGTGGGACTCGCGGTGAGGACGGGGGTGGTTGAGGCCAGACTCGCAGAGACCGGGACGATAGCTTCTTTGCCTCGAGTTCTGCGGGCCGCTACGGCTCCTTCGTTACGGTGGACCACTGTTGTGCCGACGGCGGAGGATCCTGAAGGCATCAGGGACATGCTCAAGAAATGCGCCTCGGGGCTCGGCTGCAGACTTGTTGGGGCTGAGCGTCACTCCGACTCACGAAGCGACGGAGGTGTCGATGGGCAGGAGAACAACGGGCGTAGGCACGTCTCGGTCGCCTTTGACGCGGAGGTGCCCGGTCCGGTTGTCTTCGACGGCACCCTCATGGTTCCCCTGGGGGCCACCACCTTGGCAGTGAACCCACGGCGACCCCGAACCGACTAACACCGCAGGTCAGCCAGTGTCAGCCCCGCGCACGCGG
>NZ_MSGO01000045.1 GCF_001929375.1 Actinomyces oris | reverse complement strand
GCAGGAAGTGGGGTGGAGACTTTCCGGGAGCGGGCCGACCGTGGGCGGGCCGCTCAGGGGTGCCTGGTCCTGGTACTCGGCGCCTTCGTCTTGGTCGGCGGGGTCCTGTGCCTGCTCGGTCCTGAGAAGCCACTGGGCGTCATGTTCGTGGTGGGCAGCCTGAGCCTCGCCCTGTACGGGGCGGGCAAGAAGGCCATGAGTCGCCGGATCTCGCAGTCCGCCGACTACTGGAGTCAGGGGCCCGGATGCGTCCAGTTCGGGCCCTCACGCAGCAACGGCCTGCAGGACTATCTGCCTGCTGCGGTGGCGTGGACAGGTGCGCTGAGCGCCATCGGCATGCAGCTCTTCTCCACCGCGGCATCCTCCGACGGCGTCTGGACGATTGCCTTGGCCGTCGTCGTGCTGCTCGCTTGGCTGGTGGGATGCGCGACTGTTCCCATCAGTGGTAGAGGAGCACCGGAGATCGTCCTGACGCCGGACGCGCTGTGGATCTGGACGGGTGGCGCCAAGCGCGCCTGCATCCCCTGGTCGGCGCGGCCGAATCTTGAGGCGAGCATCGTCCATCGCATGCGACCGTACGCCGTGATCACGGGTGGTGCGGGAGGGCCGGTCAACTTTCCTATCTTCGTGGTTCCCATCGGGCACGTTCAGCTTCAGTCCGTGCTCGAGTTCTACTCGATTCACGCCGAGCTGCGAGGAGAGCTCGGCACTGGCCGGGGACTGCAACGGGTTCGCGCGCTCATGTCCCCTGCCGCGCAGGCGAGCGAGAGGCCTGCGTCCACCGGCGTCCCCATGCAGGACTCGACGCCGGCGGTGGGAGCACCAGCGTCTCCGACGCCGTCACACGGTGCAGCACCGCGTCCGGGTTCTCCGTATGGGGACATCCAGTACGGCGGCTCCCAGGGCGGGCAGCCGTCCCGGGACGTGGGGGCATACGGCTCTGCGAGTTCCCAGCCTCCGATGCCTCAACCGGCGGAGCCCCTCTCCGCGGCCCCGTACGGTTCCCCAACTCCGTCTGCTCCTGCATGGCGGGGAGGCCCAGATGCGTCGTTCGAGGCGGCGCCGTACGGCGCGGCAGACGCGGAGTGCAGCGCGGGGGAGGAGGACCAGGGAGGAAAGACGGACTCCTCCAAGCCGAGTACGTGCGAGGAAGCCGATCAACGCGCTGAACGAGCGCCGTGGAGGTTCCTGTTCTGGGCTATCGTCGTCCTGGTCGGTTTCGCGTATACAACGAGCCGCACACAGACCGCGGGATTCCTTCTGGGGATGGTCCTCAGTCTGGTGCTCCTCATCCACAGCGTCGCGCTCGCTGCGGCGCGCAGGTCTCGAACAGCGGCCCCTCGGCGGTGGACCCGGAGCAGTGAGGGAATCAGTCTGCGGAACACGTGGTTCGTCCAGGTCGCGGTTCACATCGAGGCAGCACTCATGGCGCTCGGGGGCCTGCTGGCCGTCGGACTCCTGGCAGTCAGTGACCGCAGTGATCGGGGAACCGTGGTGGTGCCTTTCCTCCTGGCCATGGTCTTTATCGTGGCTGGCGCCTTCATGGGGCTGACGACGCCGTTGCCCGGGCGTTGCACGGAGATTGTCCTCGATCCGGAGCGCATCCGCTTCGCCGTGGGGACCCGCCGTGAGTCACCCTTCTGGTGGGCGGACCAGCCTCGGGTTGCGGGCATCGGCTCAGGAGGCGCGGTGCTGATGGATATCGAGCCGATGGGCCGGATCAAGGCACGTCTGGACACTCAACCGCTGAACTACGTGCAGCTACAACGAGTCGTAGCCTTCTATACACGCCATCCTGAGCTGCGCGGGGAGCTCGCCACTGAGGAAGGCCTGTGGCGTGTGCAGGGGCTCACTGGACCGGCGTCGGTGGCACCTCTGGAGCGACCGACGTCACAATACTAGTGGTAAATAGCGCTGCGATGCACAAGTGGTCTCGATAGCGTTGGAGCATGAGATCTTCTCGTGACTTCATGTTGCTGTCCCCTCCTGAGCGGGCGGAGGCCGCTGAGCCGCTGGGCGATGAGGGATCGCTCGGTCCGGACCCGGAGCGTCCGTTCGTGCCGCCTGCGCTGTACCTGCCCTCGACCGGAGTGCCCAACGCGCAGGGCACGGAGATTGAGCTGCGGCGCTTGAGAGACGGCCGGATGGCCCTGCTGGCATACACGGCCGTCGACCGCCTGGTGAAGTGCATGGGACCCAACCAGCCGTGGGCGCTGTTCCTCACGGAGAACCTTGACGAGCTTGCTGAGGCGCAGCCCTTCGACGTGGTCATGCTGGACCAGCGCATACCACGGGAACTCTGGCATCAAGAAGAAAGGAGATAGTAATGGCCAACGAAGTTAAAATAGATTATGATGATGCAGAAGATATCAAGAATAATTTTTATACCGCCCGAGATGATTTAGAGAGCGATGAAAAGGGATTTCCTGAGAGTGTGGATGGCGGCGACGGAACAGAATACATCGTCGACATGATCACTAAGATTGCTGAGGATGCAGGAGATATAGCGATTTGCTCCGGACTTGGTGGAGACAAAATGGCGAATGCTGCGAATAAAATTAATGGGGTGGACGAGAGTGTTGCCCAGACCTTCCGACAGATGGAGAAAGAAATATCATGAGTACTGGTGGGGACATTGATGTTACTATTCCCGGAAGCGAATCGTCTGTTGATGACGCCGCACGGTGGTTAGAGGGACTGCGTGACAATGCCAGCAGCGCGGCAAATTTGTTCGCTAAAAACGGATCTGGTACCGGAGTTGGGGGTGAAGTCGGTCTCGCCGTAGGTAAGTATTCAACTACCTTGTGCGATGCGGTTAAAAATGTTCATGACCGGGCAGAAAAAGCTGCAGATGTCATCCGCTCTTTTGCGGACCAGCTGTTATGGTGAAAAAATGACATGAAAGAGCATCTTGAAACGGCTAGAGGTGATGGCCTGCAGGTAGATGGAAATATCATCAGATATCCCGCGCAAGTGTCATCACCTGGAAAGTTTCCGCGGAAAGGCTCGAAGAAAGCCAGAGATGATTGGTTTGCCGCCGATGAAGCGTACGACAACTACCTAGCTATAGTTAGAGACTTTGAAAAGATCAAAGGCAGAGTCGAAGCTACGTTCAATGCGCTGAATGACTGGATAGTAAACAATCTCGTTACTGCTAAAAAGGATGCCTTGCTGGCTCCCTATTCTGGTGCGATCAAAACTTTTGTAGAGAATACAATAGGTGTCGCAACTCGAGACGGTGGATACTTGAAAAACGTTTACAGTTCGGGTGCAGATTCCTTGCGGGAAGCTGCTTATGCTTGGGCATACAACCGGGCCGCCGACAAGTCTCACAGCCCGTCAGTAAAAACTCGAAGTCGACCTCCAAGCAAAAAAGCGATTGAGAACAAGCTGAACAAGCCGAAGCCGACAGCCATGCGAAGAACCGCTGATGGGCTTGAAGCAGTCGGAGACGGCGTCCGCAAGTTCGCAGGGAAGGCGGTGGCGTTTGGCGGTCCGGCGGTCGATCTTGCAACCGGCGCCCCATTTAGCTAAAGTCGCGGCCACGACGGCTGCAGGCATAGTCACGGTGGCGCTCTTACCCGAAGCCGCTACTATGGTTGGTGTCATTGTAGTCGCTTTCGTAGCGACTGGCGTGGCAGAAGGGGTAGGTTGGCTCTATGATAATGCAATATCATTGGAGCATCGAGAGATTATTAACCACCCTTGGGAGGAAACAAAGAAAGGGGTAGGTAAAGGAGTAGATGCCGTCGGGAACTGGGCTGAAGACACTGGGAAGTACCTGGAGGATAAAGCCTCGGATGCCTGGAATAGCGTATCGGCATGGACGTGGGATAAACTTGGCATATAAGTGGCCTTTGCATTCGTAAGGTGTTGCACTTAAATCCAGTTTTGTGGATTCTCGCCGGTCCCTTGGAGGCGTCTTCTGCATACTGGCGTGCGCATGATACTGGGCGTGCGCATGCGTGGCCAGTCACCTTAAGTTACCGAGGTCGGCGTCGTCGAGGCTGCGAATGCATGATCGACAGGAAGACAGTTGCACGTGGGTAAAGTGAGACCAATGGACGAGTCGTATTCTTGTTCGGCCATGGACGCGAATCGTCTCAAAGAGGTATATTATTATGGATTCTTCGGCATCGTCCTGCTCTGTTTCAGCGTGCTATATTCCGGTATCTCATTGGCGCCGACGCTGGTGTCCTATCGCACCGGCGGGACTTATCTGGTTGCGCAGGCGTTGATGCAGTACGCGCAGTTTAGATTCGCAAAAAAGTCGTACAAGCGCTGGAACGCAAGTGGTGGTAAGGTAACGTTCGGACCCTCGTTGCTATTTCTCATATGGCAAGTCATGAACTCCATCGTTCTTATTGCTGGAGCAGCAGTGATTGGGATGATGGCTGTTGCGGGAGGCGACTCGACTACACCGCGGGCCACCATTGTTGCTGCTATGCTCACGGTCTTCTTTCTGGTCATGGCAATAATGAGTCTAGCGACGTTTCCGTTCAGTGCAATGACAGAACCGGAGATCATTCTCAACTCGAACGGAATTATTGTCTGGCCCGCAGGGAGGTACAGGACCCGAATTAATTGGGGTGATCGACCTCGCGTGATAGGCGGCCGAAGGCGCAATGGCGGGATGTTCGTTCTCATTGAGGACAAAAACGGGTTGCAATATAGCTTTCCGATGCCCTACCTTCCATTGGGGTATGTTCAATTTGAAAAAGTTATTGACTTATACTCAGATAATCCTGATGCTCGCGAGTATCTTGGTCACCGAGAAGGGTTGGTCCATGTTCGCAGGCTAATGTATTCTCCTGTTTCGTTTATCGTTGAAGACCTTAATGCTCTCAGTGAGAATAGGGGTGAACCGACAGCGGGCCGGTAAATTCGGTCTAGTTGGTTGGCCGAGTGGCTCGCGACTCTTTTTGTTTGAGGGTGCGGTGGGTGGAGCCTGTTGTCGGGTTGAATCGCCCCGGGTTTGATGGAGGCGGTGATGACAGGAAGGATCACTGTCATGGTGTTAAGGAAATACTCGTTGGAGCTGCGGGAGCGGGCCACGAGGACGGGCGTTGAAGGCGCTGGCTGGCCCGGCGTGGGCCAAGGGCGTGGTGCGCAGGATCGCTGAGGATCTGGGAGTCCACCCCGAGGAACTGCGCTCCTGGGTCAAGAAGGCTCAGGTCGATGGTGGTCTGAGGCCGGGAAACACCACCGATGGGGCGGACCGGATCAAGGAGCCGGCGTTGGAGGTCCGAGAGTTGCGACGAGCCGACGCGATCCTGAGGAGCGCATGGGTTTGTCTATTGAGGCGGAGTGTGAGCGAGCGCCCGTCTCGCTGATCTGCCAGTACATTGAGGCCAAGAAGGAGGAGCTCGGGGCCTGGTCGGTCTGCTGGACGCTGACCAGCGCAGACTGGACTGCTGGGTATTTTTCGGACAGTGCTTGTTTTGTGCTTCAGGCTGCCTTCTTCAGACCCAAGAACTCGCTTTCGACCTCGTTCGGGGTGCGATACCCTAGGGCTGAGTGAAGACGAATATGATTGTATCTCAGCTCGATCCACGAGGCAATATCCTTGATCGCCTTGTTCTTCGTGGGATACACCATCCGGTGGACTCTCTCATTCTTGAGCGTATCGTTGAACGACTCTGCCCAAGCGTTGTCCCAGCACACCCCCGTACGCCCGACCGAAGGGCGAATGCCATAAGACTTGAGGTGGTCTAGGAACTCCTGGGACGTGTACTGGCTCCCCCTGTCGGAGTGAAAGATCGTCACACCCCTGTCAATCGGGCACCTTCGTACCGCCATGTCAATGGCCTGGCACACCAGGGAGGTGTGCATGTGGTCGGCCATCGCATAACCCACAACCTTCTTAGTACAGCAGTCCAAAACCGTCGCCAGATAGATAAACCCGGACCACGTCCTGATATAGGAGGGGGCACCTCCCGCTTGCGGGGGAATGTCCCCGCACCACTTACGTCCAGGTTCGTCAGCGGTGAAGTCCCGCCGGAGCAGGTCCGGGCGCGCATCCAGGTCCTGGGCCGGCACGGTGGTTCGGACCTTTGCCCGCGGCCCGGCGGCCTGTAGCCCCAGGTCCCTCATGATGGACCGGATCGTGGAACCGTCCGCCCGCACACCACGCCGCTCCAGGACCACCTGGATACGCCGGTACCCGTAGGTGCCCTCACGAGTGCTCAAACACATCCTTAATCATCATGGCCAGCTCCTTGGACTGCTGGGTGTTTTTCGGACAGTGCTTGTTTTGTGCTTCAGGCTGCCTTCTTCAGGTCCAGGAAATCGCTTTCGACCTCGTTCGGGGTGCGATACCCTAGGGCTGAGTGAAGACGGACATGATTGTATCTCAGCTCGATCCACGAGGCAATATCGTTGATCGCCTTGTCCTTCGAGGGATACACCATCCGGTACACTCTCTCATTCTTGAGCGTAGCATTGAACGACTCCGCCCAAGCATTGTCCCAGCACACTCCCGTACGCCCCACCGAGGGACGAATACCATAAGACTTGAGGTGATCCAGGAACTCCTGGGACGTGTACTGACTCCCCCTGTCGGAGTGAAAGATCGTCACACCCTCCTCGACCGGGCACCTGCGTACCGCCATGTCAATGGCCTGGCACACCAGGGAGGTGTGCATGTGGTCGGCCATCGCATAACCCACAACCTTCTTAGTACAGCAGTCCAGAACGGTCGCTAGATAGATAAACCCGGCCCACGTCCTGATATAGGTTATGTCTCCGCACAGCTTCTTGCCGGGCTCATCTGCTGTGAAGTCCCGCCGGAGCAGGTCGGGCCGCTCGTCCAGGTCCTGGGCCGGCACGGTAGTTCGGACCTTTGCCCGTGGCTGCGCGGCCTCAAGGCCCAGCTCCCTCATGATGGAGCGGATCGTGGAACCGTCCGCCCGGACCCCACGCCGCTCCAGGACCACCTGGATACGCCGGTAACCGTAGGTGCCATCGGAGCGCTCAAACACATCCTTAATCATCATGGCCAGTTCCTCCCTCCTGATGGCCGTCTGTGACTGGGGTCGGTCGCGCCAGGAGTAGTACCCTGA
>NZ_MSGO01000044.1 GCF_001929375.1 Actinomyces oris | reverse complement strand
CGAGTCAGCCGAGATAGCAAAACTCAAGGCAGAGGTTCGTGAGCTGCGTCAGGAGAACGAGTTCCTGAAAAAAGCAGCCGCCTTCTTCGCCAAGGAACGACCGTGACCGAGCACTTGCGAGGTCATCAACCGTGAAGAAGGCTCCTACCCATCTCTGCGATGTGCCGATGGTCGGGCGTGTCAAAATCAGGGTACTACTCCTGGCGTGACCGACCCGAATCAGCAACAACTGTGAGGAGAAAAGAGCTTGGAGTCATGGTTAACGACGCCTTCGAGGACTCGTGAGGGCACCTACGGGTACCGACGAATTCAGGTGAGTCTGGAAAGGCGTGGTGTGCGGGCCGGCGGTTCCACGATCCGCGCCATCATGCGCGACCTGGGCCTGCAGGCCGCCGGGCCACGGGCAAAAGTCCGAACCACCGTGCCAGCCCAGGACCTGGATGCGCGCCCGGACCTGCTCAGGCGGGACTCCCGCCGCTGACGAACCTGGACGTAAGTGGTGCGGGGACATTGAGGCTTATTCACAGCATCCATCAAACACGCTGTGACCTGCGCAGATGCCGGCGTTGGCTACCCCTGTGAATAAGCCTCATTACCTACGTCAGGACGTGGGCCGGGTTTATCTATCTTGCGACTGTTCTGGACTGCTGTACTAAGAAGGTCGTGGGTTATGCGATGGCCGACCACATGCACACGCCCCTGGTGTGTCAGGCCATTGACATGACGGTCAGGAGATGCCCGGTCGAGGAGGGCGTGACGGTCTTTCACTCGGACAGGGGGAGTCAGTACACGTCTCAGAGGTTCTTGGATCACCTCAAGGGTTATGGGATTCGTCCCTCGGTGGGGCGCACGGGGGCGTGACTGGGTGGGTGCGTGGGCGGAGTCGTTCAACGCCACGCTCAAGAATGAGAGAGTCCACCGGATGGCGTATCCCACGAAGGACAAGGCGATCAACGATATTGCCTCGTGGATCGAGCTGAGATACAATCATATTCGCCTTCACTCAGCCCTAGGGTATCGCACCCCGAACGAGGCCGAAAGCGATTTCCTGGACCTGAAGAAGGCAGCCTGAAACACAAACAAGCACTGTCCGAAAAACACCCAGCAGTCCAAAGAATGAGGCTTATTCACAGCATCCATCGAAGGCACTGTGACCTGCGCAGATGCCGGCGTCGGCTAGCCCTGTGAATAAGCCTCATGAATCCGTGAACGCCTTCCGCACCTCAGTCTCTCGGGTGCGAATATCGTTTGTCTGAGTTACTAACGAGTTATACAGATTGTTT
The DNA here is from genome assembly GCF_001929375.1 of Actinomyces oris. GTDB lineage: Bacteria > Actinomycetota > Actinomycetes > Actinomycetales > Actinomycetaceae > Actinomyces > Actinomyces oris_B. The sequence continues at coordinate 3,828 of NZ_MSGO01000044.1, read as the reverse complement.
TTCGCTAGATAGTCATTGTGGCGCTCATCGTACGCCTTTAGTGTTTTATCATCGGCATTGCCTGATGGTTGCTGCTCTGAGAACTCCGGTTTGAGAACCAGTTCCCCTGACACTGTCAGACCGCCAGCAGTGGCCTGCTCCCTGATACCGGCCAGCGATGAACCTATCGACGTCAGCCCGCTCGCCAAGTTATCGAGAGCGTTCTTGTAGTTGGTCAGATCCTTGACCATGCCTTCACATGTCTTTACCGCACTATCGATCAGGTTCCGAGCCCCATTAGCCGATTCACCTTCAAGGCTTCCCACATCTTTGCGGGCATTTGCAAGATGATCGATCGAGTTATCAACGGATGTCTTCAAATTTCCAATCTTGATTGCCGAAGCCGTAATGTCCGATGGCGTGGCGTCGAGATGAGTATCAATAGACATGCTGACTTCTTCCTTTCAGCTGGATCCGGAACTCGAGTGCGACGTCGGAGTGGAACTGGCGTTGTTCTCATCCGTTTTCCGCATCGATTCACTCGCGGACGACAGCAAGGTCGATGTTCCAGGGATACTCGTCTGCATCCCCGTGAGCGCCATCTCCACAGCCGTGATGACTCGTGAGGCGTCCGCCTGCGAGGCCCCGCACCCAGACGGCAACTCGACCGTCTTCCCGTCAATCTCGGTGCTGGCTGAGTTCAACTCGTTAACTGCTCGCTGCGCATCGTCATAGTCCCACTTCAACCTACCCACCACAGAGTCATCCTCCTCATGCTGTCAACGACGCGCACACGCGCCATTACGCATGGAACGACGCAGATTTTACCAGCCAGTCGTGACTGTTTTGAGACCGAAGGTCAACTTCTCATACTCCTTGGCAAGCGAGACGCTCTCCCGACTGTCCAGCACGTGACTGATGGAATTACAGCCATAGGGTAACTCAGACCACACTCATCTTTGAACGGTCCACGCAATGGAAAACACCCCGGCTCCGACTATTCAGCCGATGACGGGGTGTTGGTGCGCCCGAAGGGATTCGAACCCCCAACCTTCTGATCCGTAGTCAGATGCTCTATCCGTTGAGCTACAGGCGCTTGTCGTTGCCGACGAGTAGAACACTACTCAGTGTCCGCCCAGGGGACAAATCCAATCCCCGTGACGATGCGCACAGGGCCGGAGTCCCCGCCGACGACGGGGCTCCGGCCCTGTGCGCGCTGTTGCGGCAGCGGTGCTCACACCACGGGCAGCGGGCCGCTCATCCTGCGTTGGAGGAGTTCAGCCCCAGCAGCGAGGCGCCCAGCACCGCGTAGAACACGAGGCCCAGAATGGCGCCAATGACCCCCCAGATGAGAGTGGCCCTGGCCCAGTTCTTCTTGCTGGCCGAGCGGCCGTTTCCGAAGGCGAGAACCAGCATGTAGATGAACCCGAGCACCGGGATGCCGGCCAGCAGGATCGTCAGCATCCAGCTGCCCATGGAGTCCGCGCTCTCGGAGTCCTCGGACCGCGCTGCTTCCAGCGCTCCGTCTCCTGTCGACCGCTCGAACGGTGAGCCCGCTGCGGTAGGAACCATGTCGGAGAAGGATGGGGTCTGCCCGGCTGCGGCGTCGGAGGAGGGGGCCGAGCCCCACTGGGGCGCCGAGCTCTGCGACGGGAAGGCTGAGGACGACGGCGCGGACTGGGCGACAGCCTGTGTCGCAGCGGGAACGTAGGTCTCCGTGGCCTGCTCGGCCTCGGCGCGGGCGGTCGCCGTGGGGAAGACCGAGGACATGCCGACCTCGCCGTCCTGACGGCCCCCGCTGAAGGGGTGCGAGTGCGGGGCGGGCTGCTGGGCGAAGGGTTGCTGGTCCTGCAGGCCCGCCGGCTGGGCCTGCGGCTGCTGACCCGGCCAGTGCAGGGTCTCCCGACTCGCCTCGGGGCCTGGAGCCGCACCGGCGGCGGGGGCCGAGGAGGTACCCGGGGCCGAGGGGACGCCGGGGGCGGACTGGGCGAAGGGCGACGACGCGGCCGCGGCGCCGTCGTCGGCTACTGCCCCGCCCCAGGCGGGCTGGGCGGCTGGCGGGTTGTAGGGCGCCGGCTGGGCGGTCCCGTTCTGCTGGGCGTAGGGGTTGGCCTGGATGTAAGGGTCGGTCGGCGCCGCACCGGGCTGAGCAGCACCGAGGCCGCCGCCCCCGGGCGGGTTGGGCCGGCCGAACTGGGCCGGCGGGTTGTAGGGCGCCGGCTGGGCGGTCCCGCTCTGCTGGGCGTAGGGGTTGGCCTGGATGTAAGGGTCGGCCGGGGCCGCACCGGGCTGGGCGGCCGCCTGTGCGGCATGCGCGGAGTAGGTGCGCGTCTGCTCCTCGGGGGGAGGCCCTGTGGGCAGGTCGGGCTGCACCGGGCGCCACGACCCGGACTGGGCGGCGGGCGCAGCACCAGGGACGGAGCCGGGCGCCTGCCCGGGGGCCTGCTGCTCGGCGCGCGCGGCATCGAGCATGTCCTGGTTGATGAGGACGGTCCGGGCGTTGAACTCGTCGCCCTGATTGGGGCGGGGCGAGCCGGAGGTCGACGGCTGGGTTGCGTCGTGGTCAGACATGAGGTCCCTCTCAGTCGGGTACAGCATCACGCTATCCCGGATCGGCGCAGGAAGACACACAGGCACCCCGATCGGCCAGAGGCGAACGCCCCGACCGCAGGGCCGATTCACGAGGACTCGTCAACGGTCGGCGAGCCGTCGGGGCCGCCGATAACCCACGTTCACGCCGATAACCCGCAATGAGCGCTTCGGCGACGAAGCCCCCGGCACGCTGCCGCGCACCGGGGCTCTCAGTCCGGCGGAGATGGGGAGATTCGAACTCCCGAGGGGCTTCCACCCCAACCTCCTTAGCAGGGAGGCGCACTAGGCCACTATGCGACATCTCCATCGCCTTCCCACGGCTCCGCCGCGGGATGCACGGGCAGCCTACCGGGAGGATGCCGCGTGAGCAAACCGCCGAAGGCATGTTGCGGACGCCTCGACATGAGGTGGCACGAGCACCGGCCGCAATGGGTGTCCTGCGCCCTCGCCCGCAGCCCGGGGTCTCCGGATTCGAGCCCCGGACGCCGGCGTCGCCGGGGCCATAATGTCTGTGGAAGCACGTCGTGAGGCGACGAGAGCGTGTCGAGAGAGCGTGTGCGGTGCACTGCGAGGAGGGGTGAGGATGACAGTGAGCGGGGAGACGGGTGCGCGGGTCTCAGCCTTCATCACCGAGCTGCGTGAGGCCCTGGAGGAGGCGGGCGACCCCGCCCGCGCCGAGCAGCAGCGGGCGTACCTGAAGTCCGAGATGGCGATGTACGGCGTCGGGGTCCCGGAAACACGGCGCATCTCCCAGCGGATCGCCGCCGCCCACGCCGGCCTGTGGACTGAGGCCGCCACCTGGGAGGCAGCGCTGCGGCGCCTGTGGGATGAGGCCACTCACCGCGAGGAGCGCAACGCGGCGCTGGCCGTCATCCGCGCCAAGCTGTCCGCGTCGCATGCCGGACGCATGGAGTCCCTGGCACTCTACGAGCATTTTCTGCGCACAGGGCAGTGGTGGGATCTGGTCGATGAGACCTCCCACGCCGTCGGGCTGGTGGTGCATGAGCATCCGGCTGCGGCGGCCCGCATGCGCGTGTGGGCCACCGACCCGGACATGTGGGTGCGGCGCAGCGCCATCCTCTGTCAGCTCCAGCACAAGGCCGACACGGACCTCGACCTGCTCACCACCGTCATTGAGGCCAACCAGGAGGACCCGGAGTTCTTCATCCGCAAGGCCATCGGCTGGGCGCTGCGCGACTACGCACGCACGGACGGCGACTGGGTGCGCGCCTTCGTCCAGGCGCATCCGGGCCTGTC
>NZ_MSGO01000043.1 GCF_001929375.1 Actinomyces oris | reverse complement strand
CCTACTGACGCGACCTCTTACTCGAGCCTCACTCAGGCACGACGGCGAGGCCGCCGGTCCAACCGATCTGCTCCGTGACGGCCAGGGCGATGTTCAGCGCCCCGAGTGCCTCCAGACGCTCCGCCCGCTTGAGCTCGCCGGCGTCGGCCCACGTCAGTCCGGCGGCCTCGACGAGCGAGCGCAGGCTCGCCTTGGCCTCCGCGGAGTCGGAGGCGGCCAGAACAGTGGCCGGGCGAGCGCCGATGGTGCCGGTCGCCAGGACGGCGGCGAAGACGGTGTTGAAGGCCTTGACCACCTGGGCGTCCGGGAGCCTCACGGCTAGCTCGGCGCTCGCAGAGCTACCGGCCGGTACGAGAGAGTCGAGGGTGGTGAAGTCCAGGGGGTTGGTCGGGTCGACGACGACCTTGCCGGCGAGGGCCTGTGCGCCGTAGGTGGCGATGACCTCGTCGATGGCGGCGTAGGGCAGGGCGAGGACGACGATGTCACCGGTCAGGGGTGAACCGATCTGGGCGACGTCGACGCCCGAGAGGTTGGAGGCCTTGGAGGTGTCGCGCACCAGGACCTGAGTGCCGGCACCGGCCTTGACCGCCAGACCCGCGACCGCTGATCCGATGTTGCCGGCGCCGATGATGGAGATGGAGGGGACGGACATGAGAGCTCCTTGGTGTTGTTGGTGGACGAACAACTGAACCCTCTCATGCACACCAGCTTTCCAATAGAGAGTGACTGTGTGCAAAAGATCACTGACCTGTCGTCGCGCACGCTCTCTGCCTTCACTGACACTCTGAGCACCGCGGGCCTCTCACCGCTCAGAGCAGCTTCTTGGAGGTGAGCCAGTCGGTGGCGATGACCTTGGAGCTGAGCTTCTCGCCGGTGGAGCGCTGGTTGAGGGAGCGCAACTCGTCGGGGGTCAGCAGGGCCGAGACCCGGTTGATGGCGGTGGCCGCGATGGCCGGCAGTGAGGCGGAGACCAGCGGGGTGACGTTCTGCGGGAGGATGAGCATCTGGGGGTCGGAGAGGATGACGAGGTCCTTGACCCCGATGACGGGGTCGGAGGAGTAGATGTCGGCGACGTCGACGGTGCCGTCGGTGAGGGCCTTGACGGTCAGCGGTCCGCCGGAGTCCTCCACCGGCGTGACGGAGGCGTCGACGCCGTAGACGGCCTTGAGGCCCTTGGGACCGTAGGGGCGGGTGGCGAACTCCGAGTTCGCGGCGATCGTGACGGGCCGCCCCAGTGAGGCCAGGTCGCCGATGGAGGTCAGGGAGTGGGCCTGGGCGGTGGCCTTGGTGACGACCAGGGAGTCCTGGTCGGTTGCCTCGGCCGGGGTCAGGACGGTCAGCGAGTGCGGCAGGGTCTTCAGCAGGCTGTCCTGGATGGAGGCGGTATCGCTGGCGGTGCGGGAGGCGGTCGCGGCAGTGGGGCCGCCTGAGGCGGAGGTCTTGCTGTAGTACTCCAGCAGGTTGCCGCCGTACTCGGGGATGACGTGGATCTTGCCTGCCTCGAGCTCGGGCAGATAGACCTCCCGCTGGCCGATCTGATACTCGCGAGTGACGCTCAGACCGACCTTCTCCATCATCTGGGCGTAGAGCTCGGCGATGATCTCGTTGGAGTAGTACTGCTGGCTGCCGACGATGACCGGGCCACCGGAGTAGCCCCCCGAGGCTTGGTCGACGGCGAAGGGATCGGTGTCGGAGCAGGCGCTCAGGGCGAGCAGGGCGCCGGTCGCGCCGACGCAGGCCAGCAGCCCGCGTCGCGTCAGCTGCTTGCCGGGGCGCGGGTTGGACGGTGCGGTCATGCTGATTCCTTCCGGTGCTGCCGGGCACCCGGGGGCGTGACGCCCCATTGGATGAGGGCGAAGATGGCCTCGGAGGCCAGGGCGAGGGCGATGACCAGGAGCGCCGAGGCGAGCATCATGACGTAGTCCTGGGTCTTGAGGCCCAGGAACATGAGCCGGCCGAGCCCGCCGGCGCCGGTGTAGGCGGCCAGCGTGGCGGTGGAGATGACCTGGAGACTGGCCGAGCGCAGCCCGCCGACGAGCAGCGGCGCCCCCAGGGGGATCTCGACCCGGCCCAGCACCTGCAACTCGCTCATGCCGCTGGCTCGAGCGCCGTCGACAGCCATGGTGGAGGCCGCCCGCACCCCGCTCATGGCTCCGGCCAGGACACTGGGCAGGGCCAGGATGATGAAGGCGATCATGGGGGCGCTCAGCCCGACCCCGAGCACGAGGCCGAACAGCGTGATGAGGCCCAGGGTGGGCAGGGAGCGGGCCGCGCCACTGAGCGGTTGCACCCAGGTGCGCCCGCGTCCGGTGTGCCCCACCCACCAGCCGGCGGGGACCCCGATGAGGGCGGCGATGAGGACACCGGCCAGGGAGTAGAGGATGTGCTGGACCAGCAGCGGGCCGATCCCCATGGCCCCGCTCCAGTGAGCGGGATCGGCGATGTACGCCAGTGCGGCCAGGACGAACCTCACGCCTTGCCCTCCTGGTTCTGTGAGGCGGCTGGGCCGGCTTCGGCACGCTTCCAGGTCCAGGGAAGGCACAGCCACCCCAGCGCGAGGACGAGCCCGTCCAGGACGAGCGCCAGGGCCGCGGTGGCCACCAGGCCGGTGACGATCTCGGCGGTGATGCCACGCTGGAAGCCGTCGGTGAACAGCCAGCCGAGGCTGCGCACACCGAGGACCGCCCCAACAGTGGTCAGCGAGATCGTCGAGACCGTCACCACCCGCAGGCCCGTGAGGATGGCGGGGCCCGCGAGCGGCAGCTCGACGGTGAGGAAGCAGCGCAGGCGCCCCATGCCCATGGCGGTGGCGGCGTCCAGGACGCGGGCGTCAACGGCGTCGAGCGCGTCGGCGGTGGCCGGCACCAGGAGCGCCAGCCCGTAGAGGGTCAGGGCCACGATGACGTTGAGCGGGTCGCGGATGCCGGTGGCCAGGATGATGGGGAGGATGACGAACAGGGCCAGGGAGGGGACGGCGTAGAGCAGCGAGGAGCCGGTCACGAGCACGGCGCGCAACAGGCGGGCGGTGCGGGCCAGCCGGGCGATGGGGATCGCCAGGACGAAGGAGGCGATGATCGCGGGAACCGCCTGGAGCAGGTGGGCCAGCAGGTGCCCGGCGATGGTGGGCAGGTTGGCCAGGACCCAGCTCATGCCCGCTCCTCCGCCTCCGTGGAGGACTCGTCGGTCAGGCGCCCGACGGCGCGGCCGGCCCGATCCAGGACGATCCGGGACTCGGCGACGTCCGTGAGCCTCAGCTGGCGTGCGGCGTCGTCGAGGCCGAGGAAGCGGGCGACGAAGTCATCGGCCGGGTCGGCCAGCAGCTGGGGGCCGCTGCCGCGCTGGGCGACCTGGGCGCCTTCGCGCAGGAGGATGATCTCGTCGCCCAGAGCGAGGGCCTCGTCGACGTCGTGGGTGACGAAGATGATGGTCTTGCCCAGCTCGGCCTGGATCCGGACCATCTCGCGCTGGAGATCGCGGCGCACGAGGGGGTCGACGGCGCCGAAGGGCTCGTCCATGAGGAGCACCCCCGGATCGGCGGCCAGGGCCCGGGCGACACCGACCCGCTGGGCCTGGCCGCCGGAGAGCTGATGGGGGTAGCGTCCGGCCAGGTCGCGGTCGAGGCCCAGCATGTCCATGAGCTCGAGCGCCCGCTGCCGGGACTCATGGCGCCCTACGCCTTGAAGGCTGGGCACCAGGGTGATGTTGTCGATGACGCGCCGGTGTGGCAGCAGCCCCGCGTTCTGCATGACATAGCCGATGGAGCGGCGCAGGGCGACGGCGTCACGGGCGGCGACGTCCTCGTCATCGATGAGGACCCGGCCGCTGGAGGGCTCCACCATGCGGTTGACCATGCGCAGCAGGGTGGTCTTGCCGCAGCCGGACGATCCCAGCAGGACGGCGGTGGTGCCGGCCTCGATGCGGGCCGTGAAGGAGTCGACGGCGGGAGAACCTGATTCGGGGCCCCTCCCGGCCGGGTACGACTTGGTGACGGCATCGAAGGTAATGGTGCTGCTCATTGCAGGTGCCGGGTGTCCTCTCATGGCCTCTGACGGCGCGTCCCGTTGGCGTATCGCCACCGTACCAGCCGCCACCTGCCGATCTGCCAGGTGTTGGCTTTTCCCAAGATGATTGGTGCAGGATTGAAAGCAAACACCCAGGTGCTCACCATCTACACGTCGATGGAGTCGACGAGCTGCTCCCACTCAACACCGCGGCAGTGCACGCTATTCCCGCACTGCGTGACTGAGGTGCTCAGGCCGCCAGCGACACGGCCTCATCGACTCGGAAGTCCCCCTTGAGCAGGGCCTGGACACCTTGCGCGTAGGAGCTTGCCGCAGGTCCAGCAGTCTGTTCCAGCACGCCCTCCAGCCAACAGGAGTAGGCGGCGCTGACGGCATTGGCAACATGGTTGAGAGCATTTCCGATCATGATGATCTCCTCGGTAAATCACGGGTGTATCAACGAGTTCTGCGTCGATCCCTGTCGACACCCACTACTGTAGGAGACCATATGATCATTCAGAATCTTCATTTCAACGTAAAGTGATCATCCATGAGTACCTTCTCCCCCACCAGCCGTCAGCGTCAGATCCTCAAGAGCCTGAGCACGACGACGATCATGAGCGTGAACGCCCTGTCGCGACTCACCGGCGTCTCCGGGGTGACGATCCGTCGCGACCTGGCAGAGCTCGCTCACGAAGGCCTGATCACCCGCGTTCATGGCGGCGCCCTGCGCGCGCCTCGACGCGGTGCCGGCCAACCGATCTCCCTGCGCCGCAGCGAGGATCTGGAAGCCAAGAGGGTGCTGGCCCGAGCCACAGCAGCACTCGTTGATGACGGGGAGAGCGTCATCATCGACAACGGAACTACCTGCGAGATGGTGGCTGAGAACCTCGTCGGGCGCGACATCCGGGTCCTGTGCCTGTCGCTGTCGGCGGCTGCGACGCTGGCCTCCGCACCCGGCCCGGTCGTCACCGTCCCCGGGGGGATCGTTGAGACCGACACGCTGGCGATGCTGACGACGACCGCAGTCGACGCCGTGCGCCGTTTCCGCGCCGACGTGGCCGTCCTGGGCGCCTGCGCGGTATCAGCGCAAAGCGGCCTGACCTGCACCGAAGATCATGACGCCGTCCTCAAGGCGGCCATCATCGGTTCATCATCCCGGTGTCTCATGCCGGCTCCGCCACGCAAGCTGACACGCTCGTCCACCTACGGCTTCGGCACGCTGAGCGACCTGGACACCCTGCTGACGACGACCGACATCGACCCGGAAACGCTGACAGGCTTGCGGGAGGCAGGCGTCTCCGTCGAGGTGCACGACGTGTAGAGACCTCTCCCCGGATCAGAAGGTCGGGCGCAGGGCGACGTCGTCGGAGTAGTCGGAGGCGACGAGCTCGACACGGTTGCCCTCGGGGTCGAGCACGGTGGCCTCGTAGTATCCGTCACCGGTCTGGCGAGGTCCGTCAATGACCGGCACGCCGGCCTCGGACATGTGGGAGGCCAGGCGGTCGACGTCCTCACGCCCGGGCAGGCCGAAGGAGACGTGAGCCCACCCCAGCTGGGCGGCCTCGCAGTGCTCGGCGAGCTCAGGACGGGTCATGATCTCCAGGCGGGTTCCCCGCTGGACCGCCGGGGTCTCAGCGAAGTGGAGGATGTGGGTGCGCAGGCCGGTCCTCGGGTTCTCATAGAGGCCGTTGGCGTGCCCGTCGAACCAGTGGGAGTAGAAGTCGCGGGCGCTGTCGAGGTCGGCGACCCAGATGGCGACGTGGTCGAGGTGAGGCATGGTCATTCCCTTCCTGACGGCGAAGAATCACTGCCGACGACCAGAGATGATCGTACGATCACTCTTCCCGACAGCGATTTTCCGGCATTGAATCAACGGATTTCCGGAGTTCCGATCCGTTGACACCAACGGTAGAAGACCATACGATCATTGTCATTGCTCGTTCTCCAGCAAAACGATCGCCTCGTTGCCGCCGATGCGGAGGAAGCATGCGCGACAGTCCTCACGAGAGGCGCCGTACGATACTGCGCGCCCTGAGCCCCACCACAGTCCACAGTGTGCAGGCGCTGTCCCGGCTGACCGGGGTCTCGGTCATCACCATCCGCCGGGACCTGGCCGAGCTGGCCCACGAGGGCCTGGTGACCCGGGTCCACGGCGGCGCTTTGCGTGCACCGCGCCGTGGGGCCGCCCGGCCGGCCTCCATGCGTCGCAGGCAGGATGTGGAGATCAAGCGCCGTCTGGCACAGGCCACCGCCGAGCTCATAGAGGACGGGGAGGCGGTCATCATCGACTCCGGGACCACCTGCGAGATGGTGGCCGAGCAGCTCGCCGGCCGCGACATCCGGGTCCTGTGCCTGTCGCTGGGCGCCGGTGCAGCAGTGGCCTCCGTGCGTGGAGCCGCAGTGACCATCGCGGGCGGCCCGGTGGATCCGGAGTCCCTCTCCCTGTTCTCCGCCGAGGCGGTCGAGGCGGTGCGCGCGTTCCGCGCCGACGTCGCGGTCCTGTCCACCTGCGCCGTGTCCACCCGCGAGGGCCTGACCGTCATGGAGTCCGACGACGCGATGGTCAAGCGCGCCATCATGGCCTCTTCCACCCGACGCGTTCTGCCGACCGCACCGAGCAAGATCACCCAGACCAGCACCTACCGGTTCGGGCGTATCGAGGACCTCGACACGCTGCTGACAACAAGCCAGATCGCCCCCGACACCCTTGAGGAGATGCGGGGCGCCGGAGTCGACGTCGTGCTGTGCGACTGACAGTGAACGACCAGGACCGGGTCGGAGCGGAGCGACTCGGCCCGGGAGGCTCCAGGATGTCCCCCGGAGCCTCCCGGGCTCAGGAGGCCGCCTGCTTGGTCACCCAGGCGATGAAGTTCTCCTCGCCGGTGCCGGTCAGCTCGGCCATCGTGTGCCCCTGCCCCCAGACGGTGGCGAAGTCGACGTTGCCGGCTCCGGCCTGCTGGAGCGCCAGGGCGAGATTCACCTCGACGGTGGAGGCCGTGTCGCCCTGGGCGATGCCGGTGCGGATGCGCCAGGCCGGAGCAATGGTGGAGCTGCCTCGCCCCTTGGAATCCTGGGTGAGGTAGTACAAGGGGTCGTACATCGCCACACGCGTGACCATGTCGGTGCCGACCGAGTCCTTGGCGGCCAGGTCCTTCTCGTAGGCGGCGACGCCGTAGCCCTTGTTCCAGCCCGACAGGCTCGCGTACCTGGACTGCCCCTTGGAGATGACCTCGCGGCTCAGGGAGGAGAAGTGCTGCTTGTTCTCCCCCGAGCCCATGACGAGGTTCTCGGTCTGGGCACGGTCAACACCGTCGAAGGCCCCCACGTCCTTGGATGCGTTCTTCTGGGAGGTGACGAAGCCCTGCAGGCCGGTGATCGTCGCAGTCTTCTTGGAGGCGTCGTAGGTGACCCACTGGGAGGAGGAGTTGAGGAAGGCGATGTACTCCTCCACCGTCTTGTAGGTGGTGGACTCACCACTACCCTGACTGCCGCCTCCGGGCGTCCCGCCCTTGGGGGGCGTGCCGCCGGCGTCACTGGGCGGGGTTCCCGACGGCGCCCCGCCGCCCCCGCCGGGCTCCATCCCCGCCATCTCGGTGGAGGAGGGCGTGTAGGGGAAGGTGGTGGCCGCCAGGAAGTCGTTGAGGGACTTCTGGATGACCGCCACGAGGTGGTCGTAGTAGGAGCCCGACAGGTAGGTGCCCTGGGAGGAGGACTCCAGGGTCAGGGGCTTGCCCTGGGAGTCGGTGAGCTTCAGCCCGTTGAGGTAGGCGGGGAAGGCGGCCGCAAGGTCCTGGGAGTAGGCCCGCGTCCAGGTGCCCTCGGCCCGGGTGTCGGAGGAGGCGAACTGCCCCATGTTCCACTCGTAGGCGGCGTTGGCGCCGTCCAGGCTGGTGATCGGGCACCAGCACATGGCTCCGGCGACGGCGTCGGACAGGGCCTTGCCGCTGGTGTCAGTGGTGGCGGCCCCCAGGACGGCCAGGTAGGGGGCGAACAGCTCGCTGTCCCCCGAGGCTCCGGCGACGGCGCTCTGCGCCCCTCCCCCGCTGTGCCCGAAGACGTAGACCTTCGCGGCGTCGCCGGGCACGGCGGCGGAGTTGTAGCGCCGGTAGCGCACGGCGGCCTTGAGGTCGGCAACGCCCCAGGGCGCGTTGCCGGAGTAGGTCTGAGAGTTGGAGTCCTTGCCGCGCAGACCGGCGTGGACGTAGATGAAACCGGCCTCCATGTAGGCCTTGATGGCGTCGTAGGAGTACTCCGTGGGCGGCTTCTGGGCGGAGTATCCCGGGGTGTTGACCGGCAGAACGGTGGGTGCGGTGGCGGCGGTGAAGCTGCCGACGGCGCCCGAGGCGTTGACGGTGACCGTGTAGGTGCCGTTGCCGTTGTCCTTTCCAGTGAAGTAGGCGCCGGGCACGTAGATGCCCAGGGTCTCGTAGTCCGAGGCCTGGGGCGTGGCCACGTAGCGCAGCCCCAGCTGGTAGTAGACCTTGTGCTCCGCGTCGTAGCGCCAGGCGGCGTGGTCCAGGGCGAGCTTGGCGTCGGTGGGGGCCTGCGACGAGGCCGTGGAGGAGGCCTGCGCGGTGGCGCCTCCGATGGAGCAGGCCCCCAGTCCCAGGAGTCCTGCCGTGGCGGGCAGTGCGGCAAGGATGGTGCGTCGGGGCAGGTTCATCGTGGTTCCCTCCGGCACAGTCAGTCGCGTGCCTCGCTCGGGTGTCTGCGTACGTGGCTAGCACATCACCTTAAGGCAAGGACGGTCCCAGGACGCGCCTGTGCCGCTTCTGTGAGTCGGCTTCCGCCTGATGACGGGCGCGACAGAATACGGGCTCGGCTCGCGCGCACGACGGCGCCGCCCTCGAGAGAAGAGCGGCGCCGTCGTCGGCTTGAGGGGCAGTCCTGAGGATCAGTCCTCAGCGGCGCTGGGGTGAGTCATGTCCATGGGGACGACCCACTTGTCGAACTCCTCGGCGGTGACGAAGCCGAGCTCGAGGGCGGACTCGCGCAGGGACAGGCCCTTGTGGTGCGCGTTCTTGGCGATCTTGGAGGCCTTGTCGTAGCCGATGTGGCGGTTGAGGGCCGTGACCTGCATGAGGTTGGTCTCCAGGTTGGCCTCGATCCGCTCGGTGTTGGGCTCGATGCCGTAGGCGCAGTGGGTGTCGAAGGAGACGCAGGTGTCACCCAGGAGCTGGATGGACTCCAGGACGCACCAGGCCATGACCGGCTTGAAGACGTTGAGCTGGAAGTTGCCCTGGGATCCGGCGAAGCCGACGGTGGCGTCATTGCCGAAGACCTTCGTGGCCACCATGGTCATGGCCTCGCACTGGGTGGGGTTGACCTTGCCGGGCATGATCGAGCTGCCGGGCTCGTTCTCCGGGATGATGAGCTCGCCGATGCCGTTGCGGGGGCCGGAGGCGTACCAGCGCACGTCGTTGGCGATCTTCATGAGGGCGTCGCCCAGGACCCGCAGGGCGCCGGAGACCTGGACCAGGGCGTCGTGGGCGCCCAGGGCGGCGAAGAGGTTGTCCGCCTGGGTGAACTCGATACCGGTCTCCTCGGAGATCTTCTTGGCGCACAGTGCCCCGAACTTCGGGTGGGCGTTGAGGCCGGTGCCGACGGCGGTCCCACCGATGGCCAGCTCGCGGGCGCGGGAGTCGGCGTAGCGGATGCCGTCGAGGGCGAAGTCGATCTGGGCGACCCAGCCGCTGATGACCTGGCCCAGGGTGATGGGGGTGGCGTCCTGCAGGTGGGTGCGGCCCACCATGACGACGTCGGCGTAGGCCTTGGCCTTGGCGTCCAGGGTGTCGCGCAGCTGCTGGACGCGCGGGTACATGGCGGCCAGCTCGTTGACGACGGCGATGTGCATGGCCGTGGGGAAGGTGTCGTTGGAGGACTGGCCGCGGTTGACATGGTCGTTGGGGTGGACCGGGGTCTTGGAGCCGCGCTCGCCGCCGGCCAGCTCGATGGCGCGGTTGGAGATGACCTCGTTGGAGTTCATGTTGGACTGGGTGCCCGATCCGGTCTGGAAGACGACGAGCGGGAACTCGGCGTCGAGGTCACCGGCGATGACCTCGTCTCCGGCCTTGGCGATGAGCTCGGCGATGTCGGCGGGCAGCTCGCCGAGCTCGGCGTTGGCCAGGGCGGCGGACTTCTTGAGGATCCCCAGGGCCTTGATCATGGGACGGCCCCACACGAAGGTCTCGCGGCCGATGTCGAAGTTGTGCAGGCTCCGCTCGGTCTGGGCTCCCCAGTAGCGGTTGGCGTCCACCTCGATGGTGCCCATGGAGTCGGATTCGGTGCGGGTCGTGACAGCCTGGTTGGGCGTCTTTGCATCAGTTGTCATAGGTGCAAGGTTAGGTGCTCGCGGTGCCTGGCGTGCGAGGACAGGCGTCCCAGACACGTCTCAGATCGCTACCGGCCGACGACGCTCATGGTCGTCTCGGCACCAGCGGCGTTCCTGGCAGCCAGTGGTGGGACGCCGGCTGCCGTGCTGTGCGTCAACTGCGCAGGCAGCCGCCGGCGTTGACCAGAACGGCCCCGCGTACGCCGGCAAGCCACCGATCGGTGTCTCAGATGTCATGACACCCGAAACTCCCAGAAGCCATGAGACAACACAGAGGCGTCGTCGGACGTGAAGAGGGCCTCCTCGTCGTAGTCGCGCCTGCGCAGAATGACCTCCGCGACCATGACTCCGGCCCAGGCGGCGATGACGACCCCGAGGGTGGTGAGGAACCCTTGGAAGGGACCGAGGAAGTCGTCGGCACCGAAGATGACGGCGATGGCGCCCACGGTCATGATGGTGGCGTCGATGGAGGTGGCCACGTGCCGGCGCGCGGGCAGGCCGGTCGCCAGGAGCGACAGGCCCAAGGAGTACAGATCCATGATGATGATGATGCCGGCCAGCCCCAGGATGGCGACGATCGCGAAGGGGACGAGGAACCATGTGGGCAGGATCGTGGCCAGGGCGCCGATGGGGTCGGTGTTGATGGCCTGGCCGAGCTCGGCGTCGGAGCCCACCAGGAGGATGCCGAAGAGGACGAGCACCACGCAGGGCAGTGCCGATCCCAGAGCGGTCCGGCCGATGACGCCGGTCATCGAGGCCTTGCGGGGCAGGTAGCAGGAGTAGTCGGCGGCGGCATTCACCCAGCCGAGGCAGAAGCCGGCGGCCACCATGACCAGGGCTCCGACGTAGGCCGCGGGGCCGCCCGACGGCAGGGCCGGGGTGGGGCGCCGCCTCGTCTTCCCAGGACGGCCACGGCACCGCACAGGAGGAAGGAGACGATGACACCGACGCTGCCGCGACGACCGCCTGCCAGAAGGACAGTCCGAATCCGAGGACCCGGGCGCCCCAGGACAGTCCCAGAACGGAGATGTTGGCCACGAACCAGATCATGAAGAGATCGCTCGGTCGCCCCTTGCGATCAGACTCGGAGATGACGTCAAGACCGACGTTCTCAACGCGGGTAGCGGCGGGGGCGTCCGCAGATGCACTGCTCATGGGCAATAGACCTCAGTGTCAGTATCAGGACGCTCTCGAATGAGAGGTGTCTGAAGTCCATGGACGCTGAGATGTGGCGAACGACGCCGGAGAGACGAGCCGAGCAACCGCATCCCAATAAAATAGGATATGTCATACGCTTTAGGTAATCTCCATAGAAACTCTCACTGGATACCGGGTGTTGTCTCAGCTGTACATATGTATAGTCGAACCGTCCTCCACGTCTCCGCCTCGCGGAGACTCACCATGGAAAGGAGCTCTCATGAGCGACAACGGAACCTTCGACAGGATCGCCGGCAAGGCGAAGGAGGCCGCAGGCAAGGTCACCGGTAACAAGGAGACCGAGACCGAGGGCAAGCTCCAGCAGGCCGAGGGCAAGATCAAGGAGGTCGCCGAGGACGCCAAGGACACTATCCAGGACGCAGTCAACCGCCTCAAGGGCGACAAGTAGAGCCAAGTAGAGCGTCGTCGCGACATACGCCGAGCGCCCAGCCCCCCGAAAGGAGGCTGGGCGCTGTCGTATTGTCGATGCCGCTGTCAGCTGTCGGCGGGAATGAGGGTCGGCGCCACGTTGACCACGCTCTGCGAGGGGTCGGCCTGCCCCCAGGAGTTGTTCCCCCAGGTCCAGGTCCCCTTGTCAACCGTGGCCCACGTGTCGTAGCCGGAGGTGCCGATCTGGGTGGCCCCGTTGATCTTGTCCACCTGCACCAACCCTGACGGGGTGTCGGAGACAGTGCCGTTGACCTGCCCGTAGCGGTTGGAGCCGAAACACCAGACTGTGCCTTTGGTGAGTGCGCAGGTGTGCTCGTAACCGGAGACGAGCGCGGTGGGAGCGGCCGGCAGCTTGCCGACCTCGACGGCCTGGTTGACCAGCGCCTCATTCGTCTTCTTGCCGAGCTGGCCGACCTCGTTGGCTCCCCAGGCGTAGACCTTGCCCGAGTCGTCCACGGCCACGGCGAAGCCCTTGCCCACGCTCAGCGCCGAGACCTTGACCTTCTCCAGCCCGGGCACCGCCGTCGGCGAGACACGTGCACCCTGAGTGTTGGCCTGGGCGTCAGCACCCCAGCAGGAGACTCCGGTGCCACCGGAGGAGCAGACAAAGGAACCACTGCCGGCACGCAGCACCGCAGGCTTCGTGGCGGCCTGAGCCGCGGCGGCGGAGGACGACGGAGCCGCCGCATCCTTGCCGGGCCACAGCCAATGCCCTCCCAGGGCGCCCCCGGCCAGCCCGAGGACGAGCACGCTGGCCGCCACGACCGGAAGGACCCACCCGCGACGTGGAGCACTGCGCGGCTGCTGGGAGACATCGCTCTGAGGCGCCTCCATCTCAGTCACCGCCGGCAGTGGCTGAAGCCTGTAGCCCTGCGGTTGAGGCTGCGTCGGCGTGGCCATCTGCGGCTGGGGCGGCCCGACCTCAGTCGGCTGCTGAGCAGGCTGAGTCGGCTGAGCCGCCCCGTAGTCCACAGTGTCGCCACGGACCTCGTCGCCTCTGAACGCACCATCAGAGGCCACGAGATCTCCAGGCGCCCCATACAAGGGCACAGGCTCCTGAACGGGCACCTGCTGCTGAGCAGGCGGGTACCCGGCAGGCTGCTGAGGGGAATATCCGGCAGATGCTGCGATCTGTTCGAGCTGCGCACGCTGCTCAGGCGTCCAGGCGTGTCCGGCGACGAGAGCCTCCCGAGCACGCTCAGGACTGCCGCCGATGAACCACAGCACCCTGTCCCCGTCGAGCATCCGGTCATCCATGGGCCAGACCTCTCCTCAACGTCAAGGACCGATGCGCGTCAGTAGGTCAGCCTGCGGCGCGCCATGAGCATGGCGGCGCCTGTTGCACCGGCGCCCAGCACCATCCAAGCGGCGGTCGTCCCCGCACCGGTCTGGGCGAGGGTGGAGCGACCTGCAGTGGCAGTGCCTCCCTGGCCGGAAGCGGCCTGCTCGCGCGGAGCAGCGGCCTGCCCACCGGGGGCATCCGCGGAGCCCTGGGGGGCATTCCCCTCGGAGGCCGCGGGAGCGCCGCCCTCAGAGGACTGCTCAGGGGCCGGGGCCTGCTGCTCGGGAGCCGCCTCAGAGCCGGCAGGATTGCCCTGCTGCTGACCGCCCTGGTTCTGCTGGGGCTGCTCAGCCGGGGCCTCCGGCTTGTTCCCCTGCTGCGCCGCAGCATTGTTGGCACCCGGAGCCTGGGGAGAGGCCTTGTCTGGGTCTTTCTCGGGGGCAGGATCGGGGGCGGGCTTGGGAGCGGGCTTGCCGCCGTCGGGGGTGGGGACGGCCGGGGAGGGGTCCTTGGGCTGGGGAGCGTCAGCCTTCGCGCCGCCGGCCTGCGCCGCCGCCTGCTCGGCGGCAGGAGCCGGGGTCGTCTCAGCAGCAGCCGCACCGACCGGGACAACGGACAGGGCAACGGCCGCGGACGCGGCCATCCATACGCTTCGCTTCATGGGAACTCCTTCAGACTGAGAGCCGCGGCTCTCACGTCGGGTTACGAGGATGTGGATGCGGCCACCTTACCCACCGCAGCCCGGGTCCTGTCACGCTACCGACACGGGCACTACTCCACTGTTGGACACTTCACATCCCCGCGCGGCGGGGACGGTGGAAAAAATCAGACCCTCAGGCCCAGCCCTCTCATGCGAGAGACCGCCCCCTGGGACAGCACCGAGTGGAGCTGCTCCTGAGCCATCGAGCCGAGAAGCTCGGGGAACTGCCCCAGGAGCCTCTGGAAGGTTCCGATCTCCTCACCGATGACGCGCCGCCCCCACAGGCCCAGTCGGGCGGCCAGCTGCGGGTCGGCCGCGACGACCTCCTCCAGCTCGGCGACGGCGTAGGTGCTGATCGGGTCCTGACTGAGCTCATGGACGAGTCCGCTGCGCAAGGGGTCTTCCAGCGACTCGCTCAGCGCCATCCCGAAGTCGATGAGCAGCCCGAAGGTGATGTAGGTCTTGAGCAGGCGCTCGGCCCAGTCCAGTGGACGCAGGCGCTCGTCGAAGTCGCCCAGGACGTCAGTGAAGCGCTCGGCCGCTCCCAGGGCGTCGATGCCGTGAGTTGAGGCCAGCTCCACGACCCGGTCGAAGGAGGCGACCTCCCAGGCGCTCATGCGCAGCAGGTCGACCCGGGCCGTCATCTGCGGCGCCCGGTCGGCATCCTTGGCGTAGCGGGTGCAGGCAGCGGTCCGGGAGATCGCGACGACGCCGACGACGGACAGCTCGTGGGGACCGACCTGCATCGGGGTGGAGGCGCTGGGCTGAGGTGACGGAGTCGGCATCTGAGGCATGACCACCATCGTAGCCAGCCCGCCATCCAGTTGCCGGCCACCAGCAGCGTCACGAGGCAGCCCCTGCCACCTGACGCACTCGGAGACATCCCAGGGCCGCCCACCAGCGTTGATCGACACGCCCCGGCCGCCCGTGCCGGCTCCGCACACGAGTCAGCGGCACTGTTGAAGCCTGAGGGATCGACTCCAGCAGGAGCGAGTCCTGCTGATCGGCGGTCATTGACGCCGGCTCCGCTCCGCTGCCCGCGAGGCTTATTCACGGAGTCAGCCGACGCCAGCATCTTCGCAGGTCACATCACCTTCAACGGATGCCGTGAATAAACCTCGGGGGATGAAAAACTCCCCCAGTCCGAGAAACACCACGCACCCCAAATATCCTTCCTGGTACACCGACGTCGTCGACGGGCACACGATCATCAGCCACGGCGGCACCACGATGGAGTACATGACGCACCTGGCCATCGACAAGGAGTCGGGCGAGGCCGTCATGGTCTACACCGGCCAGAGCACGGACGGTACCGCCGCCGCGCTCGCCGCGATGCTCCTGACCGATGGGCAGAAGGTTTTAACGGCGTGTCTGCCGGTGCCGGCCGAGATGCTGCTCCGGGGCATGATTCTTGGCATCTTCACCGTCCTGGCGCTGGTTATGGGCCTGTACACGGCTGCCCGCGCGGTGAGCGCGCCCAGCCGTATGGCGGTGGTCTGGCGCGTGTCCGCGCTCCTGGCCTGCCTGGCGGCGGCCGTGGCCTCCGGGCCCTGGGCGCACGTGCCCGCCTGGATCCTGGCGGTGGCGTCGCTGCCCGGCCTGTACGGGATCGTCCGGGGCGTGACGCTGTGGCCGGATCTGCCCGCCCTGCCGCGTCACCGACGCCTGGCTCGGCCGGACGCAGGTGGTGCTGACTGTCGCCTTCGTCGCCGTCCGCCTGGTCGTCGTCTGGCCCAGGGCCTGAGCCGGCCGCGCCTGGCCTCGCCTTCGCTCCCCACGCCGCGTCTTGGGGCCCTGACCCCGCCGACCTCGGGCGGAAGGAGTGAAGGCGACGCCGGCTCTTCGACGCTCACCACCGATTCAGGTCCTGAAAACTGTCACCATGAGTGATCGTCGTTTCTCCGCGCTGGCGCCGAGGCGGGCGCGGCCGGCGCTCGGAGTACTGGGCCGGCAACGACGGGGGCTGGCGCACGAGTCTCTTTCCGGGGTTTTCCACAGGGTGGTGTTGGGGTCTGGTGCGGGGGTGTTGGGGCGGGTAGTGTCAATACACCGCTTGGACGGGCAGTGTTGCCCGGCCGGGCGGGGTATGGAGTTGTTTCGGCGGCGAGGAGGCTTCCGCGATGAGTGCGTCCCTACGATCCCCCAAGCCCGTGGGTGCCCGGGAGCCGGTATCCGGCCCTGGCCAGGTTGCCATGTCGGAGCGACACCCTGCTGCGTACAGACGTCGCGGTAGGCGGGAACTCAATGCTCCCAGCGAGCCCGCGGAGCGGGCAGCGCTGCGGAGAGGGGAGGGGCGGCCGAGCGGCCGGTCAGCCACTCCGGGGCAGCGTCCCGCCGCGCGCGACCGTCAAGCTGGGCTGGGCCTTGATGGCGCTGGCGGGCACATGGGGCAGTCTGCGCTGGCGGTACGGCCGGAGCAGCTGAGTGCGCTGGTGCTGCCGGGGCACAGGTCTCGGCCCGGGGCTCGGTCCG
>NZ_MSGO01000042.1 GCF_001929375.1 Actinomyces oris | reverse complement strand
GGCCCTGGGCTGCGCGGTGGCCCGGCGCGCGGGCGGCTCCGGGCACAGGAGCGCCCCCAGGGGTGGCGCAAGGGCCGCAGGCCGGCCGCGCCCCGGGCGGGGGCGATCATCGGGGCTCGGGCGGCCCTCCGCCGGTGCCGCCGGGAGCCGGGCGACACCGCTACTGAGACCGGGCGCGCGCGAGCGGTGCCGTGCGCGCAGACACCGTGCGCGCTGACACCGTGCGCTTCGGGGGAGGTCGAGTGCGGTGGTAGGGCAGACTGGGCGCATGCGCATCTACCTGCCCGCCACCGCCGCCCACCTGCGTGCGAGCGTCCTGGGCTCCTCGCACCAGCCGCTCACGGCTCACGCCGCCACCCCCGCTCTCGCCCAGGCCCTGCCCGAGGAGGATGAGGAGGGGCTGGAGGTCTCCGCCTCACTGTGCGCCGCCGACGCCTCTGTCGTCCTGCTGGCCGAGCCCGAGGCCGCGGGTCTGGCTGACCGGCGTATCGTCATCGCGGCCGACGTCGATGGCGACAACGTGCGCGAGCTTCCCGTGGAGGGCGATGTCCTGCCCGGCACGATCGAGGTCTCCGGTGAGATCACCTGGGAGGATGTCGCCGCCCTGCTCGTGGACGAGGCCGAGGCCGAGGCCGATGTGCGAGCCGCCAGACTCGGCGACGAGGACGCCTTCGAGCGTGCCGCCGAGGCCGACCTGCTCTGGTACGACGTCACGGAGCGGGAGGCACTGGCCGAGAGCCTCGGAGTCTGAACACTGCCGGGGGCGCTTCCGGCGAGCGCTCGCGGCGACGTGACCAGTTCCACGGCCGCCTGCCTTGCGCGGCGGGGCCCGCTGCCGGGTATGGTGCTCTCTGCCAAAGACCGCAGGTCGCCCGCTCCGGCGGGACCAAGTCCACGTCAGGTGGAGCCGGCGCAGGTGAGAACGAGACTTCTTCGGGCGTGCCCGAATTCGAGCCCCGTGCCCACCGGCGCGGGGCTTTTCCAGTGAATGGACCCCTGCGGCATACCACGGAAGGAGGGCCCATGGCACGGCCTGACAAGGAAGCAGCCGTTGCTGCGCTGGCGGACAAGTTCCGCCAGGCTGACGCGGTCCTGCTGACTGAGTACCGGGGACTGAGCGTCGCCCAGCTCAAGGAGCTGCGTCGTTCCCTCGCCGGTAACGCCGAGTACACCGTGGTGAAGAACACGCTTGCTGCGATCGCTGCCCGCCAGGTCGGGCTCGAGGGCTTCGCCGACGACCTCACGGGCCCCTCCGCCCTGACGTTCGTCACCGGTGAGCCGGTCGAGGCCGCCAAGGCTCTGCGTGACTTCGCCAAGGACAACCAGCAGCTCGTCATCAAGGGCGGTGTCATGGACGGCGCCGTGCTGTCCGCCGACGGCGTTGACAAGCTTGCCTCTCTCGAGTCCCGTGAGGTGCTGCTCGCCAAGACCGCGGGCGCCATCAAGGCGTCCCTGTCCAAGGCTGCGTACCTCTTCGCCGCACCGGCCTCCAAGGCCGTGCGCACCGTCGACGCCCTGCGCGAGAAGCAGGAGACCGCGGCCTGAGGCCGCACGCGTCATCCACCAACCCTGCGCGCGCAGGAACCTGATAAGGAAGGAACGCCCATCATGGCGAAGCTGACCACCGAAGAGCTCATCGAGCAGTTCAAGGAGCTCACCCTCATCGAGCTGTCCGAGTTCGTCAAGGCCTTCGAGGAGACCTTCGACGTTACCGCCGCCGCTCCGGCCGCCGTGGCCGTTGCCGCCGCCCCCGGCGCTGCCGGTGGCGACGCCGCTGCCGAGGAGAAGGACGAGTTCGACGTCATTCTCGAGGCCGCCGGCGACAAGAAGATCCAGGTCATCAAGGAGGTGCGCGCCCTGACCTCCCTCGGCCTGAAGGAGGCCAAGGAGCTCGTCGACGGCGCTCCCAAGCCCGTCCTCGAGGGCGCCAACAAGGAGGCCGCCGAGAAGGCCAAGGAGCAGCTCGAGGGCGCCGGCGCCACCGTCACCCTCAAGTGAGTCTCTCCCCGCTGCCTGAGGCGGCCTGAGGGGCGCCGACGGCTGGGGAGGTCCAGCTTCACCGGGTCCCGTCCACCATGAGGTGGGCGGGACCCGGTCGTGTTCCGAGGAGCCCGGGCGCTGTCCGACGTTGGAGCGCTTCGGCGCGTCGTCGGGCTCGAGGACGTACATGTGCGTCGAGGACTGCGATATCCCGCAGATGACTGAGGTTCGCCCCCAGTGATTTGGGGGAGAACGCAGTCGCCGAGCCGGAAGTACGTCCCCGACGCCGGTGGGTGCGGTTGATGAGCCAGAAGACGACGCCGGGAGCCGTGATCTCACGGGACCAGCACTCCGGGCGGGCACTCGCCCCACAGCCCGCCACCTTGAAGCCCGGCCACCGGCGAGAGACGGGAGACCACCTCCAGGGGGAACATCGACAGCAGCCGGTCGGCCTGGGTGCGCATGTCCCCGAGCGACGACCACGTCACCCGGAAGAACCTCCACCCCAGCGACTCGAGCTCGTCCTGGCGGAGCTTCTCGAGGAAGACGTCCTCCTCGCTGTGGTACTTGGCGCGACCGTCGAACTCCGCCACGACACGGTGATCGGGCCAGCCCAGGTCCAGGAACCGGTCCTTCGACAGCCCCGGAACCGGGTACTGGGCAACGGCCTCGGGCAGCCCCACCACGAGCGTCATCCACCGCAGCACACTCTCCCCGGGCGAAACCGCCCAAGGGGTGGCGGCGGCGAGTACCGCCCGCGCCTGCGCTATCCCTCGCCGCCCCCGATGGCGTGCGATGAGCTCCTCCCAGCAGGCGTGAGCCGAGCTCAGCCGCGTGGCGCAGGAGCCACGGTGCCACGGATCAGGTCGGCAGTGCCGGTTCAGGGCCGCATCTGCGATGGAGAGCGCGTTGTGCGGGGGCTCGTCGCAGGCGCAGTCGAAGGCGGTGCGCAGCACGGACGTGACGGGAACTCCCCCGACCACCTCGATCTCCTCGTCCCGCAGCCGAAGCCTGCGACGATGCATTCGGATCGGAGCGGCCTCGGCGGGCGTCTCCTCGATGGGGGCCGGTATCCCCGATGATGGGTACCGGAACGCGGGCAGTGTCGTCGTGGTCAGGCGCGGGTGGCCGGAGACGGCGAGGTAGACATCCGGCTCGCCTGTCCACATCGCCAGCCCGTGAATCAGGGCGGCCGATGTGTGAGACAGGCAGGTGGCGGAGGGCAGGAGCTGTTGGGCGGCGATCGCTCGCGCCAGAGACACCATGAACCGTTGCTCCCAGCGTCGTCCGCCCGGGACTGGGCGCAGGTAGGCGCCCGGCATGAGTCGTAGCAGACCAGGATCGCGTGATGGCTGGAAGCGCTTGCGGCGGCCCGAGTAGATGATGGTCGGCCGGAGGCGCGCCGGGACCGGGCAGATGGGGGTGGGGCGGCTGGCAGTGGTGGCGAGGGGGCTCATGCAGCGAGTCTTCTCAAGAGGAACGGGGCATGACGAGCGCAGATCTCCGTGGCTGTGGGGTCGGCGGCGTCTGACCGAAGGAGGCCTTCGCTGTGGCTCCCGGGGTGGCCGCTGGTCTTCGGAGTCCTGGTCGAAGGGGAGGGGGCGATGCGCTCGTCGCGACGGCGTCGGGCTCGGGGCGGTGGTCGTTCTCGGGCTGGGACGGCCGGCCGGTGGACGTTCCGGTGGGGATCGGGGACGTACATGTGCGTCGAGGACTGCGATGTCCTCCAGACGACTGAGGTCCGCCCCCAGTGGTCTGGGGGAGAACGCAGTCGCCGATCGGAAAGTACGTCCCCGACGTCGGCAAAGGCGCCAGCCGGGGGAACGGGGCAGGTCGGGCGGGCGCAGAGGCTGCGGGGGCCGGGTACGTGCAGGGCTGTCGGGGCAGGGGGGGCGGCTGGCCGGGCGTGCTGCAGGGGCTGGGCGTGCCGGGTGCGATCCGGCCGGTAGCCGCTCAGAGGACGGCGCCCACTGAGGGACTCAGGTCACGCGGCGGACACGGGTGGGGCAGTATGCGCGACTGTGGTGGGAATCGCAAGGATCTGGTGGGGATCGGCGTGGAGTCCTTGACGTGGGCCGTGTACGCTAGCGCTTTGCGTGCATTGTGTGTATTGGTGCGAGGAGTATCTGCCCTCCGCACGGGTTCCGGCCCGTCGGAACCCTGGCGGGCGTGATCCCGGCAACGGAGATTCTACTCAACCCGGTGCTCGCGGTGTGCGTTGTGTGATCCCCGATCTGAGGGAAGGATCCCCCTTTGGCTGCCTCGCGCACCTCCGCACCCACTGCTGCTGACATCGCCGCCCGTACCGCGTCGCGTCGTATCAACTTTGCCAAGATCGCCGAGCCCATGCAGGCTCCGAATCTGCTTGCCCTTCAGACCGAGAGCTTCGACTGGCTCGTCGGTAACGAGAGGTGGCGCGAGCGGATGATCGCCGCCAACAAGGCGCACCCGGGCTCCCTGCCCGAGACCTCCGGTCTGGAGGAGATCTTCGACGAGATCTCCCCGATCGAGGACTTCGGGGAGACCATGGCCCTGTCCTTCCACGACCACCGCTTCGAGGAGCCGAAGTACACGGCCGAGGAGTGCCAGGAGAAGGACCTCACCTACTCCGCCCCCCTCTACGTGGTGGCGGACTTCGAGAACTTCTCCACCGGTGAGATCAAGTCCCAGACGGTCTTCATGGGCGACTTCCCGCTCATGACCGACAAGGGCACCTTCATCGTCAACGGCTCCGAGCGCGTCGTCGTCTCCCAGCTCGTGCGCTCGCCGGGCGTGTACTTCGAGCGCACCACCGAGAAGGCCACGGACAAGTACGTCTACAACGTCAAGTTCATCCCCTCGCGCGGCGCCTGGCTTGAGTTCGAGATCGACAAGTCCGACCGCGTCGCGGTGCGCATCGACCGCAAGCGCAAGCAGGACGTCACCGTCTTCCTGCTGGCCCTGGGCATGGACGAGTCGGAGATCCGCAAGGAGTTCGCCGACTTCCCGGCCCTGACCTCCGCCCTGGACGAGGACCGCAAGATCACCACCCAGGACGAGGCGCTCCTGGACATCTACAAGAAGATCCGCCCCGGCGAGCCGCCGAGCGTCGAGGCCGGGCGCACCCTGCTGGAGAACTTCTACTTCAACCCCAAGCGCTACGACCTGGCCAAGGTCGGCCGCTACAAGATCAACAAGAAGCTGGGCCTGGCCTCGGACCTGACCGAGTCCACCCTGCGCATCGAGGACATCGTCGCGGCCCTGCGCTACCTGCTGGCCCTGCACTCCGGCGCCGAGACCGTCGAGGGCGTGCGCGACGGCGAGATCACCGAGATCGCCGTCGAGTACGACGACATCGACCACCTGGGCAACCGCCGCATCCGTGCGGTGGGCGAGCTCATCCAGGCGCAGGTGCGCACCGGTATGAGCCGTATGGAGCGCCAGGTGCGCGAGCGCATGACCACCCAGGACGTCGAGGCCATCACGCCGAACACCCTCATCAACATCCGGCCCGTGACGGCCGCGATCAAGGAGTTCTTCGGCACCTCCCAGCTCAGCCAGTTCATGGACCAGAACAACCCGCTGGCGGGCCTGACCCACAAGCGCCGCCTGAGCGCCCTGGGCCCCGGCGGTCTGTCCCGTGAGCGCGCCTCCATGGAGGTCCGCGACGTCCACACCTCGCACTACGGGCGCATGTGCCCCATCGAGTCCCCCGAGGGCCCCAACATCGGCCTCATCGGCTCGCTGGCGACCTTCGGGCGCATCAACCCCTTCGGCTTCGTCGAGACCCCCTACCGCGTCGTCGTCGACGGCCGGGTCACCGACGAGACCCACTACCTGACGGCCGACGACGAGGACCGCCACGTCATCGCCCAGGCCAACGTCACCCTCACCGAGGACGGCCACTTCGCCGAGGACCACGTCCTGTGCCGCGTCACCGGCGGTGAGCCGGCCCTCGTGCCCTCCTCGCAGGTGGACCTCATGGACGTCTCCCCGCGCCAGATGGTGTCGGTGGGTACCTCCCTCATCCCCTTCCTCGAGCACGACGACGCCAACCGTGCCCTCATGGGAGCCAACATGCAGCGCCAGGCCGTGCCGCTCATCCGCCCCGACGCCCCGCTGGTGGGCACGGGCATGGAGCGGCGCACCGCCGTCGACGCCGGTGACGTCCTCGTGGCCGACAAGGCCGGTGTCGTCACCGAGGTCTGCGCGGACTTCGTGCGCGTGGCCAACGACGACGGCACCGAGATCGTCTACAAGGTCGCCAAGTTCCGCCGCTCCAACCAGGGCAACTGCTACAACCAGCGGGTCGTGGCCACCGAGGGCGAGCGCGTCGAGGTCGGCACGGTCCTGGCCGACGGCCCCGCCACCAACGAGGGCGACCTGGCCCTGGGCCAGAACCTCCTGGTCGCCTTCATGACCTGGGAGGGCCTCAACTACGAGGACGCCATCGTCATCTCCCAGCGCGTGGTCGCCGAGGATATGCTCACCTCGATCCACATCGAGGAGCACGAGGTCGACGCCCGCGACACCAAGCTGGGCGCCGAGGAGATCACCCGCGACATCCCCAACGTCAGCGAGGAGACCCTGGCCAACCTCGACGAGCGCGGCATCATCCGCATCGGCGCCGAGGTCCGCAGCGGCGACATCCTCGTGGGCAAGGTGACCCCCAAGGGGGAGACCGAGCTGACCAGCGAGGAGCGCCTCCTGCGCGCCATCTTCGGCGAGAAGGCCCGCGAGGTGCGCGACACCTCCCTGCGCGTGCCCCACGGGGAGTACGGCATCGTCACCGGCGTGCGCGAGATCGACGCCGCCTCCGACGACGCCGAGCTGCCCGCGGGCGTCAACCGCATGGTGCGCGTCTACATCGCCCAGCGCCGCAAGATCACCGTGGGTGACAAGCTCTCCGGCCGCCACGGCAACAAGGGCGTCATCTCCAAGATCCTGCCCGTGGAGGACATGCCCTTCCTGGCCGACGGCACCCCGGTCGACGTCATCCTCAACCCGCTGGGCGTGCCCAGCCGTATGAACGTCGGTCAGGTCCTCGAGCTGCACCTGGGATGGGTCGCCTCCCGCGGCTGGGACGCCACCGCCGCCCGCGAGGCCGGCGAGGCCTGGACCGCCAACCTGCCCGAGAACGGCATCAAGGCCGAGCCCCGCACGCCCGTGGCCACGCCCGTCTTCGACGGCGTACGGGACAACGAGCTCATGGGGCTGCTGGGCTCCACGCTGCCGACCCCCGACGGCCTGCAGCTGGTCGAGCCCAACGGCAAGGCCCGCCTGTTCGACGGCCGCTCCGGCGAGCCCTTCCCGTACCCCATCTCGGTGGGCTACATGTACATCCTCAAGCTCCACCACCTCGTGGACGACAAGATCCACGCCCGCTCCACGGGTCCGTACTCCATGATCACCCAGCAGCCGCTGGGTGGTAAGGCCCAGTTCGGTGGTCAGCGCTTCGGTGAGATGGAGGTGTGGGCCATGGAGGCGTACGGCGCCGCTCACGCCCTCCAGGAGCTCCTCACCGTCAAGTCCGACGACGTCAACGGCCGTGTCAAGGTCTACGAGGCCATCGTCAAGGGCGAGGACATCCCCGAGCCCGGCATCCCCGAGTCCTTCAAGGTGCTCATGAAGGAGATGCAGTCGCTGTGCCTGAACGTCGAGGCCCTGGACGCCGAGGGCGTCGCCATCGCCCTGGACGACACCGACGACGACGGCTCGCGCGCCGTCGATGAGCTCGGCTTCGACCTGGGCCGGCGTCCGGGCGGGGCCATGGCCTCCACGGTTGACGAGATCTGAGTGGCCACCGCCTGGTGACGACTTCGTGACAACTTCATCGAGCCCCGGTTGAGGGCGGGTGGCCCAGCCGCCGCTCGCCCTCCCACCAGGCTCGCAGGCGCCGTCGGAGTCATGGAACAACGACGACGGAACGCCCCCAGACCACCACCTGATGAGATTTCACCATCGGAAGTAGGAACTGTGCTCGACGCCAACGTGTTCGACAGGATCCAGCTCGGCCTCGCCACCGCGGAGGACATTCGCTCGTGGTCCCACGGCGAGGTCAAGAAGCCCGAGACCATCAACTACCGCACCCTCAAGCCTGAGAAGGACGGCCTCTTCTGCGAGAAGATCTTCGGCCCCACCCGGGACTGGGAGTGCGCCTGCGGCAAGTACAAGCGCGTGCGCTACAAGGGGATCGTCTGCGAGCGCTGCGGAGTCGAGGTCACTCGCTCCAAGGTGCGTCGCGAGCGCATGGCCCACATCAAGCTCGCCGCGCCGGTCACCCACATCTGGTACTTCAAGGGCGTCCCCTCGCGCCTGGGCTACCTGCTCAACCTCGCGCCCAAGGACCTGGAGAAGGTCATCTACTTCGCGGCCTACATGGTCACCGAGGTGGACGAGGAGGGCCGTCACGACGACCTGCCCTCGCTGCGCAACGAGCTGGAGGTCAAGAAGAAGCACCTCGAGGAGTCCGGCCAGGCCGAGGTCGAGGCGCGCCAGCAGCGCCTCGAGGAGGACCTCGCCCAGCTCGAGTCCGAGGGCGCCGAGGCCTCCCAGCGCGACAAGCTCCGCAAGACCGCCGAGCGCGAGATCACGGCCATGCGCCGCCGCAACCAGCGCGCCCTGGAGCACATGGACAAGGTGTGGGACCGCTTCGTGAGCCTCAAGGTCGGTGACCTGGAGGGTGACGAGGTCCTCTACCGCGACATGGTCGCCGACTACGGCATCTACTTCAAGGGCTCCATGGGCGCCGAGGCCATCCAGGCCCGCCTGCGCAGCTTCGACCTCGAGGCCGAGGCCTCCGCCCTGGCCGAGATCGTCGAGAACGGCACCGGCCAGCGCAAGACCCGCGCCATCAAGCGCCTCAAGGTCGTCAACGCCTTCCGCATGACCGGCACCGCCCCGGAGTCGATGGTCCTGGACAACATCCCGGTCATCCCGCCGGACCTGCGCCCCATGGTCCAGCTCGACGGCGGCCGCTTCGCCACGTCCGACCTCAACGACCTCTACCGTCGCGTCATCAACCGCAACAACCGCCTCAAGCGGCTCATGGACCTGGGCGCCCCGACGATCATCGTCAACAACGAGAAGCGCATGCTTCAGGACGCCGTCGACGCCCTGTTCGACAACGGCCGACGCGGCCGCCCGGTCACCGGCGTGGGCAACCGCCCGCTGAAGTCCCTGTCCGACATGCTCAAGGGCAAGCAGGGCCGCTTCCGTCAGAACCTGCTGGGCAAGCGCGTGGACTACTCGGGCCGTAGCGTCATCGTCGTCGGCCCCCAGCTCAAGCTCCACCAGTGCGGTCTGCCCAGCCAGATGGCCCTGGAGCTGTTCAAGCCCTTCGTCATGAAGCGGCTCGTCGAGCTCAAGGAGGCCCAGAACGTCAAGGCCGCCAAGCGCATGGTCGAGCGCGCCAACCCCAAGGTCTGGGACGTCCTGGCCGAGGTCATCCGCGAGCACCCCGTGCTGCTCAACCGCGCCCCCACCCTGCACCGCCTGGGCATCCAGGCCTTCGAGCCCCAGCTCATCGAGGGCAAGGCCATCCAGCTGCACCCGCTCGTGTGCGGCGCCTTCAACGCCGACTTCGACGGCGACCAGATGGCCGTCCACCTGCCGCTGGGCGCCGAGGCGCAGGCCGAGGCCCGCATCCTCATGCTGTCCTCGAACAACATCCTCAAGCCCTCCGACGGGCGCCCCGTGACCATGCCCAGCCAGGACATGATCATCGGCACCTACTACCTCACCTCCGACCCCGACCCGGCGGTCGAGGTCGAGCGCGACGCCGAGGGCAATGAGGTCGTCCCGGCCTTCTCCTCCTTCGCGGAGGCGGTCATGGCCTACGACTTCGGCAAGCTCCACGTCAACGCCGCCTGCGACATCCGCTTCGAGGAGGGCATCGCCGCGCCCGAGGGCTGGCAGCCGCCCGAGGGCTGGAGCGAGGGGGACGCGATCACCCTGCGCACCTCGCTGGGCCGGGCCCTGTTCAACACCTCCCTGCCCGAGACCTTCCCCTACGTCAACTACGTCGTGGACAAGAAGCAGCTGGGCAACATCGTCAACGCCCTGGCGGAGAACTACTCGCGCGTCGAGGTCGCCGCCTCCCTGGACGCCCTCAAGGCCAACGGCTTCTACTGGTCCACCTGGTCCGGTATCACCGTCGCCTTCGCCGACGTCGTCTCCCCGGAGGCCAAGCAGGAGATCCTCGTGCGCTACGAGAACGAGGCCGCCGAGATCGAGGAGCAGTTCGAGCTCGGTGCCCTCACCGAGGACGACCGCTACGCCTCGCTCATCGACATCTGGACCAAGGCCACCGCCGAGGTCGCCGAGGCGATGCGCGAGAACTTCCCGCAGCGCAACACCGTCTACCAGATGGTGGTCTCCGGGGCCCGAGGCAACTGGGACCAGATCCGCCAGCTCGCCGGTATGCGTGGACTGGTGGCCGACCCCAAGCAGCGCCTCATCGAGCGCCCGATCAAGTCGAACTACCGCGAGGGCCTGAGCGTCCTGGAGTACTTCATCGCCACCCACGGCGCCCGTAAGGGCCTGGCGGACACGGCGCTGCGTACCGCCGACTCCGGCTACCTCACGCGACGTCTGGTCGACGTCTCCCAGGACGTCATCGTCCGCGAGGACGACTGCGGCACCCGCAAGGGCCTGACCAAGCGGATCTTCTCCTGGATCGACGCCGGCGACGAGCGCCTCAAGGAGCCCTCGGAGATCCTGGGCACCACCGTGTTCGGCACCACCCTGGCGCGCGACGCCATCGACGCCGAGGGCAACCTCATCATCGAGGCCGGCGCCGACCTGGGCGACGCCGAGATCCGGGCCGCCATCGACGCGGGCATCGAGGAGATCACGGTGCGCTCCGTGCTCACCTGCGACTCCAACGTCGGCACCTGCGCCGCCTGCTACGGCCGCTCGCTGGCCACCGGTAAACGCGTCGACATCGGTGAGGCCGTCGGCATCATCGCCGCCCAGTCCATCGGTGAGCCCGGCACGCAGCTGACCATGCGTACCTTCCACACCGGTGGTGCGGCCGGCGCCGCCGACATCACCCAGGGGCTGCCCCGTGTGCAGGAGCTCTTCGAGGCCCGCACCCCCAAGGGCGAGGCCGCCGTGGCCGAGGCCGCCGGCACCCTCAAGATCGAGGACGACGCCGACGGCAAGCGCCTGGTCATCACCCGTGACGACGGCGAGGAGGACGTCATCGTCCCGGTCTCGCGCCGTCAGCGCCTGCTGGTGGGCGACGGCGACCACGTCGAGCCCGGCCAGGCCCTCACCGAGGGGCCGGTCGACCCCAAGAAGGTCCTGCGCCTGCGCTCGGTGGCCGCCACCCAGCGCCACCTCGTCGAGGAGGTCCAGGAGGTCTACCGCTCCCAGGGCGTGGACATCCACTCCAAGCACATCGAGGTCATCGTGCGCCAGATGCTGCGCCGCGTGACCGTGCTGGACTCCGGGGACACCCGCCTCCTCCAGGGAGACCTCGTGGACGTCATGCACTACCGCGCCGAGAACCGCCGGGTCATGGCCGAGGGCGGCAAGACCGCCACCGGCCGTACCGAGCTCATGGGAATCACCAAGGCCTCGCTGGCCACGGACTCCTGGCTGAGTGCCGCCTCCTTCCAGGAGACCACGCGCGTGCTCACCGAGGCCGCCATGAACGGCAAGTCCGACCCGCTGCTGGGCCTCAAGGAGAACGTCATCCTCGGTAAGCTCATCCCCGCCGGTACGGGCCTGGCCCGTTACTCGGACATCGAGGTCGAGCCCACCGAGGAGGTCAAGGCCGAGGTCTTCTCCCGCGTGGACCTGGGAGACGGCGTCTTCGGCGAGTCCGTCGCCCTGGACGACTTCCACTTCGGCGGGGACCTGCGTGCGGACTTCTCCGACGACTTCCGCACCGGCTTCTCCAGCAGTGAGGATGTCGAGTTCTGATCGAGCCCCCACCGGGCCCACGGGACCTGAGGCTCGCATAGCGTGCGGCCCGCTCCCCAGCAGGGGAGCGGGCCGCACGTCGTCAGAGGCCGGGTGCGGTGACGCGGGACTCAGGCGCTGAGCATGGTCTCGCGCAGGCGGCCGACCCAGGCGAGCTTGTCCTCCAGGGAGGCGCTCGCCGGAGTGTTGATCTTGAGGCCCTCGTAGACCTGGGCGCCGTCGGCGGCCCGCATCGTGGTGGCCACGCGCTCCGGGGTGAGCCAGCTGGTCGGCTCGTGCTCGGCCAGCGGCAGGTGCGCGTCGGCCCAGGCCCAGGCCCACTGCGTCTCCTCAGGCCCGGCGCCCGAGATCATGACGCCGCCCAGCAGACCCGCCTCGACGAGCTCGCGCACGTGGATCTCAGGGGTGGCCGGGTCGTGGGTCTCGATGACGGAGCGGCCCCAGTTGACGGTGATGAGCGCCGCGGTGTCCCGGCAGGCGGCGATCTCCTGGTCCAGCGGGAGGAAGGCCTTCTCGGAGGGGCCCACGCCGCCCTCGGCGTCGCAGTGCTCCACGATCATCCCCAGGCCGCGGGAGGCGAAGTCCTCGCTCAGCTCGCTCAAGGAGGCGTGGAAGGCCTCGGGGGTGGCCTGGTGGTGCGGCGCCGAGTGCAGCTCCACCCGGGTGACCAGCTGCTCGCCGGCGGCCTCGTGCAGGCGGTCGACGGCCTCCAGCAGGGTGCGGGTGTAGGCCAGCGCCTGAGCCCGTCCGTCGTCGTCGGGGGAGGCCAGCCCGAAGGCGGGGTCGGCCCCGGCGCGCCCCATGGTTCCCGGGATCGCGGTGACGACGCACTGGTGGAAGCGCCCGGCCAGCTGCTCGGCCAGCCACGGCTCGGGTGCGTCCAGGGCCTCCCGGAAGGGCAGCTCGATACCGTCGACCCAGCCGAGGTCGCCCAGGGCGGCGTACAGGGCGGCGGCCCCGCGGCGGTCCTCGTCGTCGGGCGGAAGCATGGGGTAGGCGCCGACGACGAAGGGCACGGTGCGGGTCTGGGCGGGTGTCTCAGTCCGATTCTCTGAGGTGGCGGACATGTGGTCTCCTTGAGGTTCAGGGATCGTGCTACAGTGCGCGATACGTCAGACATCATATGACTGGATGTGTGGTGGCGCACCGTCGCGCACGGCACGGCCGGTCGTGCAACGCCGGTGGAGAGCTGATGCCGGCACGAAGGACCTCCCCATGCTCTTCGATCTCACCGCATCCGAGACCTCCCCCCTGAGCCTCAGCGAGCAGGATGTCGCCGCCCTGGCCGCCTGCGGGCGCGGCACGATTCTTCTCGATGTCGCCGCCCGCGCCGACGCCACCCTCATCGCGCTCACCGGCACCAACGGACGGATCACGCTGTCGCTTCGCGCCGGCCGCCTCGACGGAGAGCAGGTCCTCGGTGCGGCGGGCCTGCCGGAGGAGGCCCCCGGAACAGGGGATGAGGGAGGGGCCCGGCGGCGGGTGCTCGACGCCGAGGACGCCCTGGGCCTGGACGACGGCCGCCCCCACACGATCGTCGTGACCGTCAACGAGACCGGCACCCACCTCTACGCCGACGGCTACGAGTGCTTCTCCACGACGCTGCCGGCCTTCCTCGCCCAGATAGGGCTGACCGACGTGCGCATCGACCCCGACGGGATCGCCACGGTCACCCGCCTGACCGCCTGGGACGAGCCGCTCAGCGACCGCGCCGTCATGGCCCAGTCCCTGGCCGCCACCCCGCTGGTCCAGTTCGCGGCCAGTGAGCTCTCCGCCCGCGACGCCCGCCGCACCGGCGCCCTGGCCACCGGCTCCATCCGGGCGCTGCTGCGCACCCGTGGTCGCGGTCAGGGCGGCACCATCATCGCCGCAAGCGGTCAGGGCGGCACCCTGCACCTCGACATCGACGCGGGAGGCCTGAGCTACCGGGTGCTCCCCGGTGAGGACTCACCCGAGGACGAGCCCCTCATCGAGGTGCGCGCCCCGGGCCACTGGGACGACGGGAACTGGCACGACGTCGTGGTCACCTCGGGGCGCGGAGCAGTGGAGATCCACGTCGACGGCTACCAGGTGGCCCTGGCCCCCGGCGGCGCCTTCCTGGCCGACATCGCGCCGGTGACCCGCGTCGTGGTGGGCGCGGACCTGGACGGCAGGCGCCTCTTCGGCGAGGCGCAGACCGCCATGATCTACGACGCCGCCCTCACCGACGCCCAGGTCAAGCGCCTGGCCGGGGCCGCCCCGCTGCCCACGCGCGCCCTGTTCGACACCGGCTACCACGGCGCCCGGTCCTACCGGATCCCCTCCCTGCTCACCCTGGACAGCGGCGTCATCCTGGCCGGCGCCGACCAGCGCGTCTCCATCCCCAACGACGCCCCCAACGACATCAACCTCGTCATGCGCCGCAGCCTGGATGGCGGGACCACCTGGGAGGAGATGCGCACCCTGATCAGCCTCCCGGGCACCGGGGCGCTGGGCGCCAGCCTCATCGACTCCGTCCTGGTCCAGGACCGCTCCACCGGGCGCGTCATCTGCCTGGTCGACCAGTTCCCCGGCGGTATCGGCCAGCCCAACGCGACCGTCGGCACCGGCTTCGATGCCCAGGGGCGCCGCGTGCTGCACAACCGCGACGGCGAGCTCTTCGCCGTCGAGCCCGACGGCAGCGTCCGCACCGCCGCAGGCGAGGCCACCGACTACCGCATCGTCGTCAGCGACGACGATGCCACCGGAGCCCGCGCCGGTGACGTGCTCCTGGCCGGCCGGGCGGTCGGCAGCATCTACCTGGCCCACGAGCAGGCCCCCGAGGGCTGCCTCTTCCAGCACCGCGGCTCCCACCTGCTCATGATCACCTCCGACGACGACGGCGCCACCTGGTCCGAGCCGCTCGACATCACCGCCCAGGTCAAGGCCGACTGGATGTGCTTCCTGGGCACCGGCCCCGGCAACGCCATCCAGCTGACCGCGCCGGAGCACGCCGGACGCATCCTCGCACCCGTCTACTACAGCCACGAGGCCGGCGGCACCGGTTGCCTGTCCTGCGCCGCCATCTACTCCGACGACGGCGGGGCCACCTGGACCCTGGGCACCTCACCCAATGACGGACGCGAGGTGCTGGGCGCCGTCGTCTCCTCCCGGGACCTGGCCGACGAGCGGGCCGGCCTGTACGAGTCCGTCCTCGTCGAAGGATCCGACGGCGCCGTGCACGTGTGGGCTCGCAACCAGCACCCCTCGGGGAGGGTCGCCCACGCCGTCTCCCACGACGGGGGCGTCACCTGGGGGGAGGTCGACTACGACGAGCAGCTCCCCGAGATCTTCTCCCAGCCCAACGCCATCGCCATCACCGGCCTGGAGCGCGCAGCGAGTGCAGGGGACGGAGGCGGCGATGGCGTCACTGACGGCGCTAAGGATACGGCCGGCCGGGGGATCGTCTTCGCCAACGCCTCCCGGATGCTGCCCTTCCGCGGCTGTGGCGTTCTGCGCCTGAGCCAGGACGACGGCGCCACCTGGCCCCACAACCGGGTCATCAACCCGCGCCACTACGTCTACCAGTGCATGGCCCAGCTGCCCAGCGGTGACATCGCCCTGCTGTGGGAGCGCGAGTGGCAGGGGCTCTTCCTGACCACCGTGCCGCTGGCCTGGCTGACGAGCTCGCGCTCGACCATCAGCTGAGCCCTCCCGACCCCGCCGACCCGGGCGCCCGCGGTGCACAGGGCGGGGGGGGGAGAGGTGGGGGAGAATCATCCCATGACGATCCCCTCGCCCTCAGCCTCCACGCCCCGGCCCGAGCAGGCACCGGGTGCCGCCGCGCCCCGCCGCGCCCCGCACGAGCTGCTGGGGCTGACCAGCCCCGCCTACGGCGGCGACTACAACCCCGAGCAGTGGGACGAGGCCACCTTCGCCGAGGACCTCGAGCTCATGGCCGAGGCCGGCGTCAACCTGGTCTCCTTAGGCATCTTCTCCTGGGCGCGCCTCGAGCCGCGCGAGGGCGTCTACGAGCTCGACCGGCTGGTGGAGATCGTGGGCCGCCTCCATGACGCCGGCATCGCCGTCGACCTGGCCACCGCCACCGCCTCCCCGCCCGCCTGGATGGCCACCGACCACCCCGAGTCCCTGCCGATAAACGCCGACGGCGTGCGCCTGGGCCTGGGCTCGCGCCAGCAGTACTGCCCCAGCTCCGCCGTCTACCGGGAGCGCTCCGCCGCCCTGGCCGCGGCGCTGGCCGAGCGCCTGGGAGAGCACCCGGGTGTCGTCATGTGGCACATCGGCAACGAGTACGGCTGCCACACCGCCGAGTGCTTCTGCCCCGCCTGCGCCCGGGCCTTCAGGGCCTGGCTCGCCGAGCACTACGGCGACGTCGAGCGCCTCAACGCCGCCTGGGGCACCGACTTCTGGTCCCAGCGCTATGCGAGCCTGGAGCAGGTCGCCCCGCCCGCCGCCATGCCCACCTTCCCCAACCCCGCCCAGATGCTGGACTGGAGGCGCTTCAGCGACCACCAGCTGCGCAGCCTCATGGAGACCGAGGCCCGCGTCCTGCGGGAGCGCTCGACACGGCCGGTGACCACCAACTTCATGGGCGACTTCCCTGCCACCGACTACTGGCGCTGGGCAGAGGCGCTCGATGTCATCTCCGACGACTCCTACCCCGACCCCGCCGACCCCGCCGCCGCCCACGAGGTCGCCTGGGCCGGTGACCTCATGCGGGGCCTGGCCGACGGGCGCCCCTGGATCCTCATGGAGCAGGCGCCCGGCGCCGTCCAGTGGCGCAGGCGCAACTCGCCCAAGCGTCCCGGCCAGCTCCTCCTGTGGTCCCTGGCCCGCGTGGCCCACGGCGCCGACGGCGTCCTGCAGTTCCAGTGGCGCCAGTCCCGCCAGGGCGCCGAGACCTTCCACTCCGGCATGGTCCCCCATGCCGGGCGCCACAGCCGCACCTGGGAGGAGACCGTGGCCACCGGGCGGGCGCTCCAACGGCTCGGGCCGGTCCTGGGGGAGCCGGTGCGGGCCGAGGCGGCCCTCGTCCTGGACTGGGAGAGTCAGTGGGCCCTGAGCACAGCCATCGGCCCGGTCGAGGTCGGCGAGCGCTTCGAGGCGGCTCGCGCCTGGCACCGCAGCCTGTGGGAGGCCGGGATCGCCACCGATATCGTCCCGGTGGGCCGGAGGCTGGACGGCTATCGCCTCATCGTCGTTCCCGCCGTGTTCATCGACCGCCCCGAGCTCGCCGGGCACCTGGAGCGGGCGGTCGCCGCGGGCGCCCAGGTCGTGGTGGCCGGCCCCACCGGGGTCGTCGACGCCAACGCGGGCGCTGTCCTGGGCGGCTACCTGGGAACCCTGCGGCCGTTGCTGGGGGTGCGGGTCACCGATCACGCCGCCCTGACCGGCCCGATCGGGCAGGGCGATCCCCGGGGCGAGCTCGTCAACCGCCTCAGCCGCGCCGTCGGGACTCCCGGCGCAGAGACCTGGACGGGACTGGAGGCCATCAGCGAGCCGCTGCGCCGCATCCTGGACCGGATGGGCACTCCCACCCCCGACTTGCGCGCCGGCGGCTGGGCCGAGGAGGTCCGTATCGACGGGGCGACCGAGGAGGCAGCCGAGAATACCCGGGCCGGGCGGGGCCGGCAGACGGTGGAGGTCGTCGCGGTCTTCGACGGCCGCGGTGGAGGAGCCGACCTGGCCGGGCGGCCCGCCATCACCAGACGGACCGCGGAAGGAGCAGGAGCAGGCTGGTACGTGGCCGCCGATCTCGACGTCCTCAGTCGGGCGGCACTGCTGACACTGGTGTGCGCGCACGCCCGGCTGCGACCCGTTGTCGCCGACCTGCCCGACGGCGTCGAGGCGCAGCGGCGTGGGGAGGTCCTCTTCCTGCTCAACCACGCCGACCGGGTCGCTGAGGTGTCCGGAGTCGTGGGCACCGACCTGCTGACCGGCCAGGCCTGCACGGGACATGTGATCCTGTCCCCACGCTCGGCGCTCGTGGTGCGTTAGAGCTCCCCCGACGCTGTTTCATGGGGAGGCCTTTCCATTCCTCGCAAGCCGAAGGAACGCCATACTCATGTCGTCGGCGCCGTTCAGGTTCGACGTGTCCTCACCTCCGAAAGAGCGTCCCATGTCTGTTTCCTCCTCCCCGTCGCTATCGCCTTTGCCTCCCGCAGGCTCTCAGGTCACTGTCTCGGAAGAAGGGGCGGGGGCCTCCCCTGACATGTCTGCGCAGCCCGCACCGGGAACAGCCGTCACCACGTCTCCTGAGCCCCGGCGTTCCCGGGCACTCTGGACGGGGATCGTCATGGTGGCCCTGGCCTGTGCGCTTCTGGGGGCGGGCTCGTACGCCTTCCTCGCCTCGATCCGTGTATTCGACGTGATCTTCCACGGGGCCGGGCTGATCAGCTGGCCGTCCGTCGCGGCGGTGGTGATCGGTGCCTTCCTGGCTTTCGTTGCTGTCGTCATCTCCATCGTCGCAGTGGTCAGGACCCGCCCCAGGACCATGGCGGCTGTCCTGGTCCTGGCGTCACTGGTTCTCCCCGCCGCCGCGATGGCGGCCGGCGGTCACTACGGCACCTCGGCGCTGAAGGACCACACGATGGATCAGGCTCTGGAGTACGCGGGGAAGGTGGAGCCCGAGCAGGTCGACACAGTACTTGGCAAGGTCGAGGACCTGGGAGTCCCGATTCCCTGGCGTGATGAGATCATCAAGACCATTCGTTCAGCCAAGGACGTCGTGTCGTAACGGTGCTGCCGTGCGAGGGGCTGTGGTCGTGAGGTTCTCGGAGGGACCTCGGGCTCCTCGTACCCACGGCATCGGTGGCGTGCCTCGTGGTCGTAGAGGCCCATCGGTCCCCTCGGGCAAGGAGCCTCATCGTGTCCCGTCCTCTCTCCCGTGGGCCGCAGCTCGACGACGACGCAGAGGCGGGCGTGGCCGCCGACCTGCCCGACGGCGTCGAGGCGCAGCGGCGTGGGGGGATCCTCTTCCTGCTCAACCACGCCGACCGGGCCGCTGAGGTGTCCGGAGTCGTGGGCACCGACCTGCTGACCGGCCAGGCCTGCACGGGACATGTCTGATGTCAATCAGTAGCAACGACAAAACGCGCCCGGTGGTGAGTCCTTGCCGGTAGGGAGGCCGTCACGGCCATTGAATGCGCAGCAGCTGCTCAACAGGACATCGCACGGAGGTGATGGCGTCTACACTGTCGCCATGACGATCCCCACTGACGTCCCTGAAGACTTGTCGCAGTACTACATGAACCAGTCGCCGACGGCACATCCCTATGCGTTCACGGAAGAGGCGGTGCCATCCTCACAACCGGTCGGGCGTCAACCCCTCCGCTCTCGAATGAACATGACGCCGGAGATCTCCCACAGCATCATCAAGGATGCTGTCATGATGATTCTGGGGGCCCTTGCCGGTGTGGGACTGTTCTACGCCGTGACCAGGTCCTTTGACGATCTGGCCGGCTATGCGGTCTTCTTCGGCTTGGGGGCTGGATTCCCCTTCGGGTGGCGCGCGCTATCGTTTATGAATTCTATCATTGCTTCACTTGGGTTCTCGTTCAGGTTCAGAGGCGATATCCTGGTGTTTTTGAATTTGCTCATCATTCTGCCGTTAATGCTGTATGCTGTCAAAGTTGGTTTGGCTGTGATAATTGGCGTTCCCGCACTAGTGTTCTCGGTTGCCAGGCACTTGTGGCGTGTATTCTTGAACTAGTCAACAGCCGTGGGCGCGACTGCGTGAAGATCGCTGGCCCATCAAGCAAGACAATGAGTGCTGCATGGGCGACGAAGCCCATGCCGATTGAGGAGGGGCTCCAATGAGTGAGCGGCTCTCGGAGTACGATCGTTTGGTTGAGGTAAAATGATATGAAGGAGATTCCTGAAGCCGCTGAGGCTCGTGATCCGGAGACCTCCGCGGACAGGCTTGAGCAGCTGGCGGATCTGTATCCCGAGCTGTACGCCCTCATCGTGATGAATCCTTCGTGCCCCCCGGCACTGCGCCAGTGGATCATCGAGGAACGGGGGTCCAAGGAGGCGGCGGAGGCGTGGAGCCGATATCAGGCCAGGCAGGCTGCCACCCAGACTATTCCTGTGCAGTCTCACCAGACCCGGGAGATGTCTCCGGTGCAGGCTTCGCCGCAGGGGGCGCAGCAAGCCCCTGTACGAGCGAAATCCGGCGCCAACTCGTCTTGCGGGGGGATGGCACTGGGCTGCCTCGTCATCTCAGTGGTTGTCATGGCGCTGATGTACGGTTGCATCCACGCCATTGATAAGCTCGGCTCCTCGAGTTCCAGGTCGGGTGCTAGCGCTACGTCGGACAAGAAGAGTCCGGCACCTGAGGGCGCGATTACTACGGATCTCTTTCAGACACCCTCGAAGAATATCGTGTGCGAGGTCAAGGACGGCCAACTGAACTGCTTCATCAATGAGCGCTTCTATGCTGAGAACGGCCAGCAGGACTGTGAAGAAACCCTGTTCGCCCTGAGCGTCGGCAACGGCGACGCTGCGGTGGCGTGCGGACTCGTTCTGGCCGGACATGAGGGTGAGAACATGCAAACCCTGGAGTATGGAACGACGGGTGAGAGCTCGGACGGGAACTATGCCTGTTCATCCAGTGAGGACGGCGTGAAGTGCTGGAATCAATGGACAGGAAAAGGTTTCACCTTGAACAGGAACTCTTATGGGCTCTTCTGACTATGGGGTTCGGAGTACTGACGGTGCAGCGTGGGCTGATTGCGCTGTTTTTGTTGTCGGGAGGCGTCGAGGATGAGCTTCCCCTCATTGTCTGAGCCGTCCGCCGGTTCTTCCTTGCAGATGCTTCAGAGAAGTTCATCCGGTGAGGCTGAGCCATCTTCAGCTGAGCTTTCGGTGAAGATCGCTCGGCGCAGCAGGGCGATGTCGGCCAGTATTCTGCTTACCGTTATCGGATGCTGCCTGCTCGGGTGGGGTGTCTACGCGTTCCTCACGTCGATCCATGTGTTCGCCATCGTGTTCGATGGTGCGCCTTTTGTCAGCTGGAAGGCGATCATCGCTGTGATTGCCGGGGCTCTGCTGGCATTCGTTGCCGTTGTCATGGCGATCATCGCGATTGTGAGATCCAGGCCGAAGGTACTTGCCGTGGTTGTCCTCCTGTGCGGCGTATTTCTACCCGCAATCGTGGCAGGCTCCGGCGGGTACGCGGGAGCTGAGGCGTTACGGAGGAACACCTTCACCGAGGCTCGGCACTATATGGGCGAGGTGCGCCCCGAGAGCGTCGATGCGGTCCTTGCCAAGGTTGAGGAGACGGGGATTCCTGTGCCCTGGCGGCACGATCTTGTCGCGCTGCTGCGCGAGAGCAAGGAAGGAGTCTCATAATCGTGTTCAAGATGGTGAAATGTGTCGCGGAACAAAGAACGCGATGGTATTGATCTGCTCTGGCGGCGTCGAGCAGATGAGAGGATGATGAGCGATCATGGCGCAGTTTCCCAAGGTTCCTAGTGCGGGATCCTGGTCGAAGCAGCCCTCCGCGGGGGACTTCAGCAGTACAGGTGGAGCGCCCTCACAGGCAGCTGCAACGCAGGGGGCGTCCGGCAGCCTCCGGTCGAGGGACGGCGATACGCGCAGTGGTATCGGATTCGGCTCCGGGACCGACGGCTCGACCTGGCGTTCCGAGAGCACCTCGATCCACGTGACCAAGGCCCCCGAAGGGCTCCTCTACGTCGCTTTGACAGCAGCCGTCATCGCGATCGCCTTGTCCGCATTATTCGAGTCCGTCGTGGTGGCCGGGATCGGCTGGGTGCTTGCGGTGCTGGTGGGACTGGGGACCGCCACGGTCTTCGTCGTTCAGAACGCCAAACGTCAGACAAGCCCATGGTATCTCTATTCTTCGCGCCCCCAGCTCCTGTACCGACTGTCGGTGCTGCTATGCTTCCTGGCCATTGTGGCCGCCTCTGTCAGAATCGCTTTGTTCGTGGGTAGGATGTGAGTGGCATATGATCCCGCGTCGCAGTTGCTGTGAACTGATCCATCGATTGAGGCGGTTGGCCGTCAACGTCCTGTCAGCTCTGGGCGTCACGCTCCTCGTGCTCGCAGGGGGCGCTCTGTCGACTGCTCCTCAGGCTCTCGCCGCACCTCAGGAGGATCAGTCCCCTGGACCTCTGAGTGCATTCGGGGCCTGCCTGTCAGGTAAGGGCGAGGGGTCATTGGTCCTCCTGATGGACCAGTCGGGCTCCCTGCGGCAGTCGGATCCGCAGAAGGCGAGAGTGAGGGCGAGCAAGTATCTTGTGCAGCGTCTTGCAGCCTTCGCCGACTCCTCCAAGGTCACGTTGAAGGTGAGGGTTGCGGGATTCGCCTCCGACTATCACGCACTGGGAGATTGGGTCACTATCAACTCAGGTTCCCTGGCTGAGGTCGACAAGCAGATCACCGTGGCCGGAGACGATCTCAAGGACTACGACACAGACTACTGGACCGCTCTGGAGGGGGCGCGTCAGGACCTCGCGGGACATGACCGATCAGAGTGTCGCGCGGTGGCCTGGTTCTCGGACGGCGCCTACGACCTCGATGTGCGGGACTCTGAGCAGTCCCAGCAGGAGTTCGGTACCGCCAAGCCCTATGCCCCTGGCTCCGCGTTGACTGACGAGTCAGGCGTGAAGACGGCCGAGTCCGCGGGAAAGCAGGACATGTGCCGGCCGACCGGACTCGCTGACCAGCTGCGTTCCTCCCACATCACCTTGCTGGGCATTGGATTGAGCAACGGAGACTCCAACTTCGATTTCATGAAGAGAATCACGTTGGGTGGAGGGGCGAATGCCGCTAAGAACTCCGTTGAGTCGTGCGGCAATGTATCCGATCCTCCGGGCGGATTCTATCCCGTGACGGATATTGACTCGCTGCTCATGGCTTTTGACTCGATCTCCGCCCCGGGGCGCTCCGTCTCCAGCAGCGTGACCAAGATCTGTCAGGGAGACGTGTGCTCCGACGGCGAGACCAGCTTCGTCCTGGATCGTTCGCTGCGCAGCGTGCACATTCTGGCCTCATCGGATACGCAAGGACTGGAGGCCGACCTCTACGCTCCTGGCTCTCAGACGCCCATCGCGATGACACCGGACTCCACCGGGCCGCAGAACAAGCAGGGTGTCTCATACGAGTGGATGACAGGGCGGACACTACGAATCGATCTTGACTCCAGCAGCGCCGGCGCATGGGCCGGGCAGTGGCGCCTGGTCTTCGTTGACAGGCGGGCAGCTTCGGCAGGGCATGAGGTTCATGTCAATCTCCACCTCAGCTCGCCGTTGACGATGGCCTGGAAGAACCTGGGGCAGACGACGCTGCGTCAGGGGGAGGCGGTGCCGAACGCCGACCTGAAGCTGGTTGACGGAGTCGGAGGTCGTGAGGTTCCGCCTTCCGATCTCACCGGTCCAGTCTCCCTGAGCGTGTCGCTGAAGGATGCGAAGGGCAAGGAGCACACCCTCTTCAACAGCACCGACCCGACCTCACTGTCCAAGCCCCAACGGATCACTGTCCCCAAGGACGCCGCTTTAGGCAGCGGCACCGTGACCACCAGCCTCACCGTGACGACAGGCGATGCCACCGGCGCCAGTGGCTCACCCGTCAAAGGCACAACGCTCTCGCCATCGCTGGCCTCCACCTCGGTGACCGTCTCACCGCCGTCGAACTATCCGACTCTGGGAGATCAGATCGATTTCGGTCGCATGGATGGTCAGACCTCGGCCAGCGCCGACCTCAAGGTCACCGGCCCGGGCTGTGTCTGGATCGGGGACGGTCAGACCACGCTCACCGGGTCTCCGAAGGAGGCCGGAACCGTCACGCTCTCGGCTCAGGCGTCGTCGAAGGACACGTGCGTCAAGGTCGAGGAGGGGCAGACGGGGACGGTGCCGGTCAAGCTGGCGGCTCAGGAGCACGCGAACGGCGCGGTGACAGGAACCGTGACCGTTACGGTGGCTCCGCTGAACAGTCAGGGAGAGCCCCAAGGCGTCGCCGTCCCCTTCAAAGCCGATATGCGCTGCCCGCTCAACGTCGGCACCGCATGGACGGCCTTCGTCATCGCGCTGCTGTGCGGAGTGCTGATCCCGATCGGAGTTCTCTACCTCTTCAAGTACCTGTCGGCCGTGATCCCCTCGGGCTCACTGGTCGTGGGCACGACCGTCGTGGAGGTTCCCGGTGACGGAACCGTTCCCAGGATCGAGCTGCCCTCCCAGCGGATGAGGATGTACTCCCTTCGAGGCCGTACGCGCACCTTTGAGATGGACGGCTATCGTCTGCGCGCCATCATGGGGGCCTCGCCTGCCGCAGTCCCCAGGGTTGAGCTCGTCGAGCCGGAGGCGCCATCGGTGTCCGGGGCGACACCCGGATCGCGCGGGGGCAGAGCGGTCCTGCCCCTGGGGGTCCGGGGCCAGTGGATCGCGGTTGCCGACCAGTCGTCGCAGTCGGACGATGTACGGCGGGTTACCCTGATCGTGCTGGCAGCCTCCATGGACGACGCCGTCCTGGCCAAGGTTGTGGACGACGCCCGTGCCCATCTCGTCTCTCGCGTTGACTCGATCCTTCCCGCCAAGCCGACCGGGGCGTCGAGCTCGGCGGCCCAGGGGCGGATCGGGACCCTGCCCACCGCGGGGACGTCCATGCCGGACGCCGGGGGTGGCTTCGGCTCCCTCGACCCCGTCGACGACAACCCTTTCGCCGGCTTCCCGACCGGCTCGGGCACATCGTCGCAGGAGGCGTCCAGCCCTGAGGCGCAGGAGGCGGCGCAGCGTCCCTCGTCCAGCTCCAGCCCCCAGGACCCTCCGACCGCCTTCCCCACGTTATAGCGTCTTGTCAAAGGGAGTCCCGCCTCGGGCGGAGCACGCCGATATCACGCCGG
The DNA here is from genome assembly GCF_001929375.1 of Actinomyces oris. Taxonomy (GTDB): domain Bacteria; phylum Actinomycetota; class Actinomycetes; order Actinomycetales; family Actinomycetaceae; genus Actinomyces; species Actinomyces oris_B. The sequence goes on along the minus strand of NZ_MSGO01000042.1, from coordinate 23,109 downwards.
TCATCAGTTCGTGATCTGCGGTAATACAGCCACTTCATATAATGCCGAAGGTCGGCAGAAAGGAACGATCGAACCATGCACAAGGTCCTCGTTGTCGGATGCGGTGGGTCGGGCGCCAGAACGCTGTCCTACATGCTGGACCAGCTGCACGCGGACCTGGCCGTCCACGGGATCGATGAGGTGCCGGGCTGCTGGCAGTTCCTCAACGTCGACACCCCCCTCCAGGAGGAGCAGGGTGAGGCCGTGGCCTCGGTGAGCCGTCAAGGGGGCTCCTATGTGGCCTGCGGCGTCGCCAACGGTGAGTACCGCGTCGTCGATGAGGCTCTGACCCAGTCGGTTCAACGTAACGGCAGCCAGGGTCTGCGACAGCTGGCCACCTGGATGCCCCGCCGCCCCAAGGACGTCGCCTTCCCCGTGACGGTGGGTGCCGGACAGTTCCGGGGGATCGGTCGTCTGCTGGTTCTGACGCGGTTGCGCGACATCTCGCAGGCCGTGCAGTCGGCTCTCGCACGTATGGTGAGCCCCAGGTCTCAGGAGCAGGCGGCCCTGGTGTCGCAGGCGGTGCCTGGAGCCGGTCCCGCCCCCGACACCACAGCTCCGCCTCTGGTGCTCGTCGTCTCCTCGATGGCTGGAGGGTCCGGGGCCTCCATGACCCTGGATGTGTGTCGCCTCATCGCCGGAGTCAACTCGACGCCGGCGATCGACCCCCAGCTGATCTCGGTGTTCCTCTACACCGCGGAGGCCTTCGCCTCGGTGCCTGCACACATGCGCTCGGGCATGCCGGGCAACACCCTGGCCATGCTGGGGGAGATCGTGGCTGCCCAGGCGGGGGCCGACGGCGCCGCGGCCATGCTCGATCAGCGGCTCTACGAGACACTCGGACTGACGAATCGGGCGGGGCGGGCGTTCAAGCGAGTCACCCCGATCGGCCTGCGCGCCGGGGGCTCCGGTGCGGTTTTCGGGGACGGCACCACCGAGGGAGTCTTCCGGGGGATGGGGCGCGGCCTGGCGCGCTACATCTCGTCGTCGGCTTTCGACGACTATGTCTCCTACGACATCGCCAACCAGGTCTCCATTCCGGGTCGAGACATGACAAGCTGGGGAGTGGACCCCACGGACACGGCGTGGGGATCCTTCGGGTACGCGTCGCTGAGCACTGGGAGGGACCGCTACGCCGAGTACGCCGCCCAACGCATTGCTCGGCGTACCGTCGACCACAGCCTGGACGGATTCCGTCTGGTGGGCGACACCACCGGTGACACCCAGCGACTTGCCGACCTGTGGGCGCATCGTCAGGACAGCGAGCTGAACAGCCTGGGACTCCCCTCCTCCTCCGGTGCCCCGGTCCTGGCGGGAAGCTCGGCGGTGGACCAGGCCACGATCGACTGGTTCCTGAGCGATACGGCTTCCTCGACCGTCAACAAGTCCGTCCTGGGGGGCCACGCCAAGGACGCGGTCAAGGCCGTGCTGGCTCAACGGCCTCAGGCCGAGGGAATGCCGGTGACCGAATGGGCTGACGGGATGAACCGGTGGCTGATCACCTCCAAGGAATCGGCCCTCGTCTCCGAGCTCGAGCGTGCCAGCCTCAACTACGCTCTCAAACGAGTCGAGGAGATGTCTGACCGCCTCGTTGCCACCACCCGGCAGGCGATCGCCGACCTCGGACTGCCCTACGCCCTGTATCTGTTGGGGCGGCTGCGTCAGCCCGGGGGCGTCCTGGACACGCTCATTCCCCGGGTCTCGGCGATGGAGCATCTGGCGCCCCAGCACCCCCTGTCCTTCCCTGACTCCCTCCTGAACCAGCTGCGCGGCATGGGGAAGGCGGTTCTCGGTGGAGCGGGGCTCGGGGAAGTGACCGGCAAGCTCGAGTCCGAGCTGCAGCAGTCGGCGTTCCACTGGCTCAGCGCGCGAACCGCCGCTCACCTCGCCACGGCGATGCGCGACATGATGACCTCAGCCGTCAAGCCCTTGGAGGACGTCCTGGACGACGCCCGCAAGGTCCTCGTGGACGCGCGGGCGGTCCGCGCCAGCCAGCAGGGCATCGCCGACGTCGCCACGGACGTCTACAGCGCATGGCCCCAGGAGCCTCAACCCGGCCAGGCCGACGGCAGCATCGTGCCGCAGCGGTTCGCCACCGCCCACAACGAGGTCGTCCTCATGCCGGTGGAACAGTATCCCGGACGGTTCGAGGAGCACATCGCCGACGCCGTCGGCGGTGAACGCGACTTCCACCAGGCGTACTCCCGTACTGTCCAGGAGGTCATCTCGGGGACCTGGGAGCAGGGGGCGGGGGACAAGCCTCCGGAGGATCTGCTCACCGTGACGACCGCATGGGTCCCCGCAGGCCTCCAGGGCGCCACCGGAAGCGCGCTTCCGACGCCGGCGCGCTACGAGCTGCGCCTACGCCCCTCAGAAGTCCTGGGCCGCGCCCGAGCGTTCGTCGCACGGCGCGGTGAGGCCTTCGAGGTCTTCTGCAGCCAGTCCCTGCGCAGCTTCCTCACCGACGAGACGGTGGGGGAGCATGAGCGCTCTCAGCGCTCGCAGGCCGTTCTCGCCGGCCTGAAACGGACGCTGGAGATGGCGCGGCCTCTGGTGGAGATCAGCACCGAGACCTACCGCTCTCTTCACAACGGTGACACGCCCGCGCTGGCATACACCTTCTCTCCCATCCCTCTGCGCAATCAGAGCGTTGCCCAGGACTTCCTCGACTACCTCGATCAGGAGTCGACGATCGATCGTGAGCTGGTGCACGACCGAGTCGACAAGGCCCTGGGGGACGAGGACGTGGCCCGCATTGACGTCTTCGGCTCCTACCCCCGCACTCTTCCCGTGGCGTACTCCGGCCTGCTGCGCTCCGTGTGCGAGTCCTGGGACCGGGCCCTCGGCTCGGCGGGAGCCCGGGACGCGTTCTGGCGGTTCAGGCGAGCACGTCCCCTGAGCGGAGGACTGCCCCTCGGCGACGCAGAACGCCTCACCATGGTGCGCGGCTGGTGGATGGCCACCCTGGCCGGAGGGATCGAACGGGCACCGTGGGGCGGCCACTCCGACACCCAGCCGGTGCGTGTCTGGGACACCGAGGAGCAGGAGTGGGTGGCCTTCCCCGCTCCCATGCTCACTCCGCCGTCACGAATGATCACCGCCAATGCCTGGCTGCCCGCGGTGCTGGAGTCATCCCTTCTGGCGTATCTGCGGGTGGGCGAGGACGGTCTGCAAGCCTTCAGGCCCTGGCGGGTGCTGCGCCGATGGGCCGACGCCTCCGTCAACGAGCCGCAGATCGCCTTCGGGGTGACGACTCCGGTGGACGAGGCGGTATCAACGCTCCTGGGACGGGGGCAGGTCGACGGGCTCACTCCGGCCGCCGGAATCGATCAGCTCGCGGATCCCGAGCTTCGACGTGAAAAGCTCTTGAGCTACTGCGACGTGATTCTCGGCGACCTGGAGCAGAACTACCTGCCTGGTCCTGGAAAGGCCGATGAACCCGGGCACTTCACCAACTACCGCAGACGCTCCTTGGTGGAGACGACGCCTTTGACCATTGATCTCGCCCAGGACATGTACGACGAGCTCAGTCGTGTTCGTGGTGTTGTCGCCTCAGTTCCGCCCGCCTCGGAACTGGGCGCCTCGCCGACATCATTCGGATCCGGAATCGAGTACTGACATGGAATCATCAGGGCCGGCCGCGTCCCGGTCGGTATCGGTCTTCGTTGCTCCGCCGAGCCAACGGCCTGTTCTGTCCGCGCTTGTCGATCTGTCCGCCGCTGGGCTGCTCGCCCCCTTCGCCTGGATCGAGAGCGACAGCGAGCCGGACAAGGCTCCGGACCGCTACGACCCCGTCGCCGTGTGGGCCGATCAAGGACAGGTGACAGTGAGCACCTTCTCCCGGATCGTCAACCGTCATGACCTGGAAACGGTCCGGCTGCTCGTCGTCGTACCTGTGGGGCATCCCGCTCAGGACGCCCTGCCCGCCAGCGCGGAGCAGTTCTATCAGCTCCTGGGGGTGCCGCAGCACGCACGCCGGGAGAGCCTGCGGGTCATGGTCCCCTACTCCGCGCAGCCGCTGGCCGCCGAGCTGGGGCGCATCGGTTGGCGGAAGATCATGCTCTCCCCGGAGTCCACATCCGATCCGGCCTACAGCGCCATCCCGTGGTGGACCAGGCCGGAGACGATGCCGGGAGCGGCAGCGGTCGGCCTGGCGGTGCAGGCCGGTCTGTGCGGGGCGGTGAACGCAGCACCGCATGACGGACAGCGTGAAGACGTCTCCTACGACATCAACGTCGTGCGCAGCTTCGTCCGCATCGTTGACGCCCACTGCGTGGAGGACCAGCTGCGCCGTCAGGTCACCGAGGTCGGCGAGAGCTTCCCGCAACCCACCCGCGCCGACACCGGTGTCCGGGTTCCGGCATATGCGGATCCCGAGGCCAGGGTCGCCGCTGTGGCACAGGCCTGGCAGGAGCGCCACGTCCACTCGCTGAGGCGTCCGCAGGTGCCGATGCCAGAACGCGCCGGTCAGCGCCGCATGGGGGCCCTCGAGGCGCTCAAGCTCTTCTTCTCCTTCCTCGTCAAGGCGCTCATCGGAGCTCCCGGCGAATGGCTCCGCAGCCGTGTGCGGGCCGCCAAGGCCTCGATAGCCTCCGGAGTGGCGTCGGCGGTCTTCGGTGAAGGATCCGCGGTGCAGGTCGTCGTCGGAGGCGTGGACTCCAACGGGCGGACCGTCGGCTGGAACGAGCTGACTGATGCCGCCAAGCGCGCCAGCGACACGTTGCCCGCGGACTTCCCGCGGTCGGGTCAGCCCGTCCAACGTGATTTCGGAGCCTTGTGGCAGGACCTGGTCTCAGGAACGATCGCCCTGCTGGACGGCTCGGCCCACCCCCCGCTGGGCATCCAGGCCTACGAGGGGTACCTGCCGCGCCGTGACGCCATCGCTGCGCCTCTCGGCCCGAAGAATCGCATTGAGATCACCGAGCCACTGGGCGACCTGCCGGCCGGCACCGCGCTCCACTCCTGGGACCAGCTCGAGGTCGACCGCGTCCGCACCTATCTGCAGCAGCTCTCTCAGTCCCAGCACTCCCAGGCCCCAGAGGCGGCACGTCGGCTTGCGGAGATAGACCGGTGGCGAGCCGACAACAGTCGTCGTCTCCTCCCGCGCCTGGGTGCCGTTCTCTCCAGCTGCTTCACCTCAACCAGGAACGACGTCGCCGCCCTGTCCCACGAGCTCCAGTCGCTTCTCGGGCAGGAGCCCGGTGGGGAGCTGGAGCAGCGTCAGCGCAGGCTGGCCAGGATTCTGCGCCTGTTCCTGCTGATCCTCGCGATCGTCCTGGTGGTCCTGGTGGTGAGCAAGACCATGGGCCGCATCGGCTGGCTGTACTTCGCGCTCCTTGCGGTCGTGACGGTCATCGGCTGGCTGGCCGCCTCGATATCAACCTTCGTGTCGCAGCAGCGCGAGGTCTTCCGAATCCTGTTCAGGATCGAGGAACGCGACCAACGCATCCCCCTGCTCACCGCGAACCTTCGTCTGGCGGTGGAGGACCTCGCCGCCCAGGGGGCCGCGTACTCACAGTTCAGGCGCTGGGCGACGATCGTCTCCGCCTTCTTGGACGACCCGCTCGGTGCACGTGACGCAGGACCCGACCGAACCACGCAGAAGGTTGCGCTTCCTGATGCCATCCAGCGGGTCGAGGCCGAAGCCTCGCCTGAGCACCTCGCTGATGCCGCTGCCTCCTTGCGCACCAGTGTCTTCACCGTCGGCTGGCTCACCCAGGCCTGGGAGACGATGCGGGCCGGTATCGGCGTGGACCTGGACCCTGAGCAGCGCAACCGTCTTGCCACCCGGCAGCTGGTGCTGACTGCGGAGTCCGGTGAGGCGGGAAGCGCCTTGAGCAACTGGGCGCAGGGCCTGGAGACCAAGGGGGTGCGCTCGGGTCAGGCGGGTCGTATCTGGCAGAAGTGCCTGGCGATCCTCTCGGGGGATCAGGGCCCCGACCCCCGGCTCACGGTGATGACGCCCTCGGGGGAGAGACGTCAGGTCTCCGCCTACTGCCACGACCTGACGACCGGGGGCTCACGATCAGTGGTGCTCGATGTTCTCGGTCCGGTGGCCCGTTCGGGGCCGCAGTCCCTGACGGTGCCGGAACAGTCCTGGCTCAGCCAGTGGAATGACGGGTTGTCTCCGACGATGGTGCTGGTGGAGACCACGAACCCGATTGCGCCGGCTGACTTCATCTACCCGGATCACGACCAGGGCCCGAGTGGCCCGCTCTCCGGGATGGACTACTTCAACGTCGGAGGGGACCAGACGGCGCCTCCTGCCGGCGCTGGTTCCTCCTCCAACGGGGCTCTGGGCGACGCGCCCGCAGGGCCGGAATCCTTGTCCGGTCCTCTCGAGTACTAGTGGGCGACGGGCCGCGCCTGCGCACATCGACAGCGGCGGCGTCACTGAACCCGTTGTTCGCCATCTCATACCGATCCTGAGGACACTCATTATGGCTATCAGTTTTCGTGAATTCACGCATGCAATGACGCAATGGATGACCGAGGCACCCGACGAGGTCAAGCAGCACCTACGGGCCTCGTCATGGAAGTCCCTCATGCTCACCGGCAAGGACGTCGACGGTGGAACGGTCTTCTCCCCTCAGGAGATCGTCGACCGTGTACTGGACGGACGCGATGATCTGACCATGACCGTGGCCGTGCCGGTCTCGCTCATGCTCAACAGCAGGTTCGGTCCCCAGGAGGGGAGCGAGGCCCCGCCGGAGGGGCAGGGAGCCGGCTCCGATGACAGCCTGTCCGGGGGCGCCCCCTCGCCTGAGGCGCACGTCATGCAGGAGGCTGCCAACGAGGAGCCGACGACGGAGCCGGACCTGGCGTCGCAGTCCCCTTCCGATGAGGAGGCGATCGACTGGATCTTTCCCGCTTACGACTATTCTCGCGAGGATCTTGACCGTCCGGAGGAAGGAGGACGAGTCCCGGTCACCGTCAGTGACGTCGGGGGCAGTCTTCGGTACACCTGGCCCGACGCGGGACAGTCTGAGGTCTATCGGGTCGTCATCTCTGATCTGGAGGATCCCTATAGCCCGGATGACTTCGACGAGGCGGCTGTCACTGAGGGGCTGAATGCACTGGATTCGGCTCCGTGGACAACGGCCGTGCGCTTCGTCACCGTGTGGGGCTACGAGCGCCTTGGTGATGATGAGAGGTATCTGGGGCAGTGCCGGCGAGTTGCCAGTCGCGTCGTCGTTCACCCCGTGGCTCAGTGGTCCCTGGGCTTCAACTCCGAGTCCCGGTGCGTTGACTCCTCCTGGGAACCTCCGGTGGCTCCTCCCGGGGCCACGGTGAAGGTGCGTACCGCCCGCCTTCCTCTGGAACAGCCAGTAGGGCGTTATCTACGCGGGAGCGCCTGGCTCAGCTGCGAGATCCCGAATAATGGGGCAGGATTTCAGGACTCTGAGAATCTCGTGGGGGGAAAGCAGTACAACTACGTTGCCGCCGTCGAGGTCCAGATCTCCGGGGAGACCTACACCTCCACGCCGATCCGCCAGCAGATCACTCCCGAGGTGGAACGTGAGAAGATCGTCGACCTGGGCATTGTTGACGACCAGGGCGTCGACGGGACGCGCGGATCGGCTCTGAGACTCACGTGGACCCAGCTGTCTCAGTCCTCCGTGACGGTCTACCGCACCCAGAGGCCCGTGGACCCGGCGGCATCCGATCGAGCCACTGTTCCCGAGGAGGCACTGGCTAGCGCGGGCCTTCCCCAGGATGCGGCTATCACCGCGGCCGCAGGCATCGAGGAGCTCGACACCCCGGCCCGGCAGCTGCGCACGATCTCTGCGGTTCCATGGCCTGATGGACATGAGTGGGACACCATCTACTTCACCCCGGTGACCTTCCACGGCGACGGTGAGGTGACTATCGGGACGACCGTCCAGCGCAAACGTGCCGCCAGCATCGAGAACGTCACGCTGACTCGCCGTTTGAACTGGGATCTGGTGACATTCACCTGGCCGGGCGATGCGACTCTCGTGGAGCTGCGCATGACTGCCCTGGACGCCCCGTTCGATGACTCGACAACACCTTTCATGTCCGTGACCCATGAGGACTACCAGGCCGATGGTGGCTGCGTCATCAAGAACGGCCTGCCCGCTCCCGGCGGGTGCCTCTACCTCAATGCGATCACCTACATGTCCGGCACCCAGATCTCCTCACCGCCAGTGAGCATCGAGGTTCCCTCATTGTGGACCTACCAGTATTCTCTCAAGTGGCCGGGTGACGTGAAGGTCATGGGCGGTTTTATGCGTCAAGCGGTGGCGCGTTTCGGGCATACCGTCGTGGAGATCACCGTTGAGGCCCTCAAGGGGGTCTGCGATGAGTCAGGGGCTATCGGACTGACGCTGCTGCACAACCCCTCGCACCTTCCTCTCCACGCCGCTGACGGGCAGAGAGTCGGCTTCTTCTTGGAGCGTCCCACCAAGGACAATCACCAGGAGGCTGTCACGTCTGTCCGGGTGCCGCCTAACGGACAGCCGCTGTCGCTGTGGTTCGATCACTCGGACTTTCCTGCCGGATACTTCAGGCTGGTTGTCGACTCCCATCCGCTGAGCGCCATTGACGAGGAGGCTCGGCATCTGGCGCTCGAGCACTTCGGTCTGATCGATCCGTCCCTCTCTGATCTCATCAAGAAGGGGTGACATTCGTGGGAGACGACTCTGATCCGAAGGCCGGCTTGATGTCGGGATGCGAGCAGCTTCTCTACACCAATGTCGATCATGTCGTCGACGGCGTGGAACGGTCGGGGTGGCAGACGATGGTGCACTCTCCCGGACTGAGTGAAGGCGACACAAGCACGCTGTACGCGCTGATCGACCCCACTCTCAACCCCGTGACGCCCCTGTCCGGATTTCCCACGGCACAGGAGGTGGCGGCAGCTGATCGACGCCTGGCGCAGTTCTCGACGGACGAGGGGCTGGTACTCGTCCACACCGCTCCGGCGGGGAACGACACAACGGGGCGGCCCAACACCATGACTCATGTGGTGCTTCTGAAGCACCATGAGCCGGCACCCGACCTACGAACCATCGATCTGTGGAGGTCACCCGGCTGGGTGACTCCCTTCGGGCCCGAGCAGGTGAGACAGGCGGAGCTGCCCGAGCCGGCGTCGCTGCGACCCGGCACCAGCGTCGACGACGACACGGTGGCCGAGTTCCTCTCCGACGGCTCGCGGAGCCCAGCCCTCGTAGCCATGGCCGATGCTCTCGAGCCGGGGCTGGTCCAGGCCATCCGTGCCCAATGGGGTGGTGTGCCGCCTGACCGGTCAAGCAGGAGGAACACTGTGGTCCTCGCGGTGTCCTCGACCGATGAAGCCGCCCTGTGGATCGGAGCGCTGCTGCGCACCTGCGCCCCGGCCACCGGACGGCACCTGAGCTATTCCGTCCTCCAGAGGATCCTGACGCCCTCGGACGTCGAGATGCTTGTGCAGTCTCGCATCGACGTGGCCTGCGTCCCGAGACAGGACCTGAAGAACATTGGGGAGTCTCGAGCGGGCCTGGTCGTCATCGACCCGAATGAGGGCGGCGGCGACGTCGAGCCGGCGCCAACGACGTCGTGGGGACGCCTGGTGGCCCTGATGAGTCAGGATCTGGGAGCGTGGGTTGCCGCCTACGAAGGAATGAAGGACGTCCTCAGCCTTCTGCCTGATCATTCCGATCTCAGCCCGGGGTGGCCGCTGGCTGTGGCCGAGGCCTGCGATCCTGGACTCCTCGAGTCTCAGCGGGAGGAGGCGCCGCGCTCTTCACAGGACGTGGGGGAGCGGACGGGGGACGAGACGGAGCTCATCGAGGTTGAGCTCGTGTCGTGCTATCCGAGGTCCATGGTCGGTAATGACTACCTCGCGGCAGTAGTGACCGATCGCGTACTCGGCTCTTCAACGCGGAACCCTGCCGCCTGGTATGAGCGGCTCTCTCAGATTCCTCGGTGGGCACCAGTGAGTGGACTCGTCAGTGGACTCTGCGAACGCTATCTTGACGCCGCGTGCCGCGAGGCCCGGTGGCTGACCGACCTCGAACGCCCCGTCTCTGAGCAGGCCAACCGCTGCCTGCGTGAGTGGAGCGGGATGCCGGAGCATCGCTCCAAGGTCGATGCAGCACTGGTGCACGCCAAAGAGCGTGTCGAGGCCGAGCAACCGGGAACTGCGGGGGGCCTGCGCGTCCTGGATCGTATGCTGCGCGAGCACGTCAACGTCTCGACGAGGACGTGTGATTCTCTCCTGCAGGGGTACGCCGACATGATGCAGCCGGCCGCCAACGGTTCTCGTGAGCAGCGTGAGATTCTTGCTGTGCCGGCGACGCCGCTCAGCCGTAGCCTGCTGGCTGACCGGGTGAACTGGCAGCTCGATAGTGAGGAGCACTCTGGGCGACCGAGGGTCCTGCCCAGCCTCAGTCGCGAGGTCCTGGACTGGCTGAGCCAGGACAACGAACCCGGGAATCGAGTACAGATTGAAGCGCAGGTCGCCGTGACGGCGGTCGCCGCTGGTGGGAATGACGTCGGCCGGGCATGCCTGGCGCTGGAGCGCCTGGGAGGCGTCTTCAGTCTTCAGCCCACGGTGGTCAAGGCACTGTCACGGCGGGCGACGCCCGACATGGTGCAGCACCTCCCTCATGGCTGTCAGAATTTCCACGAGATCTTCACCGAGGTCCTGGCCAGGAACCATGGCTCGAAGAATGTGGAAAAGGTGGTCCGGAACCACCTCAACAGCTGCGGGCTCACTGAGCGCCTCCTCACTACCGAGCTAGCTCACCGTGTCTCCCCTTCTGCTGCCATGAGCCTGGTCGTGCTCAGTCGGAAGATGCCCTTGATGAGCAAGCTGGGTGTCGATGCCGCCCTGAACTACGCTGGAAACGTGCTGATCGCCATCCGTGTGCTGGCGGCTCAACGTCGAGATCTCCGCCGCGATCCGGTGCATCGAGCCATGGTCAAGGCCGTTGGGGTGCTGCTGGCCGGAGTCTGGGGCGGTAGGCGCATCGTTCTCGAGGACTTCGTCTTGAGGGGGAACGGTCCCGAGGTCCTGCTGGTGAAACAGGAACTGACCCAGGTGATGACGGAGCTTCCTGATATTCTCCAACGTCACCCGGAGTACCTGATCGCCGACGAGGACAACGGGTTGGGTGCGTTGATCCCGCCTTTGGTCCAGAGTCTCTACTTCAGCAGTGGCGTTCGCATGTCCGAGGACATGGGGATGCTGGTTGATGAGAAGGTGAGTCAGCTGGAGCGAACTGAAATGGAGTCCTCTGCCCTGTTCTCAAGTAAGGATGATGCGGCTTTAGCGATAGTTCGTGCCGTCTTCGCTCGCGGCGGCGCTGGGGGAGTCGAGCTGTCACAACCGATTCTTTATGGCCTGTTCAATAATGATGCTGGGGCGCGCCGCTGGGTCGATAAGGCCCTGCTGTCTGCTGCGGGTCGTGGCTCCGGAAGTCGTCGGAGGATACTGAGATGATACTGAGACTGCTATGGGAAAGGAAAACCAATGTCTGACATCCTCGCGAGTGGGCAGTGGAAAGAGTTCTCGGTGAGCAATCGAGGCGCTCTTGAGATCGGCCTGGTCGCTCCCGTGCCCGCCACGTTGGAGGTCGTGGGCACCTCGAGCGCCCCGAAGTATCTCGGGGTCTCGCGTGATGCCGTCGCGTTCCCTGGAAGAGCGGTCTCGGCTGAACGGCCTGTCACCGTTCGTGCCAACGCGTCATCCCAGGAGGCGTTCCCCGGCGACTGCGTCGTCGACCTGTCCTTCGACGCAGCCGGTGGCGAGCACGCCTACCTCATCAGGGGAATCCCGGTGGCGGGCCAGGCCAGCGCCCCACTCCTCCAGCTCACGCTGGAGGGTGGCTCGATTCGTGTCCGTCCAGGTGAGGGGGGTGCGGCGACGCTCGGGCTGGGAGGCTGGTGCGCCAAGCGCAGAGAGGAGTCCGGGGCGTCCTTGGCGCCAACGATCACGGAGATCGTTGTTGACGCCTCCGCGTCCATGGTGCAGCATCAGCCCCGCGTGGAGTCGTTCCTGGCTTTTGTGGCCGACTCGTGCGCAGCTATCGGCGTTGCTGCACCTCCTGTCCGTTCCTTCGGTGTCGGTGGCTCGGTCGGCGCCTCCTCAACGGGGATGGGTGGGGTTGGCTCAGTGCAAATGGACCCCGATGCTCGGGGCAGGCGCATCGTGGTGACTGACATTCCCCTGGAGGCGGGGCGTTGCGAGTGCCTTGTCGTGGGGAGCCCGGAGATCGTTCGTGCGCTCGCCCCCCACAGCGGGGCGCCCTACTTCGTTCCTGATGGTGATGTGTGGAATGAGCTTCTGCGGGAGGACACGGCTTTCACCTCGCAGACTCTTGCCACCATGGACCCCCTTCTGGACTGGCTCTCTCACCCTGCTTCATCTAATGCGTCGATTGGAACGTCATCATGAGTTCTGCGTGCCCATACTGTTTCACTCCGATCTCTCCGTCCGAGATATTCTTGAGGTGCACCGGCGGGTGTGCTGACGCGCCGGATCCTCAGGCGTCTTCCTACGCTGGTTATGAGACGAGGTGCACTCCTTTCTATCGGGAGACTCTGAGGCAGGAAGTCAAGGTTCTTCCGAGTGCAGTGAAGTGTCGGCGTTGCCAGTCGATGTGCGTTCAGGAAATCTGTCGCGTCTGCCATCGGGACCTTCCGCAGGGCTGGCGTGATGCCAATGTGTTCACCATGGCTATCACGGGAGCGCGGGGGGCCGGTAAATCTGTTTATATCGCCGTCATGGTCAACGTGTTGCGTCGGTATGCGCAGGAGAGGGCGTGCACGGTGCAGCCGTACACGCGCCGCACCCAGGACGCCTATAACGCCATGTACTATCGGCCGCTGTTCAAAGAGAATGTGGCCATGGAGGGCACCCACCCGCTGGGCGTGGCGGCGTCCTTCGAGAGTGATCCTCTCATCTGGGAGGTCTCAGGGGCTCGATCGGGACGTCTGTATATCGTGATGCGTGATGTTCCGGGTGAGGACATGGAGAGCCTCACTGGTCGGCCGCCTGCGTTCAGCTTCCATGATCGAGCCGACCTGGTCATATTCCTCTTCGACCCGATTCTGCTGGACTCGGTGCGGCAGGTGCTCTCCGGGATCATTCCGGACGTCGATAAGGGGCGACTGGGCGCGCGATCCGGGGAGGTGCTGCCGGCAATTATGGGGCTCATGGAGTCCGGCCGGGCGCTCCTGGCCCTGACGGTCTCCAAGTTCGATTCTCTTCATCAGCTGCCCCAGGCGATGAGTCCGATGGCGCCGGCGCTGGCCAATCCGGCGGCACATATCAACCGGGATGACACCATGATCCTGGCGGGAATGCAGGAACCTGCCGCCGGCAAGGCGCTCATGGAAGACCTCGATTTCCTGGACGCAGAGGTGAGGGCGCTCTTCCAGCTGATCGGAGAGAAGTCGGTGACGCTCCTGGCTGAGCAGGCCAAGGCGAACCGGCAGATCCATGAGTATCGGCACTTCGCTGTTTCCGCGGTCGGTGAGTCTCCGCGGCACAACGAGCAGCTCACAGAACGAGGTATCTCCCCGTTCAGGGTGCTCGATCCGCTGCTGTGGGGCATGCACGTCAGAGATCTGTCGTTGTGACGTCGTCGGCGAGGTCGTCGGCTCCTCGTGTCCGGGGCGCCGGTGGCGTAGCCTCGGGGACGTAGAGACCCCATCGGTATCCTCAGGCAAGGAGCCTCATCGTGTCCCGTCCTCTCTCCCGTGGGCCGCAGTTCGACGACGACGCAGAGGCGGACGCGGCCGTCGATCGCACCGACCGCATCGATCACATTGACCGCGGACGGCCCACCGAGCGGATCGACCTTGACCAGTTGGAGGCACAGCCGGGGGTCACGGAGGCCATCGCCATGCCGCCGGGGGGCGAGGGGTGGGGGTACCTGCCGCCGTCGACGTCGACCCCGCAGCTGGCCGCCTCCCCGGACCAGCGCAGCCAGTACACCCAGGTCCTTCAGCCCGTGCCCGCGCGGCAGACGATGTCGACGCCGGTGCAGCCGGTCTACGCCAGCCCCGAGCCCGCAAGGCGCACGGTCTCCCAGGTGCCGGTGCAGGAGACCTGGGGGGAGCCCGAGCCGGAGCCCCCGGTGGAGCTTCCTCGCCCGCCTGAGCGCCGTCGTACCGCCGCCCTGCCGGTGGGGACGATCATGGTGCTGGCGGCCTGCGGAGCCCTGGGATGGGGGACCTACACGCTGCTGAGCACGCTGCACGTCTTCGAGATTCTCTCGACTCGGAGCTGGACGCCCAACTGGGCGGCGATCGGTGCTGTCGGCGGTGGCGCGGTGCTGGCCTTCTTCGCCTTCCTCGTGTCCTGCTCGGCCTTGGCCAGAGCCAAGCCGAAGGGGCCTGCCGCCCTGCTGGTCCTGGCGGCACTGTTCCTGCCCCTGGTGGCCACGGGGGCAGGCGTCTACTACGGGGCGGGCGTTCTCAAAACGCAGACCCTGGCCGATGCGGAGAGCTTCTCCGGTCAGCTCAAGATCGGCAATGTCGACCAGGCCCTCAAGGCCCTGGAGTCCGGAGTGTCCTTCCCCGGACGGGACGACCTCATCAGCATCCTCAACACGGTCAAGGAGAAGGCCGCCGAGCAGGGCGTTGCCTCGCCGGACTCGGGTTCGCAGGGTGCCGACCAGTCCGGGGGCCAGCAGGACGGCTCTCAGGAAGGCGGCGACGGCCAGCAGGGTGAGGGCGACTCGGCCGGTGGCGAGGGCTAGCTTCGGGTGCAGTAGGACGTTGGGCGCACCGGGGGAGGCTCTGTCCGTGCTTATTCGCGGACAGCGTGGATCGCATGTCAAGACTGGGGGACGAAACTGGTGCGCGGCTGGTTTCCATGGGGTAGAACTGCCGTGTTTGATTCCCTATCAAAGGCAGCCCTGTGTCCAACAGCAGTTTTTCTCCCGATCCTTCGCATGGCACTGGTGAGGTTCCAGCCCCTACGCCCCCGACGACGTCGGGGCCGGAGACCGGCAGTTTCCCCGCTGTGCCCGTGCCGCCTCCGCCGGGTGCTCCCGCGCCTGAGGCGTACAGCGTGACTGAGGCCCCTCCGCCGCCTCCGGCCGCCGCTGGAGCCGACCCCGTGGCCGCCCCGCACACGATGGGTGTTCCGGTCGCCGGCGCCTCCGCCCCTGGAGCGCCGGCGCCGCAGGCTCAAGGCGGGTTCGTGCAGCCCGGGCAGGTCGCTCAGTCCTCGCCTCTGGCGCAGACCTTCACCGCCTGGTTCCGTGCCCCGGGTCTGACCTCCACGGCCCTGACGCTCGCGATCGTGCTCGGATCGGCGGCCGTCAGCGCGATCCTCACGCTTGTGGCCATCTCGACCATGGGGACGACGACGAAGACGTTCCCGACGACCTTCTCCACGCTGCCGTTGCTCATGGGCTGGAGCCTGGGCGGGCAGTTCGTCATGTCGGGGTCGAACGAGTACGAGACCATCACCCTGACCTTCACGCTGCTGCCCATGGGGGCACTGACCGCCGCCGGTATCGGGGTCTTCTGGCTGGCGCGCCGCCGGAGCGCAGTTGATGGTTCGGCGGCCCCGCTGGTCCCGACTCTGGCGCGGGCCGGAGCCGAGGCCCTGGCTGTGGCGCTGGTGGCCTGCTTGGTGACGGCTCCGTTCTCCGCGACCGCCGAGATGATGGGGCTGAAGGTCATGACGGTCTCCTCCTCCGCGCTGATGACGATCCTGTTGGTGACTGTGGTGGTCTTCGTAGCGCTGGTGGTGGCTCGTAGTGGCGGGTCGCTGCTCGAGCGACTGCCGAGCCCGGTGGTGCAGCTTGGCCGTGAGCTGGGCGCCTTGAGTACCGCACTGGGTGTGGTCCTGGGGGTCTTCGTCATCGTCGCTTACATCGTTGCGGCGCTGACCCAGGGGTGGAGCCTGGCCTCGATTCTTCTGCTGCCGGTCTTCCTGCCGAACCTGGTGCTGCTCGCCCTGGGCATGGGGTCCCTGGGAGGCCTCACCCTGGACAAGAGCGAGGCCGCGGAGGCTCTGGCCTACTTCCTGCCGTCCCTGGGCGGCGAGAAGGACGGCGACGCCTACGCCTGGACCTGGTTCGGCAGCTGGTCGATCCTGCTGTTCGTGGCCATGATCGTGGCCATCGCGGCGGCGGCGGTGCGCGTGGGCGTCAGGCGTGCCCGCACGGGGCGGACCGAGTGGGCGCGCGTCTGGCAGCTTCCGCTCGTGTCGCTGGTCCTGGGGGCGATCGTCTTCTACGGGCTGCTCCCGTTGCGTTTCTCAGGCGCTGACACCCCGATGCGCTCCTCGGGCGGCGGGGCCGGCCTCCACATGTCTGTCAGTATGCAGCCCAACGTCCTGACCTTCTTCCTGTTCGGGGTTGTGGTGGCGATCGTCTCGGTGCTGGCGGAGCTGCTGCCCTTGTGGGTCTACTCCGTCTTCCCGGCGGTGCTGCAGCTGGTCGGCGGGAAGAAGGCCAGTGCGGCCTGGCGTGCGGGCACCTCCGGTGTCCGGTCGACGACGCCGTCCCAGCAGTGGGCGTACAGCACGGACCCGGCCACCGGGGCCAGTATCGCCATGGACCCGGCCACCGGCGCCGTCTTCTCCATGGACCCGGCGACCGGGCAGTGGGTGGAGACCACGCCGGCCTCGCAGGCCCCGGCTCCCGGTCTTGACGGCGCAGCCACCGCGGGCACGACTGCTGCGGGCGCGTTGCCCGAGCCCGCCCCGATGAGTGCGGCCTCGCGCAAGAAGGTCATTCTGGGACTGTCGGCCTTCGGGGTCGTGGTGGCGCTGGTGGTTGCCGGCGTCGTCGGGCTCAATGTCGTCAACGGCATGCGCGGCCCTGACAAGGCGGTTGAGAGCTACCTGACGCTCCTGTCGGAGGGCAAGGCCGCTGAGGCCACCAAGATGGTGGACCCCGGTGTCCCCAATGACCAGCGCAAGCTGCTGACCGACGACGCCCTCAAGGCCGCCAAGGCGAGGATCAAGGTCACCAAGATCGACAAGCCCACCATCTCTGGTGACTCCGCCACGGTTAAGGCTCATCTGTCCCTGGACGGGAAGGCCTTCGAGTACAACTTCACCGCCTCGAAGACGTCGGGTTCCTTCGGCCTGGACAGCTGGAAGGTGGATAAGCCTCTCGTGGTCTCCGCGGACTTCAGCTCCTCCTTGCTTCCGGGGCTGAAGGTCGCAGGGGTCGCCATCGACCTGGCTAAGGAGAGTGGCGGGTGGAGTGGGTCTCGCACCGCGACCCAGTTCGCCTACCCCGGTGTGTACCCGGTGGCGGCGCCGGACTCCGTCAGCAAGTACCTCACTGCGAAGGAGGCCTCGGTCACGCTGATTCCTTCGGGGCAGGGTGCGAGCTCGGAGGCCGAGTCGGTGGGCACCCAGAAGGTGGATGCGACTCCCACTGACGAGCTGAAGACCAAGGCGCTGGAGAAGGTTAAGGAGCAGACGAAGACCTGTGCGACTGTTCCAACGAACATGGACAACATCTGCCCCGTCCAGACCTCCTCGGACATGACCTCGTTGTCGGTGGAGAAGGACGCCACGAAGGTGGAGTTCTCCGAGGGCGGCAATGACTTGTCCTTCACCTCTGACGAGATCAACATCTCCGGGTCTCCCAAGCCGACGGCCTTCGACAAGAACCCCGCCCCCCGCAAGGTGAAGTTCACCTTCTCCGGGAAGGTGGAGCTGCCGGAGGGCGACGGTGAGCCCACCGTCACGATCTACTCCAACAACAGCATCTTCTAGGACGACTGGTCGGTGCCGGCCGCTGGGGCGGCACCGACCAGCAGGATGCGTTCGCGGCGCGTCGTCTCAGGCGGTCACCTTCAGGGTGGATCCGCCCGAGGCGACGCGCCGCACTGCGATGCGCTCGGCGATCTGGTCGCGCAGCTCGGCCACGTGGGAGACGATGCCGACGGTGCGCCCGCCGGCGCGCAGGTGGTCGATCTGGGTCATGACTGTTTGGAGGGTGTCGGCGTCCAGGGTGCCGAAGCCCTCGTCGATGAAGAGGGTCTCCAGGCTCACGCCCCCGGACTCGGCCGAGACGACGTCGGCCAGGGCGAGGGCCAGTGACAGGGAGACGTAGAAGGTCTCCCCGCCCGAGAGGGTCCGGGGGTCGCGGGTGCGCTCGTCTCCGAGGTGGTCGACGACGGCCAGGCCGAGTCCTTTGCGGCGCCGGCGCTGGCTGGTCTCCTCGGCGACCCGGATGAGCTCGTAGCGCCCGGAGGACATCTGGGACAGGCGCTCGTTGGCGAAGACGAGGACCTCCTCGAAGCGGGCCTGCAGCACCCAGGTGGCCAGGGGCGTGCCGGCCTCGTTCTCCCCGCGGGCGAGGTTCGCCACCCGGATGAGGTCGGCGCTGGAGCCGGCCGCCTCCTCATAGGCGGTGGCCGCCTGCTCGACGCCGTCGACGGCCCGACGCAGGTGCTCGTGGGACTCGGCGGTGCGCGCCTGAACGGAGGCGGCCTGCCGGGCGGCGGCGTCCGCCTGGGCGAGCTCGGCGGCGGCAGCCTCGAGGAGGTCCTCCTCCTGGCCGCTCAGGGCGGCGATCTGCGGGTCCTCCAGGCCCAGGCGGACCCGCTCGTGGGCGGTGGCGGCGGCCCGCACGCCGGCCGACAGGGCCTCGATGGCACCGCGTTCCATGAGGGCCGCTGTTGCCTGGGCCGCGCCGGTGAAGTCCTCCTCCGTCAGCGCGGCGGCCAGGTCGGCCAGGGCGCTGCGGGCCTGGGCCAGGGCGGTGCGGGCAGTGTCGACGTCCTGGGAGGCGTCCTCGGCCTCCTTGGCCCGCACGAGGAGGGCCGCGGCGCGGGCAGTGACGCTCGGCCAGGTCCCGCGCGCCTCCAGGCAGCGCCGCTGGTCCTGGGCGAGGGCCTCGCGCTCGGCCTCCAGGCGGCTGCGGGCCGACTCCTGGGCGGAGCGGGCGGCATCGAGCGCGGCACGCTCCTGCTCGGTGCCCGCATCGAAGGCCTCGAGGCGCCCGGCCAGGTCCTCGACGCCGTCGGCTGTTGCCCGCGCCGTGGCCAGGGCGGCGGCGGCAGCCTCCAGCGACTCCTTGGCGGCGGGGGCATCCATGCCGTCACTGGCTCGCTGGACCTCCTGAAGCCGGGCGGCACAGGTGTCGCGCTGTCGGACGGCACCGCTGAGCGCCTCGTCGGCCTGCCGCTGGTGCTCCTCGGCGACCTCGACCTGCTGACGGGTGGCGCCGTCGGTGCCGGCGTTGGCGGGGGAGGGGTGCGTGGTCGAGCCGCACACGGGGCAGGGCTCGCCCTCTGTGAGCTCACCGGCGAGCGCTCCGGCGGTCCCGGAGATCCAGGCCAGGCGGGTGGCATGAACCTGTTTGGTCGCCTCCCTCGCGAGTGCCGCCGCCTCAGCGCAGGCGGCGTCCCGTTGGGCGAGCTGGGCGCTGAGCTGCTCGACGGCGAGGGCCGCCCGGTGGCGCTCCTCGGCCCGGGCCCGGCGGTCTTGAAGGCCGTCGAGGCGCTCGTGGGCCGCGCGCGCCGCCTCCAGCGTCTCCACCAGGGCGGTGCGCTGCGCGGGGCGCTCGGCGAGCTTCTCCGCGCGCTGCTCCAGGTCAGCGGCGGCGCGCTGTAGTTCCGCCTCCCGCTGCTGTAAGGCGCTTTCGCGCTCGGGGAGGCCGGCCTCGAGGTTCACGAGGGCCTCGAGCTGCCCGTGCTCGCGACGGCAGTGGTGCGCCAGGTCGTCGAGGTCGTGGGGGCTCAGGGCCCCGGCTTGGGTCTTCTCGGACGCTTCGGCCGCCACGGGGGTCTCTGCCGCGTCGGAGTCCTGCGGGGCCGCGTCCGCTGCGGTAGCGCCGGCCCTCGCCTGGCTGGGTTCATCCTCGAGGGTGGTGAGCTGGCGCTGCGCCTCACGGACCAGGGGCTCGATGATGGCGGCGGGTGTCACCGCGGCGTCATGGCTGCTGTGAGCGTCGCTGCCGGTGGCATCCTCCGCGCTGCCGGCACTGGTGACTCCGGCCTGTTCGGCCAGGTGGGCCAGCCCGCTCTGGTCGGCGCGAGCGGCCAGTGCGGCGACGGCCTGCTGGGCGCGGTGACGGGCGGCCTGCTCGGCGACCAGGTAGGGCCGCACCCGGGAGGCGCGCTCGGCGGCCTGGAGTCGCTGGGCGTCGTCGGCTTCTTGCTCGGCACGCTCAGCCAGTCGCGCGTTCTCCTCCACTAGGGCCCGGCGTCGCTCCAGGAGGTCGTGGAGGCTCTGGGCCTCCTCGCGGGCCGACTGCGCCCGGGCGAGGACCTCTCCTGCGGCCTCAGAGCGGGCTTCGGCCAGCGCGACCCGGTTGCGGGAGGCCTTCAGTGTCTGGGTGCCGACGCGGCGAAGAGCCGCCAGGTCCGGGGCGGCTCCCGCCATCGCCGCCTCCAAGGCCTGGGCCGGCGTCGGAGCAGGGCCGGCGTCGACCTCCTCCGGCTCCTCACGGTCGGCGTCGTGAGCGGGCAACGGCAGCGCCTCCTGGGTCCCCCCAGGCGGGGCCTCCTGCGGTGAGTCCTCCGGGAGCGTCACCTGATCGACGTCGGCGGTCTCCTCGCCGGCATCTGTGGTCTCAGCGGGGGAGGGCGCCTCGGTGAGGAGGGGGTGCCGTCCCAGGGCGGCGACCTGTCCGCGCAGGTCGGCGGCGGCCTGCGCGACCCGCCGGGCCCCGTCCCGGGAGGCCTGGATGAGGGCGTCCTGGATGGCGTCGTAGATGCCGGTGCCGAAGACGTCCTTGAGGAGGTGCTGGCGCTCGGAGGAGTCGGCGCGCAGGAACCGGGCGAACTTGCCCTGCGGCAGGACGACCGTCTGCGTGAACTGCTCCCGGCTTAAGCCCACGGCGCGCGCGATCTCCGCGTCGGCGTCGCCCACGCGGGTGACGGGCTCATCGAGCGGCTCCCCGCCGACCTCGGCCAGATGCCAGAGCTTGACGGTGCCGTTCTGGGTGGTGGTGCCCTGGCCGCGCCGCTTGGCCCGCTCGTAGGTGGGGGTGCGGCGCACCCGGTAGACGCCGGCGCCGGTGGAGAAGACGAGCTCGATAACGCTCTCGGTGTGCGGGCCCACGAGGGTGGAGCGGATGCGCTCCTTGGAGGAGTCGGCCGAGTCGGCCACGTCCCCGTAGAGGGCGAAGACGATCGCGTCGATGATGGTGGTCTTGCCTGAGCCGGTGGGGCCGGTGAGCAGGAATCGGCCGGAGGCGCCCACCGCGTCGAAGTCGATGTGCTCCCGCCCCGCGTAGGGGCCGATACCGGTCATGGTCAGGGAATGGATCCTCATCGCTCGCTCCTCGCGCCCGCCAGGGCGGACTCGTACGCGCTGCGCAGGACGCCGTGCTCGGAGGGCTGCGGGGCGCGCCCGCAGACGTCGTCGAAGAAGTCCTCAGTGATACGCAGCGGGTCGGCCGCGGCGGTGACGGCGATGCGCTCGCGGGCGGTGCGCGTGGGGGCCTCGTGCTGGAAGGCCAGGAGGCTGGGGAAACGCTCCTTGAGGGTGGCCAGGGCGCCGGGTGGCCGCTCGCCCTGGAGGATGACGCGCACCCAGGCGCCGGTGGCGTCGTCGAAGGCGGGGGAGAGGAGCTCGGGCAGGGTGCCGGTCAGGGTACGCACCTGGTGCAGGACCGGGGTGGGGATGCGCTCCAGCCCGGTGATGCCGTCGGCGTCCAGGTCCAGCAGGACGGAGGACTTGGTGGCAGAGTTGCGGGCGCCTTCGGCCTCGTCGAAGGAGAAGGGCAGGGGTGAGCCGGAGTAGACCAGGCGCGGGCCGGTGGGCCGGGTGAGCTCCTGGGGCCGGTGGAGGTGGCCGAGGGCCACGTAGTCGAGGCCGCCGCTGCGCTCGGCCAGGGGCGAGCCGCCCAGGGTGGTGAAGACGCCGGAGGGCACGGAGTCGACGCCGCCGACGCGAATGTCCCGCTCAGACTCGCACGCCTCACCACCGACGACGAAGGCGTGGGCCATGAGCAGGCTCGGCAGGCGCCGACTGCGGGCCGAGCGCAGGCGGTCCAGGTCTGCGGCCACGAGGCGCAGGGCGGCGGAGACAACGGCCTCGTGGGAGCGGGGCAGGCGCGGGCGCTCTGGCGGGCCGGGCTGCAGGGCGGTGCCCTCGCCCTCGGCCTGGTATTCCCCTGCTGTGTGCTTCGCGGGGAGCTCCTCGCCGAGGCGCTCGGCGAGGAGGGGCGGGAGGATCTCGCGGGCGGCGTCGGGGTCGAGGTAGGGCAGGGCGTGGACGATGGCGGCATCGTTGCCATCGGCGTCGGGCAGGATGATGCCGCGGTCGAGGCCAGCGGTGCGGGCCCGAATGATGAGGCCCTCGCGCATGAGATCGGCGGCGAAGCCGAGGCGGCGGGCGGAGTCATGGTTGCCGGGGGTCAGGACCACCCGGGTGCGCTCGGTCAGACGGCGCAGCGTCTCATCGAGGAGTGCGACGGCGTCATTGGGTGGGATGGCGCGGTCGTAGACGTCCCCGGAGACGAGGACGGCGTCGACTGACTCGGCGGTGACGAGCTCGACGAGGTGGTCGGCGAAGGCGGCGTGCGCGTCATCGAGCACGCGCCCGTGGAAGGCGCGCCCCAGGTGCCAGTCGGAGGTGTGGAGGATCCGCATGCCGACACTGTCTCACAGCCCACCGACATCAATGACGGCGGCCTGCGGCGGTCAGTGACCGGCTTCCTGGTCCGGGTCCTCCTCGGTCCCGTCCTGCTCGTCCTCGGAGCCCGACGGCGTCTCAAAGAGCTTATCCGCGTCGTCGAGTCTGCCGGCGGCCTGGTAGGCGCCTGCGAGGTTGTTGCGTGAGGCCAGGGTGTCGGGGTGATCAGGGCCGAGGATGCGGGTGCGGTCTTCGAGGGTCTGTTCGTGCAGGGTGATGGCTTCGTTGAGCCTGCCGGCGGCCTGGTAGGCGTAGGCGAGGTTGTTGCGTGAGATGAGGGTGCGGGGGTGGTGGGGTCCCAGGATGCGGGTGCGGTCTTCGAGGGTCTGTTCGTACAGGGGGATGGCCTCGTCGAGCCTGCCGGAGTCCTGGTAGGCGCCTGCGAGGTTATTGCGTGAGATGAGGGTGTCGGGGTGGTGGGGTCCCAGGATGCGGGTGCGGTCTTCGAGGGTCTGTTCGTACAGGGGGATGGCCTCGTCGAGCCTGCCGGAGTC